>NZ_JAQGPN010000001.1:1703000-2408500 GCF_028826155.1 Mesorhizobium shangrilense
GTGATGTCGATGCCGAGGTCGGAGGCGCGGGTGCGGTCGATGGCGACGCTCAGTTGCGGCTGGGTCGCGTCTACCGACAGCCGCGGCTGCAGGAAGCGCGGATCGTTGCGCATCTGATCGATCATCTGCGCGGCGGCCTCGCTGAGCGCGGCGCGGTCGTTGCCGACCAGCGCGAATTGCAGGCCGTTGCCGGCGCCGCGGATGCCTAGGCTGTTTGGCTGCACGGGAAAGACGCGGACGCTCGGAACCTGCGCGACCAGCCGGCTCACCTCGGCGGCGATCTGCTGCTGGGTGCGCTCGCGCTCGTCCCATGGAGCGAGCGTCAGCACCATGAAGCCGGAATTGTAGGCGCCGCCGCCACCGGCATTGCTGAAAGTGGCGACGATTTCGCCCGAGTCGCGCAAGGGGCGGATCAGGTCCTCGATGCGGCGCATCTGCTCCGCGGTGTAGTCGAGGCTCACGCCCTGCGGCGCGCTGATGCGCAGCATGACCGCCGAGCGGTCCTCCACCGGCGTCAGCTCTTGGCGGATGGTACCGAACATGGAGAAGGCGGTGCCGGCGAACAGCACAGCCACCAGGACCACGATCAGCGGAGCCTCCAAGCACACCCTGAGCGAGCGGCGGTAGAGGCCGGCCAGCATACCGCCGACCTTGGCGCCGAGCCCGTTGCTTTCGTGATTGCCGGCCGATGCGGTCGACAACATGCGTGAGGCCAGCATCGGGCAGAGTGTAAGCGCCACGATGGAGGACAGGAACACCGCGATGGCAAGGACGAAGCCGAACTCCCGGAATAGCCCGCCCGTCTGGCCGGGAAGGAAGGAGATGGGCACGAAAACCGCGACCAGCGTCGCCGTCGTCGCGAGGACGGCGAAGAACACTTCCTGGGTGCCAAGTACCGCGGCGGCCCGCGGGCCCATGCCCTGGTTGCGCCGCCGAACGACGTTCTCCAGCACCACGATCGCGTCGTCCACGACGAGGCCGGTGGCGAGCACCAGCGCCAGAAGCGTCAGGATGTTGATGGAGAAGCCGGCGAGATAGATCGCCGCGATGGTGCCGATGAGGGCGACCGGCATGGACAGGCCGGGGATCAGCGTCGCCCGCCAGTCGAGAAGGAACACGTAGATGACCAGCAGCACGATGCTGACCGAGAGCACCAGCGCGATCTCGACTTCGTGCACGGCGCCGTTGACGAAGGTGGCGTCGTCGCTGGTCACCTTGATCGTCATGCCTTCCGGCAGGTCGGCCTGCAGGCGCTCGACAGCGGCTCGGACGCCCTCGGAGATATCAAGCGTGTTTGATTCTGCCGCGCGCACGATGCCGATGCCGATGCCGGTCTTGCCGTCGGAGCGAAGGGTCGTCTGGCCGATGTCGGGTCCTAGGGTGACCGTCGCCACATCCCGGATGTGGGCGTTGTCGCCGATGACGATCTCTTCGAACTGCTCCGGCGTCGTGACGTCGGCGGTGGTGCGGACGATCAGGTCCTGGTTGCTGGTCGTGATGGATCCGGCCGGCGTGTCGAAGGCGACGGAGGCCAGCGCGTTGCGCAGGTCCGCGACGGTCAGCCCGAGGCTGGCGAGTTTCGCCTGGTCGACGTCGATGCGGAAGATCTTCTCGCGGTCGCCATAGACCTGGACGTCGGCGACGCCCGGGACGGCGGCCAGCACATCCTCGATCTGGTCCTCGACAACGACCGTCATATCCTCGACGGAAAGGGTATCGGAGGTGACGGCAAGCCGCATCACGGCGTCAGCGTTGGCGTCCGCCTTGACGATGCGGGGGGCGTCCGCCTCGTCGGGCAGCCGGTTGCCGAGCCGGCTGACGGCGTCGCGCACATCGGAGGCCGCGACGTCGAGATCGACGCCGTCGTTGAACTCGATGGTGACGCGGCTGCGGCCGAAGGAGGATGTCGAGGAGATCGACTTCACGCCCGATACGCGGGCGACACTGCCTTCAATCGGATCGGTGAGCTCGCGGTCGACCGTTTCAGCGGCGGCGCCGGTGAAGTCGGTGTTCACCGTGATGATGGCGCGGTCGACGTCAGGCAGCTCGCGGACCTCGACGCCGTAGAAAGCCGCAAGGCCGGCGACGGCGATCAGGGTGTTCAGCACGAAGGCCAGCACGGGCCTCCGGACAAACAGCGCCGTGAAGCCGGTCTCGGTAGATTTCGTTGCGTCCGTCATCGGCTCATGACCCGCCAGGCGCGGGCGGCTGCTCGTTGCGGGCGATGCGCACCTCGTCACCCTCGCGGATGTTCTGCACACCCTCGGTCACCACCATGTCGCCGCTGGCGACGCCGGCCTCGATCAGCACGCTTTCGGTGTTGCGCTGGATGATGCGGACCGGCACGCGCTTGGCCTTGCCGGCATCGACCGCCCAGATGTAGGCGCCGTCGGCTCCCCATTGGATCGCCAAGGGGCTCACGGCCGGGTAGGTGTCGCCGGGAAAGCGCATGGTGATCTCGAAGGACATGCCGGCGCGGAGCGAATCGGCCGGATTTGCGATTCTCGCCTGGACCCAGAGAGTGCGGCTCTTGTCGTCGATGCGGTTGTCGATTGCCGAAATCGTCCCGCGGAAACTCTCCTTCGGGTTGGCGAGCGGCGTGGCCGACAACTCGGCGCCGATGCGCACGGCTGCCGCGAAGCGCTCCGGCACCCAGAAATCCACCAGGATGCTCGATCGGTCGTCGATGGTCGCGATGGCCGACTGGCTGGTCACGTTGTTGCCTGCCTCGATCGGCAGGATGCCGACGATCCCGGAGATCGGCGCGACGACCGAGCGGCGGTCAAGCGCCACCTGCGCCTCATGCACCGAGAGCTCGGCATTGCGCAGTTCGGTCTCGGCGTCGGTCAGCTGCACTACGGTGGTCGCGTTCGAACTGCGCAGGGCGCGGAAGCGGGTCACCTTCGCATCCGCCTGGTCCCGCGCCACCTTGGCGCGTTCGAGGGCAATCTCCTCGGTCTCGGAATCGAGGCGCGCGATCACCTGGCCGGAGTTCACATGCGCGCCGGACTGTACGACGAATTCGGTGAGGCGGCCGGACGTGTAGGGCGTCACGGTGACCGTCGCGTTGGCGCGACCTGTGCCGATGGCGCGAAGCCGGTCGTTGATGGTCTCCATCGTGACCTGGTCGGTGATGACCGGCAATGTCGGGGCGGCGCGGGGTGGCTGGTTGCCAGCCGGCTTCCCGTCAGCGGCGGGGGTGGCCGCCAGCGCCCATTCGAAGCCCCATCCCGCCAGGGTCTCCTGCGCGCCGGGGAAGAAGCGGACCCAGACGCCCGCTGCGACGAGCAGGATCGCCACGCACAGGAGGATCTGCTTCCAAACTTTCATGCACGCCCCAGCTCATGAGAAACCGCTGCCCCGTGTGAATGGCAGCTACTTTCCGGCTTGCTCGTCCCCGCAACCCGATATGAGGGCTTTATTGCAATTCTCAACCTGTTGGACAGCCACTTTATCATTAAATCTCGGTAATCTGCACTGCACGCTTGCGTCAGCGCTGCAAGCTAGCGCAGGCGATCGATCTCGCCCATGCGGCGCGCACTGTCCGCCTGCAGATGGCGCGTGATCTCGCCGATCAGGGTTTCCGCCACCACGAAGAGAGCGGCAGAGGAATCCCAGGGCGAAGGCACTTCGGTCCGGGCGGCGATCACGTGCCTGGCGAAGCGCGCGATGGGCGAGAGCCACTGATCAGTGACCAGCACGATCTGGACGCCGCGCTCGCCGGCTTTCTCGGCAAAGCGCGCCAGGCTATCCTGATAGCGGCGGATGTCGAAGATCAGGATCACGTCGCGCTTGCCCATGTCGATCAGGCGGTCGCGCCAGGTGCTTTCCTGTCCGGCCAGATGGAAGACGTTCGGCCGCACGATCGTCATGTGAGCCGCCATGTAGCGGGCGATGGGGTCGGTGAAGCGGCCGCCGACAAGGAAGACCTTGCCGCGGCTGTTGGAGAGCGCCTCGACGCATTCGGCCAGCTGCTTCTTCGAGATGTGACGGAAGGTTTCGCGAATATTGCCGATCGTCGTCTCGATGGTCGGCAGCGCGTCGATGTCGGACTGTCCGGCCGCGCGTCCGGCGCGGGAGGAGGGCGACTGCAGCTGGGCCGACAATTCCTCCTGCAGCAGGTTCTGGAACTCCGCATAGTTCTGGAAGCCCAGCCTGGAAACGAAACGCAGGATGGTGGGCGAACTGACCCCGGCGGCAGCCGAAAAGTCGGCGACAGTCCTCAGGCCGATCAGCGGATAGTTGGCGACCAGCGTCTGGGCGGCGCGGCGTTCGCCCGCCGGCATGAGGTCGATCCGCTCGGAGATGCGTTCCGTTATGCTGGATCCCACTTGATCCTCCGCAGCCGACGAGGAGGCCGCAAGAATTCTTGAACCCCGGCCTGGATGCCGAATTCGGCATTTGACAATTCATGAAAAGCTGTATGAAATCCTTCAGGAGAGCGCAATTCAATAATTGACGTATCAAACGATACAGGTGCTCCGGGGAGGGGAAAGCGAGCCATGGAAGAGGGGGAGCGCGCCCATCGTGAGGCGGTTCCTGCGGCCCGGGTGCTGAACGAGGGCGGCAGCAGCCCCTATGTGGTCCTGTGCGATCACGCCTCGAACCATGTCCCCCGGCAATTCGGCTCGCTCGGGTTGTCTCCTGCCGATCTCGAGCGCCACATCGCCTGGGATCCTGGCGCACTCCCGGTTTCAGAGGCGCTCGCACAATCGCTCGACGCTGTCCTCGTGGCCTCCACCATGTCGCGCCTCGTCATTGATCTCAACCGCCCGCTTGACGCGCCCGACCTGATCGCCGCCGTCAGCGAGACGACCGCCGTCCCCGGCAACGCGGATCTCAGCGACGCGGCGGCGGCCCAGAGAATCGCTCTCGCCTATGAGCCGTATCATGCGGCGCTCGACGCGACGATCGCCGGCCGCCTCGCAGCCGGGCGGGAGACGCAACTCATTGCCATCCATTCCTTTAACCCCGTCTATCGCGGCGTGTCGCGCCCGTGGCACGTTGGCGTGATCCACGACGACGATGAACGTCTGTCGGCGCCCCTGATCGCAGCGCTGCGACGTCACGACGAACTCGTGGTCGGGGTCAACGAGCCCTATTCGCCGGCCGACCGGGTCTACTTCACGCTGGAGAGGCACGCGCGCGCCCGCGGACTGCCATGCGTGATGATCGAAGTCAGGAACGACGAGATCGCCGACGGCGCCGGCCAGGCGAGATGGGCCGCCATTCTCGCAGAGGCTATCGCCGAGGCGGGACGCCTGGCAGGCTCGACGATCGGGACGCAGACGCCGGGACGGAGAGGACACATTGCCTAGCCTCGCAGTGACGTTCGTCCGCTACGTCGACGCGATGAACTATCGCGTCGGACGGGTGGCCATGTATTTGCTATTCGTCATGGGGGCGATGCTGCTCTACTCGACGCTGTCGCGGGTCATGTTCGGCGTGCCGGTGAACTGGGTGCTCGAAATGTCCCAGTTCATGCTGTCCGCCTACTATCTGCTGGGCGGCGCCTATGCGCTGCAGATGGACCAGCATGTCAGGATGGATCTCTTCTACGGCCGGCTCGACGCCCGCAAGCGCGCGATCACCGACGCGTTCACCATCCTCTTCGTCATTTTCTATCTGGTGGTGCTCCTCGGCGGCGGCCTTTCGAGCACCAATTACGCGATCCAGTACAACCAGAAGAACTACTCGGCCTGGTCGCCAGTGCTGTGGCCGGTCAAGGTGGTGATGACGGCCGGCGTCTTCCTGATGCTGCTGCAGTGCGTCTCCACCTTCATCAAGGACGTCGCCGTCGCCCGCGGGAAGCCGATCGCATGAGTTCGGAGGCCATTACCCTCTTCATGTTCGGCACCATGATGGTGCTGCTCTTCACCGGGCAGCGCGTCTTCGGCGTCATCGGTTTCGTCGGGTCGGCCGCGGCGCTCTGGCTGTGGGGCCAGGGGTCGTTCGAGATGCCGTTCAACGCCACCTTCCAGGTGCTGAACTGGTATCCGCTGATCACCGTGCCCTTCTTCATCTTCATGGGCTACATGCTGTCGGAATCCGGCATGGCCAGCAATCTCTACCGGCTCTTCCATGTCTGGTTCGGGCCGGTGCGCGGCGGGCTGGCGCTGGGGACGATCGGGCTCATGGTGCTGATTGCGGCGCTGAACGGCCTCTCGGTCGCCGGCATGGCGATCGGCGCGACCATCGCGCTGCCGCAGCTGTTGCGGCACGGCTACAACAAGATCATGGTCACCGGCGTCATACAGGCTGGCTCCTCGCTGGGCATCCTGATCCCGCCGAGCGTCGTCCTCGTGCTCTACGCGATGATCGCGCGCCAGCCGGTTCTGGACCTGTGGCTGGCCGGTATCGGACCCGGCCTGCTGATGGCGGCGATCTTCGCGGCCTATGTCTACCTCCGTTGCCTGTTCCAGCCGGAGATCGGCCCGGCGCTGCCGGCGGAGGAGCGCGCGCGGATCACCCGCGCGGAAAAGTTCGCTTTGCTCAGGGAGGGCATACTGCCGCTCGCCATCTTCTTCGTCATGATGAGCCTGTTCATGACGGGCGTGACGAGTCTGGTCGAAAGCTCGGTAGTCGGCGCAGTGCTTTCCATGCTGGGCGCCTGGTGGGCCGGCAACCTGAACAGGAAAACCCTGGAGGTCGCGACGCGGAACACGCTCGGCATCAGCTGCATGTTCCTGTGGATCATCCTCGGCGCGCTCTGCTTCAGCTCGGTCTATGACGGTCTGGGGGCAGTGAAGGCGGTCAAGACGCTGCTGATCGACACCTGGGAATTCAGCCCGTGGGTCATCCTCTCCCTGATGCTGCTTTCCTTCATCATCATGGGCGCGTTCCTTGACGACACCGCGATGCTGGTCATCGTCGCTCCGCTCTACATACCGCTGGTCAGGAGCCTGGGTTTCGACCCGATCTGGTTCGGCGTCCTGTACACGATCACCTGCCAGATCGCCTACATCACGCCCCCCTTCGGCTACAACCTGTTCCTGATGCGCGCCATGGCGCCGCCCGAGATCACGCTGGTGGACATCTATCGCTCCATCGTGCCGTTTTTCTTCCTGATGGTGCTTTCGCTCATTATCATCATGATTTTCCCGCAGATCGCGCTGTGGCTGCCCAACCTAGTCACGGGACGATAGGGGCGACGGATGGGGCGCCCGGGACCAAGACACAAAGAGGAAGGCCAACTTCCCGAAATCGAGTCCGCCCGGGCATGCGCGGACGAGTGGCGAAGAGGAGAACGGTACGATGACTGACCACAGACGCATAAGCAAACGCGATTTCCTGCGGAAGGCGGGCCTGACCACGGCGGGCGCGGTGGGCGCGACGACGCTGGCGATGCCCTATGTGAAGGCGCAGGCCCCCATCAAGTGGCGTCTGCAGACCTATGCAGGCCCGGCGCTGGCCGAGCACGTGATCCAGAACTCGATCCAGTGGTTCAACAAGGCGGCCAACGGCGAGATGGAGATCGAGCTCTACACCGCCGACCAGCTCGTCCCGCACGGCGAACTGTTCCGCGCCGTCCAGTCGGGCACCATCGACGCCGCCCAGAGCGACGACGATTCGGCTGCCGCGCCGGTCGACGTCAAGGCGTTCGCCGCCTACTTCCCGCTGGCGGCGCGCTACTCGCTCGACGTGCCGGCGCTCTGGCACTGGCACGGGCTGAAGGAGGTTTGGGAAGAGGCCTATGCCGAGATCCCGGAAGTCACCTGGCTGTCGACCGGCTCCTGGGACCCCTGCAACTTCGGCACCACCAAGCCCATCAAGTCGCTGGCCGACCTGCAGGGCCTGCGCGTCTACACCTTCCCCACCGGCGGCCAGTTCCTGTCGAAGTTCGGCGTGGTGCCGGTGTCGCTGCCCTACGAGGACGTGCAGCCCGCCATGCAGACCGGCGAACTCGACGGCGTCTGCTGGTGCGGCATCACGGAGATGCACACCGTCGGCTGGGCCGACACTCTAAAATACTTCCTCACCAACCCGCTGTCGGGCGCGTGGGCAGGGTCGTATTTCGTCAACACCGAGAAGTGGAAGGCGGTGCCGGAGCACCTGCAGCAGCTGTTCCGCCTCGCCATCGACAGCTCCCACTACTACCGGCTGCACTGGTACTGGGCCGGCGAGGCCAACTACCGCAACACCGGCAAGCTCGAGCTGACGACCATCCCGGACGCGGAATGGGCGAAGGTCGAGGAGGAGGCGGTGAAGTTCTGGGGTGACGTCGCGCAGCAGAGCCCGCGCAGCGCCAAGGTGATCGAGATCATCCGGAACTACAACGACTCGATGAGAAAAGCGGGCCCGCCCTATCGCTACTCCTGATAGCGGCCGGCAACGGGACCAACGCGCCCGGCCGCATGGTGCGGCCGGGCCGATCTTCAAACATGCCGCGAGAGGCGGCGGAGTTCGAGAATGGCCGGAAACCTTACATTCGATCAGTTGAAGAAGGCGGTCTCCGCAGGCGAGATCGACACTGTCCTGGCCTGCGCGGTCGACATGCAGGGACGGCTGATCGGCAAGCGTTTCCTGGCCAGGTACTTCGTCGAGTCGGCCTATGACGAAACCCATGGCTGCAACTATCTGCTCGCCGACGACATCGATATGGAGCCCGTTCCGGGCTACAAGGCGGCGAGCTGGGACAAGGGCTACGGCGACTTCGTCGTGAAGCCCGACCTCGGTACCCTGCGGCGCATTCCGTGGCTGGAAAAGACCGCCCTCGTGCTGAGCGATCTGCAGGACCACCATCACCAGGACCTGCCCCACTCACCGCGCGGCATTCTCAAGAAGCAGGTCAAGCGGCTGCAGCAGCGCGGCTATCTCGCCTATTTCGCCTCGGAGCTGGAGTTCTACCTGTTCTCCGAGACCTATGACTCGGCGCGCGAAAAACACTGGCACAACCTGAAGACCGCTTCGCCCTATATCGGCGACTATCTGATCGGCATCACGACCAAGGAAGAGGACGTGATGCGGCGGCTGCGCAACGAGATGGACGCGGCCGGCATCCCGATCGAGAACTCCAAGGGCGAGTGGGGCCCGGGCCAAGAGGAGATCAACGTCCGCTATGCGGAAGTGCTCGAGATGGCCGACCGCCACGTGATCCTGAAGAACGGGGCCAAGGAGATCGCCGATCAGATGGGCAAGGCGATCTCTTTCATGGCCAAGTACAATTACGGCCTCGCCGGCAATTCGAGCCACATCCACAACTCGCTGTGGAGCGGCGACGGCAAGACGCCGCTCTTCTACGACAAGAAGGCCGACTGGACGCTGTCGACGCTCGGCCGCCAATGGGCTGCGGGCCAGCTGAAATACGCCAAGGAATTCACCTGGTTCCTGGCCCCCTATATCAACTCCTACAAGCGCTTCCAGGCGGGCACGTTTGCGCCGACCAAGATCATGTGGAGCGAGGACAACCGCACCGCCGGCTTCAGGCTCTGCGGCGAGGGCACCAAGGGCATCCGCATGGAATGCCGCATCGGCGGCGCCGATCTAAACCCCTACCTCGCCTTCGCGGCCCTGATCGCGGCGGGGCTGGCGGGCATCGACGAGAAGCTCGAGCTGCAGAAGCCATTCGTCGGCGACGCCTACCAGGCGGACAAGCTGCCGGAAATCCCCAAGACGCTGCGCGAGGCGACGGAGACCATGGCCAAGTCGAAGATGCTCAAGGCGGCCTTCGGCGAGGACGTGATCGAGCACTACGTCCACAATGCACGTTGGGAACAGCTCGAATACGACCGTCGTATTACGGATTGGGAACTGCACAGAGGGTTTGAAAGGTATTGACAGTGTAGCGCTTTATGCAATGTTGTGATTGTGAATATCGCAACATTGCGGGAGGCGATATGGCTAAGATTAGAGCGCAAGTGGACAAGGGCTGGTTCGCGGATCGGATAGGGGATCTGGGTATTTCGCACGCCGAGTTCGGGAGGCGTATTGGCTTGGACAGATCCGCTTTGTCGCGAACGCTGAGCGGTGAACGAAACGCGAAGGCATCCGAAGCGCACAGGATGGCGGAAGTTCTTGGCAGGCCTGAGCATGAAGTGCTGAAACATCTGAATGTGCGGAATGCCGCTAAGGAGGTTGGCAAAACCGCCAATGTCGCGGTTTCCGATGACGCTACGGAGCGGCTCGTTGGTGCAGTTTTCGGTTTCAGCGAGGGGCAGGCGAGGTACGGTGGCAAACGCGCCGTGAGCAACGACAGCGAAGACTACATCGTGCCGCCTCGCGGAGCCGATCCACTATTCGGATGCATGGCCGGGACCCTGACCTTGCTTCCCGACGTCGACTACGCCGCACCTGCAGATCCCGATTGGGGCAAGGTGTATGACGATTGATGGATTGTTGCTGGATACGTGTTTTATGCTCTGGCTGTCGAGCGAACAGCCTGTCGCAAGAGCAGCGGTCGAAGAAGTGACACGAGTGCGAAAGGCTGGGGGACCCATTGCTGTTTCGGCCATGTCCGCGTGGGAGATCGGGATGCTTGTGTCTAAAGGGCGGCTTCCGTACATCAAGTCGCCGCTCGCGTGGTTTGAACGTTTCGTGGAAACCGGCGCTCTGAGCGTTGAGGGCGTGAGCACCGAGCTTCTGGTCGAATCATCATTTCTGCCAAGGCTCGTACACAATGATCCGACAGACCGGATTATCATTGCCACAGCGCGATCGAAGAATTTGGCCATCGTCACCCGCGATCGTGCCATCCTTGCTTACGGTGCCGCTGGTTTCGTAAAAATCGTTCCCTGTTGACTTGGAGTCATCATCTTGGACACCATCAAGCTCAAATCCCCCATCGACGGCTCGATCTACGTCGAGCGTCCGGTCGCTTCCGACCAGGCCATCAGCGCTGCCGTCGAGCGCGCCAGGGCCGCGCAGATGGATTGGGCGCGCACGACTATCGCCGAGCGCTGCAAATACATGCTGGCGTTCCTCGAGGCCCTTGTCGGCATGAACGACGAGATCGTGCCGGAGCTCGCCTGGCAGATGGGCCGGCCGACCCGCTATGGCGGCGAGATGGGCGGCGTCAAGGAACGCACTCAGTACATGGTCGAGATCGCGGAGCAGGCTCTGAAGCCGGTGATGGCCTCCAATCCCAAGGAGGGCTTCCGCCGCTATGTGAAGAAGGATGCGCTTGGCGTCGTCATGGTGATCGCGCCGTGGAACTATCCTTACCTTACGGCGGTCAACACCATCGTGCCGGCGCTGATCGCCGGCAATACCGTGATCCTGAAGCATGCGGCGCAGACGCTGCTGGTCGGCGAGCGCTTTGCCAAGGCTTTCGAGAAGGCCGGCCTGCCGAAGCATGTCTTCCAGAACATCGTCCTGAATCACGCGCAGACGGAAAAACTGCTCGGCTCGGGCAAGATCGATCACGTCAACTTCACCGGCTCGGTCGCGGGGGGGCGCGCCATCGAGAAGGCGGCGGCCGGCACCTTCATGACGCTGGGCCTCGAACTCGGCGGCAAGGACCCGGCGTATGTGCTGCCCGACGCCAAGATGGACCACGCCATCGTCAACCTGGTCGAGGGCGCATTCTACAATTCCGGCCAGTGCTGCTGCGGAATCGAGCGCGTCTATGTGCACGAGAAGGTCTATGACGAGTTCGTCGAGGGTTTTGTCGCCGAGACGAAGAACTACGTCGTCGGCAATCCGCTCGACCAGGCGACGACCATGGGACCGATGGCGCAGGCGCGTTTTGCAGATTTCATCCGCGAGCAGAAGGCTGAGGCGCTGCGCAAGGGCGCCGTCGCCCACATGAACACGAAGGCGGAAGGGGATCGCGCCGGTTCGCCCTATCTGCCGGCGGAGGTGCTGACCAATGTCGACCACCAGATGAGCGTCATGCGCGAGGAGAGTTTCGGGCCGATCGTCGGCATCATGAAGGTACGCAACGACGAGGAGGCGATCGCGCTGATGAACGACAGCCCCTATGGTCTCACCGCCTCGATCTGGACGCGCGACACCGGCCATGCCGCCGCCATCGGCGACCGCGTCGAGACGGGGACGGTGTTCATGAACCGCTGCGACTACCTCGACCCGGCTCTCGTGTGGACCGGCGTCAAGGACACAGGCAAGGGGGCGGCGCTTTCGGCCATCGGGTACGACAACCTGACCCGACCGAAGAGCTATCACCTGCGCGAGGCCATCTGAGCGCAATTCACCGGGGAGGGGAAAAAATGATAGATGCGAGGGCGTATGATCTTCCGGCGCGGGAGGGGCCGGAGGGCATCGGGGGATGGCTCGTCCTGCCCATCATCGGGCTGATACTCACCCCCATCCAGGGTGTGGTCCAGATCGGCCAGTACATGGGGCTGATGCAGAGCTTTGAGTTTCTCACCGGTCCCCAGGCAACGCTCCTGGTCCTCGAGATCATCGCCAACGTGGCAATCGCCATCGTGCTGCCGGCGTACCTCCTGCGTCTCCTCTTCAGCAGGAAGAGGGAGTTTCCACGCACTTACGTCGTGTGGGCAGGCATTAACCTGGCCTTCCTCATCGCCGATCTTATGGCGGCCAAGATCCTGTTCGGCCAGGCGATGGCCGCGGCGAGGATGACGCCCATCGAGAGCGAGACGACGCAGACCTTTCTGCGCGCGATCGCCATGATGGCGATCTGGGTTCCCTACATGCTCAATTCGCGCAGGGTCCGAAACACCTTTGTCCATTAGCCGGCGGCCGGCATAGCGTTGCAGTCAGAGAACGGAAAATGTCCAAACTCGTTTCAAAATGGAACTACCCGACCACGGTTCGTTTCGGCGCCGGACGCGTCTCGGAACTGCCGGATGCGCTGTCGGCCACCGGCATCAAGCGGCCGCTTTTCGTCACTGATCCGGGGCTGGCGAAGCTTCCCGTCGTTGCGCAGACCTTGAGGATCCTTGCCGACGCGAAGGTTCCGCACGCTGTCTTCTCAGACGTCAAGCCGAACCCCATCGAGTCCAACCTGACTGCCGGCATTGCCGCATTCAAGAAGGGCAAGCATGACGGCGTGATCGCCTTCGGCGGCGGCTCGGCGCTCGATCTCGGCAAGCTGATCGCCTTCCAGGCAGGGCAGGCGCGACCCGTCTGGGATTTCGAAGACATCGGCGACTGGTGGACACGCGCGGATTCCGGCGCCATCGCCCCGATCATTGCGGTTCCCACCACGGCAGGCACAGGCTCGGAGGTCGGGCGCGCGGGCGTGATCACCCATGAGGCGACGCACACCAAGAAGGTCATCTTCCACCCGAAGATGCTGCCGGCGATCGTCATTGCAGACGCCGAACTCACCGCCGGCATGCCGTCCTTCATCACCGCCGGAACCGGCATGGATGCGCTCGCGCACTGTCTCGAAGCGTATTGCGCGCCGGGCTACCACCCTATGGCCGACGGCATCGCGGTGGAGGGCATCCGGCTGGTGTTCGAGAACCTGCCGAAAGCGTTCGCCAACGGCAACGACCTGACCGCACGCGCGCACATGATGTCGGCCGCCGCGATGGGAGCCACTGCCTTCCAGAAGGGCCTCGGCGCCATCCACTCGCTGTCGCACCCAATCGGCGCGCTCTACGACACCCATCACGGCATGACCAATGCCGTGTTCATGCCCTACGTGCTGGCCTTCAACCGGCCGGCTATCGAGGAGCGCATCGGCCGGCTCTCCAGCTACCTGGGCATCAAGGGCGGCTTCGACGGCTTCACCACGGCGGTGCTGAAGCTGCGCAAGGACCTGAAGGTCCCGCACGCGCTGCCCGGTCTCATCAAGGGGCTCGAAATGGACAAGAAGCGCAAGATGCTCATCGCCGACATGGCGGTCGTCGACCCGACGGCTGGGGGCAACCCGGTGAAGCTGACCAAGAAGGCGGCGCTGCAGCTGCTCGACAATGCGCTCACGGGAACGCTCTGAACGACGGCGCAAAGCCGGGGAGGACGTCAGGATAGGAGGAGAGGGAGGGCCCGCACCTTGCAGGGGCTCAAACAACGCAAGCAGAATCTTAGCCGGACAAGGAACTGGCCAATTGCGGGGGGCCAACAAACGTAGTTAACTTTTTCCGCTTGGGGCACGCGTGGCCCCGCGGAGGTTCATCGGACTGTCATGTGACATCGCTACCGCACCGAAGGTGCGTTTAGCGCCTATAACGGAGAGATCATATGTTCAAGTTTGCGGGGAAGGTACTATCCCTGACTGCCGCGTCGCTCATGGTGACGACGGCCATTTCGTCAGCACAGAGCATGGATGAACTCGTTGCCGCGGCGAAGGCCGAAGGGCAGCTCACCACGATCGCGCTGCCGCACGACTGGTGCGGCTACGGCGCGGTCATCGATGGCTTCAAGAAGAAGTATCCCGAGATCACCGTCAACGAACTCAATCCCGACGCCGGATCCAGCGACGAGATCGAGGCCATCAAGGCCAACAAGGACAACAAAGGCCCGCAGGCGCCTGATGTCATCGACGTCGGCCTCTCCTACGGCCCTTCGGCCAAGGCCGACGGACTGATCCAGCCCTACAAGGTGTCGACCTGGGACACGATCCCGGACAGCGCCAAGGATGCCGAGGGCTACTGGTACGGCGACTACTACGGCGTGCTCTCGTTCGAGGTGAACAAGGACCTGGTCCAGAACGTGCCGCAGGACTGGGCCGACCTTCTGAAGCCTGAATACGCCAACTCGATCGCGCTGGCGGGTGATCCGCGCGCCTCGAACCAGGCGATCCAAGGCGTCTATGCCGCGGGCCTGGGCTCCGGCGCCACCGACGCCAAGTCTGCCGCCGAGAAGGGCCTGGACTTCTTCAAGCAGCTCAATGCCTCCGGCAATTTCGTTCCGGTCATCGGCAAGGCGGCGACGCTCGCCCAGGGCCAGACGCCGATCCTCATCACCTGGGACTACAACGCGCTGTCCGGCCGCGACACGCTGAACGGCAATCCGCCGGTCGACGTGGTGGTGCCGAAGACGGGCGTCGTTGCCGGCGTCTACGTGCAGGCGATCAGCGCCTATGCCCCGCATCCGAACGCGGCGAAGCTGTGGATGGAGTACCTCTATTCGGACGAAGGCCAGCTTGGCTGGCTGAAGGGCTACTGCCACCCGATCCGCTTCAACGATCTCGCCAAGAACGGCAAGATCCCGCAGGAGCTGCTCGACAAGCTGCCGCCGGCAGCCGCCTACGAGGCCGCGGTGTTCCCGTCGCTGGACGACCAGGCCGCCAGCAAGGAGATCATCACCAAGCAGTGGGACACGGTGGTCGGCGCCAACGTGCAGTAACGTATCTTGCCCGGGCGGCCTTGCGGCCGCCCGGTGCTCTTGCCGAAGCGCGCTCATGAGCGTCCCGTAGTCCCAAACCGAACAGATCCGGCGGTCTCATGGCTGACGTCACAGTATCAGATCCGGCTGTCGGGCACTCCGCTCCGCCTGTGGCGCGTGCGTTTCGCCTGCCGACGCACTGGCTGGGCGTGGCGCCGTTCTTCATTTTCGCGCTGATGTTCCTGATCCTGCCGACGCTCTACCTCGTCGTCGGCGCCTTCCAGAACGATGCGGGCGAGTACACGCTCGAAAACATCCGCAATCTGTTCCAGCCGTCGATCCTTGCGGCCTACTGGATCTCGATCCGTATCAGCCTGGCCTCGGCCATCCTCGGCGCGCTGGTCGGCCTGGCGATCGCCATCGCCATCGTGCGCGGCGGGCTGCCGAACTGGGTGCGCTCCGCGACGCTGACCTTCTCTGGCGTCGCTTCCAATTTCGCCGGCGTGCCGCTGGCCTTCGCCTTTCTCGCCACGCTCGGCCGGCTCGGCCTGGTGACCATCCTGCTGCGCGAGGTCGGCATCAACATCTATGCGCTGGGCTTCAACATTCTGTCCTTCTGGGGGCTGACGCTCACCTACCTCTTCTTCCAGATTCCGCTGATGGTGGTCATCATCACGCCGGCCATCGACGGGCTGAAGCGCGAATGGGGGGAGGCTGCCGCGACGCTCGGCGCCACCACCTGGCAATACTGGCGCATGGTCGTCATCCCGGTGCTGTGGCCGTCGTTCCTCGGTACGGTCATCCTGCTCTTCGCCAATGCTTTCGGCGCCATCGCCACGGCCTATGCGCTCACCGGCTCCTCGCTCAACATCGTGCCGATCCTGCTCTACGCGCAGATCCGCGGCGACGTGCTGCATAATCCGCACCTCGGCTATGCGCTCGCCTTCGGCATGATCGTGGTGACGGGCATGGCCAATATCTTTTACATTTGGTTCCGCACGCGGTCGGAGAGGTGGCTGAAATGAGGCGCTCTTCGATCTGGGCCTGGATCACCTTCGCGGTCGGCGCAGCCTACTTCTTCATCCCGCTGATCGCCACGCTCGAGTTCTCGTTGCGCATGCGGCGAGGCGAGTATTCGTTCGACGCCTACCGGGTCGTGTTCGGCGACGAGCGCTTCCAGGCGACTTTCGGATATTCGGTGGTGATTGCCATCTTCACCATCCTTATCGGGGTGCTCATCGTCGTGCCGACGGCTTACTGGATTCGGCTGCGCATGCCGTGGATCAGGCCGGTGGTGGAGTTCATCACGCTGCTGCCCCTGATCATTCCGGCGATCGTCATCGTGTTCGGCTACATCCGAATGTATGGGTCCAACTCGCCGCTGCCATTCCTCGCGACCGCACGAGGTACGGACGTGCTGCTGATGATCGGCTACGCGACGCTCGCGCTGCCCTACATGTACCGTGCTGTCGACACCGGCTTGCGAACCATCGACGTGCGGACGCTGACTGAGGCCGCCCAGATCCTGGGCGCCGGCTGGACAACCATCATCGCCCGCATCATCCTGCCCAACGTACTGATTGCGGTGCTGTCCGGCGCCTTCCTCACCTTCGCGATCGTCATCGGCGAGTTCACCATGGCGAGCCTGCTCAACCGGCCGGCCTTCGGTCCCTACCTGCAGAACATCGGCGCCAATCGCGCCTACGAGCCGGCGGCGCTTGCCGTCATTGCCTTCGTCATCACCTGGGGCTGCATGTCCGTCATCCAGGTGCTGGCGCGCTTCGCGCCCAAATCGGCCAACCGGCCCAACTGATCGGAACAACCCATGGCCGAGACCTTCCTCTCCATACAGGGCGTCAAGAAAGCCTTCGGCAACGTCACCGTCGTGCAGGACTTCAACCTCGACGTCGGGCGCGGCGAGTTCGTCTCCTTCCTCGGCCCTTCGGGCTGCGGCAAGACCACCGTGCTGCGCATGGTCGCCGGCTTCGAGGAGCCGACCGCCGGCAGCATCGCCATCGGCGGCAAGGACGTCACGCGGCTGAAGCCGAACCAGCGCAACATCGGCATGGTGTTCCAGGCCTATGCGCTGTTTCCCAACCTGACCGTCGCCCAGAACATCGCCTTCGGTCTCAAGGTCGCCGGCGTGGGGAAGGCCGAGACCGACAGGCGCGTGGCGGAAATGCTCGAACTGATCAAGCTGCCGCAGTTCGGCGACCGCTATCCCTACCAGCTCTCGGGCGGCCAACAGCAGCGCGTTGCGCTCGCCCGCGCGCTGGCGCCGAAGCCGAAGGTGCTTCTGCTCGACGAGCCGTTGTCGGCGCTGGACGCCAAGGTCCGCGTGTCGCTGCGAGACGAGATTCGCGCGATCCAGCGGGAACTCGGCATCACCACCATCTTCGTCACGCACGACCAGGAGGAGGCGCTGTCGATCTCCGACCGCATCGTGGTCATGTATGGCGGCAAGGCCGAGCAGGTCGGTGCGCCTTTCGAGATCTACAACCGCCCGTCAACCAAGTTCGTCGCCAATTTCGTGGGCACGCTCAACGTGCTCGAAGGCACCGTCGCCGACGCGTCCTCGGGCAAGGTGCGCGTCGCCGCACAGGAGCTTTCGCTGAAGAACAAGCTGAACGGCTCGAAGACGGGCGATGCGCTTTCGCTGGCGCTGCGCCCGGAGGCCATCACGCTCGGGCGCAAGGCAGCGAACGACTCCAATCTCACCGGCGAGATCGCCGACGTCCATTTCCTGGGCTCGGTCATCCGCGTGCGCGTCGGCGTCGGCGACAGCGTGGTGTCGCTCGACACCTTCAACCATCCCTCCACGCCGCCGCCCGCGGTGGGAGAGAAGACCGAAATCAGCTTCTCGTCGGACGACCTGCTCGTCCTGCACTGAAGCTCCGACGGCGGCGCGCCGTTGGCGTGCCTCATGGCGCTGAACCGGCGCCGCCAGCGGAATCAGCGTCAGTTAGCCTGCCGGTTTTGCCGCCGCGTAGATGGTTACGCTGTCGGGATTCGGGAAAGATACCGCCAGCACGTCCTGAATGAGGATCTGTCGCGAATCGATCGCGTGGAAGAGCATGGCGTTGCCTTCCAGCTCCTTGCGCAATTCGGCGATATCCGCCTTATTTTCCTCGACCTTGGCCTGAATGGCAGCAGGGGGGCCGCCTTCCGATGCAGTGGCGTCCGTCAGGAATACGATCTCGACCTTTGCGAGCTTCGACACCTTGCGCACGGTCCGGGTGGCTTCAGCGGTGTTCTCGATGGCGGCGATCACCTTATCCTCGTCGACTGCAGCCTGCGTTTCCTCTTCCTGAACCTCGGAACCGACGATCGCATCCACCGATTCCTTGCTCTCGACTCCCTGGGCAGAGGCAATTCCAGCGGTGATTGCGAGTGCAGCAACCAGCGCCAGGAAACCACCGCACAAGCCGCCGGGCCGCGTCTCAACATGCATGTTCATCTCGTCTCTTCCGCCGTCCTCTAAATCCTCATCTCGCGAGGCCAATGCCTCGCATGCGATGCGGTTCCGCATCCGATTCATCAGAACACAGGGTTATGTCGCGAACGTGGCTGCAGACAAGGCCGTAGGTGCAGGCGCCTCGATCCTCAGTCGTCGGTGTCCGGGAGAGCGTTCGCAAATCCGCCAAAGGCTGCTAAAGACTCGGCATATGAGGGGAAAGCCACCCAAGGTCTTGTATCCGCTACCAAAGCGTGCCTTGCGCGGCGCTGCGGGCTCGCCATGAAGCCGCGGACGAGACGTGGCGTCGGGCGGCCGACTATTGCGGATGTCGCCAAGCGAGCCGGCGTGGGCGCCATCACCGTGTCTCGCGCTCTGCGCGAGCCGGACCGAGTTTCAGTGGAGCTGCGGCGACAGATCTCGGCGGCCGTCGAGGAGCTTGGCTATGTTCCCGACAGCAACGCCCGGGCTTTGGCCTCCGCCCGGGCCGACGTGATCGGCGTGCTCATCCCGTCGCTGACCAACAACGTCTTCGCCGAAGTGGTGCGCGGCATCTATGACGGACTGGGCGACAGCAATCTCCAGGTGCTTCTCGGCGACACGCATTACTCTGGCATGGAGGAGGAGCGGCTGCTGCGTGTCTTCCTCGGCCAGCGGCCTTCCGCGCTTATCGTGTCCGGCATCGACCAGACCCCGGGGGCACGGGCGTTGCTCGAAACCGCCGGATGCCCTGTGGTCCAGATCATGGAAACCGGCTCGGACCCCGTCGACATGCTGGTCGGCTTCTCGCATTTCGATGGCGGCAAGGCGGTGACGCGGCACATGCTGGAGGCCGGCTATCGCCGCATCGGGTTCATCGGCGCGCGCATGGATCCTCGCTCGCAACGGCGACTGGCTGGCTATCGCGCAGCCATGGAGGAGGCACGTCAATTCGATTCAAGGCTGATCACGACCACGTCGCAACCCTCGAGCGTGACGCTTGGGCGCGAGCTGTTCCGCGACGCGCTGGCGCGCGTACCGACGCTCGACGCGGTCTTCTGCAACAATGACGATCTGGCGCTGGGCGTGCTTTTCGAGTGCAATCGCGCCGCGCTCGCCGTGCCTGCCAAGATCGGAATTGCCGGCTTCAATGATCTCGAGATGATGAAGGTGGCGTTCCCCTCGATCACCAGCGTCAAGACGCACCGCTACCGGATCGGCCGGCAGGCCGTCGATATGGCGCGTGCCGCGATGGGCGGCGAACGGCCCGAGCAGCGCGTCGTGGATGTCGGCTTCCATCTCGAGATACGCGAAAGCACGTCGCGTTCGTTTTGACGAGCAACCTCCAATTCTGCTGTTCTCCCGCGGCAAGCGGCCGCGAACCGGGATAAACCCGGCAATTTGGTCGCTTTACAATTTCACGTGGTAGCGCTACCATCGATCGTTGTGCGGACATGAAGGGAGGAGACCTGAGGTCCGCATCCAGCGAAAGGGAGCATGCATCGACGTGTGGCGGCGCCGTCGCGGTAGCGACGTCGTAAGCTTTCCTGCCGCTATCCCGGCGCTCGACCCGATCGCGCATTGGCAAGTACCAAATCGGGAGGAGACAATGCTGAAATCGCTTATCGGTGGCGCCTTCGGCGCGACCGCATTTCTGTTGATGCATTCGACTGCCATCGCCGAGCCTGAAATCGTAGCCGGACCTGCCGCGGAACCCGAATGCATGGTGCCGTGGACAGCCGAAACCAAGTTCTTCAAGTTTCCCAAGAAGGACGGCCCCTACCGCATCGCTTTGGCGAACGGCTACATCGCGAACACCTGGCGCATCCAGATGATCCAGACCGCCAAGGCCTATGCGGCGCAGCCCGACGTTGCGGCGAAACTGAAAGAATTCAAGGTGGTGTCGACCGGCGAGGACGTCCCCGCCCAGATCTCCGCCATCAACAACTTCATCGACAGCGGATATGACGCCATCGTCGTCAACGCGCAGAACCCCACCGCCTTCGCGCCGGTGATCAAGCGCGCCAAGGAGGCGGGCGTCGTCCTCGTCGCCTTCGACAACATCCTCGACACCCAGGACGCCATCAACGTCAACGTCGACCAGAAGGGTCTCGGCGTGCTTTGGGCCGAATGGCTCGACAAGCATCTGCCGAACGGCGGCAAGATCCTCGAGGTTCGCGGCGTCGCCGGCACGTCGGTCGACACCGACCGTCACAACGGCATCCACGAGACGCTCGGCGCCACCAGCAAGAAGTGGGACATCGTCGAGGTCGTCGGCAAGTGGGACGATCCGACCGCGCAGAAGGCGACGGCTGACGCCATTGCCGTGCACAAGGCGTTCGACGGCATCACCGCCCAGGGCGGCGACACCGGCGTCGTGCAGGCGATGATCGACGCCAAGCACCCGTTCGTGCCCTTTGGCGGCGAGACGGAAAACGGCTTCCGCAAGTTCTGCGCGGCGCACGCGGGAGATGGCCTGAAGTGCACGTCGGCCGGTACCGGCCCCGCGCAGGTCGCCGTCGCCATCAAGACGGCGATTGCCGCACTGGAAGGCCAGGTGGTGCCGCAGTCGGTCAAGCTGCCGCTGGCGATCGTCTCCGATCCGGACTTCAAGGAAGGCCAGGACTACTTCCCCGACCAGTCCGACAACTTCTTCGTCGGCAATTCCTTCCCCACCTGCGGGATCAACTTCACCGCCCAGGAGATCATGGGGCAGTCGAAGGAAAACCAGTAGCTCGCTCAAGAGGAACGCCGCCGCCCATCGGCGGCGTTCGCCTTCTCTTTGCCGGCGGTCCGACATGGGGCCGCCGGACCTTTACACGAGGTGGGTGATGCAGGATGGTTCCGTCGAACCTCTGTTTCGCATGGAGGGCGTCTCCAAGCGGTTTGGCGGCGTGCGTGCGCTGGAGAAGGCAGAGCTTGCCGTCCACGCCGGGCGAATTCATGCGATCCTGGGCGAGAACGGCGCGGGCAAGTCGACCCTGATCAAGGTCATGTCCGGCGTCGTCGCGGCCGATGAGGGCCGAATGACCCTGGACGGCCGCGAGGTCACCTTCGCGTCTCCCGCGGCAGCCAATGATGCCGGCATCGTATGCATCTTCCAGGAACTCTCGCTGATCCCCGACCTCAGCGTCGCGGACAACATCGTCGTGTCGAACCCGCCCCGGCGTCTCGGCATGATCGACCGGAAGGCCCAGCGCAGAATCGCCGAGGAAGCGCTTGCGCGGGCAGGAGCCGCCGACATCCATCCCTCCGCCTTGGTCAAGGATCTCCCACTGTCCCGTAGGCAGATGGTCGAGATCGCCAAGGCGCTGGCGCGCAAGCCGCGCATCCTCATCCTCGACGAGGCGACCTCCGCGCTAACGGCGGCCGACGTCTCGAAAGTGTTCGACGTGCTGAAGCGGCTGCGGCAGGAAGGTCTCGCGCTGATCTACATCTCCCACCGCATGCACGAGATCGCCGAGCTGGCGGACGAGTGCACGGTCTACCGGAACGGGCGCTATGTCGCGACGTACAAGGCGGGCGCCAAGACCGACAATGAGGTGGTCGAGCTGATGATCGGGCGCGAGTACAGCCACGTCTTCCCGCCCAAGCCGCCGCCGCAGCTCGAGAGGCAACCCGTCCTGGAGTGCCGCAAGCTCAACTGGACGGATCGGCTGCGCAACATCAGCTTTGCCATGCGGCCGGGCGAGATCGTCGGACTCGGCGGCCTCGACGGGCAGGGCCAGCGCGAACTCCTGCTGGCGCTGTTCGGGGTTCTCAGGGGCTGCACGGGGGACGTGGTGGTGGACGGGAAGCCTGCTTCGATCCGTGGTCCGTCAGCCGCCAAGAGCAACCGCATCGGCATGGCGCTGATCCCCGAGGACCGCAAGACAGAGGGCCTCATGCTGCCCATGACGGTGCGCGAGAACCTTTCCTTCGCAGCCCTCGACCGGGTCTCGGGCCGCGCGGGCGTAGTCGATACGGCTAGGGAGAACGCGCTGATCGAGGAGATGGTGCAGCTCCTGGCGATAAGAACGGCCGGCTACGACATTCCAGTCGGCGCACTGTCCGGCGGCAACCAGCAGAAAGTCGTCATCGCCAAGTGGCTGATGCGGCAACCGCGCATCATCCTGCTCAACGATCCGACCCGCGGCATCGACGTCGGCACAAAGCAGGAGATCTACCAGCTGCTCAGGCGGCTTGCCGACGCCGGTGCGGCGATCCTCTTCTACTCCACCGACTACGACGAGCTGATCGGATGCTGCGACCGGGTCATCGTGCTCTATGATGGAGAGATCAAGCGCGAGTTCGTCGGCAACGAGATCAACGTGCACAACCTGATCGCCAGCGCCCTGAACATCTCGACTGCAGAGGCGGCGGCGAGGGCGGGGGTAACAGCATGAGCGAGTGGCGCTACTGGTTCGCGGAACAGCGCGGCACGCTGCTGGCGCTGGGCATCTTCGTGGTGATGTTCATCATCTACACGGCCAACCATCCCGCGGGGTTCACGGCCAACGTCGTCCAGACGGCGGCCAACAAGGGCGTGCTGCTCGCCTTCGTGGCGATGGCCCAGACCCTGGTGGTGATCACGGCAGGCATCGACCTGTCGGTCGGCATGATCTTCCTGCTCACCAACTGCCTCGCGTCCTGGATCGTCGTCGGCACGCCCATGGAAACCGCGCTCGGGGTGGTCGCGGTGCTGTTGGTCGGCGCCCTGTGCGGCGCCCTCAACGGAGCCATCGTCATTTACGGCAGGCTGCAGCCGATCGTCGCCACGATTGCCACCGGCGCCATCTATTATGGCTTGGCGTTGCTCCTGCGGCCGACACCCGGCGGCTCGGTCAACGAAGACCTCGCCGATGCACTCACGACAAAACTGTTCGGCTTCATGCCTGCCAGCCTCGTCACGCTGCTGGCCGTCGTGCTGGTCGTCTGGGTGCCCTTCAGCCGCTCAGTCTATGGGCGGGCGGCTTATGCCTCCGGCTCGTCCGAGATCGCCGCCTACATGTCCGGAATGCCGATCCGGCGAGGCAAGTTCATGGCCTATACGCTGTCGGGGCTGCTGGCCGCCGTCGGCGGCCTGTTCCTCACCTTCTTCACCTATACCGGCGAAGCGGCCTATGCGAGCGGCAGCGCCTACACGCTGTTCTCGATCGCCGCCGTGGTGCTCGGCGGCGTGTCGCTGTTCGGCGGCAAGGGCAGCCTGATCGGCGCGATATTCGGCGCATTCGCCTTTCGCACCATCGGCGACCTGCTCTTCGTCTTCGATTTCGAGCCGCTGTGGCAGCCGCTGTTCCAGGGGGTGGTCCTGCTCCTTGCCGTGAGCCTCGGCGCATTTGCACTGTTCAGGGTGCGCAACCGACTGGAGTGGTTCGGATGAGCGACACGACCACGAGCGGGAGCCAGGCGAGCCGCATGCCGAGATTCGTCCGTCGCTTCGATCCGGCGGTGGCCACCGCCTTCGGCTGCATCCTTATGCTGCTCGTCGTCGGCAGCATCTACTCCACCAGCTTCCTTTCGCCGGAATACCTGCTTCAGCAGCTTAAGGTGGCGTCGTTCCTCGGCGTCATCGCGACCGGCATGATGCTGGTCGTCCTGCTCGGGCAGATCGATCTCTCCGTGCCCTGGGTGGTGTCCACCGGGGCGATGATGGCGTGTGCGGCGGCCGCCATGGGTCCGCTTGGCGGGCTGCTGGCAATTCCGTTCGGCGTGCTCTGCGGCGTTCTGATCGGGCTGGTCAACGGCTTCGGCGTGGCCTATCTGCGCATCCCGTCCATGATCATCACGCTTGCCACCAATGCCGTCGCCCAGGGCCTCATGGTCGTCTACACCGGCGGCTTCTCGCCGCAGGATTCAGCGCCGGAGGCGATGCGCTGGCTGGCGACCGGCTTCCTCGTTCCGGGCGTTCCTAACGCGGTGATCGTCTGGGCGATCATCGGGGCGGCGACGGTGTTTGCGCTGACCCGCACGACGTTTGGACGCTCGGTCTACGGCATCGGCAACCAGGAGCGCGCGGCCTACCTCTCGGGCGTCGACACCCGGCGCATCGTGCTCATTGCGTTCGCCGTCGCCGGGGGCCTGAGCGCCTTCGGCGGCGTGCTTCTGGCTGGGTACGCCTCCAAGGCGGCGCAGTCGATGGGCGACGCCTATCTGCTTCCCGCCATCGCGGCGGTCGTGCTCGGCGGCACGTCCATCCTGGGCGGCCGGGGCTCCTATCTCGGCACGGTCGCGGGCGTCATCCTCATCACGCTGCTGCAGTCGATCCTGTCGGTCATGCAGATGCCGGAGGCCGGCCGCCAGATCACCTACGGCATCGTCATCGTCATCATGCTCCTGCTCTACGGCCGCGCGCCGGCTACCCGGTGACGGACCATGAATGACGAACGAAAGCATGGCGGTGCTCCGCTTGGCCCTCCCGCCGTCGTGGTCATGGGGGTCGCCGGCTGCGGCAAGTCGGCGATCGGCGCACGGCTCGCCGCCAGGCTCGGATATCGCTTCATCGAAGGCGACCGGCTGCATCCGCCGGAAAACGTGGCGCGCATGTCGAGCGGCCTGCCGCTGACGGACCAGCTGCGCCGCGGCTGGCTGGACAGGATCGGCGAGGAGATGGCCGCCTCCGGGAGCGCGGGCGAGGGCGTGATCGCCGCATGCTCGGCGCTCAAGCGGATCTATCGAGATCGCCTCAGGATGCGCATGCCGGGCACCCTGTTCGTCTATCTGCGCATCGACCCGGAGACCGCCCGGCGCCGTGTCGCCGGACGAGCGGGCCACTTCATGCCGGCGAGCCTCGTCGACAGCCAGTTCGCCGACCTCCAGCCTCCCGAGCCGGACGAAAATGCGCTCACGCTGGACGGCGCGCTGCCGGTGAAGGAGCTTGTCGAGCAGGCGGCGCGGGCAGTTGCGGCAAGGGGTGGGGCCAGGGGATCCTTCGCCGGCGAGGGAGCATAGCGTCCGCGGCGCTGGCGATGGCCGCCGCACATCAATTTTCTTTCGTCATCCTAGGGCAAGCGCAGCGAAGCGGAGCGCGACCCTAGGACCCATGCCGTGAACTGGCAGGCCGCCGATGCGCACATTGCCGCTGCCGCAACACATGGCGCTCACGTGTATTCGCGCGGTTAGGCGTCCTGCGTATCCGTCACGGCATGGGTCCTCGGGTCTCCGCTCAGCTTCGCTTTCGCGCCGCCCGAGGATGACGAAGCGGGGAGGCGCGCCACCAATCGCCGTTGGTTCGCCGCTACGCCGCGATCGGAGGCCGCCTGTCCTTCCAGGGCATCGCCTGCTCGAGCTGCGTCGAGGCTGCGAGCACGGTGGCCTCGTCGCCATAGCGGCCGACGAGCTGCACGCCGATGGGGATGCCCTCCTTCGACTGCGCGAGCGGCAGCGAGATGGCCGGATGGCCCGAGAAGTTGAAGGGGAACATGAAGGCGGCGTCGTGCCACTTCGCGTTGTAGGCGTCGAGGTCCGTCATCGACATGTCGTAAAAGCCCATCGGCCGCGGCAGCTGGGTCAACGTTGGTGTGACGAAGATGTCGTAGGGGTTGAGGTCGGTCGCCACGGCACGGCTCAATTGGCGGAGCGCCTCGATGTCGGAGGCGTGCTCGGTGGCCTTCAGCGAGCGTCCCCGCTCGATGACCGCCCACGTGATCGGCTCGACGTCAGCCGGCGAAACAGGACGGCCGACGAACTGCGCGAGGAAGTCGAAGACGACCGCGGTCTCCACCGTGCACATGCGCGTGTAGGTCTTCCACGCCGCATCGCCGTCAAGCGCCATATCGTGCTCCTCGACCTCATGGCCGAGCCCAGCCAGCGTGCGCACAGTCGCCTCGACGGCAGCCTTCACCTGCGGATCGATCGCAGTGCCGTTCGGCGGCGTCACGGAGTAGCCGACGCGCAGCTTCCGTGGGGCGCGCTTCGACAGCTCCAACCAGCTCTCGGTCGGCGTTGGCGGCGTGTAGACGTCGCCAGGCATGCCGCCGGCGAGTGCATCAAGATAGGCCGCCGTGTCGCGCACGGTGCGCGAATTGCAGAAGAAGTAGGCGCCGCCGTACCAGAAGTCGCCGCTGGGCGAGAGCGTGACTCTGCCGCGCGACGGTTTTAGGCCGACCGTGCCGCAGCAGGAGGCCGGCACGCGGATCGAGCCGGCGCCGTCGCTTGCCTCGCCGAGCGGGACCATGCGCGAGGCGACCGCGGACGCCGTGCCGCCGCTGGAGCCGCCGGCGGTGATGCCGTCCTTCCAAGGGTTCTTCGTCGCGCCGTACATCTTCGGCTCGGTCGAGATCGACCAGCCGTTCTCCGGCGCGTTGGACTTGCCGACGAGCAGGAAGCCCGCGGCCTTGGTGCGCTGCACCGCCACGCCGTCGAATGTCGCGACCAGGTCCTTGAGGTAGTAGGACGAATTGGTGGTCGGCGCGCCCTCCCAGGACGAGGCAAGCTCCTTCAGGAGATACGGCACGCCGGCAAAGGGTGCCGCGGTGTCGACCGACTTCGCCGCCGCGCGCCCCATGTCGTAGAGCTTGTGCACGATCGCGTTGAGCTCGGGATTGAGGCGGTCGATCAGCGTCGCGGCGCACTCGACGAGCTCGGCCGGGGAAACCTCGCCGCGATTGACCATTCCGCCGAGCTCGAGGCCATCGGCGTCGGCATAGGTCTTCAACAGGCTGTCGGTGATCGGCATGTGGCTTCCTCCGTTATTGTTGCGGCGACGTTTCCTGGAACACCCCTCATCCGACCGCTTCGCGGCCACCTTCTCCCGCAAGGGGAGAAGGTAAAGTCCTGCTTCGGCATCTCCGCAGATCCTCGACGTCCGCGACTGACGGCGGCTTCGGCGCAAGACGTTCCTTCTCCCCTTGTGGGAGAAGGTGGCCGAGCGAAGCGAGGTCGGATGAGGGGTGTTCCAGGCTTCGCGAGTGGTGAGACCGATCTCCGCCTACAGATCGATCGCCTTCTGCTCCTGGATGCTCCGCTCGGCCGCAAGCACGATGCGCAGGGAGTTGACCGCGGCGTCCATGGACTCCGACAGGTCGAGGTCTTCCTGGATGGCCTTCAGGAAGAAGGCCTGCTCGCGGTCGCAGAGCTCCTGGTGGCCGGGCTCGTCGGTCATCGAGAGGATCTCGTCGGGCTTCGACCAGTTCTTGTCGGCATCGACCGCCGCGTGGTGGATCTTGATGGCGTCGGTCTTGGTGTGCTTGTCGATGTCGGCGGAGTCGGAGAGTTTTTCAGTCTCGGTCACGCTGCCGCCTTGGTTGGCGACGATCGACACCGCGCCCTTGGGACCCACCACGTCCTTCACGAAGAAGGCGACCTCGCTCATCATCGGGCCCCAGCCGGCCTCGTACCAGCCGACCGAACCGTCGTCGAAGGTCACGTGCAGGTGGCCGTAATTGTCCTTGTCGGCCTCGGCCCACAGCTTGGCGCCGATGCCGTGGACGCGCACGGGCTTGGCGCCCGTCAGCTGGCACATCACGTCGACATAGTGGACGCCGCAGTCGACGATCGGGATCAGCGAGTCGATCAGGTTCTTGTGCCAGTGCCAGGCAGGCCCGCTGGACTGCTGGTTGAGGTTGAGGCGCATGACCAGGGGCTTGCCAAGCGTCTTGCCCACCTCGATGAACTTTATCCAGGACGGGTGGACGCGCAGGATGTAGCCCAGCACCAGCTTGCGGTCCTTGGCACGGGCAGCCGCGACGACCTTTTCTGCGTCCTCGATGTTGGTGGCGATGGGCTTCTCCATGAAGACATGGCAGCCGGCGTCGATCGCCTTCAGCGCATATTCCGCATGCGTGTTCGGCCAGGAGTTGATCGACACCGCGTCGGGCCTGGCTTCCTTCAGCGCCTGGTCGTAGTCCTCATAGAGCGGGTAGCCCTTGAGCTCGTCGGGGATCTTCTTCGACTTGATCGAGCGGCTCATCAGGCCGACGATCTCGAAGCCCGGATTGCGATGATAGGCGCTGGCGTGCGAGGCCCCCATGTTGCCGAGGCCGACGACGAGGATTTTGACTTTGTCCGGCATGGTGCCCTCCCAGAGAACTGCACACGATATTGGTTGCGACCCCCATCTCCGCCGCCGCTCCGCGGCGACACCTCTCCCCCGATCGACGGGGGAGAGGATGGGAGCCAGACTGGACGCCTGTCCTCTCTCCTCACTAAGTGGGGGAGAGGTGTCGCGCGAAGCGCGACGGAGAGGAGGCGTTCAGTCGGTTACTGGTAGCGATCCCTCACACCGCGTCGTCGAACATGTGCTTGCGCACGGTCTCGACGTCGATCTTGGCGAACTCGTCCGTGAGCTTGTAGGCATCGGCGTCGGCCTTGACCTTGGCCTTGTCGAAGTCGTTCGCCGCCTTGATCAGCTCGTTGGTGCAGACGTCCTCCGCCTTCACCGCCGCCTTGATCTGACCGATCTTCAGGATCTCGTCGAAGAAGCCCTGCCAGCTCGCCATATCGTGCGAGCCCCAGCCCTCGCGCTTGTCCATGTCGCCGCGGAACACGTTGTCCTGCTGCAGGAGCGAGGTGGTGCCGAGTTCCGGCCCGGTGTTCTTGGCGAAGGCCGGGAACTGCTCGAACACCGCCTCGACCGCCGCGCGCGGGTTCTGGTGGCCGAATTCGAGGCCCATCGCCCAGGCGCGCAGGTACTTCTCAAGGAACGCCTTCTTGTCCGGGTCCTCGAGGTCGGCGGCGCGCACGACGAAGGTGTTCGCCGGCATCTTCGACTTCTGCACGCCCAGCCAGTAGTCGAACTTCAGCCCGGTCGCGATCCATTCGGCGCGCAGGCCTTCCCACGACAGAGCAGCGTCGCCCTGGCCAGCGGCCAGAGCCGTGCCCCAGGTCGGCCAGCCGGCCTCGACATACTTCACCTTGGTCACGTCGACGCCCTGGGCGGCGAGCATCGGGTCGGTGATCGCCTGCCATGCGGCGGAGCCGAGCAGGATCGTCTTGCCTTCCAGGCCCTTCAGGTCCGCCATGCCCTCACCCTTGCGGAAGGCGAAGGAGAAGGTGTCGCGCGCGCCCATGTGGAACACGCTCTTCAGCTTCATGCCGTTCTGGATGGCGAAGGAGAAGATGCCGGGCGACGGGAAGCCCATGTCGGCCTGGCCGACATCGACGAACTTCACGGTCGCGGTGCCGTCCGACGGGCCGGGCTCCATGGCCGTGTTGAGATCGCCGAAGTAACCCATCTTCTTGGCGATCCAATACGGATAGTCGTCGAGCACTTCGAGCGTGCCGCGCGGCGAAATCCAGGTGAACTTCTCGTAGGTCGCGGCCTGCGCCTTGCCCATCAGGCCGGGCGCGCCAAGCGCAGTGGCGGTGACGACGCCAGCGCCGGTCACCTGCAGGAACTGGCGGCGGCTCATCGGCAGCCCGCCGGTGAGATGTGACTTGGTGATCATGGCAATTTCCCCAGTTTGTTTGATGTTGAGTTTCTTGTCTGCCGTTCTCCGCCTGATCGTCGTCGTCAGGCCTCCCAACTCGCCCACTTCTTCCCGATGAAGAAGAACAGCACGTAGATCAGGATGCCGAGGATCGATAGGATCAGCACCACTGCGAAGAACTGCGGCATCTGGATCATGGACGAATAACTTGTCAGGCGGTTGCCCAGCCCGAAGCCGCCGCCGACCATCTCTGCGCCGACGGCCGTCAGCAGGCCGAAGATCGCGCCGATCATCAGGCCGACCAGGATCATCGGCAGCGCCATCGGGGCGCGGATCTTCCAGAAGATCTGGAGCGTCGATGCGCCGTAGGAGCGAGCGAGCGCTATCTTGGCGCTGTCGACGCGGCGGAAACCGGTGGCGGCGTTGATCATCACCATCGGGCCGGCGGCCAGCGCCACCGCGATGATGCGCGGCGTATAGCCGAAGCCGAAGCGCAGGATGAGCAGCGGGACCAGCGCCAGCATCGGCGTGGTGACGAGCAGCAGGATGTAGGGCGCGACGATCTTCTCCGCGAACGGGAACTGCGTGATCACCGCGGCCATGATCAGGCCGACGAGGGAACCGATGGCGAAGCCGGAAAGCAGCTCGACCAGCGTGTGGCCGAGATGCGGAGCGATGAGCGGGAACTCGTCGACCAGCGCCCAGGCGATCTCGCTCGGCGGCGGCATGATGTAGTGCGGCACCTCGAAGAGGCGCAGCGCCAGCTCGGCGCCGCCGATGATGGCGACGGCAACAGCAACGATGGCGAGGATCTCGGTGCGGGTCTTGGCGCCGCCGCTCGAAAAGGCTGACAGGTTGGTCAGGCTGACGTCGCCGCCGTCGCCGGACTTCGACTTGCTGAATTCGGGGATGGCGTCGCTCTGGCTCACTTCAGCACATCCTCAATTGGCAGCCGCGGACCGCGCCGCGGCGCCGATGCGCCCGCCGACGATATCCAACTTGATCGCATTGGTGAGGTCAAACACTTCCTTGGTCGCCATGATCTCGAACGAGCGCGGCCGCGGGAAGGGGACCTGGTATTCCTTGGCAACGCGGCCCGGACGCGGCGACAGCACGACGACGCGGTCGGACAGGAAGATCGCTTCCTCGATGGAGTGGGTGATGAAGACGATGGTTGTCGGGGCGTCGAGCCAGATCTCCTCGACCAGCCGGTTCATCTCGTCGCGTGTAAAGCTGTCGAGTGCGCCAAAGGGCTCGTCCATGAGCAGCACGGAAGGTTTCAGCGAAAGGGCGCGCACGATCGCGGCGCGCTGCTGCATGCCGCCCGAAAGCTCGCGCGGGAACTTGCTGCCAAAGCCTTCCAGCCCGACACGCTGGAGCAGGTGGTTGATCCACTGCTTGTCCGGCGTCGTTCCCTTGATCTCGAAAGGGAAGTTGATGTTGGCGTCGAGGTTGCGCCAGGGCAGCAGGTTGGCCTCCTGGAAGACGATGCCGATGTCCGGGTGGGGGCCGGTGATTGGCTTGCCGTCGAGCGCGATCGCGCCGCCGCTCAGGCCATGGAGGCCGGACATGCACCACAACAGCGTGGTCTTGCCGCAGCCGGAAGGGCCGACGATCGAAACGATTTCATTGGCCTGCACATCGAATGTGCAGCGGTTGAGCGCAAGAAGGTTGCCCGAGGCCGTCTGATAGACCTTCGTCGCCCCCTGAACGCCCAGCTTGGGCAGTTTCTGATCGACCGCTTTCATGCTCCCCCTTAAGCGCGGCGACGCGGTGGCCATCCTCTCCACCAGACCGCAAAATTCAGTCTGAAACTAACCTACTTTAGTGTCAAGTCGGGAACTGACGTAATTGCTGCATTCCATTGCTCTGAATCGGTAAGCTCATGATTCTGCTTATTTTTGAACGCTTGTGTCCGGTGTTGCTTTCCTACATACTGATTTCGCCAGGCGCGTCGGCGGGGCAGAGGTTATTACTGGTGGAGTGCGGGCAGCTGTGATGGTCAGATCCCCTCCGCGGTCAGGGAGGGGTTGCGAATGCTAGGTATATCTCCAACGAAACAGGCTGCCGACTGGCTTGCATCTTTCTCGCATCAAATCGAGGCGGGAGACGTTGCGGCGGTGGCGGGATTGTTTCTGGACGAATGCTACTGGCGCGACCTGCTGGCCTTTAGCTGGAACATCAAGACTGTCGAGGGGCGCGAAGGCGTCCGGGAGATGCTGGCGGCGACGCTTGCTTCGGCGCGGCCTTCGGGGTGGGCGATCGAGGGCGAAGCCGCCGAGGAAAATGGGACCATCGAGGCGTGGTTCACCTTCGAGACGTCTGTCGCGTGGGGCAGCGGGCTTATGCGGCTCCGGAACGGAAAGTGCCGGACGCTGTTCACCGCGACGACCGATCTGAAAGGCTTCGAGGAAAAGAGGGGCGCTACGCGGCCGCTCGGCGTACGCCACAAGGCCGATCCGGCGCGCGAGACCTGGTCGGAGGCGCGGCAGCGGGAGCAAGCATCGCTCGGTTCGCAGGAACAGCCCTATGTGCTGGTGATCGGCGGCGGACAGGGTGGCATCGCGCTGGGCGCGCGGTTGAAGCAGCTCGGCGTGCCGGCGATCATTCTGGAGAAGAATGCGCGTGCAGGTGACTCCTGGCGCAACCGTTACCGCACGCTCGTGCTTCATGATCCGGTCTGGTACGACCATCTGCCTTACATCCCCTTCCCGGAACACTGGCCGGTCTTCACGCCCAAGGACAAGATGGGCGACTGGCTGGAAATGTACGCCCGGGTGATGGAGCTGAACTACTGGACCCAGTCTACCTGCACGCGGGCCTCCTATGACGGCAAGGCCGGGGAGTGGACGGTCGAAGTTGACCGGGGCGGCGAGAAGGTCGTGCTCAGGCCGAAACACCTCGTCTTCGCCACCGGCGCCTACGGGCCGCCGCGCCTGATCGACCTGCCGGGCAGTCACCGGTTCAAGGGCAAAATCCTTCATTCGAGCGCCTATGCGAACGGGGCGGATTTCCGCGGCAAGAAGGTGGCGGTGATCGGCGCCGCCAGTTCGGCGCACGACGTCAGCGTGGACCTCTGGGAGAGCGGCGCCGAGGTGACGATGATCCAGCGCTCGCCGACGACGGTGGTGAAGTCCGCGACCCTGATGGAGCTCGCCTTCGACATCTATTCGGAAGGCGCAGTCGCACGCGGGATCACGACCGACAGGGCGGACATGATCGCCGCGTCGACGCCTTTCGCGCTGATGCCGGAGACGCAGCGGCCGCTCTACGACGAGATCCGAAGGCGCGACGCCGACTTTTACCGGCAGCTGGAGAGCGCCGGTTTCGCGATCGACTTCGGCGAGGACGAAAGTGGCCTGATGATGAAGGCCTATCGGACGGGCTCCGGCTACTACATCGATGTCGGCGCCTCCGACCTGATCATCGGCGGCGAAATCAAGGTGAAGAGCGGTGCGTCGATCACCGGGCTGACGGAGACCGGAATCGCGTTCGACGACGGCAGCGAGATCGAGGCCGATGTGATCATCGCCTGCACGGGCTACCAGTCCATGCACGAGACGGTGGCCGGCATCGTGTCCCGGGAGGCTGCCGACCGGATCGGTCCGTGCTGGGGCCTGGGCTCGGGCGTCAAGGGCGATCCGGGCCCCTGGAAAGGCGAGCCGCGCAACATGTGGAAGCCGACGGCGCACGAGGCGCTGTGGTTCCACGGCGGCAACCTCGCTCTGTCGCGCTTCTACTCGAAATACGTGGCCATGCAGCTCAAGGCTCGCATGGAAGGGATCTCGACGCCTGTCTATGGGGAGCCGGGGTAAGGCGAGAACGCGGACGACCTCGCGGTGCCTGTCCTCGGGTTTGCCGGAGGCAAGCCCCGGGGGCTCGGCCACCTTCTCCCACAAGGGGAGAAGGGAAGTTGGTGCCTACAGCACCGCGGTCATGCCGCCGTCGACGTAGATGATCTGGCCGTTGACATAGTCGGACGCGGGTGAGGCGAGGAAGACGGCCGCGCCGATCAGTTCCTCCGGCTTGCCCCAGCGGCGGGCCGGCGTGCGCGCCTTCACCCAGGCATCGAAGTCCGGGTTCGAGGTCAGCGCTTCGTTCATCTCGGTGAGCATGTAGCCGGGCGCGATCGCGTTGGCCTGCACGCCGCTCGCCGCCCATTCCGCCGCCATCTGCTGGGTCAGCATCTTGATGCCGCCCTTGGTCACCGCATAGGGCGCGATGGTGGCGCGGGCGAGCGAACTGGTCACGGAGCCGATGTTGATGATCTTGCCGCGGCCGCGCGCGACCATGCGCCTGCCCGCCTCGCGCCCGACGACGAAGGCGGCGGTGAGGTTGATGTCCAGCACCCGCTGCCATTCCGCGGTCGGCAGGTCGACCATCGGCTTGCGCCACTGGATGCCTGCATTGTTGACCAGGATGTCGACGGCGGCGCCGTCGGCGTCGAGCTTTTCGAACGCGCCGACAATGGCCGGTTCGTCGGTCACGTCGAAGGCGACGCCGTCGGCGGCATATCCCCGCGCGCGCATCTCCTCCACCGCGGCTGCGACGCGCGTGCGGTCGGTTCCGTTGAGGATGACCCTTGCCCCTGCCGCAGCAAGCCCCTCAGCAAAGGCGCGGCCGAGGCCGCGCGTCGAACCGGTGATCAGCGCGGTGCGTCCGGTCAGATCAAAAAGGGGGGTCGACATGCGTGGCCTCTCCTGGTCAGCAGCAGCGTCCGAAATGCCGGGCAGCCACGTGCACATGGGTCCGCCGCTCGGCCGGAACGTAGTGCGCCAGATCGTCGGTCTTGTCGACGGCCTCGTTGGGCCACCATTTACCGCCGGCGACGATGCCGTGGGAGACGAGGCGCCGCTCCGCGACCAGTTCCGCGCCGCGTGCATCGTAGAAGCTGATCGGCGCGACGCGCTCCTCGATCATGGTGATGTCGGCTGCGCCCCCGACCGCCAGCGTACCGAGTTCCGGCCGTGCGATAGCACGGGCAGGAGTCTCGGTCGCCGCGCGGATCACTTCGGTCAGCGACATGCCCAGCGCCATCAGCTTGGACATGCAGACGAGGATGTCGAAGGCCGGACCGTCGACGCAGTAGAGGTGGACGTCGCTGCTGATGACGTCAGGCGCCAGCCCTTCCTTCAGCATGGACCGGGCGACGTCGAAGTCGAACGAGCCCATGCCGTGACCGATGTCGAAGATGACGCCGCGCTCGCGCGCCAGATGCATGTCGGGGCGCACTGCGCCGGAGGCGAAGACCGGCGCGTTGGGGAAGGGGCGGAAGCAGTGGGTCAGCACGTCGCCGCGGCGCAGGCGGGGCAGCACCTCCGAGCGGCCCGGCGGCGGCTCGTCGATATGCGCCATCAGAGGCAGGCCGACATGGTCCGCCGCCTCGACGGCGAGGTCGACGGGCGCGATGCCGCTGGTTCCGCTGGCATGCTTGCCGGCGCGCACCTTCATGCCCACCACGACGTCGCGATGCTCGTCCACGCAGGCGACCGCCTCGCGCGGGTCGCACAGCCTGAGGTCCGAGCACTCGCCGACCATCAGCGTCTCCGCGAAGCCGAAGATGCCGGCAAAGGAAATGTTCACGTAGGCGAGGATGCGGACCTTCGATCGCTCCATCACGTGGCGGCGGAAGCCCAGAAAATTGCCGGCGCCGGCGCTGCCCGCATCGATGAAGGTCGTGGTGCCGCTCCTGGCCGCAAGCCGGTCGGCGTCGACGCCCAGCGACGTGCCGCCCCAGTAGACGTGACTGTGCAGGTCGATGAGGCCGGGCGTCACGATGCGGCCTGCCGCGTCGATGACGTCTCTCGCACGGTCGGTGGGGATGTCGGATTCAATCGCGGCGATACGCCCGTCCGCAACGGCGATGTCGCGGCGCGCGTCGACGCCGGATTGCGGATCGATCAGGCGCCCGCCCTTGACGAGCAGATCATAGCGCATCCGAATTCCCCTTTGCTGCGGCCGGCGGACTTTCCCCGCTCGCGCCCTTCGATGTTCTTGCAAGTTGTCACAGACGAATTGTTGGAAAGCAACATTTATCTGGTCAATCTCGCCCAAATGGATGTTGCTTATTTACACGCCGCCGCGCATGCTGCCTGGGTTCCGAGAAGAGGCGAGACATGACGTACGACAGGAATCCTTTCCCAGAAGCCGATACCGATCGCCATGCGCTCTGGGAGATGCTGGTACGGCGGGACATCGACGCTTTCCTGACGCAGGACTGGGGAATGGTCGAGGACGATTTCATTGCCGACAGTTTCTTCGGGATGCACGCGCATTTCCTCAACGACGCTGACGCCTGGCGCTTGCAGTTCCCGCGGCTGGAAGTCTATCGCGACGAGTGGCTGCGGCAGGCGGCCGAGACCGCGAAGACGGAGTTCAAGGAGCCCCTGCGGGACGCACTGTTCCGGGTCACCAACATGCGCGACATCGATGTCGACGGCGACCGGGCCGTGCTGCACAAGAAGTTCAACGGGTCGGTGGCAAAGGCCGACGGCACGCTCGACAAGCTGAACTGGCAGACGCTCTATTTCTGCCGGCGTGTCGGCGGCCGCTGGAAGATCGCCGGCTTCGTCGGCTACATGCCGCACCCCTTGGGTCGGTAGGGCCGGCCCGCCAGCAAACAGCCTGCCCGGATAGGAAAGGAACGTGGACTGCGATCGTGATCGCGCGCTACGCGGCCTTGTCCGCGAGCGGCTCGATGGTTTTCAGCACCTGTTCGAGCCTCCTTGCCTCAGTCTCGAGTTCATAGGCCTGCTGGAAATTCATCCAGAACTCGGGCGTGGTGTCGAAGAACCGGGCGAGGCGCAAGGCTGTGTCGGGGGTTACGCCGATTTCCTCCCTCGCGATGCGTTCGATCCGGGTGCGGGGGAGACCGAGCCTCTTCGCGAGCGCACCCGCACTGAGTCCGAGGGGGACCAGATACTCCTCCCGAAGGAATTCTCCGGGATGGATCGGTCTTGCAAAGCGGAATGTCATCAGGGTCTCCATCCAGCTTGCGGACCAGCCTAGTGATAATCGACAATCTCGACGCTTGCGGGGCCGGCGTCGGTCCACTTGAAACAGATACGCCACTGGTCGTTGATGCGGATCGCATATTGTCCCAAGCGGTCTCCTTTCAATGCCTCGAGACGATTTCCGGGAGGGGAACGAAGATCGTTCAGCTCGACGGCATTGTTCCGGGCGCGAAGCTTGCGTTCTCCGCCGGCAAGAATGTCATTCGGGAAGCAGCTTGCCCTTGTATGAGACGATCATCGGTCGCTCCGCCATTTGTATCATTGCCTGATACGGATGTTTGCGCAAACTGATTGATGGGTGCGCACCTCCCGCTGAACAAACGGTGCGATTATCTGTTATCAGAAGGATCAGATCACACCGAGAGACAACTCCATGGCCGGACACATTTCGCCCGCGGCCCTTTCCACCGAAGAAAAAGACGCGCCGCTCGCGCCCTTCGACAACAGCTATGCGCGGCTGCCGGAGCGCTTTTTCGCGCGCACCGATGCGAGTCCCGTGTCGGCTCCGAAGCTCATCCGGCTGAACGACGCGCTGGCGCGGGAACTCGGCCTCGATGCCGCGCGGCTTGCCGGCCCGGAAGGCGTCGCGATGCTCGCGGGCAACGCCTTTCCGCCAAACGCCGACCCGATCGCCATGGCCTATGCCGGACACCAGTTCGGAAATTTCGTGCCGCAGCTCGGCGACGGGCGCGCGCTCCTGATCGGCGAGGTGATCGATCGCAGAAGGAGACGTCGCGACATCCAGCTCAAGGGCTCCGGCCCGACGCGCTTCTCGCGCAACGGCGACGGCAGGGCGGCACTTGGCCCGGTGCTCAGGGAATACGTCGTCAGCGAGGCGATGGCCGCACTGGGCATTCCGACCACGCGCACGCTCGCCGCGGTGCTGACCGGGGACCCGGTCTATCGCGAAACGCGGCTGCCGGGCGCAGTGCTCACGCGCGTGGCGGCGAGCCACATCCGCATCGGCACCTTCCAGTACTTTGCGGTGCGCGGCGACCTCGAGGCGGTGAGGCTGCTCGCCGACCACGCGATCGAACGCCATTATCCGGCAGCCCGCGGCGCGGACCACCCCTATCTGGCGTTCCTCGAAGCCGTGATCGCCGCCCAAGCGGCGCTGGTGGCGCGCTGGATGCTCGTCGGTTTCATTCACGGCGTCATGAATACCGACAACATGGCGATCTCGGGCGAGACGATCGACTACGGACCCTGCGCCTTCATGGACCAGTACGACCCCGCGGCCGTGTTCAGTTCGATCGACCGTCAGGGCCGCTACGCGTATGCCAATCAGCCGGGGATCGCAGTGTGGAACCTGGCGCGCCTGGCCGAGACGTTGGTGCCGCTGCTCGACGCCGACCAGGACAAGGGCGTGGAGCTCGCAGAGGCGGCACTGAGGACATTTCAGCGTCACTACGAGGCAACGTTCCACAGCGGGCTACGGCGCAAGCTCGGACTGCTCACCGAGGAGGCGGACGATCTCAAGCTGATCAGCGATCTGTTCGAGCTGATGGCGAAGCAGCAGGCGGACTTCACCCTGACCTTCCGTGCGCTGGGGGATGACCTTGATGCTGTCCCCGGAGAGGGGACGGCCCGGGCCCAGTTCGCTTGGCCGCCGCTGTTCGACGAGTGGGCGCGTCGATGGCGCGAGCGCCTTTCCCGCGAGGCCGGCCGCGACGAGGAACGGCGACAGGTCATGCGGTCGAACAACCCGAAATACATCCCGCGCAACCACCGCATCGAAGCGCTGATCCAGGCGGCGGTCGAGCGAGCGGATTTCCGCCCGTTCGAGGAACTTTTGACTGTGTTGGCGCGCCCCTTCGACGAGCAGCCGGAGATGGCGCACTATGCCGAGCCGCCGAAGGAGCACGAGCGCGTCCTGCAGACTTTCTGCGGGACATAGGCCGGGCGCGCTGCGGTTCTCGTCAAGCGATCAACCGCCAGAAGAAGATCGCGCTCATGGTTGCGCCAACCACGATGACGATAGCCCTGACGACCCCCGCCGGCAGCGCTCGCGCGACGGGTGCTCCGGCGTATCCGCCAATCGTCGCCGCCACCATCATGAGTATTGCCTGGGGCCAGGCGACGATCCCGGCAGCGGCGAAGGTCGCGACCGAGATCGCCGACAGCACGAATGAGAGCCCGTTCTTCAGCCCGTTCATGAGGTTGAGGTCGCGCATCCCCCAGAGCGAGAACAGCGCCAGGAGCACGATGCCGAGCCCGCCGTTGAAGTAGCCGCCGAAGAGCGCCACCAGCAGGGTTCCGAACGGTCCGTGCGGCTTCCCCAAACTGTGCCGCTGCGCCCATCCCTGAAGCTGCTCGCGGAACGCGAAGGCCAGGGTGGCGAGCGCCAGGAGGAACGGTACAACGGCGGAGAACGCCTCGTTGGACGAGACCAGGAGCAGGAGCGAGCCCGCCAGCCCGCCCACCGCCGTCGCCGCGACGGTCTTCAGGAGCTGCTTGCGATCCAGCGCGGCGATCTCGCTGCGGAAGCCGAGCGCGCCGCCGAGATAGCCCGGAAAGACGGCGACCGCGCTCGTCGCGTTCGCCGCCACGCTGGGGACACCCGTATAGACCAGCGCGGGGAAGGTCAGGAACGTGCCTCCGCCCGCTACCGTGTTCAGCATCCCGGCAAAGAACGCCGCTGCGGCCAGGATCAGATATTCGGTCATGCTATTCCTTCCATTCGCGGAGGCTGCGGCAGTCACGCCGCGGACGGAGCTGGCTGATTGCCGATCGGCAGGCGCCGCACAGCTGAGGTCGCAAGGTGCGATTGTCGTTCAGGGATCGTTGTCGCGTTTCCGGCCTGGTCCCCGCATCGCGGAAAGCCCGCCTCTGCCCCGCGGCCGGGGCGCGACGCAGCCTGGCCGGGGGTCAGACGCCCGCGATGGGGCGTACCCCGCAGGACAAGAGTAGATGGCGCTCGGTCGCGTTCATGTGGAGGGCGTGGCCCTCGGCGGCAGGAAAGTCAACCTTGGGACCTCGACTAGACCAGCGGCAGGGCAGAGCAGAACTGAAGGACGTTTTCGCGGAACGGCCCTGCGTACCAAAGGACTGCACGATCGGCGGTTCAAAGGATTGTCGCGACGACTGCACCCAGCGCGATCGCAAGAGCAACAAGACTGACCACGATCACCGCAGCGCCAGACCAGAAGGCCAGCGCAGCCACCCAGTCGTATTTCCTGTCCGCGAGTTCGTCCATCATTCACTCCGTCAACTGTCAATGCCGCCTGGCTGGCGGCGGTTCCCGTCCTGCAGGGGAGCATCGTCCTCTTCGTGCAGGAGCACTCTCTCGGCCGCGCCGTCCAGATCCTCCAGCTGTCCACTTTTCATGGACCACAGGAAGGCGATCAGGCCGACCAGACCCATACCCAGCGCAACCGGCACCAGCCAGGAGAGAAGGCTCATGCGGCCTCCACAAGGCTGCCTGACGCCCATCTGCCGCCCCCATTCGGGGTCCGGTCGCCAGGGAGCGCCAGCCGCAGCGCGTTGGCGACGACGAGTATGGACGAGGTCGACATGGCGACAGCGGCAAGCAGGGGCGTGACGTGCCCGGTCAGCGCCAGGGGAAATGCGAGCGAATTGTAGCCGATCGAGAGGGCAATGTTCTGAGTGACGAGCCGACGCGCCTTTTGCGCGACGAGGACCGCCTCCGGAACGCTCTCGAGACTGGAACCGAGGAACACCAGATCCGCCGCGTTCCGACCCACGTCCGCGGCTGACGAAGGGGCCATGGAAACGTAGGCTGCCTCCAGCGCAGGCGCGTCGTTCAGGCCGTCCCCCACCATCAGCACCTTTCGGCCCTGCGCGGCGAGGGCCTCCAATCTCGCAACCTTGTCGCCGGGGAGCATGCCTCCAGCGGCCGAGTGCACGCCGACCGAAGCAGCCGCCTCGCGGACTGCAGCGTCGGCGTCGCCTGAGAGGATTTCGATCCCGAGCCCGATTTCACGCAGCTGCCGAACGGCAGCCGCCGCACCGGGCCGGAGGCTGTCGGAGATCCGGAACGCGCCCAGAATGCGGCCGTCGACAGAGAGCCACGCTTCGGATGCGAACGTGTCCCCGGCCGCGCGCTGGTCGACCCAGCGCTTCCGTCCAAGCCTGTAGGTCTTTCCGTCGATCCTGCCTTCGATGCCGTCTCCGGGCAGCTCGCGCACATCGTCCACGGCCAGCGAAGCCGGCGGGCGCAAGGCAGCCACCGCCCGCGACGCGGGATGTCGTGACAGCCGCGCGAGCGCGGCGGCGTCGTCGATGTCGTGGTCCGGCACGGTGTGGGACGCGACCGCGGTGATTCCCGAAGTGAGGGTTCCCGTCTTGTCTAGGGCGGCGTGGTCGATCTCCGCGAGCCTTTCCAGCGCGGCCCCGTCCTTGAGGGTCACGCCGCGCGAGAACAGTCGACGCGCAGCCACTGCCTGAACCATGGGAACGGCGAGGCCAAGCGCGCAGGGGCAGGTGATGATGAGGACGGTGATGGTGACCGTCAGCGATCGGTGGAAGTCGCCCGTTGCCCACATCCAGCCGGCAAAGGTCGCCAGCGCCACGAGATGCACGACGGGAGAATACAGCCCGGCTGCCCGGTCGGCGATGCGGCGGTAGCGGGCGCGGCCTCCCTCGGCGGCTTCCATCAGCCTCATCATGTCGGCCAGGAACGAGTCCTTCTGCGGCCGGTCGACCCGAACGGTCAGCGGGCCATTGAGGTTGAGGGAGCCCGAGAGCACCTGCGAGCCCGGTCCAACCTGCTCCGGAGCGGATTCGCCGGTCACGACCGAAAGGTCCAGCAAGGCGTTCCCGGAGAGCACCGTTCCGTCAACGGGCATGCGCTCCCCGGCGAGCACGACAACGCTATCGCCCGCCGCGATCGCGACGGCTTCCCGGTACTCGCGTCCTCCGTCCGGCGCCAGCACGGTTGCTCCGCGCGGCATCATCCGTGCGAGAGAGCGGACGGCCTCGCGCGCGCGGCCGCGCATCGCCTGGTCTGCGGCCCGGCCGGCCAGCAGGAAGAACAGCAGGGAGGTCACGGCGTCGAAATAGGCATGCGGCCCGCCGGTGGCCGTGTCATACGCGCTGAGCAGGAACGCCAGCAGCACGCCGACGCTGATCGGCACGTCCATGTTGGTGCGTCCCGCGCGAAGGGCGCTCCATGCGGACAGGAAGAAGATGCGCCCGGAATAGGCCAGTGCAGGCAGCGCCAGCGCCGCCGAGATCAGGTGGAAAGCATGCCTCGTCTCAGTATCCGCCCCCGACCAGACCGAAACCGATAGAAGCATGATGTTCATGGCGGCGAAGCCAGCCACGGCGGTGGCGCGCAGCAGCCGGGCCATCTCCGGATTGCCACGCTCGTCGCCGGACTCCGCGAGGCTTGCTTCATGTCCCGCGCGGCGCAACGCATCGAAAAACGGGGGCATTTCGGCGTCAAGTCGCCATTTGACGGCGACCCTCCTTGCCGTCAGGTTGACCCGCGCCGCGACGACGCCGTCGAGCGCGCCAAGCGCCCCTTCGATCGATCGGATGCATCCTGCGCAATGGGCGTGCGGAACGGACAGGTCCGTCTGCAGAACGCCGTTCCCGAGGTCCCGGCTTGCCAGCACGATCTCGCGGGCAGCCACTTCGCGCCCCGGCCCGAGATCGAGGGCCGCTTCGGTTCCGGGCGCGCAGCAGCTCACCGGTCAGGCCTCCGGTCGCGCCAGGGCCTTGTAGGCATGCCAGGTGGCGTGCCCCAGCAGCGGAAAGATGACGATCATGCCGAGCAGCCCTGTCGCCACGCAGAGGCCGAAGAGCACGAGCACCATGGCGCCCCAGGCGATCATCGGCTGCGGGTTGTTCCACACCAGCCTCATGCTGGTGGCCATCGCGGTCAGCGCATCGACACGCTGGTCGAGGAGCATGGGGACGGAAAAGACGCTGATCGCGAAGGCGAAGGAAGCGAACAGGCCGCCTGTCGCCGTCCCGACCACGAGCATCGCCCAGCCGTAGGGCGTGCCCAGCAGGATGCCGACGACGTGATCGAGGCCGGGAAATTCGGTCACCCCGAAGAACAGCGCCCAGAGGAGCACCGCGGCGCGCATCCACAGAAGCATGAGGAGGCTGAGCAGCAAGCCCGTGAAGAACACCTGGGCGCCTGCCCTAGGCTGCGCGCGCAACATCGAGCCGAGCGTGAAATCCCTGCCTTCGCCGATCGCCCGGCTCTTCTCGCAGAGGCCGATCGCCAGGAATGGCGCCACGATGAGGAAACCCGCCAAGGCGGGGAACAGGATGTAGTCGCGGCCAAAGCCCACCAGCGTCCACACGAACGCAACCGACAGGACGAACACGCCGATGCCGTAAGCCAGGCTGGAAGCAGGCCGCGTCCAGAAATCGCGCCATCCGGCCGCCAGCCAGTGCTGGCCTTCCAGCACGGGCAGGCTGCGCTGAAGCCTCGGATCGCGGGTCTCCCCGATCCCGGAGGTCTCGCTCAGAAGCCAGTAGGACTTGTCGGCCTCGCCCATCATCCTCTCCTTCAGCACGCTGACTTGGCGGCGCGGAATCCGCCGCCTTTGTCCGCGACCTTCAAATGGTCCACGCACTCCGGCTGCGACTTGAACGCGATATAGACGAGGTGCGCATTCGCTCCGGCGAACACAACCAGCCCCACCGGGACCAGTATCCAGGCCAGCCGTCCCCCGGGCAAACGGGCGCGCATGTTCATGGCTGCCGCGTCCCCAGGTCATGCACGTAGAGCGCCAGCGTGCGGATCTCGGCCGGCGTCAGCCGCTCGTCCCAGGTTGGCATGTGACCCTGGCGGCCCCCGTGCACGGAGGCGATGATGGTGTCCATGGTGCCGCCGTAGACCCAATGGGCGTCGGTCAGGTTCGGAGCGCCTAGCTCCGGATTGCCCTGCGCGTTCTCGCCATGACAGGCTGCACAGGTCGTCACGAATACCTCACGACCGGCGTCGATGCGGTCGATGTTTTCCGGAGTCGAATAATCGGGGTGGGTGAGCGAATAGACGTAGGCCGCGACGTTGCGGACCTGCTCGCGGTCGAGCATCTCGTCGCGACCGAAGGCCGGCATCTGGCCGACCCTGGTTTCCGGGTGCGCGGTGTTGATGCCGACGCGCAGCGTCTGCTCGATCATTTCCGGGCCGCCGCCCCACAGCCAGTCGTCGTCGGTCAGGTCGGGGTAGTTCGCGCCGCCCCTCCCGTCGCGACCGTGGCAGGCGGCGCAATTGTCGCCGAACAGCTGCCGTCCGACATCGCGCACCGTCTTCATCAAGGCCTCGTCGGCGAGGATCGTGTCGTAGGGTTCGCTCTCCAGTCGCGCCATCCACGCGGCGCGTTCCTGCTGACCCTCCACGACCCGAGCCTCGACGGTTCTGTGCTGGTCGACGCCGAGGAGACCCTTTGTGTAGGTATGGCCGAGAGGCCAGGATGGCACCAGAAACCACCAGGCGATCGCCCAGAGGTGCGTCACGATCAGGAACATGAGCACGCCGCGCGGGATCGGCGTGTCGAGTTCCTTGATGCCGTTCCACTCGTGTCCGGTCGTTTCGCGGCCGGTGATGGAATCGCGCTCTACTTCGTCCATGGCCTGTCGTCCCGATCGAGAATGCTATGCTTGGCGCGGTCGAAGCGCTTGCGGTTCCGGGGCCAGAACGCGTAGACGCAGACGCCGATGAAGAAGGCCATCATGTAGAACAGGCCCCAGCTCTTCGAAAATGCGACGAGCGTATCGTGGCTGAAGTCCATCTCCTGCTCCTCAGTCCGCCCCGTTCGCGGGCTGTTCGGTCGCGGCGGTGTTGCGGAAGGCCGCGTCGGTCAGCCGTCCAAGCACCTGGAGGTAGGCCACCAACGCGTCCATTTCGGTGAGCTGCGTCGTGACGCCGTCGAAGGCGCTGACCTGCGTCGCCTCGCCGTAGCGTTCGGTCACGCCGGCTGCGAAGCCGGTGTCCGGCGTGGCCTGGCCATATGCGTCGCGCGCCGCGTTCTCCACCATCTCTTCGGTATAGGAGACGCCGAGCGCGCGCTGGGCTTCGAGATGCAGCGGAAGGTCGTCGGTTCGCAACGGAGTGCGGGCCAGCCACCGATAGGCGGGCATGTTGGATTCCGGTACGACGTCGCGGGGGTTGGTCAGGTGCGCCACGTGCCAGAAGTCGGAGTACTTGCCGCCGACGCGCGCGAGGTCAGGGCCGGTCCGCTTGGAGCCCCACAGCATGGGTCGGTCATACTTCGACTCCACGGCCAGCGAGTAGGGGCCATAGCGTTCGACCTCGTCGCGCAGGGTCCGGATCATCTGGCTGTGGCAGGCGTAGCAGCCTTCGCGGATGTAGATGTTGCGGCCCGCCAGCTCCAGCGGCGTGTACAGCCGCATGTCGGGCGCTTCCTCGACGGTCTCGTCGATGGTGAAGAGCGGCGCGATCTCGACGATGCCGCCGACGCTCGCCGCGGCGATGATCGCGATGACGAAGCCGATGGCCGAGCGCTCGAGCTTGCGGTGCAGCAGTTCAGACATCCGTCATTCTCCAGGCACGGCTGCGGGAAGGACGGGTGTGTCCGCCCCGCGGGCTGCAGCGAGCGGCACCGCCCGCACCGTCATCCACATGTTGTAGCAGCCGACCAGCGCCCCGATCAGGAAGAGCAGGCCGCCGAAGGCGCGGGCGATGTAGTAGGGATACATCGCGACCAGGGAGTCGACGAACGAGTAGGCCAGCGCGCCTTCCTCGGTGTAGGTCCGCCACATCAGGCCCTGGATGATGCCGGAGTTCCACATCGCGAAGACGTAGATCAGCGTTCCCGCGATCGCGAGCCAGAAGTGGACCTCCACCAGCGTCGCGGAATACATGCGCTCGCGTTTCCAGAGGCTGGGCACCAGCGTGTAGAGCGATCCAAAGGTTATCAGTGCCACCCATCCGAGAGCGCCGGCGTGAACGTGGCCGACGGTCCAGTCGGTGTAGTGGCTGAGCGCGTTGACGGGCCGGATCGCCATGAACGATCCCTCGAAGGTTGAAAGGCCGTAAAAGACGGCCGCCGCCATCATGAAGCGCAGCGTCGCGTCGTCCCGCACGCGGTGCCAGGCGCCATTGAGCGTGAGCAGCGCGTTGCCGGCCGACGCCCAGGACGGAACCAGCAGCATCACCGAAAAGGTCATGCCCAGCGTTTGCACCCAGTGAGGCAGGGCCGTGTAGTGCAGGTGATGCGAACCCGCCCACATGTAGAAGAAGGTGATCCCCCAAAAACTCAGGATCGACAGCCGGTAGGAGAAGATCGGCCGCTGCGCCCGCACCGGCAGGTAGTAGTAGAGCATGCCGAGAAAGCCGGCAGTCAAGAAGAAGGCGACGGCGTTGTGGCCGTACCACCATTGCACCATCGCGTCCTGAACTCCCGGCCAGATCGTGTAGCTCTTGGCGAGACCCCACGAGACGGGAAGGGCGAGGTTGTTCACGATGTGCAGGATCGCCACGACCAGGATGAAGGCCATGAAGTACCAGTTGGCCACGTAGATGTGGGGTTCCTTACGCCGGGCGATGGTGGCGATGTAGAGGATGAAGTAGGTCACCCAGACGATCACCAGCCAGAGGTCCGCGTACCACTCGGCTTCGGCGTACTCCTTCGACTGGGTGACGCCCATGAGGTAGCCGGAGACAGCCAGCACACAGAAGAGATTGAAGCCGAGCAGCACAAACCACGGGCTGATCTGGCCCGCCAGGCGCGCCCGCGAGGTGCGCTGGACGACATGGAAGGAGGTCGCGATCAGCGCGTTGCCGCCGAAGCCGAAGATCACGCCGCTGGTATGGGTCGGACGAAGCCGTCCGAACGACGACCAAGCGGCGTCGAACGCGAGGTCCGGCCAGGCAAGCTGCGCGGCGACCCACACCCCCATGAACATGCCGAACACCGCCCAGACCATCGAGAGGACGATGCCCGCCTTGATGGGATCGTCGTAGTAGGACGCGGCGCGGTCCTCCGCGGGTTCGGGTCCGTAGAAGGAGGACATCACCAGAAAGGCGACGATGCCGCCGAAGAGCATGACGATAACGCCGTGCACCCCGAGGACGTCGGAACGCCCGATGACGGCCATAGCTGCGCCGACAAACGCGACCGCCGTCGCGATGGTAAGGGCGCCCTGCCGTTCCGCAGAGGTGAGGTTCCCGAGCATTCATTCCCCTCCTGGCGCAGGTTCCGCAACGTCACCTTTGCCGGATATGCGATCCAGATCAAGTAACCCGAGCAACTCTGTCTTGTTCCATGTCAAATCGGCGAGCGTGAAGTCGTCGAACACGGCAAGAAAGGCCTCGAGCGCGCGAGCGACGACGCCCTTGAGTCGGCAGGCCGGCGTGATCGCGCAGTGTCCGCCAGAGCGCATGCACTCTGTCAGGGAGAAGTCGTCTTCCATGTGCCGCACGACCTCACCCAGGTTAACGTCTTCCGGCCGCCGGGCCAGCGCGATGCCCCCCGCACGCCCTCGTGCCGTGGTCACGTAACCCAGCTTTCCCAGCTTCAGGGCGACCTTCAGCAGGTGGTTGTGCGAGATCCCGTAGTCGGCGGCGACATCGGTGACCCGGCAGGGCCGGTCGCGATGGATCGCCAGGTACATCAGCATCCTGAGCGCGTAGTCGGTCTGGAGCGTGAGGCGCATGCAGCTGCGTCCTGTTTCCGGAGACGTTGAGCATCGAACCTGGGCGATGACGTCGCCCGCCAGCATTCCCCCCAAACCGTCATAACGACCGCGGTGGCTGCTGTGGGAGCGGACCGGGTCGGCGGCCCTGTTACCCTGCCGTTCCGGTTGCGGGCCGCTCCAGCCGGAAGAACATCGCGAGCTTCAGGCTGCGGGCGATCCGTTCGGCGCGGTCAACGAAAACCGCGGCGACTTCCGGCGGGCAGCGCTCGGCGGCGACCGTCCTGAAGTGGCTGAGCCAGAGGTCGAAGTCTTCTTCCTTCACCTGCTTGAGCTTGAGATGGGCGGGAACGGGTCGGCCGCTATAGGCGCCGTTCTTGAGGATCACCGAGCACCAGAAATCGGTCATCTTCTCAAGATGCGGCTCCCAGTCCCCCTGGATCTCCGAGGCGAAGATCGGACCGAGGCGAGGATCGGACCTGACGCGCGTATAGAAGTGGCGGACAAGCGCTCCGATGAAGGCTCGGTCCACCAATGGGTGGGCGAGCGGCATTTCCGCCTCGGTGCGGGCGGCGTCTGGCACGGCAGGAAACATGCGGTCACCTAAGTGGTATGTTGTATGCCACTTTAGGCGATGGGTCTTGCCACCGCAAGCGCGCCGTTGTCGCGGAGGTCTCGCGACATCCCGTTCTTCCGCCAGTTGTTTGCGCCGGCGCAAAGTTCCGGGTGCGGCAGGTGGTTTAGATGGCGTCATTTGGAGATGCCCGACGTGAGCCGACCATCAAGCATCGATCCGGACATGACGGTCGACGAAATCATGCGGCGGTGGCCGGCGACCATAAAGGTCATGATCCGCAACCGGATGCTGTGCATCGGTTGTCCGATCGGGATCTTCCACACGGTGGCAGACGCGTGCGAGGCGCACCGGGTGGACCTTGAATCCTTCTCCGAGGAACTCCTGGCGGCGATGAGAAGCGATCCTGTCGCAAACGCACCATCGGCGTTCGGCGAATCAGTCCTCCAGGAGCAGGGGCATGGGGCGGAGTAGCGAGCGACGCCCTCCGTCGTTCAGCGAACGGCCGTCGACGTCACAGGCGCTACGAAGAGGCTCCCTTGCGCCGGTTCTCCGCGACGAGCATGAGCGCGTGAGGGTCGGTGACGGTCACCTTCTGCCGTCCACCCCGCACGATTCCTCGGTCTTCCCATGAGCTGAGCAGCCTGCTCACCGTGTGGAGCGTCGTGCCCGTCATTTCGGCGATGTCCTGGCGGGTGATCGGGAAATCGATCTCAATGCCGTCCGGCGTCTTGCGCCCGGATTGGCTGACGAGGCGCAAAAGCGCATGGGCGATACGCTGCTCGACCTGCTGCGTCGACATCTCCATGACCTGTGCCTGGGTTTCCTGCAGGCGGGCGCCGATCGCCTGGTAGGCGCTGGCGCCGAATGCCGGCGCGTGGGACTGCAGCTCGGGCCAGGCCGAATTGGGCCAGGCGAGCACCACGCAGTCTACCGCCGCGACCGCGGACGCCGGATAGGTGGTCCTGCCCATGGCGACGGCGATCCCGAAAAGCTCGCCCTCGTTGATGTAGCGCGCAATCACCTGATGCCCGTCCGGCGAGGTGCGGACGACCCGGATGTGGCCGGCCAGCAGAAGGAAGAAGGAGGTTGCCTCCTCGCCCTGCGAGAACACCTCCGCATCCTTCGCAAAGCGGGACGACCGCGCCCGCAACAGGATGGCGTCGAGCGCAGCTCCGTCGAGGCCCGCGAAGGCGGGCAGCGCCGAGATCAGGGTCCGGTCCAGAGCCATCTTGCTTCGCGTCTCCCTCCGCGCCTGCGTCGCCGGGTTTTCTACCCGCAGTTTGTGCCGGCGCAAACTGTTTCGGAAGCCAAGGGACTATCACGAACACATCGGCCGTTGGTGCCGTAATGCGAAAAGCACAACCGTCGCGGCCAAGTAGGCCGCCAGTGGAAAAAAACGCCCGGACGTCAAGGGTCCGGGCCAGAATGCGGATGGTGAGCGAAAAGGATGGACAGTCGGCCCGGGTGCGCGGCGGCGGCGCGCAGGCGCCGGATCCCGGGATCTGGGAGGAAACGGCGCGGCGATACGAAAGCTGCCATCCCGACGACACCTTTTCCGAGCTCGTCCGCCGGTCTTCCTTCTCAAAGGAGGACCGGCGGCTTCTCGAAGACTGGATTGCTGTGACAAGGGCGGCGATGCGCCCGGCGCATTCTGGTTGACGGCCGACGCGCTACCTGGTGCCCGACCGGATATCAACGCTTCGCCGAAATCCCGGGCAGCCAGAATGAGGCAGGCACTCACAGCCGCTGCGTCCCGCCCCGGAAAATCAATCTGAACCAGGGAGTTCGAATGGTGGGCGTGACAGGGATTGAACCTGTGACCCCTACGATGTCAACGTAGTGCTCTCCCGCTGAGCTACACGCCCATTCGATGCGGCGCATACATCACATGTGCTGCGGCGCGTCAATCCGGTAATTTCGTTCCGCTGCGGAACTTGGTCCGCAGCCTTTTGGCGCATGCGCCGCGGGCCGCCGGCCGGACCTTTTTTCGGGCCGAACGGGCAGCCCGAAAGACCTGACGCAGATCGCCTGAGTGACGATTCGCGTGTCCGGCGCTTCGTGATTTGTCTGTGGATGCCTTCGCCCTGGAGCCGTTAGGCGTCAGGCTGCCTGCAGCATCTTCTCGACCTCGTTGACGAGATCGCGCAGGTGGAACGGTTTTGACAGCACCTTGGCGTCGCGCGGGGCCTTCGAATCAGGGTTCAGCGCCACCGCCGCGAATCCGGTGATGAACATCACCTTCAGGTCCGGGTCGATCTCGGTGGCGCGCCGCGCCAGCTCGATGCCGTCCATCTCGGGCATGACGATGTCGGTCAGGAGCAGCGAGAACGGCTCCTCGCGCAGCCGCTCGTAGGCGCTCGCGCCATTGTCGAAGTCGGTGACGTCATATCCCGCCCGCTGCAGCGCCTTGACCAGAAAGCGGCGCATATCTTCATCATCTTCAGCCAGCAGTATGCGTGCCATAAATCCCGTCCGAATCGACTGCGCGCGCCGTCTCGGCCGTCGCGTTAACCATGCTGTATATGAAGGCGGGACGGTAAACATCAAGTGAATGCGGCAGGCTGGACCATCGCAATTGCGGTCCGCGCCCGGCTGGACAGGGCCGCGCCGGGGTGGCAACTTCGAGCCATGCAGCAGAGGCTTTCCGGCGCGAGGCGCGAGATATGACGGTCGCAGAGGACTTCTCGGCCGTGGTTCCCTTCGAAATCCGCTCCAGCGCCGAACAGCGCGTGCCGTTCGTCTTCAGCTCGCCGCACAGCGGACGCCACTATCCCCAACGCTTCCTCCAGATGACGCGCCTGGACAGCCACGCCATCCGCCGCTCCGAAGACTGCTTCGTGGACGAACTGTTCAGCGGCGCCGCATCGCTTGGCGCGCCGCTGCTGCTGGCGCATTTCCCGCGCGCCTATCTCGACGTGAACAGGGAGCCTTGGGAACTCGATCCGCGGATGTTCGCCGAACCGCTGCCATCCTTCGCCAATACGAGGTCGCCTCGGGTGGCCGGGGGGCTTGGAACCATTCCCAAGCTGGTGGGGGAGGGGCTCGACATCTATGCCGCGAAGATCAGGCTCGCCGAGGCGATCGAGCGCATCGAGGGCGTCTACAGGCCTTTTCACGAGTGCCTGCGAAAGCTGGTGACGCACACGCATGCGCGCTTCGGCGTGGCGGTGCTGATCGACTGTCACTCGATGCCCGCAAGCATCCGAATCGGCGAGAACAATTTGCGGCCGGATTTCATCGTTGGCGATCGCTTCGGCACCTCCGCGTCGTCCGCGCTGAGCGAACACGCGATCAGCCTTCTGACCGGCATGGGGTACACCGTCGCGCACAACAAGCCATATGCCGGCGGCTACATTACCGAGCACTACGGACGACCGGCCCGCGGATTGCACGCGCTGCAGATCGAGGTGAACCGCGGGCTCTACATGCACGAGCGCACGCTGCAGAAGTCGGCGGGCTTCACGGCGCTTGCCGACGATCTGCTCCGTTTCACGGCGGACCTGCTGGCAATGCCGGAGGAGGAGCTGGCGGCCCCGCGGCTCGCTGCCGAATAGCCCGGCGCCGACCAAAAAAAAAGACCGCATCGCTGCCGACACGGTCGAGTCTAGGGAGGAAACGCCCAAGAAGGGCATGAACAGGCGAACCTGTTCATGCGCGAGATTATGTTGCACCGCACAAATGTCAAGCCGAAATCGGACTTTTGCCGTCCACAATGATGGACCAATGTGTCAGCCCGGACTATTCCAGCCGCGCAATCGAGAGCGAGAGTTGAAATGAGAACAAGTGCGGAGTTCATGCGCCGCATCGCCGCGGCGGCAGCGGCCGAGACGCTTCCACGATTCAGGCAGGCGGGAGCCGTCGCCAACAAGCTGGAATCCGGATTCGATCCGGTCACCGAGGCGGATCGCCAGGCTGAGCGGGCGATCAAGGAGGTCATCCTTTCGGAGTTCCCGCATCACGGCATCCTGGGTGAGGAGCACGGCATCGAGAATCCCGGCTCCGATCATGTCTGGGTTATCGACCCCATTGACGGCACGCGCGCCTTCATTTCCGGCCTGCCCGTGTGGGGGACGCTTGTCGGCTTGACCGTAGGCGGCGAGGCGGTGAGCGGAATGATGTCGCAGCCCTTCACGGGCGAGCTGTTCTACGCCGACGGCGAGGCGGCGCGCTACGAGGGGCCAGGCGGCCCGCGCGTGCTTTCGACCCGCAAGACGACCAAGCTGGCTGAGGCAACGCTCTTCACCACGACCCCTGCGCTCTTCAAGGGCCCGGCCCGGGCGACCTACGACCGGCTGGAGGGAATGGTGCGCCTGCCGCGCTACGGCACCGACTGCTACGCCTTCGCCATGCTGGCGGCCGGCCACGCCGACATCGTCACCGATCCGGGACTGCAGCCTTACGACATCGTCGCGCTGATTCCGATCATCGAGCAGGCCGGCGGCGTGGTCACCACCTTCGACGGCGGCCCGGCCGAGAACGGCGGCGACATCCTGGCCGCGGCGACGCCCGAGCTTCACGCCGCCGCGATGGCCGCGCTGAAGGGCTGAGCCGTCAGGACGGTTCGACGCTGCCCGGTTCCTCGGCGTGGGCGTCGGCCGGCTCCCCACCCGGTACAAAAGCGTCAAACGCGGCAAGCAACTGCTCGCGATAGATGTCGGCCTCCTGCAGGATCTCGTGGCGCGCGCCGTCGATGGTGACGACTGCGCCCGAGCGCAGGCCGCGCGCAAACTTTTCGATCGTCGGAGTGGAGACGACCGTGTCAGCGCCGGCGGCGACGAACAGGATCGGGATCTGGATCCGCGCCATGTAGTCCGGCTCGATCACCCTGTCGGCGGCCTCGCACAGCCGGCTCACCCAGGCGACGGTCGGCCCGCCCATCCCGAGGTCCGGAAAGGCGTCGATCAGCGCATTGTTGCGCGCCAGCCGGCGCTCGTCGCTGGTCAGCGGGTTGCCGGGAAAGGGCACCGGGCGGCGAGGGCCGCCGGAGGCGTAAAGGCGTCCGAAGCCCGTCAGCCGCATCGCCGTCGTGATGCGTCGGATGGTGCGCATGGACATCGGCAAGCCTTGCAGGGCGAGAAGCGGCGCCGACAGCACCATACGCCTGATGCGATGGGTGAGCGAGGGCGCGGCGAGAAGGGCGACGAGACCGCCCGTCGAGTGGGCGAGCATGTAATAGGGCCCACGGCAGTCCGGCAGTACGAACTCCTGGAAGAACTGCTCGAGATCGCGCGCATAGTCGAAGAACGTGCGCACATAACCGCGCGCCGGATTGCCGAGGAGCCGCTCGGAGCCGCCTTGGCCGCGCCAGTCCATCATGGCGACGCCGAAGCCGCGGCTGGTCAGGTCGCCGACGGTCTCGAAATATTTCTCGATGCACTCGTTGCGGCCCGACAGCACAACCACCGTGCCTTTGAACGGTTTTGTCGAGGAAGGGAATCGGGCGTAGCGCAGCCGCCTGCCATCCTTCGCGGCAAAATAGCCGGCGTCGCCGTCACGAGGCATCGGGTTTTCCGGCAGGTCGAAGAGGACGTCGGCGATCATCTTCCGTCACGCTCTGTTGGCGGCAAGGCAGCGCTCCCCGTCGAGGGATAGAGGCTTGCTCGGAAAAAGCAAAGGGACAAGGTGTGCCGATCGCGCCGGACTGCCGGTCGCGCGCATGGCGCTGCCGACGAACGAAGGCCGGAACCGCAGTTCGCGCGGTTTCCGGCCCCCTGTCGTACCGGGCGGAAGGGACGTTAGCGCCCGGCCGGCATCCGCGCGGCGCTTCCCGCTGCGCCGCTGTCCACGTTCGGGTGGAAGGTAGTGGCAGCCCCCTGAACGTTTCCGGAAGGGCGCGTTCATCCGGCGTTCATGTTGAGCGGCGGCGTCGGGTCTTTGGCGGGACCGTGAAAAAACGGGTCTTGAAAAGCCGAAATCGCGAACCCAAATCACCAGTGCGGCCGCCCAAGCGGGGCCGCTGACCGCCATGGAACGCCAAACGGGTTCCCCTGCGGTCACAACGCAAACACTTGTTGCTCAATGGAGAACAGACCCATGCGTCACGTTGATTTTTCCCCTCTCTATCGCTCCACCGTCGGTTTCGACCGGCTGTTCACGATGCTGGACTCCCTCGGCCAGCCTGAAGGCAGCCAGACGACGTATCCGCCCTACAACATCGAGCGCACGGGCGAAGACGCCTATCGCATCTCGATGGCGGTTGCCGGCTTCTCGGAAGACGAGATTTCGATCGAGGCCCATCGCAATGTGCTGACCGTCAAGGGCGAGCGCAGCGAAGAGAACAAGGGCGAGGGCTCCGAACTGCTCTATCGCGGGATCGCCTCCCGCTCGTTCGAGCGACGCTTCCAGCTCGCCGACCATGTCGAGGCGGTAGGCGCCAACCTCAAGAACGGCCTGCTTCACATCGAGCTGAAGCGGACCATTCCGGAAGAGCACAAGCCCCGCAAGATCGCGATCGCGGCCGCGTCCGGTAGCGCTGCGAAGCAGATCGAGGGCCAGTCGGTCAACTAAGCCGGATCTCCTCCCCCGGACTTGACCAGGAAGGCGGCGCCGCAGGGCGCCGCCTTTTCCTTATGCGCGGATCAGTTGCGCAAAGCGGGCGACGTCTTCGGTCGTCGTCGCGAAGCTGGTCACGAACCGGCACAGTTCCTCGTCTTCACCGATCCTGCCATCGAAGTGTTCCGGGACGTTCCACTCGTAGAACACTGCCCCCGCACTCCTGGCCGCAGCGATCGCCGGCTTCGACAGGATGGCGAACACCTCATTGGCCTGCGGCTCCCAGGCGAGGCGGGCAGCGTTGGATGAGCGGAAGACGCCGGCAAGCTGCACGGCCATGGCGTTCGCGTGGCGCGCCGTCTGCAACCACAGCCCGTCGCGAAAGTAGGCGTCGAACTGCGCGGCGATGAAGCGCGACTTCGAGAAAAGCTGCGCCGCGCGCTTGCGCACGAATGCGAGATCCTTCGCCTTTGAGGGATCGAAGAGCACGATTGCCTCCGCGCACCAGCAGCCGTTCTTGGTGCCGCCGAAGGAAAGAAGGTCGACGCCGCGCTTCCAGGTCATCTCGGCCGGCGTGCAGCCGAGCGACACGAGCGCATTGGCAAAGCGCGCCCCGTCCATGTGAACGGGCAGGCCGAACTCCTTCGCGATCGCGGAGAGGGCGGCGATCTCGTCCAGTGCGTAGACGCTTCCAGCTTCGGTGGCCTGGGTCAAAGAGACCGCGTTCGGCCGGCCCGCGTGGACGAATTCGTCGGCGAAGCGGCCGATTGCGTGGCGCAACGCAGCCGGCGTCATCTTGCCCACGCCGCCCTCGACCGGAGATATGCGCAGTCCTCCCGAAAGATATTCTGGCGCGCCGCATTCGTCGTCGATGACGTGGGCGTGCGCGTGCGCGAACACGATGCCGCCCGGTTTCGCGACCGACGTCAGCGCCAGCGAGTTGGCCGCCGTGCCGGTTCCGACGAACAGCACGGCGACCTCCCGTTCGAAGAGTTCGCTGAATTTCGCGTCGACGACCTTGTCGAGCTCCCCGGCGCCGTAGCCGGCCGAGTATCCCGTGGCGTGTTCGGCAAGGCTGGCGGCGATGGCCGGGTGCGCGCCGGCCCAATTGTCAGAAGCAAAGATCATCGGAGATCCAAAATGTTTGAAGCGGACTCCCCGCTTTTACCCGCCTACACCTCCGCGTGCATCGAAAATCTGAGCCCAACCTGCTCGCGGAGCTCTTTGCACGGTGAGTCATAAAGTTTCGTGATGAGTGCATTCAGCGACATTATCGGTCGCAAAAATGCTAAAAAGTTGCCTTTTCGGTCTTGTGCGCTGCATTTGTTTCTGCCATAGAAAATATAGGACAGCAATGCTGTCTTATTTATCCGCGCAGGGACGCGGGAATTGGCGTATGATTTTCGCCTTTCCGGGTGTCGCGCGGTAGTGAGCGCGCAGCTGCGCTTATCCATAATCTGACGATGCCCGCAGGGCATTCATGGAGGACAGGAAGATGCCGGTGAAGGCCCCATCTGTGACGACGGAACTGACGACCGCCGCGCACACGAAAGCGGCCACCGTGAAAACGACCGACATCTTCGCCGCCGGTATGCCCCCGTCCCAGGGCCTCTATGATCCGCGCAACGAGCATGACGCGTGCGGTGTCGGTTTCATCGCGCAGATGAAGGGCGTCAAGTCGCACCAGATCGTCAAGGACGGGCTGTTCATGCTCGAGAACCTGACGCATCGCGGCGCGGTCGGCGCCGATCCGCTGATGGGCGACGGCGCTGGCGTGCTGGTGCAGATCCCCGACAGCTTCTTCCGCCGGGAGATGGCGAAGCAGGACGTCGAGCTGCCGCCGGCGGGCCAATATGGCGTCGGCCACTGGTTCATGCCGCAGGACGCGGCGCTGCGCGACCATATCGACGACATCATCCGCGAGTCCGCGCAGTCCGAGGGCCTGCCGTTGCTCGGCTTCCGCGATGTTCCGGTCGACAACGCCTCGCTGTCGAAGGCGCCGGAAGTCGCCGCCGCGGAGCCTCACCATCGCCAGGTGTTCATCGGGCGCACGCCGGACATCGACAATGACGAGGAATACGAGGCGCGGCTCTACCTGCTGCGCAAGGTGATCTCCGGCCGCATCTACGCCGAGAACAACAACCGCGACATCGGCGCCTACTGCGTTTCGCTGTCGGCGCGCACCATCGTCTACAAGGGCATGTTCCTGGCCTACCAGGTCGGCGCCTACTACAAGGACCTGTCGGACCCGCTGTTCGAGACGGCGCTGATCCTCGTTCACCAACGCTTCTCGACCAACACCTTCCCGTCGTGGAAGCTCGCCCACCCTTACCGCATGGTCGCGCACAACGGCGAGATCAACACCGTGCGCGGCAACAACAACTGGATGGCCGCGCGCCAGGCATCGGTCGATTCCGAGCTGTTCGGCAACAACATCTCGAAGCTTTGGCCGATCTCCTATGAGGGCCAGTCGGACACCGCCTGCTTCGACAACGCGCTCGAGTTCCTGTTCCAGGGCGGCTACAGCCTCGCGCATGCGATGATGATGCTGATCCCGGAAGCCTGGGCCGGTTACAAGTCGATGTCGCCCGACCGCAAGGCCTTCTACGAATATCACGCCGCGCTGATGGAGCCGTGGGACGGCCCGGCGGCGGTGGCTTTCACCGACGGCCGCCAGATCGGCGCGACGCTCGACCGCAACGGCCTGCGTCCCGCGCGCTACATGGTCACCGACGACGACCGGGTGATCCTGGCGTCGGAGGCCGGCGCGCTGCCGGTCGAGGAGAAGCACATCCTCAAGAAGTGGCGTCTGCAGCCGGGCAAGATGCTGCTCATCGACCTGGTCAAGGGCCGCATCATTTCCGACGACGAGATCAAGTCCGAGATCGCCAGCAAGCACCCCTACAAGCAATGGCTCGGCCGCACGCAACTCGTCCTCGAGGAGCTGAAGCCGGTCGAGGCGCGTGCGTTGCGCAAGGACGTCTCCCTGCTCGACCGCCAGCAGGCCTTCGGCTACAGCCAGGAGGACACCAAGCTCCTGATGTCGCCGATGGCGACGACGGGGCAGGAGGCGGTCGGCTCCATGGGCACCGACACGCCGATCGCGGCGATGTCCGACAAGCCGAAGCTGCTCTACCACTACTTCAAGCAGAACTTCGCCCAGGTGACCAACCCGCCGATCGACCCGATCCGCGAGGAACTCGTGATGAGCCTCGTGTCCTTCATCGGGCCGCGGCCGAACATCCTGGACCTCGTCGGCACGTCGCGGCGCAAGCGGCTCGAGGTGCGCCAGCCGATCCTCACCAATGCCGACCTCGAGAAGATCCGCTCGATCGGCCACACCGAGGACAGCTTCGACACCAAGACCATCGACATCACCTATTCGGCCACCGAGGGCGCGGCGGGCATGCCGGCGGCGATCGAACGCCTGTGCGAGCGGGCTGAGGCGGCAGTCGCCGGCGGCTACAACATCATCATCCTGTCGGATCGTCAGATCGGGCCGGACCGCATCGACATCCCGACGCTGCTGGCGACGGCCGCCGTGCATCATCATCTGGTGCGCAAGGGGCTGCGCACGTCGGTCGGTCTGGTCGTTGAGTCGGGCGAGCCGCGCGAGGTGCATCATTTCTGCTGCCTCGCCGGCTATGGCGCGGAGGCGATCAACCCCTACCTCGCCTTCGACACGCTCACCGACATGCATCGCCGCGGCGAGTTTCCGCCGGAGGTCGACGCCGGCGAACTGGTGACGCGCTACATCAAGTCGATCGGCAAGGGCATCCTCAAGGTGATGTCCAAGATGGGCATCTCCACCTACCAGTCCTATTGCGGCGCGCAGATCTTCGACGCCGTCGGCCTGCGCTCGGACTTCGTCGCGAAGTATTTCACCGGCACGGCGACCACGATCGAGGGCGTCGGGCTGGAGGAGATCGCGGCCGAGACGGTCGCCCGCCACGAGGCTGCGTTCGGCGACGATCCGGTGCTGCGCAACGGTCTCGAAGTGGGCGGCGAGTACATGTTCCGCATGCGCGGCGAGGCCCATACGTGGACGCCCGACGCGGTGGCGACGCTGCAGCACGCGGTGCGCAAGGGATCGTGGGAGACCTTCAAGGAGTTCTCCGAGCAGGTCGACAGCGAGACCGCGCGGGCGCAGACCATCCGCGGCCTGTTCAAGATCAGGCAGGCGGGCGACACGGGTCGCAAGCCGGTCCCGCTCGACAGCGTCGAGGCTGCGGCCGATATCGTCAAGCGCTTCTCGACCGGCGCGATGTCGTTCGGCTCGATCTCCCGGGAGGCGCATACCACGCTGGCGCGCGCCATGAACCGGATCGGCGGCAAGTCGAATACGGGCGAGGGCGGCGAGGAGCCGGACCGCTATCTGCCGCTTCCGGGCGGTGGCGCGAACCCGGACCGCTCGGCGATCAAGCAGGTCGCCTCCGGCCGTTTCGGCGTGACGACGGAATACCTCGTCAACTCCGACATGATGCAGATCAAGGTCGCGCAGGGCGCCAAGCCCGGCGAGGGCGGCCAACTGCCCGGCCACAAGGTGGATGCGACGATCGCCAAGACGAGGCATTCGACCCAGGGCGTCGGCCTCATCTCGCCACCGCCGCACCACGACATCTACTCGATCGAGGACCTGGCGCAGCTCATCTACGACCTGAAGAACGTCAACCCGATGGCCGACGTGTCGGTCAAGCTGGTGTCGGAAGTAGGCGTGGGAACCGTCGCGGCGGGCGTCGCCAAGGCGCGGGCCGACCACATCACCATCGCCGGTTATGACGGTGGCACGGGCGCTTCGCCGCTCACCTCGCTCAAGCATGCCGGCTCGCCCTGGGAGATGGGCCTTGCCGAAACGCACCAGACGCTGGTGCTGAACGGCCTCAGAAGCCGCGTCGCCCTGCAGGTGGACGGCGGCCTGAAGACCGGCCGTGACGTCATCGTCGGCGCGCTGCTCGGCGCCGACGAGTTCGGCTTCTCGACCGCCCCGCTGATCGCGGCCGGCTGCATCATGATGCGCAAGTGCCACCTCAACACCTGCCCGGTCGGGGTCGCCACGCAGGACCCGGTGCTACGCAAGCGCTTCAAGGGGACGCCCGAACACGTCATCAACTACTTCTTCTACGTGGCGGCGGAAGTGCGCGAACTGCTCGCGGCCATGGGCTTCACCCACCTCGATCAGATCATCGGCGATAGCGATCTGCTGGAGAAGCGGCCGATGATCGAGCACTGGAAGATGAAGGGGCTCGACTTCTCGCGGCTCTTCCACAAGCCGGACGCCCCGAAGGAGGCGACGCGCTGGACCGAGCGCCAGAAGCACCCGATCGACGATGTGCTGGACCGCACGCTGATCGAGCGGGCAAGGCCGGCGCTCGAGGCGCGGCAGGCTGTGCAGATCGAGGCGCAGATCCGCAACGTCGACCGTTCGACCGGCGCGATGCTGTCCGGCGAAGTGGTGAGGCGCTTCAGGCACAAGGGGCTGCGCGACGACACCATCTCGGTGAAGCTGACCGGCACCGCCGGCCAGTCGTTCGGCGCCTTCCTGTCGCGCGGCGTGTCGTTCGACCTCATCGGCGACGGCAACGACTATGTCGGCAAGGGGCTTTCGGGCGGCCGCATCGTCATCCGTCCGGCAGACGACAGCGCCATCGTTGCGGAAGACTCCATCATCGTCGGCAACACGGTGCTCTACGGCGCGATCGAGGGCGAGTGCTATTTCCGCGGCGTGGCCGGCGAGCGTTTCGCCGTCCGCAACTCCGGCGCGGTGGCGGTCGTCGAGGGCGTGGGCGACCACGGCTGCGAGTACATGACCGGCGGCGTCGTGGTGGTCATTGGCAAGACGGGACGCAACTTCGCAGCCGGCATGTCGGGCGGCGTCGCCTACGTGCTGGACGAGGAGGGCGACTTCGCCGAGCGCTGCAACATGGCCATGGTCGAGCTAGAGCCCGTTCCTGAAGAGGACGACATGCTCGAGAAGCTCCACCATCACGGCGGTGACATCGCCCATATGGGCCGCGTCGACGTCTCTGGCGACATGACGCGTCACGACGAGGAGCGTCTGGTGCAGCTCATCTCCAACCACCTGCACCACACGGGCTCGACGCGCGCCAAGGCGATCCTGGACGACTGGGCGGCATACCGGCCGAAATTCCGCAAGGTGATGCCGGTCGAATACCGGCGCGCCCTGCAGGAGATGGAGCGGCTCAGGATGAACGTCGCGGCCGAGTAGGAACACGTGCCGCCGGTCACGGTGGCGCCATCATCAACAACGGGCCCGGCTAGAAGGTCGCCAAAAGCTGCCTCGTCGGGTCCAAAAGGGGCGATAGACGCCCTCCATCCAGATCAGGAATGCAAATGGGCAAGGTAACAGGTTTTCTCGAGATCGACCGGCAGGTGCACAAGTACCAGCCTGCCTCCGATCGCATCCGGCATTTCCGCGAGTTCACGCTGCCGATGTCGGACAAAGAGGTGGAGAAGCAGGCCGCGCGCTGCATGGACTGCGGCGTGCCCTACTGCCATGGGCCGACGGGCTGTCCGATCCACAACCAGATCCCGGACTGGAACGACCTCGTCTATAATGGCGACTGGGCGAACGCGATCCGCAACCTCCACTCGACCAACAATTTTCCGGAATGGACGGGCCGCATCTGCCCGGCGCCCTGTGAGGAGGCCTGCACGCTGAACCTCGAGGACATCCCCGTCGCGATCAAGACCATCGAGCAGGCGATTGCCGACAAGGCCTATGAGACAGGCTACATGCGGCCGCAGCCGCCGGAGAAGAAGACCGGCAAGTCGGTCGGCATCATCGGGTCGGGCCCGGCGGGCCTGGCGGCCGCGCAGCAGCTCGCGCGCGCGGGCCATGACGTCCATGTCTACGAGCGGGAGTCGAAGCCCGGCGGCCTGCTGCGCTTCGGCATCCCTGACTTCAAGATGGAGAAGTACACCATCGACGCTAGAGTCGAGCAGATGCGGGGCGAGGGGGTGACCTTCCACTGCAACGTCAATGTCGGTGTCGACCGAAAGGTCGAGGAGCTGCTCGCCGAGCATGATGCGGTGCTCTATTGCGGCGGCTCAGAGACGCCGCGGCCGGCCGGCATCCCGGGCGCCGATCTCGAAGGCGTGCATGACGCGATGCCGTATCTTGTCCAGCAGAACAAGCGTGTCGGCAACGAGGACATCCAGTCCGTCGCCTGGCCGTCCGAGCCGATCGTGTCGACCGGACTGCACGTGGTGGTCGTCGGCGGCGGCGACACGGCCTCCGACTGCGTGGGCACTGCGTTCAGGCAGGGTGCTGTGCGCGTCACCCAGCTCGACATCCGCCCGCAGCCGCCCGAGAAGGAAGACAAGCTGACGGTCTGGCCCTACTGGGCGACCAAGATGCGGACCTCCTCCAGCCAGGCCGAAGGCGCCGAGCGCGAGTTCCAGGTGGCGACTCTGGAGTTCATCGGCGAGGAAGGCCAACTCACCGGCGTGAAGTGCTGCGAGGTCGACGAGAAGCGCAAGCCGATCGAGGGCACCGAGTTCGTCATCCGCGCCGATCTCGCTTTCATCGCCATCGGCTTTGCCGGGCCGCTGAAGAGCGGCGTGCTGGCGGAGTTCGGGGACGGCCTGAAGACCATCACCGACACCCGCCGCTCCATCAATGTCGCGGCCAATGACCGCGACTACCTGACCAACGTCGATCGTCTCTACGCGGCCGGCGACATCAGGCGCGGCCAGTCGCTCGTCGTCTGGGCGATCCGCGAGGGTCGGCAGGCCGCCCATGCCATCGACAAGGCGCTGATGGGCTCGACGGTCCTGCCGCGATAGGGTTCAACGTGTCGCCGGCCCCGACGTCCCGCTCGGGCCGCTGGCGGCGGTTTCCTGGTCTTCCGCGACAGGCTGCGCGGCGGCCGCGGTTGGGGCAGGCGGCGACACCGCCTGCGGCGGCCATGAGAATGCATCGGCCCGCCCCGGCGTGGGCTTGTCCGACATTCCGCTGAGCGTCGCGGCCTCGTCCGCTGCCTTCGACCGGGCCGAGGCCGGCAGCGCGCCCAGCAACTCGGTGCCGCCGTCAAGCTCGGGGTCGTCCAACGAGATCGGCACGGTGCGGTCGACAGGCATGGGCGCGAGTGGATCGATCGCCGCGTCGGGCAGGGCAGGGCCTCCCGGCAGGGCGCCGGTGGGCGACAGGCCGAGGATCTTCGCGATCGGCTTCTCGGCGTAGAAGGCGAGCTTGCGCTTGCCGGCCTGCGTGAAGTTGATGCCGTCGTTGGCACGCAGCCGCACGGGCTGGCCGTTGATGTCGGGGCCCGTCGAGGCGTAGGCGCCGCTCTCGTCGACGAAACCGTCCCAGATGTCGACGAACTGCCCCTTCACCGATGTGACGGCGGCCCGATAGACCTCGTTGAAGACGAGTATGTCGTCGGACATCTTGCTCGACTTGAAGGCCGGCAATCCCAGCCAGACGAACGGCGTCTTGCCCTCGGAAAGCTTGCTGGCGAGCGCGGTGGCGCGCCGGTCATATTCCTTCGTCCACGCCTCGGAGCCGAGCGGCTCGCGGGCCTCGCCGATCCGCATCTGCTGGCGGTCGTTGGAGCCGAGCATGACCACGACGACAGCAGGCTTTTCCGCCGCAACGACCCCGGCGATCTCGGCCGGCCAGTCGTAGACGTCCTGGCGTACGAAGCCCGAAGATCCCCGGGTCCTGTCGATGACGGTCACGTTCTCGTTTTCGGAATACGCCTGACTCAGCCCTTCGGCGAGGCCGCTGCCGAGGAAGTCGCCGATCACCAAGACAATCTTGGCGTCGGGGGCCTTCTCCTTGACCAGCACTTCAGGCTCACGCGGGGCGGTGCGCTGCTTCTTGGGCTGCTGCTGTTGCTGCGATTTGGTCTTGCGCACCCGCGGCCGCTCTGCTTCGCGCTGCCTGACCGGCCGTTGGGGCGCATAGTAATAGCGTCGCGGGACGAACAGCTCGCGCAACTGGCGCAGCGGCTGGAACCAGCGCCGCTGCTGCCTCTCCTGCGCGAAGGCCTCGGAAACGAATGCGGCGGAAAGGGTGACCAGCGCGAAGGCGGCTGCAAACGCGAGCGCGGCCAGTCGGGCCGGCGCGCGTCCAGCTTTCGAGCACCGCTGCTCACACCCTACCGCCATGCCTCCCCATCCTTACCTGCGACGCAGCGATTTCAGCACTTCCATGCTCGGGTGCCCGTCGGGCGCCAGCCCCGCCTGGGTCTGGAACGCCTTGATCGCGTTGCGCGATCCCTCGCCGATCTTGCCGTCGAACTTGCCGTCGTAATAGCCGCTTTCGAACAGGCGTTTCTGCAATTCCTGCTTTTCCTCAAAGGTCAGCTTGGTGAAGGGCCGCTGCCAATCCTGAACGAGGCCGCCATAGCCGGCGAGTTCGTCGGCAAGAAGGCCGACGGCGAGCGCGTACTTGTCGGCGTTGTTGTAGCGCTTCAGCACCGAGAAGTTGTGCGTGACGAGGAAGGCGGGACCGTTGCGCCCGTCAGGCACCTTCAAAGTCGCCTTGTCGCCGCCGTTCCTGAAGGGCTTGCCCCGCGCCCGCTCGATGCCGAGCGACTGCCATTTGGAAATCGACATCGAGCCGCTCGGGAACTTGCCGGCCGGCAGCCTTACCTCGTACCCCCAGGTGCGGCCTGACGACCAGCCGTTCTTGTGCAGGAGGTTGGCCGCGGTCGCCAGCGCATCCGGGATGGAGTTCCAGATATCCCGCTTGCCGTTGCCGTCCATATCAACCGCATAAGCCTGATAGCTCGTCGGGATGAACTGGGTGTGGCCCATGGCGCCGGCCCACGAGCCCATCAGGTGGCTCTCGTCGATATCGCCGGTCTGCAGGATCTTGAGTGCGGCGATCAGCTGGGTGCGGGCGAACTTCGCACGCTTCTTGTCGGCATAGGCCAGCGTTGCCAGGGAGCGGACCACACTGCGCATCACCTTCTCGTTCTTGAGAATCTCGCCATAGTTCGATTCCATCGACCAGATGGCGAGCAGGACGTGGCGGTCGACCCCGTACCGCCTCTCGATTTTGTCGAGCCACGGCTTCCACTTGCGGAGCATCGCGCGGCCGACCTCGATCGACTGCTCGTGGACGCGATTGTCGAAATAGTCCCAGACGGGCGCCGTGAACTCCGGCTGAAAGCGCGCTTTCTCGAGCACTTCAGGATCGACGGAGTTGATGCCCCGGAAGGCGCGGTCGTATGTCGCGCGCGACACGCCGCTGTCGGCCGCGACCGACCGGAAGCTTTCGACCCAGCCGCGGAAGCCGGCATCGGCCCGAGCCGGGACCGAGGAAAAGACCAGAGCAAACGACATCCCGGCGACTGCGCAGGCGCCGCCAAATCGCTTGAGAGTTTCGCGAACGAGCATCCATGCCTCCTAGATCGCTTCGGAAAACCCCAATTGAACTCGAACGCGGTTAGCAATTAGTTTACCATGGAACCTTCGGGATACGAGAACGCACTCGCTCGACCCCGTAGGACGACCCTGGAGGCCGGTCGTTCAATATTCCTCAATTTGGACATGAGAGTGTCGATTCCAGTCCCCGGGGGCAGCATCAAGAGAGTCGGAATGAGAAAGTTACGCAAAGCGGTTTTCCCGGTTGCCGGGCTTGGCACGCGGTTCCTGCCGGCGACGAAGGCGATTCCGAAGGAAATGCTGACGGTCGTCGACCGCCCGGTGATCCAGTACGTGGTGGACGAGGCGCGGGACGCCGGCATCGAACATTTCATCTTCGTCACGGGTCGTAACAAGGCCGTGATCGAGGATCATTTCGACGTTCAGTTCGAACTTTACAACACGCTGGCCGAGCGCGGGAAGGACGATCAGCTGGCGCGGCTGCAGCAGCTGCAGCCGCTGCCGGGACAGACCAGCTTCACCCGCCAGCAAGTGCCGCTCGGCCTCGGACATGCGGTGTGGTGCGCGCGCGACCTGGTCGGCGACGAGCCGTTCGCGCTGCTGTTGCCCGACATGATCATGCAGTCGGAGAAGGGCTGCCTGAAGGAGATGGTCGAGCTTTACGAGGAGACCGGCAACAACATCGTCGCGGTGCAGGAGTGCGATCCGGCGGAGACGCACAAATACGGCATCGTCGGCCGCGGCGAGAGCGTCGCCAACGGCTTCCGCATCACCGGCATGGTGGAAAAACCGAAGCCGGGAACGGCGCCGTCCAACCTCTACATCAACGGTCGCTACATCCTGCAGCCGGAGATCTTCGAGGTGCTCAGCCGCCAGGAGAAGGGCGCCGGCAACGAGATCCAGCTGACCGACGCCATGCTGAAGCTGGAGCAACCCTTCTACGGCTACCACTACCGCGGCCGCACCTTCGACTGCGGCTCTCCGGAAGGTTTTATCGAGGCCAACGTCGCCTTCGCGCTGTGGCGTCCGGACATCAACCGGAGCATGGCCGACACCATCGAGGGCCTGCTGCGCGACATCCGCCCGGTGGAGCGCCGCGCCGTCTCGCGCTGAGGCGCGTCGCCAATCAGTGTTGCAGCCTGAGGCCCAGAAACACGCTGTCCGTCGTGGTGTCGCGGCCTTCTAGATTGCTCTCGACCTGCTCGTGGCGGGCCCGGCCGGAAATGCCGACATTGCGGTTCAGCCACCAGGTGAGACCCGCTTCGGCCATGAGCGTCAACTCGCGGCCGTCGGATCCGACATAGTCGCGCCACTGCGCCCCGAGCAGGGCGTTGCCGGTCAGGTTGGCTCTGATCTCGCGGTCGACGCCCAGCGTTGCGGTGTAGAGCAGCGAGCCTGTTTCGCCGGGCGTGGTCGTGCCTTCCACGGTGGTCGAGCCGTAGAGCAACACGTTCGTTCCGCGATGCGGCGACCAGATCAGGTTGGCGTCGAGCGTCGGGCTGGAGATGGTTTCCAGGCGATCGTCGTCAGGCGTTTCCTGCAGCCAGCCGGCTGCCACTTCTCCGCGCAGCTTCTCGCCGAGATCGAGCGCCAGGCCGGCGCGCGCGCCAAGCCGGGTCGCCGAGCGCTCGAAGCCTGCCGTATCCACCGGGGTGTCATACTCGCGCCGGCCGGCCTCGACTTCGACGAAGGGGGTGACGGCCGGCGAGATCTCGTAGCCTGTCCTCAGCGTTACCGTTCCGAGGAGCGAATTGCGCTCATCCTGGGAAAGCACCTCGCCATTGGCAAGGTCCGCGTCGCCATAGGCATCGTAGAGTAGGCCGCCGGTCGCAGCCAGCCGCAGCTTGCCAATGTCCTTTTCGATGCCTGCCGTGGTCTCGAATGTCTGGCGCAGGGGGCGTGACACCGCGTCCTCGATCACGACCGGCGACGAGGCCGATTCCGGCCGCATCAGGTAGCGCACTGTGCCCAAGGCGCGCAGCTCGTCGCTGAGATCGAGCTGCAGCGCGCCATTGAGGCCGGCTTCGTTGTCGTCGACTTCGGGGCCATCGAGCGACTCGCGCAAGACGCCATAGGCCTCGAGGCTGGCCGAATGCTCCGCCCAGTCGGACAGGGCGCGCAGGCGCAATGTCGTCTCCGACTGGAGAGCTGCCTCGGGGTCGGGTGACGAGTTGACGTTGGACGTCCAGGTCAGTCCCTGCTCCAGGGATGTGTAGACGTTGAAGGAACCCAGGCGCAGCCCGAGCGGCGCGTAGGGGTTGTCCTCCGCCACGCGATCCAGCCCCTCGATCGCCCCGACGCGCTCGGGCGCCTCGTCCATCTCCAGCCGACCCTCGCGTTCCAGGCGCGCGACCGGCTCGATGCCTGATGTGGTGTCCGGCTCTTCCTCCTCCTCCGTGGCCATGCTCGGAGCCGACTGACCGGTTGGTCGCCCTGTTGCGGAGGTTTGCGAGGCGCGACGTATCGCCGTGGACGGTGTCCTGCCGGATGCAGGCGGCGTCCGCAGGAAACCGGCCTCGGCGTCGTCGTCGGAAAAGATGCTGCCGGCTGACGTAGCGTCCGCCCCCTCGACCTCGTCGGGTATCGCCCCTGCGCTTGCCGGTTGATACTGGGGGGCGCTGGGCGCGGCGCCCGCCGCCGGCTGAGAGCCGCGACGCGCATTCTCGCGCTGCTGGAGGCGCAGAAGTTCCCCGGTGACTGCATCCTCCGGAACCTGTCCGCGCAGCTGGTCGCGGTCCTGCGCCGCTGCATTCCAGTTCGAGGCAAGTGCAATGACGGCCGCCGCGCAGGAAATGCGCAACTTGCATCGTACGGCTCTCGGTCTGGCTTGCGGCCGGGCCTGGGGCATTGTCACCTGACTGTCTCGGGCGGCGCGGGCGCGCCAGCGTTACCGAACCGTAAATGTGGATGGTTAACCAAGGGTTGAGGGCCACCCGAAGTTGGCGAGGCGGCCGGATTCTGTGTTAGACATGTCGCGGCCAAACGGAGTATGCGCAGCCGCATGAAAGCGCGATTGGTCCCCAGCACCGCAAGCCCCGAAGCCGCGATCGAGTCGGCGATGCGTACCGTAGCCACAGAGCAGGCGGGCGTCGCAGCGCTCGCCGAGGCGCTCAACAACGGCCTTGCGGCTCCCTTCGCCCAGGCGGTCGAGATTCTGGGCGGGATCACCGGGCGCGTCATTGTCACCGGCGTCGGCAAGAGCGGCCATATCGGCTCGAAGATCGCCGCCACCCTGGCATCGACCGGAACGCCGGCGTTCTTCGTGCACCCCGCCGAGGCGAATCATGGCGACCTCGGCATGATCGCGCGGGATGACGCCATCATCGCCATATCGTGGTCGGGGGAGACCTCCGAGCTCAAGGGAATCGTCGCCTATGCGCGGCGCTTCTCCATCCCGCTGATCGCCCTCACGTCGGGCGACACATCGGCGCTCGCCCGCGAATCGACTGTGGTGCTGGCGCTGCCCCGCGTCCAGGAAGCCTGCCCGCACGGACTTGCGCCCACCACGTCGACGCTGACGCAACTGGTGATGGGCGACGCGCTGGCCGTGGCGCTGCTCGAGGCCCGCGGTTTCACGCCCGACCATTTCCGCACCTTCCATCCCGGCGGACAGCTCGGCGCAAATCTTACCCATATCTCGGAAATCATGCGCACGGGCGACCAGATCCCGCTTGTTGCGCGGGGCACGAAGATGCCGGAAGCGGTGATGACGCTCACCAAGAAGAAGGTCGGCTGCGTCTGCATCGTCGAGGCGGACGGGACGCTCGCCGGCATCATCACGGACGGCGACGTCGCGCGCCATCTCGACCGCGACATTCGCGACGTGGTCGTTGACGAGATCATGACGGCGTCGCCGAAGACCGTGCCGCCCCAGACGCTCGCCGGCAAGGCGATGGCGATGCTCAACGATCACAGCATCAGCGCTCTAGTGGTGACCGAGAACGACCGGCCCGTCGGCGTGGTGCATTTCCACGACCTGTTGCGCCTGGGCGTCGCGTAGCCTGATCGGGCTATGCCCTATCGGCGGCGTCAGACTCTTTCCTGACAATCGGATGGAGTTTGAGCGCGGCTAAACCTGCTCGACCACCAGTTCCAGGTCGCTGTCCGCGACCTTGACCACTCTCACCCGTGCCCCGACCGGCAGATCGGGACCCGACACGCGCCACAGCGTGTCGCCAAGCTGGATGCGGCCGCGGCCTTCCGTGATCGGCTCGGCCAGCGTGGCGGTGCGGCCGAGTAACTGTTCGCTGCGACGGTTGAGCAGCGGCTGGTCGGATAGCGCGTCCTTCGAGCTGGAGATGCGCTTTCCGACATAGGCCGACACCAGGGCGAGCAGGAGGAAGACCAGAACCTGGACGTGCCAGGTCCATGAAGCCCAGTCCCAAAGCTGCAGGGACAGCGTGCCGGTCAGCAGGGCGGCAATGCCGATCCACAGCAGGAAGACGCCGGGGACGACGATTTCCAGTGCGAGCAGCACGAAGCCGAGGACCATCCAGCTCCAGGGGCCGAGTTCGAGGAAGATGCGCTCAAGCATGGCGGCGCTCCTTCATCCCTGCCTCAGCCTTCGGAGGTGATGCGCGGCGGCCGTGACGGGCTGCGCGGCGGCGTCGACGTATCGCCGAACACCTCCCGCGCGATGGCGCCGATGCCGCCGAGCGAACCGACCAGCGAGGACGCCTCCATCGGCATCAATACGACCTTGCTGTTGTTGGCCGAGCCAATCTTGGCCATGGCTTCGGTGTATTTCTGCGCGACGAAGTAATTGATCGCCTGGACGTCGCCCTTGGCGATCGCCTCCGACACGACCTGTGTGGCGCGGGCCTCTGCCTCGGCGGCGCGCTCGCGCGCCTCGGCGTCTCGGAAGGCAGCCTCGCGGCGACCCTCGGCCTCCAGCACCTGCGCCTGCTTCAGGCCCTCGGCCTCCAGGATCTGGGCGCGCTTGTTGCGCTCTGCCATCATCTGGCGGGCCATGGATTCGACCAGGTTGGCCGGCGGGTTGATGTCCTTGATCTCGACGCGGGTGACCTTGATGCCCCAGACATGGGCCGCCTCGTCGACGATCTTCAGCAGCCGCTCGTTGATGGCGTCGCGGTTCGACAGCAGTTCGTCCAGGTCCATCGAGCCCATCACCGAACGGATATTGGTCATGGTGAGGTTGAGGATGGCGTTCTGCAGGCCGGCGACCTGATAGGCGGCCTGCGGCGCGTTGAGGACCTGGTAGAAGGCGACGCCATCGACCGAGACGATGGCGTTGTCCTTGGTGATGACTTCCTGGGTGGGGACGTCGAGCACCTGCTCCATCATGTTCATCTTGGCGCCGATGCGGTCGATGAACGGAATGATGATGTTGAGGCCGGGGGTCAGGGTCTTCGTGTATCTGCCGAAGCGTTCGACCGTGTAGTTGTATCCCTGCGGCACCGTCCTGACGCCCATGAAGATGACGAGCAGGACGAGCAGGACGAGAATCGGAATGATTATGTCGAAGCCGGTGAATGCCATGCGCATCTTCTCCCTCAACCAGTGCCGGACCCAACGGGCGCGCCCGGCGCACTGATAAGCCCGGACAAGATTTATGTGTGTTCGCGGCATCCTGCAATCGCCGCGAACCGTTTCGCCGGCGGGCCGCTAGAAGGCGAACAGATCGGCGTCGGGCGCTTCGTTCCCGGTTGCCCAGGCACGAACCATCTCGGAGGCGATCTGCGAATAGGCGATCCCATTGCCGCCATAGCCCATGACGGCGAAGATGCGCGGCCGCCGCGGCAGCGCGCCGACATAGGGCAAGCCGGTGGTGGTCGTGCCGAAAGAACCCGTCCACGCGAATTGCGGCCGTGAGTCGATGCCAGGCCGCAGCGCGCCGAGTTTGTCCGCGATGGACGCGGCCTTTTCCTCGATCAGCGCGTCACGCGCCTCCTCGTCGGCGAAATCCTCGTCCTCGCCGCCGCAGACGATGCGGCCGTCCGAGGTCGCCCGCAGGTAGAGATAGGGATCGGAAGCCTCCCACATCATCGCGCGGTCCGGCCAGAGCTTCCTCGGCTGGGGGCCTGTGGCGATCGCCCAGGTGGAAATGATGCGGTGCTTCGCAGCCGGTACGACGTCGATGAGTTCGTAGCCGGTGGCCAGCACCACGCGGTCGGCTCTGATGACCGGGCCTGCCGCGGTGGCGACCTCCACGACGCCGGCGTGGTGCACGAGCGCCGTCGCCTCGACCGGCGCAAAGGCGCGGGCTCCGCGCTGCAGAGCCTTCCGGAGGAGCCCGGCCGTGAGCTTGCGCAGATCGACGGCGAGGTTGTCGTGGCTGCGGATTGCGGCGCGGTCGACGCCGTATTCTTCCAGGACTCGCCCACGGGAAAGGAACGCCGCTGCAAGGCCCGCCGCCTGCCTGGCCTCGGCCTCGATCTCCAGCGCCTCGGCGCCGAGCACGTCACCCTGCAGGTAGAGGGACGGCCGCAGCGCGAGGTCGCAGGGAATGCCGAGCTCGCTGATGCGCGCGTTCAGGTTGGCGACGGCAAGGCGGGCTCGTCGCCAGGCCCTGCCGGCGCGATCGCGTCCGATCCTCTTCGCCAGCATCGTCAGCGGCTGGTCGATCTCGTACTGCACCAGCGAAGTGGAGGCGGCAGTGGACCCGCGCACCGGTCCGCGACGGTCGATCATGACGAGGCGGCAGCCTGCGGCGGTGAGCGCTTCGGCGGCCATCGCGCCGCTGATGCCCATGCCGATGACGAGGACGTCGGTCTTCAGGTCTCGGCGCAGGCTATGGAACGGGACGGACGGCGCGCGATATGCCGCCCAGACGGGCTTTCCCGTCCTCAGATCGAGTTTGCGCTGCATGGTTGCCCCGTTCAGACGTCGGGACCTGAACGCGGCTAGCGCGGCCGGGTTCCGCGAAGGGCTGCGGGTCCGGCTACGCCCAGCCGAACAGTTCCCGCCGCACCAGTGCCTCGATCACGGCCATGCCCTCTGGGCTGTCGTTCAGGCAGGGGATGTGGGCGAAGTTCTTGCCGCCGGCGTGGAGAAAAATCTCGCGCACCTCGCCGTCGATCTCCTCCAGCGTCTCGATGCAGTCGGCCGAGAAACCGGGATTGATGATGGCGATCGACTTGACACCTTCCTTCGCCAGTCTTTCCACCGTCTTGTCGGTGTAGGGCTGCAGCCATTCCTGCGCGCCGAAGCGCGACTGGAAGGTTGAGATCAGTCGCGTCTCGTCCCAGCCGAGACGCTCCCGCAGCAGGCGCGTCGTTTTCAGGCAATGGCAGTGATAGGGGTCGCCCTTCTCGAAATAGGCTTTTGGAATGCCGTGGTAGGAGGCGAGCACCACCTCGGGCTCGAAATCGAGCGTCTTGAGGTGCCTTTCCATCGAGGCTGCCAGCGCGTCGATGTAGACCGGCTCGTCGTAGTAGGCGGGGATGCTGCGGATCGACGGCTGGTCGCGCATCGTCATCAGCTTGCGGAAAAACTGGTCGTTGGCCGTCGCCGTCGTGGTCGCCGAATATTGCGGATAGAGCGGCAGCACGACGATGCGGCTGCATCCCTGGGCGGTCAAGGCGTCCACCGCGCTCGCCGTCGACGGGTTGCCGTAGCGCATCCCCCACTCGACGACGACGTTGGGCAGGTCGGCGAGAGCCGCCGCCAGCTTCTCGCTCTGGCCCCGGGTGTAGGTGCGCAGCGGCGACTCGTCCTTCTCGCGGTTCCAGATCAGCTGGTAGTTCTTGCCGGTCTTCTGCGGCCGCGTGGTGAGCACCATGCCGTAGAGGATCGGGTACCAGGCGACGCGCGGCATCTCGATGACGCGCGGATCGGACAGGAACTCGCGCAGGTAGCGCCACATCGACTTGTAGTCGGTGCCGTCGGGCGTGCCGAGATTGATCAGCAGGACGCCGACCTTGGGCTGTTTCAGGACCGGGTGGCCGGCCGGCAGCGGGCCAGGGGCCTTTGAGCCAAGGGCTTTTGCATCTTGCGTCAGTGTGGGCGCGTTCATTCGAAAAACTCCGGATCGCGCTTTACCTAGAGGCTGCGGCAGCTGTTGCAATGCCGCGTCTGGCCGCACCTCGCAGGTGCCGGGAAAACGAAACGCCCGCCCGACAGTGCGGGCGGGCGCGTGTAACGAAGGGCCGAAAGCCTAATGCACGGCGGCCGGGATCTTCAGGGTCGCGCCGACCGGCAGGGCCTTCGGCTCATGGCCGTTGGCCTCCTTGATCAGCATCCACTTCTCGCCATCGTGGTAGTAGGTTTCGGCGAGGTTCCAGTAGTTGTCGCCGATGACGACCACGTGGGTCTTTTCCGCATCGGCCGGCTGCGTCTGGGCGGTCTCTGCCGGAGCGGCCGCTGCGGGTGTCTCGACCGTCGGCGGCGTGTTGGCGATGTCGCCGGAGGCTGCCGGCAGGTCCGGGGTCGCGGGCGTCGTGGCCGTGTCAGCGGTAGGCGCTGCCGGGGCAGGGGCAGGCTCGGCCTGCGCCAATTCGGTGATGCGGCCCTCGATCTTTGGCGTGTAGGGGCGATTCTTGCCCAGGTAGTCGGCGACCACCTGCTCCAGCCCCGGGCCGAAGTCATAGGCGTTCTGCGCTTTCTCGGCAAAGATCTTGTAGCCGTCGCCGCCGCCGCGCACGTAGTTGTTGGTCGCGACCGTGTAGAGTTTTGCCGGATCGATCGGCGCCCAGTTGCCGCCGTCCATCACCTGCACGTCCTTGATGCGGCCTTCGTCTGGCTTGACCGACTTGTCGAAGGAGTATTTCAGCCCGGCCACCTGAGGGAAGCGGCCGGCCCCGTCCTCGAGCTGGCTCAAGCCCCCTTCGAGCGCGGCGACCAGGTCCTCGCCCTTGATCTGGAAGGTGGCGATGGTGTTCTGGAACGGCAGCACCGTCAGCACCTCGCCCATCGTCACGACGCCCTGGTCGATCGAGGCGCGAAGCCCGCCGCCATTGGAGATGGCGATGGTCACGCCCTGAGCCTTTGTGCGGTCGAGCACCGCGTCGGAGACCAGGTTGCCCATCTCGCATTCCCGCGCACGACAGCTCTCGCGGCTGCCGTCGATCGGCCCGGTCGTCTCGCCGACCTCCTGCTTCTTCAGATCCTCGATCGGCGCGCCGAGTTCGGCGATGCGCTTCAGAACGTTTTCGTCCGCCTTCACCGTGCTGTCGAGCGGGATCGGGTCGCCCTTGGCTTCCTTGACGATGCCGATGTCGCTGAAGGTGACCTGCAGTTCGCCAAGCACCTTCGAATAGGACGCGGCCTGCACCACCGGCACCTTATAGCCCAGCGGGTTGTCCACCATCGTCGGATACGGTCCCGTCGCCTTGGGATCGGTGTTGGAGAGCAGCGTGTGGGTGTGCCCACCCACCACGACGTCGACGCCCGGGATCTTGGCGATCATCTCCATCTCGCGCGGGTAGCCGATGTGGGTCAGCGCGATGATCTTGTCGACGCCCTCGCCGGCGAGCTTCTTCACCTCAGCCGCGATGTTGGCGACGTCGTCCTCGATCTGGATGTTGGGGCCCGGCGCTGCGATTTCGGGCGTTTCTGTCGTCACCGCGCCGACGATGCCGATCTTCTGGCCGCCGACCTCCAGCACGACGGACGGCTTGATCTTCCCGTTCGCCTTCGACTGGTTGTTCGGCTTGATGTTGACGCCGAGGATCGGGAACTGCGCCTGTTCGATGAACGGCACCAGCGCTTCCTCGCCGTCGTCAAACTCGTGGTTGCCGAGCGCCATGGCGTCGAACTTCATCTGGTTGAGGAACTCGCCCTCGGCCTTGCCCTTGTATGTCGTGTAGAACAGCGAGCCCTGGAAGTTGTCGCCGGCATTCAGAAGGATGACGTTCTGGTCCTTCAGCTTCTCGCGCTCCTGGTTGATCGCGGTGATGAGCCGGGCTGCGCCGCCGATGCATTCGCCCTTGCCTTCTTCTTCGGCAGAGCAGGTCGACTCGTATTTGTTGTTGGATTCGATCCGGCTGTGCCAGTCGTTGATGTGAAGAATGGTCAACGTGTAGTCGGCAAAGGATACCCCCGCCGAAAGGCCGACAGCCGAGGCCGACAAGGCGGCAATGGCGGCGAGCTTCTTCATCTTGATCTCCCGGGTGTATTTTGTTCCCAAAGCTTTGAATGCGACCGCTACTGCCTCTGTTCGTCAGTTTTGTTTCAAGCGGTTGTGCATTCATGTTTCCATCGCGCACGGCGCGATGCAAGCGGAATCAGGAGGCGCGTTCCGGATGGTTCAGGACTGGTAGTCGCGCTCGTCGGAGATGATCTTGCCGTCGTTGGGAAGCGCGCCGCCCGCCGCGATCTCGACGCTGCCGCCAAGCTTGGTGACATCGCGCAGCGTGGCGGCGATCGCCTTGGCGTCCGGCGAGGCTCCGCCTGCCGCCTCCACGTGCAGGGTCATGGCGTCGCTGTCGCCGTGGCGGCGCACCACCAGCCGCGCCCTCGCGATCTCGGGATGCCGCCGCAGCACCTCGGCGACCTGCTTCGGGTCCACGAACATGCCCTTGATCTTGGTCCGCTGGTCGGCCCGCCCCATCCAGCCCTTGATGCGCATGTTGGTGCGTCCGCAGGGGGATGCACCCGGGAGCACGGCCGAAAGATCGCCGGTGCCGAGGCGAACCAGCGGGTAGGCGGGATTGAAGCTGGTCACCACGACCTCGCCGACCTCACCGTCGGGCACCGGGTCGCCGGTGCCTGGCCGCACGATCTCGACGATCAGGTTCTCGTTGACGATCATGCCTGGGTTGGGCGTGCCGTCCGCTGCGGCGCTTTCATAGGCGATGACGCCGAATTCCGCCGTCGCGTAGCATTGGAACACGTCGACCCCCCGCGCGCGATAGTCGTCGCGCATGGAAGGAAACAGGGCGCCGCCCGAGACCAGGCCCAGCCGGAAGGACGACAGGTCCTTGCCGGCGTCATTTGCCCGTTCCAGCAGCACCTTCAGGAAATCGGGGGTGCCGCAATAGACGCGCGGCCGGAGCGTGGCGGCGGCATCCACCTGCATGTCGGTATTGCCGATGCCGGCGGCAAACACCGTGCAGCCGAGCGCGCGGGCGCCCTGGTCGATCATGAAGCCGCCGGGCGTCATGTGATAGGCGAAGGCGTTGTGCACGATGTCGCCGGCGCGGACGCCGGCCGCGAACAGGGCGCGTGCGCCGAGCCACGCATCGGGTTCCGGAGCGTGGGGCTCCCACAGCGGGCCGGGCGAAAGGTGGATGCGGTTGCCGCGCAGGGCCGCCGGATCGGCAAAGCCGCCGAAGGGGGGCTCCGCCGCCTGGAACTCCATGAGTTCCGCCTTGCGCAGGACGGGGAGTTTCGCCAGTTGCGCGCGGTCGGTGACCTTGTCCGTGTCGACATCCGCCAACCAGCGGGCGAGGCCGGGCGCGTTCTGCTTTGCGGCTTTCAGGAAGGCGGGCAGGGCGGAGAACAGAGCCGCCTCCCGGGCATCCGGTGCGCGCGTCTCCAGCGGGTCGAAATGGTCGGCCATGTATCCTCCTCAGGCTCCGGACGTTATGGCGACCGCAATGTCGGCGCGCAAGCGGCGAGGGGACGTCGTCACCGCGGGTTTCGGCGTTAGCGTGACGTCAAGGTCGCAGGCGGCGGCTCTCTCCCCGTCGAGGGGAGAGTGTCCGGCAATGAAGTGAGGAAGGGCGCGAAACTACGCCGGAGAGCAGAGGCGCTGGAGACTGCGAGCTGGCCGGCTCAGGCCAGCTTGCGCGTCAGCACGAACTGCGTGCCCGTTGCGAGCGTGCAGTTCATCTGGTTGAGATCGACGAGGATGCAAGTGGCCCGCGTGCTCTGCTGGCTCTTCACCGAGAAGAAGTCGAGGTCGATCGTGCGCTGGTCGCGGAAGGTGTAGCTTCCCGTGGTCAGCGTCTCGCCCGTCGCCATCGAGCGCGACGCGAACTGGCCCTGGTTCAGCGAGGAAATGGCGACGCCATCGGTGCCGACCCAATCGCCGTCTACGCCGCTCGTCTGGGCGCCCGTCGGGGGACGGCCGGAAGGAGTGCCGCTCATGCAGCCTGCGAGAAGCACAGCAAGAAGCGCCGTTGCGCCGGCTGAAACGAGCTTGCGTTTCATCGTCATGAAAAAGTCCTCTCCAAGGTCCGCGCCTTCGTCATTGCCGCATTTTGAACGGATTGCAAGGCGCGAGCCGCGCCAGCTGCGGCGCTGGCGAATTATCTGACCAGGATGTTGCGGAACTGCCAGGGGTCCTTCTTGTCGATGTCCTCCGGGAACAGCCCGGGCCGCCCGTCGAGCGGGGTCCAGTCCGTGTAATAGCCGTTGACGGGACCGAGATACGGAAGCTGAACCTCGAGGCAGCGGCGATAGTCGACCTCGTCAGCCTCGACGATGCCCGCTTCGGGGTTCTCCAGCGCCCAGACCATGCCGGCGAGCACGGCCGACGTGACCTGCAGGCCGGTCGCGTTCTGGTAGGGCGCCAGCTTGCGCGCTTCCTCCAGCGACAGTTGCGAACCGTACCAGTATGCGTTCTTGTCGTGCCCGTAGAGCAGCACGCCGAGCTCGTCGACACCATCCACCAACTCGTTCTCGTCCAGCACATGCTGCACCGGCTGTGCCTTGCCGGCCTGGCCGAACATCTCGTGCATCGACAGAACCGCGTCGTTGCAGGGGTGGTAGGCGTAGTTGCAGGTCGGGCGGTAGCTCACCTTGCCCTTCTTGTCGCGCAGCGTGAAGAAATCGGCGATGGAGATCGACTCGTTGTGGGTGACCAGGAACCCGTACTGCGCGCCCGGCGTCGGGCACCAGGAGCGCACGCGGGTGTTGGCGCCGGGCTGCTCCAGGAAGATGCCGGCCTTCGAGCCCTTCTTGTGCTTGCGCGCATTCTTCGGCATCCACTTCTCGTGGGTGCCCCAGCCGAGTTCTGCGGGCTGCAGGCCCTCAGAAATGAAGCCCTCTACCGACCAGGTGTTCCAGAAGACGTTCAGCGGCTTCGGCTTCTTGGTGCGCTGGGTGTCGCGCTCGGCGATGTGGATGCCCTTGACGCCGGCCTTCTTCATCAGCTTCGCCCAGCCCTCGCGGTCGCCGTTCACGGGCTCCTCGAAGTCGATCTTGAGGTCCCTGGCGAGGTTGACCAGAGCCTGCTTGACGAACCAGGACACCATGCCCGGATTGGCGCCGCAGGTGGAGACCGCGGTCGTGCCGCCCGGGTGCGCGCGCTTTTCTTCCAGAAGCGATTCGCGCAGCGCATAGTTGGTCCGGCTGGCATTGTCGGCCTTGGCGTCGAAGTAGAATCCCAGCCAGGGCTCGATCACCGTGTCGACATAGAGGGCGCCCAGCTTGCGGGTGAGCCGCATCAGGTCGACCGAGCCGGTGTCGACGGAGAGGTTGACGCAGAAGGCCTGACCGCCACCCTTGGTGAGCAGCGGCGTCAGGAGCTTCTTGTAATTCTTCTTGGTGACCGCCTCGTGAACGAACTTGATACCGCGCTCGTCGAGCAGCTTGCGGTCGTCGTCGCGAGGATCGATGACCACCATGCGCGACTTGTCGAACTTGAAATGGCGCTCGATGAGCGGCAGCGCCCCGCGTCCGATCGAGCCGAAGCCGATGATCACGATTGGACCGGTGATCTCGCCGTAGACGGGCCATTTGCCGTTCGCCATTTCAACTCCTTCGTGCAGATGACGGGTATAGGAAGCCGCCTGAAACCACAGTTTCCTGTCACAATAAAGCTGAAAGCCGGATGCCGGTCTAGGCCAGGGGCTCGGCCGCAAAACCGTGCAGCGCCTCTATGAGCCGGTCGCGGTCGGCGGTCAGGCCCTTGTAATCGAGCTGCTTGTCATCCATCGCCGCGAGCTGCGAGGCGAAGGCGCGCGACAGTTCTGCCCCGTCTGGATGCCGCCGCAGCGCCTCGAACGGGTCGAGGAAGATTCTGATCGTGAACAGGATGTCGCCGGAGGCTGGCAGCTTGCGCAGCGTCTGCCGCTCGACGCGGATGAAGCCCCGGGCGACTGCCGCAAGGTCCGCGAATTTGGCGGGCCGCGTCGTGGCGCGCTCGTCCCGCTGGTCGTTGGACAGCGGGTAATAGAGGTCGGGCACGGCCTGCAGCGACCAGTTCATGCGTTCGACCGGCTGTTCGACCTTCAGATTGTCGAACATGCGGTGGATGAGGTCGGCGATACGCGTGCCGGGCCCGAAACCGGGAACGGGGACATGGATCTGCTGCAGCGGCTTGCCGAATTTTTCGCGCAGCGACCAGGAGGAGGGGAAGCAGAGCACGCCGGCGGCCAGCCGCCAGCCGTCCTCGCCCCGGCGCATCAGGATCAGATCCTCCTGCACCAGATGGGCGGCGGCCTGCAGCGGCGGCAGCGTCTCCATCTGCGCGGTCGTCAGCGCCGGATGGCCGGCGATCGCGAGGCCTTTGCAGCCCGGCTGGTAGCGATCCGGAAAGGTCGCGGCGACATGGGTGCGGATCATGTCCAGCACTTCGCGCTGTGCGGCCCGCGTATCCGGCTCCTCGACGAACACCTCTTCGGGGATCGAGGCGAGCAGGCGCCGCTTCTCGCGCATCTGGACGTCGAACGTGCCGTCGATCTCGATCCACGTCGCCGGGTCGAGCGGTTTCAGGCCGATCGTGAACGGCTTCGACGAGCCGTCATAGGGGGTGTGGGCGGGGAGGGTCACTGCCAATTGGGCGGTCTCAGGCGGCGGGTGTGGTAGATGCGCAGGATATAAAGGACGCCGGATCGTACCTTGTAAGGTATGACGTATGGAAGTCCCGGCACCGACCACTCGCGGGTCGATCCAGACTCGCTCGGGCGACCGATCTCGGGATTTGCGCGTATAAGGAGAAACACCTTGACGATGCGTCCCGCGACCTCGTCAGCGGCACCCGGATTGTCTGCGCCTATGTACGCGCGGATTTCACGAAGATCGCGTTCGGCAGAGCTGGAGATCTCGATCCTCACTACGCGACTTTGGATCTGCGCGCGCTTGGAGCCGGCAGTTCGTCAGGCCTGCCCCACGAGCGGAGCCAATCGATGACTTCGTCTCCCGGGATCGTTTCGCCCCGCTCAACTTCACGCTCGGCCTCCTCCACTGCCGCGAGGTAGGCGCGTCGTTCGGACAGGTGGGCTTCGACGGCCTCCTTCACGATGAAGGCGCTGGAGCGTTTTGTGGCCCGCGCATACTCCTCCAGTTCCCGCTTTGTCTCCGGGGAAAGGCGTACAGAAAATGTCTCGCTTGCGGTCATCGACCACCCTCCGAATACAGGCGAACACAGTGTATTCGCCCCGAACATACCGGTCAATCTACCGGCGCGAATGCAAGCTGCGCAGGGATCAGCCCGCGCAGCGAGTTGCCGACGAACAGCGCCTTCGCCGCGCGGAGCTGCTCCAGCGTCAGCACCGCCTCGCGCGCCTTGCCCTGGTCGAGCAGTTCGGCGCGCAGGACGCCCGGCAGCAGCCCGCAGTCGAGGCGGGGCGTCAAAAGCACGCCGTCGCCGAAATCGGCAAAGACGTTTGCAATGGTGCCCTCGCAGATTTCGCCCCGTTCATTTGCCATCAGCACCTCGTCCGCCTGATGGATCAGGTGTTCTGCTCGGGCCTGCGTGTATATCTGCCGCCGCGTCGTCTTGTGGCGCAGGAGCACGTCCGTCGACGAGAGACGGGTTCGTGCGATCTGGACCCTCCAGACCTTACCGGCCGACACAGGCTCGAAGGGGTGCGCCGACGTGCTGGCGTCGCCGCCCTGCGACAGCGCGAGGCGCACGCGCATGGGGCCTGCAGCGCCATTGAGCGCGGTGGAGAGCGACTTGCCGACCTTCTCGGCTTCGAAGGCGAAGCCGAGTTCGGCGGCCGAGGCGTAGAGCCTGCGCAGATGCCGCTCCAGGCGCACGAAGCCGAAGCCGGGCTCCCACCGCAGCGTTTCAATCAGCTCGAAGCCGGCAGGCTCCCCGTCGCGAAGCGCGCTTTCAGCAGGCATTCGGCATACTCCTCCTCGGCCGTGGAATCGAAAACCACGCCGCCGCCCACATTGTAGACTGCCTTGCCTTCTGGAAAGAGCGTGATGGTGCGGATGGCCACCGAAAACCGCATCGGGCCGCCCGGCGCGATCCAGCCGATGGCGCCGCAATAGGCGTCGCGTGGCGTGTCTTCCAGCTCGCGCAGGATCTCCATCGCCCGCATCTTCGGCGCGCCGGTGATCGAGCCGCAGGGGAACAGCGCGCGAAAAATGTCCGCGATCGTCGTTCCGGGCGTCAGCCGGGCGCGAACCCTGCTTACCATCTGGTGGACGGTCGGATAGCTTTCGATGCGAAACAGCTCGGGCACGTCGAGCGTGCCGACCTCGGTGATGCGCGAGATGTCGTTGCGCAGCAGGTCGACGATCATGCGGTTCTCGGCCTGGTTCTTCGGATCGTTGCGCAAGAACTCCTTCAGGCGCTCGTCCTCCACCGCTGTCTCGCCGCGCGGCGCCGTGCCCTTCATCGGATGCGTTTCGATCCAGCCTTCCTGGTCCACCTGGAAGAACAGTTCAGGCGAGCGCGACAGCACCACCGGGCCGCCGAGCGCGGCCAGCGCCCCGTAGCGCACCGGCTGGCGGGCCGTCAGGGCGTCGAAATCGGCAAGCGGATCGCCCGACCATTCCGCATCGATGGGGAAGGTCAGGTTGCCCTGGTAACAGTCGCCCAGGCGGATGTGCCGGTGAAGCCGCTCGAAGCGTTCGCGGTAGTCATCGAAGGTCCAGCGCGCCCGAGCTTCGAAGATCGGGCCGTTGGTGGGCTGCGCCGCCTGTTGCTGGCTGCCGCGGTCCGCGGGCGCATCGAACACGCCCAGCGTCAGGAGCGGGACGCGCCGTCCCTCGGGCATGATCGCCGCAAGCTTCGGCTCGAACAGAAACCCGGCCTCGTAGGAAAAATAGCCGGCGAGCCATCTGCCCGCCGCGCGCGCGGCCTCGGCTCGCTCCAGGGCGGCGAAGAAGTCGGCCGGCGTATCGGCGACGATCAGCTCCCGCGGCGCCTCGAACAGCAGCTCGCGCCCGGCAAGGTCGTCCCGGAAGAGAATGAAGGGCGGGGCCATGGCGGCCGGTTCCTACCGTTCGCGCATGGGGCGGGCCGTGCGGCTCAATCCAGTCGTTCCAGTTCGTCGATCAGGTCCGAGATCAGGGCCAGCCCCTTGCTCCAGAAGTTCGGGTCCGTCGCATCGAGCCCGAACGGCTTCAAAAGCTCGGAATGATGCTTGGTGCCGCCGGCCCTCAGCATCTCGAAATACTTCTCCTGAAACCCCTGCTCGGCGTTCTGGTAGACCGCATAGAGCGAGTTCACCAGGCAGTCCCCGAATGCGTAGGCATAGACGTAGAAGGGCGAGTGGATGAAGTGCGGGATGTAGGTCCAGAAGGTCTCGTATCCCTCGCGCAGCTTGATCGCCGGGCCGAGGCTTTCCGCCTGTACCTCCAGCCAGAACTCGCCCAGCTTGTCGGCGGTCAGTTCGCCGTTCTTGCGCTCGGTGTGCACCTTGCGCTCGAACTCGTAGAAGGCGATCTGGCGCACGACAGTGTTGATCATGTCCTCGACCTTCTGAGCGAGCATCGCCTTGCGCTCGCGGCGGTCCGTCGTGCGGTCGAGCAGCGAGCGGAAGGTCAGCATCTCGCCGAAGACCGAGGCGGTTTCGGCCAGCGTCAGGGGGGTAGGGGCCATCAGGGCGCCCTGTCCGGCAGCGAGCACCTGGTGCACGCCGTGGCCCAGTTCGTGGGCGAGCGTCATCACGTCGCGCGGCTTGCCCATGTAGTTCAGCAGCACGTAGGGATGCGCCGACGGCACCGTCGGATGCGCGAAGGCGCCCGGCGCCTTGCCCGGTCGGGCGGGCGCATCGATCCAGTTGCGGTCGAAGAAGTTTTTGGCGATCCCGGCCATCTGCGGGGAGAAGTCGTGATAGGCCGACAGCACCGTGTCCCTGGCATCGTCCCATGCGATCGTCGCCTGCGGCGTTTCGGGCAGCGGCGCGTTGCGGTCCCAGTGGTTCATCTCCGCCAGGCCGAGCCATCGCGCCTTCATGCGATAGTAGCGATGCGACAGGCGCGGATATGCCTCGCGGACGGCGCTGGCCAGCGCGTCCACGACGCCGCGCTCGACCCGGTTGGCGAGGTGGCGCGAGTCGGCGATGTCGGCGAAGCCGCGCCAGCGGTCGGAGATCTCCTTGTCCTTGGCAAGCGTGTTCGTGATCAGCGTGAAGGTGCGCAGGTTCGCCTTGAAGGTCCGCGCCAGCGCCTCGGCCGCCTCGCGCCGCACCGCGCCGTCGGGCTCCTGCAGGCGGTGGAGCGTCTGCTCGAGGATCAGCTCCTCGCCGCCGACCTCGAAGCGCAGGTCGGTGATCGTCTCGTCGAACAGCCGGTTCCAGGCGGCGCGGCCCGTGAGCGACTTCTCGTGGAACAGTTGCTCGATGCGGTCCTCAAGCTGGTGCGGCTTGTCCATCCTGAGATCGAGGACCCACGGACGGTAGTGGCCGAACAGCGGGTCGGCGTCGAGCGCAGCAAGGACGAGATTGTCGTCGATCTGGTTCAGTTCGAGCGCGAAGAAGAGCAGGTGCGCGCTGGCGTCCGTCATCTTCTGCTGCACATCGCCATAAAGCTTGGCCCGCTTGGGGTCCGACGTGTCGCCGGCATAGACGAGGCCGGCGAAGGAACCGATGCGGCCGACCAGTTCGTCGATCGCTTCATAGGCCTTGACGGCCTCGCCGAGCCGGCCGGCGGCGCCCTTCTCCGCCTCCGCGGAAAGCTTGCCGCGCCAGGCGCTTTCGAACTCCGTCGCCGCCTCCAGCGCGCGCGCCATGTCGGCGGCGAGTTCCGGCGCATCCATGGAGGGGTAAAGATCGGCTAAGTTCCACTCAGGCAGCCCGGCTGAAGCCGGGGCAGCGGCCGGTCCGGCGGCGGCAGTCCTGGCAGCCGCGGCGGTGCCTTCGCGATCAGATGGATAGCGCATCAAACAACCTTCCAATGTCCGGTGGAGTTATTGCGGCCGGCGCGGGCGGAGGATCAGGACAATCCGGCATTACCTGAGTCTCGTCACCTCGCGAATGCGGCCAACGATCCTAATGTTTCGTTCACCTGCTTTCTTGGGCGGTTATTTAGGACCGTGTGCCAGTATGGTCCAGCCTGGAATCTGTGAGCGACCCGACCGAGTTCATGCCTGCACACGTCCTCATCGTCGACGACGATCCCGTTCAGCGGCGCCTCCTCGAGGCTGCTGTGCGCCGTTTCGAGCACGAGGCGACCGTTGCCGAGAACGGCGAGCAGGCGCTTGCCTACCTTGAAGGACCGGCCGGCGACCGCGTCAATGTGGTGATCCTCGACCTGATGATGCCAGGCATCGACGGGCTCGGCGTGCTGAAGCGGCTCGCCCAGCGATCGATCAAGACACCGGTCATCGTCCAGACCGCGCAGGGCGGCATCGAGACGGCCGTGTCGGCCATGCGCGCCGGCGCGGTCGACTTCGTCGTGAAGCCGGCATCGCCCGACCGCCTGCAGACGGCGATCACCCATGCGCTGAAGGTAGAGGAACTGGAGGGCGAGACGCGGCGCTCCGGTCGGCGGGGAAGGGCGCACTCCTTCCGCGACCTCATCACCAACAGCCCCGCCATGGAGCGGGCCGTGCGGCTCGGTCAAAAGGCGGCAGCCTCAAACATCCCCATCCTCATCGAGGGCGAATCAGGCGTCGGCAAGGAGATTTTCGCGCGCGCCATCCAGGGAGCCGGCGACAGGCGGTCGAAGCCCTTTGTCACGGTCAATTGTGGGGCGATCCCGGAAAACCTCGTGGAGAGCATCCTGTTTGGGCATGAGAAGGGTTCCTTCACAGGGGCCACCGAACGGCACACCGGAAAGTTCGTCGAGGCGAACAGCGGCACGCTGTTCCTCGACGAGATCGGCGACCTGCCGCTGGACGCGCAGGTGAAGCTGCTACGGGCGGTGCAGGAGGGCGAAGTCGATCCGGTCGGCGGCCGTCAGACGGTCAAGGTCGACATCAAGCTGATCTCGGCCACGCATCGCGATCTTCTGCAGCAGGTGAAGGACGGCCGCTTTCGCGAGGACCTGTTCTATCGACTGAACGTCTATCCGATCCACATCCCTCCGCTCCGGCAGCGACGCGAAGACATCGCGCCGCTGGCGCTCCATCTGGCGGAAAGGGCGGCGAGACACCATTCGCCCCAGAAACGGATCGAGGTGTCGCCCGAGGCGATCCGCCTGCTCGAGGCCTATGACTGGCCGGGCAACGTGCGGCAGCTGGAAAACGCCATCCTGCGGGCGATCGTGCTCAGCGAAGGGGCCTCGCTGCAGCCGGCGGATTTCCCGCAGATCAGGCATGAGGTCGAGGGGGAGATCCGCATCGGCGATGCCCGGACGGCGAGCCAGCCTGTCGAGCGTGGCGAGCCTGCGTATGCCGGCGCGGCTGCTCCCGCTGTCGAGCGGGAAGATATCCGCCCGAAGGCCCCCGCGACCCATGTGGTGCGGACACTCGATGATCGCGGCAACGTTCGTCCCCTCGCTGTCATCGAGCTGGAGATGATCCGCTTCGCCATCGAGCACTACAACGGACAGTTGAGCGAGGTGGCGCGCCGACTCGGCATCGGCCGGTCGACGCTCTACCGGAAAATGAAGGAATATGGCATCGATCCGGTCGCCGAGCGTGTCGAAAGATTGGCGTCCTGACCCTGGATCCCGCAAAAACGGTTGAGAAAGGAACTGTTTACCACGTCACCACTCGCAAAGGTTTTGCCAAATCGTCGCCACGGTGTTACCTCATTTCCCCGTCAATAAGCAGTGATTAACCATTAGGATCGATATTCGGACCGGTGTAACGACCGTCCGGGCGTCAAATCCGGGGACAAACGGCACCTAACAAGGCCTGTTGATTTGATCTGTATCGAGCGACCCATCGCCGGCGGGCACTCCTTTGCGACCGCTTGGCTGAAGCTGCTGGCGACCTTTGTTCTCGCACTGGGGTTGTCGCCCTTGGCGACACAGGCTTCGCAGGCCGAAACCCGGTCGTTGAAGCTGCACTTCATTCATACCGGCGAGAAGGCCGAAATCGTCTACAAGCGCAACGGCCGCTACGATTCCGCCGGGCTGGCGAAGATCAATCGCTTCCTGCGCGACTGGCGCCGCAACGAGCCGACCAAGATGAACCCCCGTCTGCTCGATCTCGTGTGGTCGGTTTACGAAGGGTCCGGCTCTAACGGCTATATCAATGTCGTCTCCGCCTATCGCTCGCCGGCGACCAACTCGATGCTGCGCAGCCGTTCGAAGGGCGTCGCCAAGAAGAGCCAGCACATGCTCGGCAACGCCATGGATTTCTTCATCCCCGGCGTGCCTTTGAAGAAGGTGCGGGACCTCGCCCTCAAGGCGCAGGGCGGCGGCGTCGGCTACTATCCTCGCTCCGGCTCGCCCTTCATCCATATGGACGTCGGCAATGTTCGCCACTGGCCGCGCATGAGCCGCAAGGAACTCGTCGCCGTCTTCCCGAAGGGCAATACGCTGCACGTGCCGAGCGACGGCAAGCCGCTGCCCGGTTTCGACCAGGCGCTGGCCTCCTATGAATCGCGCAAGAAGTCTGGCGGAACCGCGCTCGCCATGGTCGGCAACGACAGCGGCCGCAAGTCCAAGGGATTGCTGGCGGCCCTGTTCGGCCGCAGCGCGGACGAGGAAGAGGAAAGCGGCGGCGTCGCCGATGCCGAAGAGACGCCGGCCCGCCGCGAGCCGCAGAAGCCGGCCGAGGTTGCGCGTCCCACCCCGATGCCAGCCATAGAGCCGAGGGCTCCCGTCCCGGCCGAAGAGGTTCCGGAAACCATCGTCGCCGCGCTGCCGCAGCGTTCGGTGCCGCTGCCTGAAATCGCGCCGCGGCCGAGCGCCGAGGTCGGCCCCGCGCCGGCGGCCGAACTGCCGATCGACATGAACGATCCGGTCGTCGCTGCAATCGGCGCGGCTCCCGCCGACAGCCTGAATGCGACCGTGGCCGAAGCGTCGTTCAAGGTTCCGCTCCCGACCTGGCGTCCGGACTATGCTCCGGCGAACCCGGAGGCCGACGACCCGATCCTCCTGGCGCTGGCCAACGCGGATGCAGGCGTGCCGATGCCGACGCAACGGCCGGCCGTCGCCGAGGCGATCGAAGCTTTCGCCGCCGTCCCCGAGGCGCGCCCCGAGCCGGCCGTCATGGCGGTCGCGGACCAGACCGGCATGGGCATGGACGACGAGGAAGAAGAGGAAGACAGCTTCCAGATCGCCGCTCTCATCGAAGCCTCTGCGCCGCGTGATCTCGCTGCCGAGCGCGCCCTGGAGAACGAACCGGTCACCATCGTCCGGACTGAGACCAAGTCCACCCAGAAGGCGGGCCGCGCCACGCCGCGGGACAGCAAGCCTCGCCCTGCCTCGGTGGTGGTGCCGGCGCAACCCGCGGATGCGCGGTGGGCGCTCGACACGGACTACGTCGCCAAGGGCAAGGGCGGCAACTCCGCGCCTTCCTTCGCCTACAACATCGTGCGCACGGCGCCGATCGAAGTCTACGCCGACGGCTTCCAGCCGGGCGGCAAGGAACTCGACACCGGCAGCTTCTCGGGCAAGGCCGTCGCCTTCCTGCCGGTGGCGCGCTTCGAGACGAACTGAGCCAGCGGCAGCCGGCTTCACCGACCAGGCTTCCAATAATGCGCGAAGCGGCCCGAATGGGCCGCTTTCGTTTGATGAACGGGCTCCCGTCCGATCGCGACGGTCGCTTCTGCCTTCTTGGTTCAGCGAGAACCGATCCCTGCTTTCGGGATCGACCGTCAGCCGGGCTTCCTCAGGCCGCTCGCCTCGCGCGCCAGCGCCTCGACCTCGGCCCACTTTCCGGCCTTGACCATCGCGTCGGGCGCCACCCAGGAGCCGCCGACGCAGATGACGTTGGGCAGGCCGAGGTAGTCGCGCGCGTTGGCCGCACTGATGCCGCCCGTCGGGCAGAAGCGCAGGCCCTGGAAAGGCGACGCCAGAGATTTCAGGAAGGCAGCGCCACCCGCCTGCTCGGCCGGGAAGAATTTCACGAAGTCGATCCCGGCCTCCAGCGCCATCATCATCTCGCCGGGCGTGATCGTGCCCGGCAGAAGAGGCGCTTCGCTGCCGGCTGCGGCCTCGATCACCTGTCGGGTGATGCCCGGGCTGACGATGAAGCGGGAGCCGGCCTTCGCGGCCTCCTCGAACTGCCTGGCGTTCAGGATGGTGCCGGCGCCGACGATGGCCTCCTCGACCTCGCCTGCGACGCGGCGGATCGCTTCCAGCGCATCCGGCGTCCGCAGGGTGATCTCGATGGCCGGCAGGCCGCCTTTCGCCAATGCGCGCGCCAGCGGAACGGCATCGTTTGCATCGTCGATCTTCAGCACCGGAATCACCGGCTGTCCGGCGAGAAGGGCGAGGAAGGCATCGGTCTTGGCGGACATCCGGGAACTCCTTTGAAGTTCAACCGATTTAGGACATCGATGCATAGGTGTCCATTCGCATCATCAGCTCGTAGCCGATCCGAACAGACCCCTGACGAGGCGCATGAAGCGCCGCCAGGCACCCACCCCGCCATCGCCAAGCGGCGCCGCGTCGCGCAAGGCCGCGAGCGTTTCCGGCCCGGCGACGCCGTCGACGGTAAGGCCGTTGTCGGCCTGGAAGCGCCGGATCGCCTTTTTCGTCGCCGGCCCGATGACGCCATCTGGCTTCAGAGGATAACCTGTGGCGGAAAGCATGCGTTGCAGGTCGGCAACGCCTTCGGCGGTGGTAGCCTTTTCGGGATTGGGCCGATCTTCCTGTGCGCGGACCGGGCGGGATGCCGCTGCCTCTTCGATGCGATACCGCTCATATGCGGCGGCGATCCGGGAATGGTATCGGCTTCGCGCGTAGGCGGGGCCATTGTAGGCACGGGCAAACGCCTCCCAGTCGCGCCTGCGGATTTCGTCGACCAGCCCGGCCTTCTCGATGTAGCGCGCCATGAGCCGGATCTGGCCATCCAGCCCGCTGCGGGCTTCCTCCACGAGCCTGTCGACGGAATCGAAGCCAAGCCATTTCCAATGGGCGCCCATGACTTGGCCGAGGCCCCACGAGACGGACTCGTGCGCCGCGCGACGGTCGATCTCCGACGCTTGCGCCAGCAGCTGCCAGCGCCCGGCCTGCGGTGCCGGATTCCTGACTGCACCGGCCGTCGGCGAGGACAGCCCGGATGCTCGGGCTCGCCTGCGCTCCTCGCCGGTCAGGCGCTGGTCGAAGTAGTGGCCTTCGAAACGGATCAGCGGTTCGGCGCGGCCGTCGACCATGGCGAACGCCCTGCCGCCGCTCTCGACCTCCGCGATGGCGAGCAGGGCTGCGGGGTCGACCTGCAGCGCATTCGCCACCTGCCGGACTGCACTCTTCACTTTCTCATCGAACATGCAGCATCTCCATGAAACGCGGCATTGTCGCCCGAGATTGGCCGGCGGGGACAAAATTCCTGTCGAATTGCGGAGGGGCGTCTCCTCCGCGATCCGGCAAGTCATTGGAAACACGCCCGAAAACACGCCGCCTTGAATGTGCCGCGACCGCGCGATATTGGCGCTCGCCATGAATTTATCCCCCAATGACGCCTCATTTCTGGTCGCAGCGCTCTACCGGTTCCATCCGCTCGAGGGGCATGCGGAACTGCGCGCCCCGCTTGCAGACTTCTGCAGCCGGCGCGACATCAAGGGTACGCTGCTGCTCGCCCCTGAGGGGATCAACGGAACCGTCGCCGGCAGCGACGAGGCGCTCGGCGAACTCGTTGCGCATCTGGAGACAGTCCGCGGGCTGAAGGGACTGGAGATCAAGTACAGCCGCGCAGCGGAAATGCCCTTCCACCGCATGAAGGTGCGGCTGAAGAAGGAGATCGTGACCATGGGCGTCCCCGGAATCGATCCGCTCGCCAGCGTCGGCGCCTATGTCCCGCCGGCCGACTGGAACGCGCTGATCGCCGATCCGGGCACGATCGTTATCGACACCCGCAACGACTATGAGGTCGCGCTCGGGACCTTTCGCGGGGCGGTCGATCCGAAGACCCAGAGCTTTGCCGAATTCCCGGCCTGGGCGGAGCGCAACCGCGGCGACCTCGAGGGGCGCAAGGTGGCGATGTTCTGCACCGGCGGCATACGCTGCGAGAAGGCCACGGCCTACATGAAGTCGATCGGGGTCGAGGACGTCTTCCATCTCAAGGGCGGCATCCTCAAATATCTGGAGGAGGTGCCGGCGGGTGAAAGCCTCTGGGACGGCGAGTGCTTCGTGTTCGACGAGCGCGTGTCGGTTACCCACGGCCTGGCCGAGGGCGGGGCGGAGCTCTGTCGCGCCTGCCGCTGGCCGCTCACCGAGGCGGACATGCGCTCCGAGCACTATGTCGAAGGCGTCTCGTGCGCACGTTGCCATGACCAGCGCACGGACGAAGACCGCAGCCGCTATGCCGAGCGGCATCGGCAGGTGGAGCTGGCGGCGAAGCGTGGCGGCAAGCCGCATGTGGGGAGCTGACGCCGAAACGTGAGATGGCGCGGCGTCATTGCATTGTCGCATCGGCCTGCCTATCTCGCCCCGGAGTAACGCCACCGCCGCCAAGCGGCGGCCCAACCTGCGGAGGACCCAATGTTCGATCCCAAGAAGCTGCTCGACGATCTCCTCGGCACGCAGGTTCCCGGGACGGGATCCACGGTGCGGGACAAGGTCTCCCAAGCCGGTCAGATGGCGAAGGACAACCCGCTGGCCGCCGGCGCGTTGGTCGCGGTCCTGCTCGGGACGAAGGCCGGCCGCGACATGACCGGGACCGCGGTGAAGCTCGGCGGCCTGGCTGCGATCGGCGGGGTCGCCTACAAGGCCTGGCAGAACTACAAGAACGGCGGCAATCCGGCCGAGGCGGCGCAGAAGGATCCCGAACTGTTGCCGCCGCCGGAGGACACTAGCTTCCATCCGTCGCAAGCCCCGCAGGGCGAGGCCGAGTTCACGCTGACGCTGGTGCGCGCCATGATCGCGGCCGCCAACGCCGACGGTCATATCGACGAGGCAGAGCGCAAGAACATCGCCGACAAGCTCAGCCTGTCGGGCATCGGCTCGGACGCAGAAGCGTTCCTGCTCAAGGAGATCGAGAGCCCAATGAGCATCGATCAGCTGGTCGCCGCGGCTCAGACCGACGCCCAAAAGGTCGAGCTCTATACGGCCTCGCGCCTGACCATTGCGCCGGACACGCGCACCGAGCGCGGCTATCTCGACCTGCTGGCGGGCCGGCTGAAGCTGCCGGACGCGCTGATCGACCACGTCGAGGCGACCATCGCCGCCAGCGTTCCGCCGCAGCCCGCGGGCGGAGCCGGCGCGCCGGGCTCGGCGCCAAATTCGCGCTGGTAAAGCGGCTGGGGACGGCTTTGGCGTGTTAACCTTTCGTTAACTTTCGAAGCGCATGATTCGAATCAGTCGGACCGGCTTTCCTCCTCCCAAGCGGTTCTGATCAGGGCGGCCCAACCATCGGACCGCCCTATTTGTTGGCAGCTTGCCATCCCTCTTCTCATCTGCGATGCCATGTCCTCCACGAAGAGGATGTGTATCCATGGCAGATGGCAAGACAGCGATCGTGACCGGCGCGGGCACGGGCATCGGCAAGGCGGTCGCGACCACGCTACTCCTGAACGGCTGGAACATCGTTTTCGTCGGCCGTCGTCAGAACCTGCTGGACGAGGCGATCGCCGCGGCCGGCACGACCGGGGCGAGGGCGCTGGGGATCTCCTGCGACATCACCAAGCCGGCGGAAGTGGACGCCATGTTCGACCGCGCCGTGGACGAATTCGGCCGCGTCGACCTGCTGTTCAACAATGCCGGGATGGGCTTCAAGCCGGCGACCGTGGACGAAATCCCGGTCGAGGCCTGGGTGGATATCGTCAACGTCAACCTGACCGGCTCGTTCCTGTGCGCCCGCGCCGCCTTCCGGGTGATGAGGGCGCAGTCGCCGCAGGGCGGCCGCATCATCAACAACGGCTCCATCTCGGCGCATGCGCCGCGCCCGGGCTCGGCGCCCTACACGGCCACCAAGCACGCCATTACCGGACTGACCAAGTCTCTGGCGCTGGACGGGCGGCCGTTCGACATCGCCTGTGGCCAGATCGACATCGGCAATGCGCTGACCGACATGGCGCGGGCGATGACGGTGGGCGTGCCGCAGGCGGACGGCTCGATCAAGGCCGAGCCAACCATGGACCCGCAGCAGGTGGCAGATGCGGTTCTCCACATGGCAAGCCTGCCGCCGGAAGCGAACGTGCTGTTCATGACCGTGATGGCGACAAAGATGCCGTTCGTCGGACGGGGGTAGGGCGCTGGCCGGGTCCCCTAGAGCGGCGTGCATTCAGGCATACCCGGCGGCCTTGAAGTAGTTCTGGCATTCGGTTGATGGGTAGAGGGTGCAGATGTCGCCGATGGCCTGCCAGAGGCGGTCGATGGTTCGGATGGCGCGCGTCCTGAGGTGAGCCTTCAGCTTTGAGAAGGCCATCTCGATGGGGTTGAGATCGGGGCTGTAGGGCGGCAGGAACAGCATCCATGCGCCACGCGCCCGGATGGCGGCCTGCGCCTTTGGGCTCTTGTGGGCGGCGAGGTTGTCGAGGATGACGACGTCGCCTTTGGACAGCGTCGGTGCGAGTTGGGTCTCGACATAGGTTTCGAAGATGCAGCGGTTCATCGGCCTGTCGACGACGAAGGGCGCAGTCAGGCCGAAGCATCTCAGCCCGGCAATGAAGGTCTGGGTCTTCCAGTGCCCGAACGGCGCCTTCGAGCGCAGCCGCTGGCCTTTTGGACATCGGCCGCGCAGGCGCGTCATCTTTGTGGTGGTTCCGGTCTCGTCGATGAACACCAGGCGATGGGGTTCAAGCCGCATCCTCGGCTGGCGGGCGACCCACTCCTGGCGCGCGGCTGCGACGTCGGGCCGGTCCTGCTCGCTGGCGGACAGCGTTTTTTTTGAAGCGGTAGCCGTTGCGGATCAGCCAGCGCGAGATCGAGGACGGCGCGACGACCGTGTCTCGCCCGGCCAGTTCGGAAGCCAGCTCCGGCATGGTGATGTCGTCTTGCTCGGCGATCCGGCGCACCAGGAAATCCCGGTGCGGATCGAGTTTCGAGTAGCGCCAGCCGCCCTCCGGCTTTGCCTTGAGGCTGCCGCTCGCACGATACGCCGCCATCAGCTTGACGACGAACGACACCGAAACGCTGAAATGGGCCGCAGCCGCATGGCACGTCCCGCCGCGCCCCACAAAGCCCGCAACACGCTCACGAAGATCAAGCGAATAGGATCGGGTCATCGCAAATCACCTCCAACCGAAGTGAATCACGAAAACCCAGCTGCTAGAATCTCTTAGATTCAGTCAGAACGCCCGACGCTCTAGGGAGCCGGCCGCTCGCACTTCTTCTCACTGCGCGGAGTGCAGCGATGCCCGCGCTCGCGCCAGCAATGGCCGAAACTGGAACTCGCCGAAAGCGGTGATTCTCTCGTCGTGCCGGTCGAGCAATGCACGGGCCTCGGAGAGGCGACCGGCGGCGATGTAGAACTCGGACAGCAGCGCCGCGAAGAAGGCCTGCCAGTTCTCGAAACCCGTCCTCGCCCAGAGCGCTGCGCCTTCCTCCATTTGCGGGATGCCAGCTTCGAGATCGCCCCGCCGGGCGCTCACCCAGCCAAGGCAGACCATCGACATTGCCATGAACTCGGGGAAGCCCTGTCGACGGGCGAACTCGATGCTCTCCTCGCCGAAACGCGCCGCGGCGGGCACGTCGTCGCGCATCATCGCTGTGAGAAAGTTGGCGAGCAGGCCAAAGCCGTAGGCGTGGGGACGCTTGACCAGCCTGGCGATCTCCAGCGCGGCGGCGGCGTGCCGGGCAGCTTCCGGCTCATTGCCCATCACCGCGTGGGTGAGACCGAGATAGAAGCGTCCGAACACGCCGAATTCCTTCAGGAAACGCATGTAGAGCCCGCGATGGAGCGTCGGGTCATAGCGCTCCACCGTCGCGGTCAGGTGTTCGAGGGCGGTTTCGTTGTCGCCGCGGTGCCATGCCACCAGCCCGCGCATGGTGTGGGCGGCGAGATAGGCATCGTCCGAGGGCTCGGCCTCCAGGATCTCGAAGATCTCGTCGGTCGCCCGATCCGCATCCCCCAGCCTGCCGCACGCCCAGGCATGCAGCGCGGTGTTGTAGATGACGGGGATCAGGTTCTCCGGCATCTGCTGCGTGCGCAGCAACTCGAGCGCGCGCGCCTGCGCAGCGCCGAAAGCCGGACTGCCCGGGCCGCGCGTGACCATCAGGGTCGGGCCCTGTATCGCGCGCAATTGCAGTTCGAGGCTGTCGCGCTCGTCTCCCTCGGGCAGGCTCTCGATGGCGGCCAGTCCGTGCGTGATGTGCGCGAGCGCTTCCGCCGCGCCGCCGCCGCCGGCCGCTTCCATCGCCGCGGCGAGACGCCATCTCGCCGACTCCGCCTTGCGGTCGGCCGCGAGCAGATGCTCGGCCAGCACCTCCGGCACGATGCGCCGGCCTTCGTGCTTCGACAGCATGGCCTCGGCGACCATGCCGTGGAGTCGACGCCTCTCGGCCGTGCCCAGCGATCCGTAGACCGCGTCGCGCACCAGCGCGTGCTTGAAACTCGCTTCATCGCTGGCGCCGAGTCCCGTGCCCCGGTGCGCGATGTCGGCGCTTTCCAGCACGTCGAGCGCCTTGTCGAAAGTTTCGTTGGCCAGCTGGGACAGGGCGCGGACCAGCTGCAGGTCGAAGACCCGGCCGACGGCCGCGCCGATCCTGGCGACTTCCTGCGCGCTGGGATTGAGACCGTCGAGCTTGTTCTGCACGAGCGCGCCAAGTGTCAGCGGGATCGTGTGCAGTTCGCCTCCGCTGCCGATCCTGTGGCGCCCCCCGGCGCTTTCGGCGAGCATCGCCGCATATTCTTCGACGAACAGCGGAACGCCGTCGGATTTTTCGATGATTGCCGCAAGCGTCCTGTCATCCAGTTCGACCGCGCGGCCTGCCGCCTTCGCCAACTGGACGGATTGCGCGTCGCTCAGCCGTTCCAGCCGTATCACCCTGCCGAGCGCGTCCAGACGATCGGCGAAGGGGCCTTCCGATCGGGTGGTCGCCAGGACGACGCAGGGATGCTCGGCGGCGTTCCTCACCAGGTTCTCGAGGAATTCGGCGGAGGTGGGATCGATCCAGTGCACGTCCTCGAAGACCAGGAACAGCGCCTTGCCCGGCACGCCGGTGCTGAACACCTTCTTCGACAGGATCTGGAACGCCATGAGGCGTTTCATGAGCATGCCGATGTCGGCATCCGCTTCCTGTTCGGGGCCGCGCGCCGCAATGACGTCCATCAGCACGGCGGTCTGCTCTTCGTTGGTTTGCCAGGCGGACTGAAAGAGCCGGCGAAGCTTGTCGCGCCGGACCTCGCGGGGATCGTCGGTGTGCACGCCGGACACCCAGTCGAGATAGTCCTTCACCGGGTAAAGCGACGAATACTGGTGCGCTGGCGAGCATTGCAGGGCCAGATAGCGGACGCCCTCCTGCGCCTCGTCGTGCCGCAACGCGTCGACGAGCCTCGACTTGCCGATGCCGGGTTCGCCGACCAGGACGGCGGCCGATCCGGTACCCGCATAGGCGCGCTCCATCATGGCGCGCAACGTCGCCAGCTCGTCGTCGCGCCCGATCAACGGCATCCGCCGTTCTCCGCGCAGCGCCTCGAAGCGGCTTAGCCCCTTCCTGCGGCGAGGCCTTACCTTGAAGACTGCCTCCTGCTGCTCGAACCCCTTCAGCGCCTGCAGGCCAAGGTCCTCGAACTCGAATGCCTTGCCGACCAGCTTGCGGGTGGCGGCGCAGACGATCGCGGTGTTCGCGGTTGCGATCGTCTGCAGCCGCGCGGCCTTGTTGAGACAGGCGCCAACCACGTTCTCGCCGTAGTGGTCGTCGGGCTTCTGCTGGATGATGACGTGACCGGTGGCAATGCCGATGCGTGCGGCGAGCGCAACTCTGCCGAGGCCGCCGCCGTTTGCCTGCATGAGGTTGTGCAGGATCGTCCAAGCCGCCTGGACGGCGCGCAACGGATCGTCCTCCATTCCCCGCGGGTAGCCGAAATAGCTTATGACGCCATCGCCGAGATAGTTGGCGACGGTGCCGTTCTGCTCGCGCGTCGCCTCGGTGCACAGATTATGGTAGGTGCGCAGGAGATCGCTGAACGTTTCCGGCCCATATTCCTCGAGCAGCGCCGTGGAGCCGACGAGGTCGGCGAACATGACGGTGAGTTGCCGATGCTGCGACGTCGCGGCCGGCATCTCCGCCGGGGCTCCCGTGCCCAGTGGGCCGGCATTAAGAAGTCCGGCCCTGCCGGACTGATCGCTAGTGAACGTCGACATGTTCCTGCACGTAGACGTCGTTTCCGGCCGCCGCGTCGAACGCGCTCAACGCGAACATGATGAGCATGTCGTAGTCGAGCGCGACCGCGCCGACATTGTTGTTCTGAGGCATCGAGCCCGGCCGGTTCTGGAACCAGCGCGCCCACATCTCGGAGCCCGGCGGGTACATCGGAAAGAGCGTGCCCTCCCGCGGGAACGCCCTGTTCGGCGACGGATAAAGGTTGGAAACGAACGGAAACTGGGCCGTGCCGTGGCAGCTGAGGCAGGACGAGGTCTTCATCACCGGAACGCGGACACCGTTGGTGAGAAGCACATTGTGGCGCTCGGCGACGTCGATCGGTCCCGACAGGCGCCCACCCCAGCCGAGCGAGGACTGCGCATAGGCCGGCGCCGCCGGGTTGATCCAGGTTTCCTGCAGCGGTCCGCCGGCAGGATCCGTGCCGGTCGGCTGGCGTGCGAATTCGGGATCGTTGCCCCACATGGCGCCCAGCGGCACGAGCTTGTCCCAGGTGGTTTGGCCCGGCGCATCCTTGTCATACACGTAGGTGACGAACACCCACCCGGTTTGCGGCGCGGCCGTCGTGTCCTTCACGATGATGTCGAACTGCAGCACGCGCAGCGGAACGACCGTCGCCTTCCCGTTGGTGAAAGGATTGTAGCTGGGGTTCTGGAGTTCCGCGACGGTAGGACGGTAGACGTTCCAAATCGACGAGCCCTCGACGACCGGCCACTGATCCGGCGTCGGGGTCACGGCCGCCGCCTTCACGACCATGCCGCCTTCGGGGAAGGAGACGGCCGACCGATCCGGCTGGAACGGGTCGGCCCACAATTTGTCGAGCATCGTTGCAGACAAGGCGTCGTAGTAGATGACGGTGTGGTTCTGCATGTCGACGGTGAGCCCGGATTCGGCGAAGGTTGCCTGGGTGATGATCTGGCCGGAGAACGATCCCAGGATCGCCTCCTGCCCACTGCCGGGATCGGTGACGCCGTTCGGCCCCCTGGCGCCGTCTCCCTGCCAGATCATGCCATACCAGTCATTGGCGGCGGGATCCCAGTTGTCCGGATCCTCGATCATCCCCTGCATGGTCTGCTCGAGATATGCCTTCAGCTTAGCGACATACACGCCAGCATTGCCGATGCTGAGCGCGTCTCGCGGGGCGGTCGCGAACCACTTGTTCTCCGTCGTCGCCGGGTACTCGTAGTTCAGGTTGCGATACGGCCCGTTCCACTCGTTGGCGCCTGGGTATAGTCCGTTGTTCGATGCAAAGGGATCGGCCGCCAGAGCCGGCGCAGCCCATGCCGCACCCAGGACCACAACTGCAACAACTGTATTCGGAAAGGAACTTTTGCGAGCCTTGTGCGCCATACTTGCGTCCCCCGTGCTCCGTCGTCCGAACAGCAATGTATCATGGAAGAAGATTTGTAACAGCGCGTGTCGAGGTGTTTTTGAGCGCGAAGCAAATTGCACCGCAGTCGACGCGATCCCGTCGCCGGATGCTACAGTCAGCCCCCGAGCGCCATGGCGATGGCGACAAGCGCCGTGCCGACCAGGACCATCAGGATGCCGCTGCGCCACGGCCTGCCGACGTGACGCCCGAAGGCAAAGCCGGTCAGGAACAGCAGGCCGATGGCGACGGCATTCGAAACCCTGAGCGCCAGCCTGACATCGTCGAGGAAGAGAAACGGCAGGACCACGGGGAACAGCGACACGAAGACCAGGAGGAAGACGCCGAACGCGGCGATCAGGTCCGTCCTTCCGATCCCTTGCTGTCCAGTAGCTGCGGGCAGGATCTTGAGGTGCAGGCGGATGCGCTCGAGATCCTCCGTGCCCAACGCCGGCAGAATGGCCGAAGGGAGTTGATCGCGCACGAGATCGCGGCCAGCGGCGGGGTCTTCCTCGCGGCGGATTGCAGAAAGCGTCGAAGCCGCAAGTTCGCGTTCCCCGTGAGCTCCCATCAGGTACATGGCTGCGTCGATGATGCCCCAGGCGAGGTTGCAGCCTAGTGCGCCGACGAGGATCGTCCGTACGTCCTCCTGGCCGGCTCCGGTCGCGCCGAGGGAGAGGGTGAACGTCATCACCATGATCAGCCCGAAAAGGATTTCGCTGGCCCGGTCGAGGGGATCGAGAATGCGATCGCGGGCGGGTCTCGCCTGCGCCGCAACCGAGCCGCCTACCGTCGCGGGAGACCTTTCCATCGTCATGCCACGGGCGGCAGCAGGAACAGGGCCAGGGCGAAGATCGCGTAGACCATCAGGATCATCACGCCGACGAACCATGCCGAACGGCCGCCGTTGGTCATCAGCGTCGCCGCCAGCGTGGCGATCAGCATCATCGCAATTGCGCCCGGCCAGAACTGCAGGTTCATCGGCGTCGGGCCGATGACGTAGCTCAGCAAGACCAGCAGCGGCGCCACGAACAGCGCAATCTGGGCGGCGCTTCCCAGCGCGATGCTGACGCTGAGGTCGAGCTGGTCCCTGGCGGCAGCCGAAAAGGCGGTCGTCATCTCCGCGGCCGCGCTGACCAGCGCGACAATCACGAAGCCGACGAAGGCGGGCGTCATGCCCAGCGTCTCGGCGGCGTGCTGGACCGAGGCGACGAACACCTCACTCACGAGCGCCACCAGCAGCGTCACGGTGGCGAGGACGGCAAGCGCCACCGGAATGGGCCATGGCGTCTCGGCGGACTCCGCGTGGCCGACGCTGGCGAGGGCCTCCTTGTGGGTTCCCAGCGCAAACAGCATCCCGAGGCCGTATGCCACGATGAGGAGCACGGCGAGCCCGAGACTCAGAGGCTGCAGCATGGTCGATCGGCTTTCGGCTTCGGCCAGCAGCGAGGGAACCAGCAGGGCGACGGTGGCGAGGAAGAGCAGGCCGGCCTGGAGGCGGGCGCTCACCCGGTTGTACTGCTGCTCGTGATGTTTCAGCCCCCCGATCAGGAAAGCCCCGCCGAGCATGAAGAGCGTGTTGGTGACGATGGCCCCGGCAATCGACGCCTTCACCAGCATGTACTGGCCGGCCTGCAGCGCCGTCAGCGCGATGACCAATTCGGTGAGATTGCCGAGCGTGGCATTGAGGAGGCCTCCCACCGCCTGCCCGGTCCGATCCGCCACCGACTCTGTCGCCCGGCTGAGCAGCGCCGCCAGCGGGACGATCGCGAGCACAGAGAGCACGAAGAGCAAGGTGTGCCGTTCCGGCCAGACGTGCTCGCCCACGAGGCAGAGTGGGACGAAGGCCAGCAGCAGGAGCAATGGGCTCGCCCGCGCTTCGCTGACGATTTCGCTGATCCTGGCGTTCACGTCCGCTCCAGTCCGATCGCCGGTCTCGCGATTGCGCGTCAGTATCACGGGCGCAACCCGCGGGCTGCAACGAGGCGGGTGTAACTACGTGTAAGGTGAGGGAGGCAGGCGCCCGCCGCTCATGTTTCCCCCGACTCCCGATGGGGCGGTGGTCGGCTCCCAGCGCGGCCTAGCGGTCGAAACGGCGCAGGCAGACGGCGCCTTGCGGCCGTTTCCTCTTGCCGTCACCTGCTCAGGAACGTCCCGATCCGCTCCAGCGCCCGCGAGATGTTTGCCTCCGAGTTGGCATAGGAGACGCGGATGTAGCCTTCGCCGAGGATACCGAAGTCGGGTCCGCCGATGAGCGCGACGCCGGCCTCGTCGAGCAGGGCGGAGGCGAGCTGCTTGGCCTTCCAGCCGGTCTCCTTGACGTTCGGGAACGCGTAGAAGGCGCCCTTCGGGGTAATGCAGGAGACGCCGTTGAGCTTGTTCAGGCCCTCGACGACCAGTTTTCGGCGGCGGTCGAAGGCGGCCATCATCATGGCGACGTCGTCCTGCGGACCGTCGATCGCGGCGATGCCGGCGAACTGGCTGGGGGCGTTGACGCAGGACCAGCAGTTGACGGCGAGCTTTCTGACCTTGTCATAAAGATGGTTGCTGGACGGCGAGTTCGGCCAGATCGACCAACCCATGCGCCAGCCGGTCATCGCCCAGGTCTTCGACCAGCCGTTCAGCACGATGAGCCGGTCGCGGATTTCGGGGAAGGTGAGCAGCGAGACGTGCTTTTCGCCGTCATAGGTCATGATGTCGTAGATCTCGTCCGACATGATGGCGACGTTCGGATGCTTCTCGAGACCCTTCACCAGCTTCTCGATCTCGGCGCGTGGGGTGACGCCGCCGGTCGGGTTGGCAGGCGAGTTGAGGATGATGAGCCGCGTCTTCGGCGTGATCAGCGCCAGCGTCTCCTCCGCGGAGAAGGCAAAGCCGTTCTCCTCGCGGATCGGCACCGGCACCGGCGCAGCGCCAGTGAACTCGATCATGGAGCGGTAGATCGGGAAGCCGGGATCGGGATAGAGGATCTCGGCGCCGGGTTCGCCGAACATGACGATTGCCGCGTACATGGTCGGCTTGCCGCCGGGCAGGATCATGACGTTTTCGGGCGATACCTCGACGCCGGTGAGCGCCAGGGTGCGACGCACGACCGCCTCGCGGGTGGCGAGCAGGCCGGTGGCCGGCGTATAGCCGTGGTGGCCGTCGCGCAGCGCCTTGATGGCGGCCTCGACGATGTGGGGCGGCGTCTTGAAGTCGGGCTGGCCGATGCCGAGGTTGATGATGTCGCGGCCCTCGGCGGCGAGCGCGGTGGCGCGGGCCAGCACGGCGAAGGCGTTCTCCTCGCCGAGGCGATCAAAAGCCGGAACTGTTTGGAGCATTTTCCCTATCCATCTGGTTCTTTGGCGCAAAGTGCGTTTGTGCGAGCGTCCCGCGCGGTTTGTCAAAGGGTGAAAGCGATTTCGCATGTCGGACGATCTGAAAAACTGGCAGCCTCGGCCCCGGCCGCAACGCGTGACGCTGGAAGGGCGCTACGTCCGGCTGGAACCCCTCGACCCCGCCAGGCACGGCGACGGCCTTTTCGAAGCGTCGAGCGTGCCCGACGCGAATGAGCGCTTTCGCTGGCTGGCCGAGTACCCGCCGCAGGACCGTGCCGCCTACCAGCCATGGCTGGAGAAGGCGGCGGCGAGCGAAGACCCGCTGTTCTTCGTGGTCATCGACAAGGTTTCGGGCAAGATTGCCGGGCGGCAGACCCTCATGCGCATCGAGCCGGCCTTCGGGGTCATCGAGATCGGCAACATCTACTGGGGTCCCCTGATCTCGCGCAAGCCGGCGGCGACCGAGGCGCAGTTCCTGTTCATGCAGTACGTTTTCGACCAGCTTGGCTACCGGCGCTACGAGTGGAAGTGCAACAACCGCAACGAACCCTCGAAGCGCGCGGCGGAGCGTTTCGGGTTCACCTTCGAGGGCATCTTCCGCCAGCATCTCGTCGTCAAGGGCGAGAACCGCGACACTGCCTGGTATTCGATCATCGACAAGGAGTGGCCTTCGCTCGCCCGAGCCTATATGGACTGGCTGGACCCGGCGAATTTCGACGCCGGGGGCAACCAGAAGCAACGGCTGGAAGAGTTTCGCGCCGCAGCGCGATAGAGCGGACAAACCATGTCGCATTCGCATGGCGGGCATGACCACGGGCATGAGCATGGGCAAGACGAGGGCCATGCTCGCGGGAGAGGCCATGACCATTCCCATGCCGGGCACAGCCATGGCCCCGGCGTGCATGTTCATGAGAACACCGACAAGAAGCGCGTCCTGATCGCCGCCTGCCTGACCGGCGGGTTCATGATCGTCGAGGCGGCAGGCGGCTGGATCACCGGCTCGCTGGCGCTCTTGGCGGACGCCGGCCACATGCTGACGGATTCGATCGCGCTCTGGCTCGCTTGGTATGCGTTCCATCTCGGCGAGCGGCCGGCGACTATGCGCATGACCTACGGCTTCGGACGCGTGAAGACGCTGGTCGCCTACACCAACGGCGTCACCATCTTCGCCATCGCATTGTGGATCGTCTACGAAGCGATCGTGCGGTTCCTCGACCCGCCGCCGGTGCTGGGCGGCCCGATGCTTGTCGTGGCGGTCGTCGGGCTTCTGGTCAACATCGCCGGCTTCGTGGTCCTGCACGGCGGCGACCGGGAGAGCCTGAACATGCGCGGGGCGATACTGCATGTGATGGGCGACATGCTTGGCTCGGCTGCCGCGATCGTCGCCGCGATCATCATCCTGGCGACCGGCTGGACGCCGATCGATCCGATCCTCTCGGTGCTGGTCGCGGTGCTCATCCTGTCGACGGCGTGGCGGCTGATGAAGGAAGCGGCGCATGTCCTGCTGGAGGGTGTGCCCGAGAGCCTCGACCGCGACGGCATCGCGCGCGACCTCGAAGCCTCCGTCAGCGGCGTCCGCGAAATCCACCACATGCATGTCTGGTCTATCGACGGGTCCCGCAACATGGCGACGCTGCACGCCTGCCTCGTGGAGGGAACCGATCCTCACGGCGCCGTGTCGGCCATCAAGGCGCGGCTGGCGACCCGCCACGGGATCGCGCATGCGACGGTAGAGCCGGAATACGGGCAGTGCGCCGATGCGCGGCCCGAGCATCTGCACTGACGAGAATCCATCAACCAAGCCGATTGTGAGAGGAATTAGGATGGCGGGAAGACTGAAGGGGAAGATCGCGGTCGTCACTGCCGCTGGGCAGGGGATCGGGCGGGCGATCGCCGAACTGTTCGTGGCCGAGGGAGCGACCGTCTATGCGTCGGACGTCCAGCGCGACAAGCTCGAGGGACTGGCCCGCGCCAAGAAGGCGAAGCTCGACGTGCTCTCGACCAAGGCGGTCGAGGCGTATGCGGCCAAGGTCGGCGAGATCGACATCCTGGTGAACGTCGCCGGCTACGTGCATCACGGCAGCGCGCTGACGACGAGCGAGAAGGACTGGGATTTCTCCTTCGACCTGAACGTGAAGTCCATGCACCGCACCATCAAGGCGTTTCTGCCGGGAATGCTGGCGCGTGCCAAGGCGAGTGGAAAGACATCTTCGATCGTCAACGTCGCCTCGGGTGCCTCATCGATCCGCGGCATCCCGAACCGCTACGCCTATGGCGCCAGCAAGGCGGCGGTGATCGGGCTGACCAAGGCAGTGGCGGCCGACTACATCCGCGACGGCGTGCGCTGCAACGCCATTGCGCCGGGCACCTTCAAGTCGCCGTCCTGGGAGGACCGGGTCGATTCGCTCGGCAAGGAATGGGGCAGCAAGGAAAAGGCGATGGAGATGTTCGTCCAGCGCCAGCCCATGGGCCGTGTCGGCGACGCCATCGAGATCGCGCCCATCGTGGTCTATCTCGCATCCGACGAGGCGGCGTTCACCACGGGGACGGTGATACCGGTCGACGGCGGCTTTTCATTGTGAAGTCCGCATGAGCGGGGCCGGCACGCGCTGGCACGAACGTGGAAGCGGCGCCCCGAAGCACGGGGCGCTCATGGGAAGGTGAATGGACAAGAACAACCGCAATTCCGCCATCGCTGCGGCGATCATCCTGCTCGGCTTCGGGCTGGTCGCATTTCTGATGCCGCGCATCATGGTCGCAGTCGGCAACTATTCGACGGCAGCGGCGGGGGCGATCGCGGTCGCCTTCGTCGCGGCTTTCTTTCTGTTGTTCTGGCTGCGCGGGCGCAGCCGTGGAGGAGAATGACATGCGCATCCTGATGACGGGCGCGGCCGGCATGATCGGCCGCAAGCTGACCAGCCGGCTGATCAAGGACGGGACGCTTCGGGGTCGGAAGATCACCGCGCTGGACCTGCACGACATCGTGCCGGCCCAGACGCCGGATGCACCCGGTATCGCCATCCGGACGTTGACGGGCGACATGGCCGATGCGGGCGCCGCCGAAAAACTGATCGCCGACCGGCCGGACGTCATCTTCCACCTCGCCGGCATCGTCTCCGGCGAAGCCGAGGCGAATTTCGACCTCGGCTATCGGGTGAACTTCGACGGCACGCGGGCGCTGCTCGATGCCGTCAGACTGGCGGAAGGCTATCAGCCGCGGCTGGTCTTCGCCTCGACGATCGCGGTCTATGGCGGGCCATTCCCGGACGTCATTCCGGACGATTTCCAGCAGGCGCCGCTGTCTTCCTACGGGACGCAGAAGCTGATGAGCGAACTGCTGCTCACCGATTTTACGCGGCGGGGCTTTCTCGACGGCATCGGCATCAGGCTGCCGACCATCTGCGTGCGGCCCGGCAAGCCGAACAAGGCGGCGTCCGGCTTCTTCTCCGGCATCATCCGCGAGCCGCTGGCGGGGCAGGAGGCGATCCTGCCCGTGCCGCGCACCGTGCTGCACACCCATGCCAGCCCGCGCGCCGCTGTTGGCTTCCTGATGCATGGGGCGGAGATCGACGGGGCCAAGGTCGGCCCGCGCCGCAACCTGACCATGCCCGGCGTCGCCGTGACAGTCGGCGAGCAGATCGAGGCGCTGCGCCGCGTCGCCGGCGAGGACGCCGTCAAGCTGATCCGGGAGGAGCACGACGAGGCGGTCTGGGGAATCGTGAAGAACTGGGCCACGCGCTTCGAGGCGAAGCGTGCAAAGGAACTCGGCTTCAAGGCCGAGGCGAGCTTCGACGAGATCGTCAAGGCGTATATCGAGGACGAAGTCGGCCGTAGCGCATAGCGGCCCGACCGGCTCCCCGTTGGCGCTCGCTCCATCATCCGCCCGCGGGCAACTTCGCCCCGGGACCGGGGAACAGTACATTCGCGCAACGCGGGACGGCTCCATGCCGTCGAACCGCCTTCAGCCGCAAAGACGCCGGCATGACGGGCGTTCGCTACGCGGGCTTTGATTTCACATAAGAGATGTAGCCGCGAACGTCGGCGGCGGGTTCGGAATATGCCGCGCCCAAAGTTTCCTCCATCGACGCCACATATCGCTTGGCCCAATCCGGCAGCGGATAGTCGATGACGGCCAGGAACTCGAGTGTCGCGGCAAGGCGAATGTCTGCGATGGACGGCTTGTCGCCGCCGATGAAGGGCGCGTCGCCCATGTAGAATGTGCGGAACACCTCGAGCGGTTCGGCCAGCGCCTCGACCGCCGCCTTCCGGGCTGTTTCCTTGGACGTCGCGTCGGCTTCGCTGTGCCCGACCTCGCCGGGATACTGCGGGAAGCCGAGCATGGGGTAGGTGGCGCGGGCCAGATATGGATAGAAGGTGCCGATCAGATAGAACATCGCGCTGTCGATCATCGCGCGTTTCGCCGGATCCTTCGGGTAGAACTGCTCCAGCCCGTGCTTGTTGCAGAAGTACTGCATGATCGCGCAGCTTTCCCAAAGCGCACCCTTGGGCAGCCCGGTGTCCTCGATCATCGGCGTGAGGTGCGCGGGATTGCGCGCCAGGAAGTCGGGCTGCCGCGTCTGGCCGAAGACGTCGTGCTCGCTGAACGGGATGCCGGCTGCGCGAAGGAACACCCGCGCCGTCATGTTGTTGACGCTCGGCTTGATGATGCTGAGCTTGACCGTCGACATTCAATTCCTCCCCATCGCTGTTCAGTAAGGATTCTTCGGCTCTCGGTCCGGCGACAGCGTTGCGCGGGAGCGTGCCGTCAGCGCTTCGATGGCGTCGGCCAGATGGACCTCCGCGATGGCATAGTCGTTGCGCTTCAGCCTGATGTTGTGCGCTTCCATCAGCACGTCGGCGTGGGTGAAGCCGTGCGGCGGCTCGAAACGGTAGGATGCCAGTTCGATCAGCAGTCCCATCGGATCCTTGAAGTAGATGGAATCCATGAAGCCGCGGTCCTTGACGCCGCTGTGCTCGATGCCGCGCTCGTCAAGCCGCTCCACCGCCTGCAGGAAGGACACGCGCGAGACGGAGAAGGCGATATGGTGCACACAGCCGGGCTCGGTGGGCGTCCGGCGCGGGTCCGGCGTTCGCTCCTCGTTCGTGAAGATCGTGATGAGGCGTCCGTCGCCGGGATCGAAATAGAGATGATTTTCTGTGGCGCGATCGAGGTTCGGCTGCTCGAAGATGAAGGGCATGCCGAGCACGCCCTCCCAGAAATCGATCGATGTCTGCCTGTCGGCGCCGACCAGCGTGATGTGGTGGACGCCCTGCGATTGGAGCTTGCGCATGCATCGTCCTCTGCGGCTTAACGCTAACGGCGCAGGTTCGACTTTCGGCCGGACATTAGCAAAACTTCAGAGGGGCCGCCATGTTCTTGAGGGGTCGGTATGGCTAGTCGACCGATCGTGATGTTCCCCGACGCGCGGCTGCGGGTCGTGGCGGAGCCCGTAGACCTTTTCGGCGCAGACCTGCGCGCACTCGCCGATGACCTCGTCGATACGCTTCATTCGGTCGGGGCGATCGGCATCACCGCTCCGCATGTGGGCATCGCGAAGCGGCTGGTGGCGCTGCGTGCGGCTGCCGGAGAGCCGGTGCGCATCTACGTCAATCCGCAGGTTGCGTGGGCCACGGCGGAGACGGCGCGTCATACTGAAGGCAGCGTCTCCATGCCGGGGGTGACGGAAGAGGTCGAACGGCCGGCGCGAGTGCGCGTCTCATATCGCGACCTCGACGGCGCGGAACAGGTGGAGGAGGCGGACGGCTTCCTCGCCGCCTGCCACCAGCACGAGATCGACCAGCTCGACGGCATGTTCTGGATCCAAAGATTGTCGCCGCTGAAGCGCGACAGGCTGGTCAAGAAGTTCCAGAAGCTGCAGAAGCGTGGGTAGGAATTTCGCTCACGCGCTGAGGCTCGCCCCGAGCAGCAGCAGCCCGAGCAAAAAGACCATTCCCGCGCCGCCGATCTCGATCGCCGCGTGGATGCGGTTGCCCATGCGGCCGTCGCCGGCGAAGGCGACCGCCCAGTTCTTGGCGGTGACCGCCATGGTGGCGAGCGTCGCCACCATGATCGCGGTGCCGAGCGCCATGGCGAAGACCGACAGGATGCCGGCCACCCACAGGCCGTTCAGGAACGCGAAGGTCAGGACGATCAATGCGCCGGAACACGGACGCAGGCCGACCGCGGCCACCGCGGACCATGCCGTCCGCCAGTCGAACCGGTCGCCCGACAGCATGGCCGGGTCCGGCGCGTGGCTGTGGCCGCAGCTCGCGCAGACCTCGCCGGCATGATGATGGTCGTGCGCGTGGTGATGGTGACGGTGATCGCCGTGGGCATGGTGGTGATGGTGGTGATGGCCGTGCCCGTGGTCACGATGCGCGTGGGGATGCGCTTGCGCCGCCGACAGGCTGACTGGCCGGCTACGGCCGAGGACGCCGGCCAGGCGCGGCCACGCCTTCTGCCACAGCAGCCAGGCGCCGAAGAGCGTGATCAGCGCATAGGATGCGATCTCCAGGAAGCGGGTCGCGTCGGTCATCGAGATGGAAGTCCCGCGCAGGGCAAGAAAGACGACGGTCATCATCAGGATGGCGGTGAGCGCCTGCAGGAAGGCCGAGACGAAGGACAGCATCACGCCGCGCCTGAGCGCCACCTCGTTGGCCAGCATATAGGAGGAGATGACCGCCTTGCCGTGTCCCGGCCCCGCTGCGTGGAAGACGCCGTAGGCAAACGAGAGGCCGACCAGCGCCCAGGCGCCGCCGCCGCCGTCGCGCATCGACTTCAGGGCGCCGGTGAGCGACCGGTAGAAACCCTGCTGCTGCACGTTGATCCAGTTCATCAGACCCGCGAAGACGCCGGTCGAGGGCACGGTGGCCTCGTTGACGCCGATGCCCAGCGAACTCTGCGCATGCGCGCGCCCAAGGAAATGCGTGAGCACGTAGGCGACCAGGAGCAGGCCGAAGACGATGCGGATGGTTTTCTTGCTCATCTGGTCATCCTCCGCAGGTCAGTTCGAGCCGCGTGGCAAAGATCTTGCTCATGTCGGTGCCGGCCGGATCGTTGAAGAACGCCTCGGTGAGGCTCTGCTGGTTCTGCGCCAGCGCCTCGTCCGGATCCGGTCGGATGACGGTGCGCGTGCAATTGGCCGGCATGCCGTTGACGGCCATCTGGTCGTCCCGGACGAATTCGATGGCCGTGTAGAAGGTCGGGTCGTAGACGCCGAAGTCGATCTTGCCGGCAAGCTTCAGCGGCTCTCTCGGCTTGCTCTGGAAGAGGATGATGAGCTGGTTGTCCTCGAAGTTGGCGAACAGCTCGTCCGTCTGCATCGCCACGTCCTTGCCGTCGAGGGTGACCAGCTGGAAGTAGCCGAACTCGCCGATGGATTCGTAGACGGTCTTCGACACCTCTCTCAGCTCCGTTTCATCGAGCACGAGGTCCTGGTTGGCGTCGAACTCCATCAGGACGGTGCTGGAGAAGACGTCATCGAAGCGCCAGACATGCTTGAGGGCTGAAACGTTGCCGCCGGAGTCGATGTCGACGTCGAGGCGCGCCTCGGCGAAGACGTGAGGATGAACATATGCCGGCGTCGCGGCCGTCAGCGCAGCTAGGGCGGCGGCAGCGTGAATCGCAACTCGAGGGAGACTTCGCATGGGCTGTAAGGAAACCTCAGGAAACAGTGGAGATCGGACCCAAAGCGGGCGGAAATTGGACGGGGGCGGCGGGTGCGTCAGAGATGCTCACTCGTTGCGGCCGTTCGCCTTGAACCATTGCACCAGAAAATCCACCAGCACGCGCACCTTCGCCGGCAGGTAGCGGCGGTGCGGATAGACGGCGAAGATGCCGGCATTGTTGGGCAGAAAGCCGTCGAGGACGCGGACCAGCCGGCCGGCGCGCAACTCCGGCTCGGCGATGAAGTCCGGCAGGATGCAGAAGCCCAGCCCGGCGAGGGCGGCGGCGCGTGCAGCGAGCGGGCTGTTCACTTCGAGCGGCCCGGAAACGGACACCGAGAACGGCTCACCGTTCTCCCGCCGGAACTGCCAGTTGGACAGCCAGCGGCCGTTGGTGTCGATGATGCAGGGCAGGCCGGCCAGATCCTGCGGCCTGGTCGGCATGCCGTGCGTTTCGATCAGCTCGGGAGAGGCGGTGATATAGACGGAGAACGGGGCGAGCTTGCGGGCGATCAGCGACGAGCTTTCCATGCGCGTGATGCGGATGGCGAGGTCGAAGCCTTCCTCCACCATGTCGACGAAACGGTCGTCCAGATGGATCTCAAGCACGATGTCGGGATGCTGCTTGGCGAAGTCGATCAGGCAGTGGCCGATCTCGGCATCCGCGAAGCTGCGTGCGGCGGAGAGTTTTATGCGGCCGCGGACGTCCCCGGAGGTGTCGCGCACGGATTCCTGCAGGCTGTCGATCTCGTGGATCAGTTCGGAAGCGCGCTTGTAGTAGCTGTGCCCGGCCTCGGTCAGCGAGAACTGGCGCGTGGTGCGGTTGAGCAGCAGCGTGCCGAGTTCGTCTTCCAGTTCTCGCACATATTTTGACAGCAGCGCCTTCGAGCGGCCGATCTTGCGGCCGGCTGCGGAAAACCCCTCGGCCTCGACCACGTCGATGAAGGCGCGCATGCGGGTGAGCGTGTCCATCAGGCTTTCCCAGCGTGTTTCAGGATGCGCCGTCCGAGCCGGATCAGCGTCATGTCGCTGCCGGCTGGGCCGAGGAGGGACAGGCCGAACGGCGCGCCGTGGACACTGCCCAGCGGCAAGCTGATCTGGGGGAAACCGGAAAGCCCGGACCAGCAAAGCAGGCGGATGGCCTGCTCGCGGAAATTGCTGAACACCTCGGCGCTTCCGTCGCTCGGCGGGGCGACGCATGGTGCCGTGGGCAGCACGAGTACGCCATCGTCCGACAGGAGATCCGCCAGCCAGCGGGTGAAGGCTTCGCGGCGCGTGGTCTCTTCCGCCACCTCCTGATCGGTGACGGTCTTGCCGAAGAGGAAGCGCGCGCGCGTCGCCTCGCCCATTTGGCGGCCCGGCCTTCCGATCCAGTCGCCATGCGCTTCCCACGCTTCGCGGGCCTGCAGCTTGCGCATGCACCAGTAGAGTTCGTCGATCGACTGCGGCGGAGGAGCGGCGTCACGGGCGGGGCCGAGTACATCGGCGGCGATGGCGGCGAGGCGGCGGTATTCCGCGGTCTCGTCGGGGCCCATGAGCAGGGCGTCGAGGGCGGCAATGCGGAGGGGGCGGGTAAGGGGGCTTTTCTCCGCCCTCGAGGGGGAGATGCCGCCAGAGGCGGCAGAGGGGGTAGCCTCAGAAGGTGGCGCCGACTTGGCGTCGCGCGCCGCCGCAACGACCCCACCCCGGTCGGCTGTGCCGACCGACCCTCCCCTCGAGGGGGAGGGGGACCCTGCGCCCAGTAGCACCTCTCCCACACTCTCATACGTATCGATGTCCTTTGCGAACCAGCCGAAGGTGTCGAAGGACGGCGCGAGCGGCATCGTGCCTTCAAGCGGGATCGCCCCGTGTGTGGTGCGCAGGCCGATCAGGCCGCAGAAGCTGGCCGGCGCGCGTACCGAGCCGCCAGTGTCCGAGCCGGTTGCGATATCGACGAGCCCGCCGGCCACCGCCGCTGCCGATCCGGACGAGGAACCTCCGGTCACGCGGCCCGGAGCGGCGGGGTTTATGGGGTGGGGGAAGTGGACGTTCTGGCCGAGCATCGAGAAGGCGAGTTCCTCGGTCTGGGTCTTGCCGGCGAATCGCGCGCCCGCATCGAGCAGCGCCTGCACCGCCGGGGCCGAGGACAGCGCCGGCTGCGCCTCGGCAAATCGTTGCGGATTGCCCCATCCGGTCTTCAGGCCCGCGACGTCGAAGATATCCTTGACGGCCAGCGTCAGCCCCGCAAGCGGGCCAGATTGTGAATTGGAAACAATGACTTCGGGAACACCCAGGAATGCGTTGAAAGGGTCGCGATCGATCGACATTGTTCATCCCTTGAAGACAATGCGTTCAGCATCGTTCAGGCCGTGCATTTTTTCAACAGGGCCTTCGATTTTCGTTGATTGTGACGCGCATCAAAACTATATGCGCGCTTGCCCAAAGTCGCACGTGCCTGTGGGCGTCCCCCGATCCTCGAAATGGCGAGGCAATCGGGACGGTACCCGGGAACTAACGAGCCCGGTCGGTTCAGCGGCCAACCGCCGATCCGAGGACGTCTTGAAGCAACGACGGTGCGGGCCTTTCTGGTGTCTGCCGAGCGTCCAAAGCTCGGGGTTACTGAAGAGGCACACCTTCATTGCCGGCAGTGCGGTAGGGATTCCCTTCCAAGCCAAGGCAGACAAAGCGAGCTTGAGCCCGCAAGGCTTTCGCTCACCGCCGCGTGAATCGCGTTCTCGGGTCCAGCGCCTCCAAAGACTGGGCTCGCGTCGTTGTCTCACGCCTTTGTTTGACCGCATGTCCGCGTGGCCGACGCCCGCGAGCATGATCCCTTGCGCGCGCCCGAAAGGCGCTTTGGAGAGACTGATGGCAACGCAGCGCGTTCTCGACTTCCTCGCCACCCGACGCCCGAACGGCCCATGCCTCGTGGTCGACCTCGACGTCGTGCGCGACAATTTCCACGCCTTCGAGAAGGCGCTTCCCGATTCCAAGATCTACTACGCGGTGAAGGCAAACCCGGCGCCGGAGATCCTGCGCCTGCTGGCCTCGATGGGCTCGTCCTTCGACACCGCGTCGGTTGCCGAGATCGAGATGGCCATGGACGCCGGCGCGCCCGCGGAGCGCATCTCCTTCGGCAACACCATCAAGAAGGAGCGCGACATCGCGCGCGCCTTCGAGCTGGGCATCGGCCTGTATGCGGTCGACTGCGTCGAGGAGGTCGAAAAGGTGGCGCGGGCTGCTCCCGGCTCACGCGTGTTCTGCCGCGTGCTGACCGATGGCGAGGGCGCCGAGTGGCCGCTGTCGCGCAAGTTCGGCTGCGTGCCGGCAATGGCGATCGACGTGCTGCGGCGCGCCAGGCAGCTCGGCCTCGACGCCTATGGCGTGTCGTTCCATGTCGGCTCGCAGCAGTGCGACCTCTCCGCATGGGACCGCGCGCTCGGCGACGCCAAGCGCGTCTTCGCGACGCTGGCCGAGGAGGGCATCGTCTTGAAGATGGTCAACATGGGCGGCGGTTTCCCGACGCGCTACCTGAAGGACGTGCCGGCGGCGCAGGCCTACGGCCAGGCGATCTTCGAGGCGCTGTCGAAGCACTTCGGCAACCGCATCCCGGAGACCATCATCGAGCCAGGCCGCGGCATGGTCGGCAATGCCGGCGTCATCAAGTCGGAAGTCGTGCTGATCTCGAAGAAGGCCGACAACGACAACGTGCGCTGGGTCTACCTCGACATCGGCAAGTTCGGCGGCCTCGCCGAGACGATGGACGAGGCGATCCGCTACCCGATCGTGACGCCGCATGACGGCAGCGAGGTCGCGCCCTGCGTGCTCGCCGGCCCGACCTGCGATTCGGCGGACGTGCTGTACGAGAAGACGCCGTACCCGCTGCCGCTGTCGCTGACCATCGGCGACGAGGTGCTGATCGAAGGCACCGGCGCCTACACGACCACCTATTCGGCGGTCGCCTTCAACGGCTTCGAGCCACTCCGATCCTACGTGATCTGAGGGGCTCCGGCCCCTCAGATCGCCCTGTCGCCGGCAGCAGGCCGGCGGCGGGTTCGCTCGTGGAACAGACCTCCGCTTGTGAAGAGGATCGCTACAATGAAAGCCCAGAACATAGCGGCGAACTCAGCCGCCAATTGGCCGATCTTCCCCTCAAAGGGGGAGATGGCTGCTGTCTCCATCGTCGCCGAGACGGCGGCGGACGAAGCCTCGCGCGAAGCGCTGCTCGACCGCGCCATGGGGCCGGGCCGCAGGCGCAAGTCGTCGGAGAAGCTGCGCCGCGGCCGCAAGCCGTCGGAAGGGCTGGCGTTCGTCGCGCGCGGCGCGGACGGCGCAGTCGTGGGAACGGTGCGGCTGTGGGACGTCACAGCAGGAGAGAACGGCGTCGGCGCGCTGCTGCTCGGTCCGCTGGCCGTCGACCCGTCGCTGAAGAGCGCCGGCGTCGGCTCGGCGCTGATGCGGCTGGCGATCGGTGAAGCGCGGCGGCTCGGCCACAAGGCCATCCTGCTGGTGGGCGATGCGCCCTACTATGCGCGGTTCGGCTTCTCGGCGGAGAAGACCGGCGAGCTTGCCATGCCGGGACCCTATGAGCGCCACCGGTTCCTGGCGCTGGAGTTGGTCGACGGGGCGCTCGACGGCGCGAAAGGCGTGCTCAAGGCGGCGGGGCGCAAGCTGCCGAAAATGGCTGCTGCGGCGTAGTAGGGAAAACCCACGATCGGCGCGTGCGACCGCGCCGGCTTGGTGAAATGCAAAGAGGCGCGCCGGTGGACGGCGCGCCTCTTTGCCCTAAAGCACCTGGCTGAGCGCCATGGCGACCGACATGTCGCCTTCCACCTTCAGCTTGCCCTGCATGAATGCCGCGGTCGGATTGAGTTCGCCCGCCACCAGAGCCTCGAGATCGTCGAGCGCCAGGGTGATGGTGCAGTCCGCCGGAGCGTCGGTGGTCGAGATCGTCGCGCCGTCGATGACGATGACGCCGTCAGAGCCGGTGTCGAACTTCACCGAACGGTCGAATCCCGACCCCTCGACACGCGAGCGCATCTTCTCCGCAACGTCCTGAATAGCCATTCTTTCTCTTCCCTCGCCGTTGAAGCCGATTTCCAGACCGGCGCACGTCCGCGCAAGATCATACCTTGACGACATAGGGTCATGTGACGTTTACGTCAACGTTATCGCCGGCGCTTTTGATCCGTATCGCATCGACCTGAGATCGGGCGAGTGGACCAGAGCTTTCGCCGGGAGGCGCTAATGCGACGGCTTCTCGGCGGTAAATTTGGGGGTCTTCATGTCGGAGACGCGACGGCGCAGGGCGTTGTCGCGGATCTCGTCCTTCGACAGGTAGTCGACCTGCTCGACCAGGATCTCGTGGACGAGCTGCTCGCCGACACGCTTGTTGATCGCATCCCGCATCTGGCTGCGAAAGGCGTCGAGATCGAGCGCGGTCGGACGCGTGAAGTCGATCTCAGGGCTTCCGAAGAGGTGGGAATAGAGCACGTCCGTGATCATGCTGTCGGCGGGGACCGAGAGCCTTGCCATCACCGACGGATCGACGGTGTAGACCAGCTTGGTGAGGAAGTATCCGGTGACGGCCGACTGCTTCACCACCGGCACGGGTATGACGTCTGTCTTGATGTAGTCGAGCCCGCCGAGGAGCGGATTGACCGCTTCTGTCCCCTCGGGCTTCGCCGCCGATGTCTGGAAGGAATAGAAAACTGCGCCGAGCGTGGCGGCGCAGATCCAGATCGCTGCGGCGATGAACTTGATCATGCTATCGGCCGAACTCGTGCGACGAATACGTGCCGTCCGTTTCGGCACGCTGTATCGCCGACTGGATCAGGGATGCGACTTCTCCGACGGCGTCGAGGTGGGCGCGGATCATGATCTCGTTGCGCTCGAGTTTCTTGCGGAGCCGGAGCATGCCATCCCGATGCTCGATGCCGAGTTCGTGCTCGCTGATGCCCTTCATGGCGCGCGTCAGTTCGTAGAGGCCGCGGCTCTTGCGGGCATTCGAGGCTTTCAGGTCGAAGTTCAGGTCGGTGTGGATGGCGGCCGTCTCCTCGTCCACCGTCTCCTCGATACGGCTGATGATGGCAAGGAGGCTCGAGGGCCGCCCCGCAGACATGTCAGGCATCGCGGCGCGGACGGGAAGTTGAGCGCTATAAGGGGTGTAGTCCATCGATCAAACCATCATTTCTTGAACAGTCCGGCGCCATTCGCCGCCTGAGTGCCGATCTCGCGAGCGAGCTGCCGCTCGATCTGGTCGACGAGCGCGGTCGCCACGGCCGACGGCGCGCCGATGCTCAGATCAGCGTGAGGCGTAACGCCGGCGACGGGAATCTTCGTCTCGCCCTGCATGTGAAAGTCGCCGAAGATGCGGTCTGCGATGCCGATGCCGCCGCGTTCGGCGACGACGCCGGCGATCTTCTCCGCCATCATCGACTTCCACATGTCGCCGGCGATGCCCTGGCCATAGGTGCCTTCGGCGTTCTTCGGCATCATGGACGAGATGAAGGTCTGGAGGATCATCGCCTCGAACTTGCGCGATGCATCGGGAAGCGAATCCTGGGACGTCGTGCGCGAAAGCGCCGGAGCGGAGGCCACCTGGAGCGGCCGGGACTCGACCTCAAAAGGAACGTCGGCAGGCCCGTGCGCCCTGCGCAGCAGTTCGGCGCGAGCGGCTTCTACCGCCGTGGGTTCGGCGGCGCGGGCGACGTCGAGCACAATGTCGCTTGGAGGGGAAATGGCCAACGGGCGCGCCTCTCGTGGGTGGTCCGTGCAACTATCGCCGCACAAGCTTGTGGCAACCTTACCCGGGCGGTCGGCGAACATTCATGATCATCTCCAGACGCTCCTGGTCGCCTTGTTCGCGCTCCTCCTGCCGGCGCGCGTCACGGTAGTTGCGCTCGACCAGATTGGTGCGTGCGGTGGCGGTCGCGACGAGCTGCAGTTCCTGCTCGGCGGCGGCGCGGCTCGCCTCGCCGCGGGTCAGGGCGCTTGCGATCCGGTTGTTGTAGACCTCGGGGAAGAGGGCCGAAAGCGAGTCATCCCGGTTGAACCGCTCGGCGATCTCGGCCGCCTCGCGGGCCGCTTCGGCAGCCGCCGCGACATGGCCGGCATGGCGCGTCTCGTGCAGGGACTTCAACTGCTCCTGTACGGAAAGCAGCTTCTTCAGACGGTCAACGCGTGACGCCATGACTACCTTCCTATGGTGACCGGGACAAAGCTGTCGGCGACGAGGCTCAGCATCGTGCCGATCGAGAAATAGAGGATGAACAGCCCGCCCGTGATCACGAAGGGCAGCGAGATGAAGTAGACCGGAATCTGCGGCGTCAGCTTGTTGACGAAGCCGACCGTCAGGTTGACCAGGATCGCGTAGGCGACGAACGGGCTGCCGATGCGCAGCATGACGAAAAAACTCTCCGACAGCGTGTCGGTGAGATCGACCAGGGCAGCCTGGGGGCGGAAGGCGATGTCGACCGGAACGATCTCGTAGGAATCCACCAGCGCGCGCACGATCTCATGGTGGAAGTCGAAGACGAAGAGAAGGAGGAGGGCGGAGAAGGAGATCAGCGCGCCGATCGCCGACTCCGGCTCGCCATCCTCGATGCCCGGCCCGTTCATGCCGCCATAGCCGATCAGCATGGCGATCGCCGAGCCCATGAACTGCAGCGCCAGGATGTAGAAGCGGGTCATCAGCCCGATCAGCCCGCCGATCATGAGTTCGGAGGCGATGAGCGGACCCAGGACGCCCGGCCGGCGGTCGGCGAACGGCGCGATCTGGTCCCACAGCGAGACGAGCAGCGCGCCGGTGACGGCGAGCGCGATGAAGAGCCTGATCTGGATCGGCAAGCGGATGCTGGAGAAGCCCGGCATCACCATGAAGCAGGCGCCGATGCGGCAGAACGCCAGAAACGCCGCGATGACAGCGGTTTCGGCGACCTGGTTCACGAAATGGCGCCGAGCACGCGCAGTTCAACCCCCTTGGCGATCTCGACATGCGACAGGATGGGAAGGGTCGAGAACAGCCGCTCGATGATCATGCGCACATATGGGCGTGCGTCGGGCGCCGTCACCATGACGAAGCGCTCGCCGGCGTCGAGATGCTTGCGGATCGCCTTCGTCGCCTCCTGGCCGAATTCTTCCAGCTGGCGCGGGTCGATGTCGAATTCGCGCACCTCGCCCTTGGCGTCGCGCTTGAGGCTCTGGTGGAAGGCGAGGTCCCAGCGGTTGCCGAGGCGCAGCACCTTCAGCACGCCGTTCTCCGAGAGGTCGCCGCAGATCTGCTGGGCCATGCGGATGCGAACATGCTCGACGATCTGCTCGGTCCGGCGCACATGCGGCGCGATCTCGGCGATCGCCTCGATGATGAGGTGCAGGTTGCGGATCGAGACACGCTCGGCGAGCAGCAGCTTCAGCACCGCCTGCAGGCCCGGATAGGAGATGTGCGAGGTGCAGATCTCCTCGGCCAGCTTGCGGTACTCCGGGTCCTGCCGGTCGATCAGCGCCTTCATATCCTTGTAGGATAGCAGCTGAGGCAGGTTGTTGCGGATCACTTCCGAGAGGTGGGTCAGCAGGACCGACATATTGTCGGCAAAGGTGAACTGCTCGCGCTTGAGGTCCTCAGCGAACATTTCCGGCACCGACCAGGCGCGCATGCCGAAGGCCGGTTCCTTGACCTCTTCGCCGGGGATATCCGGGGCTTCACGATTGCCGAGCAGAACCATGATCTCGCCGACGCGCAACTGGTGCTCGGCGACGACGGTGCCGTGAATCTTGATCTGGTAGCTCTTGGACGGGATCGTGTAGTCGTCGGTGACGCGCACTTCGGGCACCACGAAGCCGAACTGCTGGGCGAACTTCTTGCGCATCTTCGACATGCGGAAGGCGAGTTCCTGATGCGAGACGAGCAGCTTCGTCGACAGCTGCTTGCCGATGAGAAGCTCGATTTCGGCCGTCTTCAGCGATTCCTTGACCGAGTCGCGCTCAGCCTCCTGCTTCGATAGTTCCTGCTCCTGAGCCACCGCTGCAGCCTCCGCCGCGACGCGCTTCTGGCGCATCGGCACGACGTAGCCGATCGCCGCCATCGCGCAGGCGAGCGCGAGGAACGGGAACAGCGGGAGGCCCGGCATCAGGCCGAGGAAGAGCAGCAGCGCGGCGGCCACATAGAGGGCTCGCGGATAGGCGCCGAGCTGGCCGAACACTGCCTGGTCGGCGGAGCCGCGCGTGCCGCCCTTGGAGACCAGCAGACCCGCCGCCAGCGAGACGATGAGCGCCGGGATCTGGGTGACGAGGCCGTCGCCGACGGAGAGTTTTACGAACACGTCCGATGCGTCGCCGAGGCTCATGTCGTGGCGGAAGTAGCCGATGACGATGCCGCCGATGATGTTGATGGCGGTGATGATGAGGCCGGCGATGGCGTCGCCGCGCACGAATTTCGAGGCGCCGTCCATGGAGCCGAAGAAGGAGCTTTCCTCCTCGAGTTCGCGGCGGCGCAGCTGAGCCGTCTTCTCGTCGATCATGCCGGCGGAGAGGTCGGCGTCGATCGACATCTGCTTGCCGGGAATGGCGTCGAGGGTGAAGCGGGCGCCGACCTCGGCGATGCGGGTCGCGCCCTTGGTGATGACGATGAAGTTGACGATGATCAGGATGATGAAGACGATCAGGCCGATGACGAAGTCGCCGCTCATCACCAGCTTGGAGAAGCCCCCGATCACGTGGCCGGCGGCGTGCGTGCCCTCATTGCCGTGCGAGAGGATCATGCGCGTCGTCGCAATGTTCAGCGACAGGCGCAGCATGGTGGCGATCAGGAGCACCGTCGGGAAGGCGGAGAAGTCGAGCGGCCGCTGGATCCACAGCGCCACCATCAGGATCAGAACCGAGATGGCTATCGAGAACGCGAGGCCGACGTCGATCAGGAACGCGGGGATGGGGAGGAACAGCACCGCCAGGATGACGACGATGCCGAGCGCGAAGAAGACGTCGCGACCGCTGCCGCCGTCGGCAGGCTTTGCGGCAATCGTTTCGGTCAGGGCCATTCGCACATGCTCCATCGGGCGCGTAGGCGCCCATGTCAGGAGCCTAGACGGCGAAGCTTGTGCGAGGGTGAGGACGAGGCGCTAGAATCCCGTCTCGATGCGCTCGAAGATGACGTTCGAGAACGCGGCGAGCTGGCCGCCCATGTAGGAGCCCGTGAAGGCGACGACGATGAGGATGGCCAGGATCTTGGGGACGAAGGTAAGCGTGATTTCCTGGATCTGGGTCAGCGCCTGGACCAGCGCGATGGCGACGCCGACGATCATGGCGACGGCCACCGCCGGGCCGGCAGCGACAAGCACGGTCCAGATGGCGAACTGGACGATATCGAGGGCATCAGCCTCGTTCATGGCGAAATCTTAGCTTATCTTGACGCCGGGAGTGATCGATATTTCCTTGCCGCCGTCGGTGACGGCCACCAGGCCGCTCCCACCGAGCTTCACTTCCTTGACGACGCCGGAGACATTGCCGTCCTCGGAGGTGACGGTGCGGCCGATCAGCGAAGCGGCCTGTGACAGCGACGACGCCTGCAACATCTGGTCCAGCTTCTGGTTCATCTGAACAGACTGCTCGACCTGCGAGAAGGCCGCGATCTGGGCGACGTACTCAGTCGATTCCATCGGGCTCGTCGGGTCCTGGTTCTTCATCTGCGCGATCAGCAGCTTCAGGAAGCTCTGGTAGTCGACGGAGGTCTTCGATGCAGCCGTCTTCGGCGTGTAGCCGGGCGGCAGGGTCGTGTCGAAAGAGATCGGCATGCTTTGCTACTCCCCAACGGCTGTGGCGAATGGACGTTCGGTGACTTCCCGGCGGTCGTCGGCGGCCTGGCCGGCGAGCGCGGCGGCCTCCTGCGGATAGAGCGCGCGGATCGAGCGCAGCGCCTCGAAGAGCTGGCCCTCGCCGACGAGACGGTCGACTTGCTTGAGGCCATTGCTGATCTCGGGGTTTTCGAAGCTCGCAAGCAGCATGGTCAGCGACTTGCGGAACATGTCGCGCGCCTCCCCGGCGCCGCTTGGGTTCATCAGCATGACCTGGGCGATGAAATAAAGCTGGCGAAGCGGGGTCGTCGCGTCCTCCACCTGGAGTACGTGGCTCTCCAGAAGGAAGCTCACATCGTTCAGGAACTCGAGACTCGACTTGCGCTCGACGCGGATCACCGCGCCGTTGACGTAGATCTTTTCGCCGGGCTTCAGCGTTATCTTGAGGGTGTTCTTCATTGAATGCCGTCGCGAATGATCTGGCTGACCTCGATGATGCCGTCAAAATTGTCCGAGCGGCCCTGGCGCAGGTCTTCCGCCTCGCGCATCAGCCACAGGCCGATGGAGATGAGGTTGGCCCGCAACTCCTTCGGGAGCGCGTTTTCGGGGCTTCCCAGGTCTTCGATCAGCGAGGTCCACACGCGGTTGGTGAAATGGATCGCCTCGACAGTCTGAAGCGAGTCCACGCCCGCCTGGCGCGCCTCGGAAAGAAGGTCGATCGAGCGGGTGAGCAACTGACGCTCACGGTCCCGCGCATCGGCAATCGAGTCGGTCTGAACGTCGGCGTATGAGAATTGGTACATGGCGCCCGGGTGCCCTCTATAGGAACTTCATGAGGCTCAGTTTCTGCAAGCGCGCGGTGAGCGAGTAGGAAAGCTCGATCTGATCCACGAGGGCAGTCACGCGCGTCGAGGCTTCGTATGGATCGACGCCCTCCATCTTTCCGATAGCGCTCTCGAGGACGCCGGCCTGCACCGCCATGCGATCGGTGGCCTTGGTGACCTGCTGCTGGACGACACCGAGTTCGGATTGCGCCTGTGTGAGCTCCGCGATGGATTCGCTGACCATCTTGTATGCACGGTCGAGCATCGTCGCCTTGGCGGCCGGGCTCATGTCGGGCGCCGACATCATGTCGTAAATCGTCGTCGCGGCCATCGCCAGCTTGCGGATGCCGTCGATGTTGCCGGTGACGGAGGTCTTCAGCGTCTCGTTGAGCGCGACACGGCTGGTGATCTGCTCGTCGCTGGCGTCCGACCAGTTCGCCTGCCATCCGGCGCCGAGGAACTGCGGCTCGACGACGGTGGTGAGGAACGTGTCCATCTGGCCTGCGGTGATGCCGGCAGCCGCGGGGTCGGATTGCGGGAAACCGAAGAAACCAGCAAAGGCCGCATCGAATGCGGCCTTGGCGGGCGAACCGGCGGCGGTATAGTCGCCGATGGGCTTCACGTCGGTGTTGATGCCGGCGAAGATGTACTCGCCGTTGACGCTGGTGTTGAGGATGGAGGTGAGGGTGTCCAACGTGGCCTTGGCGTCGCCGCGGGTCACGCCGGCAGTGGCGTCGCCGCCGATGCCCGCAGTGAGCGTCGACAGGAACGCTTGCGCGCGCTCCTCGAGCTGCTTGAGCGAATTCTGTGTCGAGGTGAGGCGGGAAGCGACCAGGCCGTTCTGGCTCTGGATATGCTCGAGACGATCGAGGTCCCGCCACATGGTGACCGATTGCGACGTCCGGGCCCCAAAGGCGAGGCCACGGTCGGCGACTCTGAACGTCTGCGCTTCCTTGTTGGCGCTGACGAGTTCGGACTGCATGCGCGCGAGCTGGTAGCGCAGGGACTGGGAAGAGCCGACGGTGGAAACGAAGGTCGTCTTCATGGCTACCTCACCGCGGCCAGTAGCGCGACCAGCATCTCATCGACCGCCTTCAGGATGCGGGCGGAGGCTTCGTATGCGTTCTCGAGGTCGAGCAGCAGCGTCATCTCGGTGTCGACGTTGACGCCGGTGGCGTTGGACAACGCCTCCTGGGTCCGCATCGCAAGCGCTTCCTTGGCCTCCATGGCGCGCGATGCGTCCTGGCGCACGCCTTCGAACCAGCCGATCGAGTTGCTGGCGTAGGTCAGCACGCTGGCCGAGCTGCCGTTCTGGGCGGCGAGATCGAACGCGATCGGCTGATCGAGGCGGTCGCCATACTTCATCAGCAAGTCGGAGTAGGAGGCGGCGTTGGAGGTGTTGGAGATGTAGGCCGCGCCGTTGGCGCCGCCGTCCCGCAAGAACTCGGGATTGCCGCCGACCGAGGAATCGAAGGCAGCATTCAGGCGGATCACGCCGGCAAGGCCGTCGACAAGGGCGCCCGCCGCCGGCATGCCGGGAGCGCCCGGCCAGGTGAACAGGCCCGGCCGATCCGGCATGACCGCAGATGGGTCGGTCTCGGCGAAGGCCGCGATCATTCCGCGCGCGACCTCGTCGAGCTGGCTCTGCATCGTGGAGGCGACACTGTCGCGCAACTGGACCAGGCCGGCGAGCTTGCCTGACGCGTTGGTGTTGCCCCCCGAGCCGCCGGCGAGGGGGACGCCGTCGACATAGACCGCGTTGCCGGTCGCGCCGGCCGAATAGCCGGCGAGCGGCTCGAACGCGACTTTGCGCGGAACGGTCTCGAACAGGGTGGAGCCGTTGCCGGCCATGATCACCATGTCGTTGTCGCCGCGCGTGAAGGTGGAGATCGGGACGAGCTCCGAAATGTTCTTCAGGAGACCGTCGCGCTGGTCGAGAGCCTGGGAGACGTCGCGGCCGGCCCGTGTGCCGCTGATGATCGCCCGGTTGACGTCTTCGAAGCGCGCCAGAAGATCGTTGAGCTCGCCAACGCTCGTGGCAATGTCCGCATCCGTCTCAGCCCGGAACGACTGGATGGACCCGGTGCCTGCATTGAGCGTGCGCGCGACGTGGCGCGCGGCGTCGATTGCGACCTCTGCGAGATTGCGGTTGGACGGGTTGGCCGCATAGATGTCCAGCGCCTTCTGAAGCTCGGCGAGCGCTGCCGCCGGGGCAGTCGCGTTGTCGGCGCCGTTCACCGCGATGCCCAGCCGCTCCATGCCGTTGAGCAGTGCGCTCTGTGCGGCGTGGGAGGAGCCCGCCACGAGATTCTGCCGGAACAGGAGTTCGTTCGTGGCCCGCTGGATCTGGACGACGCGGGCGCCCGGCCCCGTGCTCGATACGACTGCGATGCGTCGCGTGTGGTCGGGGTCGCGGGCCCCGGCCACGTTCTGCGAAACGACGCTGGTCTGGCGGGATGTCGCCAGGAGCGCCGATTGTGCAATGTTGAGCGCAGTAGTAAGCGACATATCCGATACTTCCGCAGCCTGGATTCAGGCTACCTCTTCAGATTGACCAGGACGTCCATCAGGTCCGAACCTGTCTGGAAGACCTTCGAATTGGCGGTGTAGGTGCGCTGGGACTCGATCATCGTCGTCAGTTCCTCGGCGATGTCGACGTTGGAGTTCTCAAGCGCGCCGGACACGATGGTGCCCAGGCTGGCCGTCTGCGCAAAGCCGACCTGGAGGTCGCCTGAGTCCTGGTTCGCCGAATAGACGTTGCCCGGGAGCACGGTTAGGCGATCGGGGCTCGCCACGTCGGCGAGGGGGATCTTGTAGAGGGGCTTCAGCGAGCCGTTGGCATATTGCGCAAAGATGGTGCCGTCGCCGTCGATGACGATCTGGTCGATGGGGCTGGGCGGGTTGCCGTTCGCCTTGGCGTCGAGCACCGTGTACTCGCCTCCCAGTTCGCTCATCTGCGACAGGTCCATGGTGAAGGGCTGACCGCCTGGGACGGTGAAGCTGATCTCGGGTGGCGCGTTGGTGATGCTGCCGTTCGCGGGATCGAAGGTGAGCGTCTGGGTGGCCAGCGGACCGGCGCTGTAGGGGAACGTCGTCCCCGGGGTAGCCAGCGACTGATCGTAGATCTGCATGTCCCAGGTATTGTCGGCGGTCTTGGTGAAATAGACGTCGACCAACACCTCGCGGCCGACATTGTCATAAACCACCAGCGAGGACTTTGCCGTGTACTGGGCGCCGGCCGCGTTCGTCAGGGCGGGCAGTGGCGCCGCGTCGGCCGGCAGTTTCGCCTTGAACAGACCGATGGTGCTCGGATCGGCAGACAGCTCGTCGTCGCGGATGACGACGGTCTCCAGACCGGCAGTGCCGTTCGCGGTCGCAGCCGGATCGCCGTTCGCGTAGCTGTAGGCCATGAGCTTGAAGCCGGCGGCGTTCACCAGCTCGCCCTCGGCGTTCGGGACAAACGCGCCCGCGCGGGTGAGATAGGTCTGGCCGTTGGCGTTCTGCACGACGAAGAAGCCGTCGCCCTTGACCGCCAGGTCGGACGCGGAGGTCGTGTACTGGAGCAGTCCCTGCTGGCTGATGGTGTTCATCACCGTCGTGTTCACGCCGCCCGAGTTGTAGCTGTTGGGCATGTTGGACATGAGCAGCGACGAGAATTCCGTCTTCGAGCGCTTGTAGCCGGTCGTACTTGCGTTGGCGATATTGTCCGCAACCGTCGAGAGGCGGTTCGCCTGGGCGTTCATGCCGGACACGCCGGTACGCATCATTCCGTATAAGCTCATCCAACGTCTCCTCGGTGTTACTCTCCGCAGGAAGCCATGCTAGCCGGACATGCTTGCGTGAGGCTGTTCCCGGGTTGGCCGGAGGGTGGACGTGGAGTGAGCCGCACCCAACCGGCTGCCCTCAAACGACCAGCCGGTAGCCGAGGAAACGCTTCGAATCGATCGGATCGTAGCCGAGCTTCTCGCGCAGCTTCTTGCGCAGCTTGGAGATGTGGCTCTCGATCACGTTCTCTTCGACTTCCTCGTCGAAGAGGCCGTAGATCGCGTTGAAGACCTGGGTCTTGGTGACGCGGCGGCCGCAGTTGCTTGCGAGGAATTCGAGGATGCGACGCTCGCGGCGCGGCAGCGGCAGCGGCTCGCCGTTGATCTCGGGATCGCGGCCGTCCAGGAAGATCTTCATGGCGCCGATCTCGGTGTAGTTCGTCTCCTCGCTGGCGCGGCGGCGGATCGCCGTGATGCGCGCCAGGATTTCGCGGATGTGCACCGGCTTGCGGATGACATCGTCGACGCCGGACTCGAAGAGCCGCAGCGTGTTCTCGAGCGAGTTCTGCTCGCTGAGCGCGATGACCGGGGCGCTTGTGCGTCCCCTGATCTGACGCGGCGACACCTTGTCCTCCGGGCAGTCCCCGATCAGGATGGCCCGCACCGACTTCAGATCCTCGTCGGCCGCGCTCGAGACCCAGTCGCCGAATTCGCTCGATGCGAACCCTGCGCTCGCGACCCCTTCGCGGTCGAACATCGAGCAATAACCATCCGTCACGAGCTCGCGCTCGTCTACAATCACTATCATCGGCCCGCCTTCCGAATCAGTCTTTGAAACTTTGTTGCTCGACATTCTCGCGAGAGGCGTTTTCCAACAACGCCAAATTCTTACGGACGAGAATTAGGGATGCGCGCGAAGGCGACTTCGCCGGGCGCGGTTTCCGCGGCAAACGCAACCGAGTGTCGAAGAGGGAAAGAGGCGCGACTACAACCGCGAGGCTATCCTACTGGTTGCAGAACTCCCGCGCGTTGGCCGTCCATTTGCCGAAGCCCGTCGCCACCATATTGGCGATGACGCGGCAGACGTATCGCTTTTGGGCAGGGTCGTTGTCGGGGCCTGCGTGATAGCGCGCGACGGCCATCGACCAGCTCGTGTGGCGCTCTTTGAGCTGCTTGAGAAAGCGTGCTGCATAGTCGACGTTCTGGCGTGGGTCGAACATGTCGGAGAGACTTCTGAAGTGTTCGCCATGATAGTGCACATTGATCTGCATGCAGCCGACGTCGATCAGCTTGGCGCCCTGCCCACGCGCTTCCGCGAAGGCGGAAAGCGCGGCGGAGCGATTTTCCGGAAAGAGTGATTTTCCTTGTATGTTCATGGCGTTAGGCTGCAGAGTCCCCTTCTTCCCGGTCTCCGTCAGACCGACCGCATAGAGGATGCCGGCCGGAATGCCGTAGCGCTCCGATGCCCGAACGATCTCGGGTTCGCAGGGGTTCGCGGCGGCCATGGCGGCAACCGGCGCGCTAGATAAACAGGCCGCTGCCAGAGCGAGCTTCATGAGCTGGCGAGGATGCCGGACCAGCCTGGACGCCATTCTGGGTGCCTCCGTTCGAAGATGATCCGCGCCGGTCCTCGGAGCTGTGCCCCGACGACCCTCCGGCTTCGGAAAATTGCTGCTGCTGACCGCCGGAAGATGGCGTCGGTGACCCATTCTCAGGCTTGGGATTTGCAACCTGAGGTTGCTGCACCGTCACCTGGTCGACCTGTAATCCGATGCCCCGCAGCGCCTTCACGATGGCGTCGCTGTCGAGGTTCAGCCGCTCATAGGCTTCGATATTCTCGGGCATCATCTCGACCGTAAGCGTGTCGCCGGCCATGCGAAGGGTGGCTGTCACCACGCCGAGTTCGATGGGGCGGAGCTGGATCTTGAGGCTGTGTGGCGCAGAGGAGACAGTTTCGGCCTCGGGGAGGCTGGCAGCGCCGGTGCGAGCAACCGGGGAACTCGCCAGGAACGGCTCGACGATGCTGGCGACCGTCGGGGCCGAGCGCATCGGCGTGAGCGGAAGCTCTGCCGCCCTTGCGGCCGAGCGGTCGGCGGCTCCGGATGGGGCAGGGGCCTCATCGCGATCACGCGATTGTGTTCCCGACCGGATGTCAGCCTGTTCGTCTGGCGAGGGCTGTGTTGCTTGAACCCGCTTCGTTTCCATTGTCGTGGGCTCGGAACCATGGGGTTCGCGCGTCGCAGAAGCGCTCTCCAACTCGCTCGCTGCCCCTGTTTGCCCCGCTCCCCCGGCGGATAGGCGCGTCGCGCCCGCACCAAGGGCGACGAACGCTTCGGCCGCCTGCTGCGGCGTCAATGCCACTGCTGCGCCGAAAACGTCCATGCGCACAGCGCCGCCAGGACGGACAGCTGGACTGTATCCCTCGGACGGGCCGATGCGTTCGACCGCAGGTGCCGGCTTCAGGTTGCCAGCCGGGTCGATATCGGGCCGCTGCCGTGAGTTCACCACCGGCTCCGATGCCGGTTCGGAAGATCGGGCATCGGCAGGTCGCGCAGCGTGCGGAGCGGCCGCATCGCGCTCCGGACGAGCGTCGGTGCGGCTGTCGCCGAGCATTGCTGCAATGCCGGCGGCAACACGCGCGTTCGGCGCCGGCTCGGCATCTGCCTCCAGAACTGCGACCGGTTGCCCGACTACGGCTGCGCCGTCCGTCGCGCGCGACGCTGCCGGCGTCGACTCCCGGAGAGGCTGGGCATCCTTCGCTTGTGGCGTGTCGGACGACGACAGACCGCGGTCGGCCGGCATCTGATTGTGCGCAGAGCCCGCTTCACGCGACGACCCCGCGGCTTGTTTGGCAGTCTCCGCGCCAGCGCGTTCCCGGCGAAGCGCCACCTGCGTCTCGCCGCTGGATACGGAGTTTCCAGTACGGGCGTCCGCCGCCCGAGCGTTGCGGGCATCATCCGGCGCCGTTCTGACCTGCGCAGCGGCTTCGAGTTCTGCCGCGCCGTGCAGGACGATGCTGCCCGCATCTTCGTCATCCGTATGGCGCGCGGATTGGGATTCGTCGGCCTCGCCCAGCTTGTCCCCCGTCCGTGGTTCAGGTTCGGACGCGGTGGCCTCGTCCGCGAGAGGTGGAGGCTCCCTCTCGCCGGAACTGGCCAGATGGGCGGCCAGCTTGCGCATCGGCTCGTTCTGTTCGGTTGCGGCAATCCCGCGGCCGCGCGCTTCACGCCGGTCGCCATGCGAATGCAACGCGCTGTCGAAGCTGCTTGCGCCATCATCGCCGCGAGTGCCGGCGTGAGCGGAAACGCTTTTCGGCTGCGACGGCGCGATGAATTTTGGGACCATGAGCGGGTTCATTTTGCCCCTTCAAGCATCTTGTCGATCTCACTCAATTTGGCGCGCGTCGCGGTAACCATGGCCGCGGCCGGCCCGGGGGCCGTTGGCGCGACGTCAGTACCGGCTGCGGGCGAGGTCTGCGCCGCGTCGACCTGGGGTGCTGGGGCTGGCGCCGCCCTCCGCTCGTCGGGCGCGGCGGCCGGTTCCGCGATGAAGGACGAAGCATTCAGGCTGGGCCGGGCGGTGACCTCGGTGACCACGGATTCGGCCGCTTCGAGAAGCCGGATATCGCTGTCGGCCAGCTTCTTGCGATCGATGCTCTTCAGCTTGGCGGCTACGTCTTCGATGTTTTCGGAGGTCAGTGTCGACAGGCTGGAATAGAGCTGGGAGCGTGGGTCCCGCAGACCCGGTTCCGACGCGCCGTCGGCGCGCGCAGAGGCGAAGGCGGACAGCTCGACGAGGCCCTCGATCGCAGCGCGGCGCGCCAGGCGCAGATAGATCACCTTGCGCTGATCCGCATCCATCATGGCGGTGATGTCGTCGATCGCCTGGTAGTCCAGCGAGGCGTGGAGGATGAGGATGCCGGTCACGAAGGAGTCGGCGAACTGGCTGGCGTAGGGCGAGCGCAGGAAGCGGTGCACATACTGGGTGGCGGCGAGGAAGAAGCGGTCGGCCTGTCCAAGCGATGCGTGGATCGCAAGCGAGCGCCGGAGGGCTGCTTCCTCCACCAGCGTCCCGGGGCCGAGGAGGCGCGCCGTATCGAAGTGCCTGAGTGCGGTTGCATGATCAGCGGCGGAGCTGACCGCCCCCTTCACCAGAGCGAAGAACGCCCCGATCTCGGCCGGCATGGCGCTCGGATCGACATCGGAAAGCGCGCTCTGCGCGCCGTTGGGATTGCCGTTGAGGTAGGCCAGCACGCCGGCGCCCAGGATCTTGTCCTCCTGCGAGATCGGGGTGCGCCTCAGGACGGCCGCCAGTGTCAGCGGATTGCCGCCGCTCATGCCGTAGATCAGAGCGGCGCGCACATTGCGGGCCTCGCCGAAGTCGTCGTCACTCGCCGCGCGCAGCCGTCCGTCGATGAGCTGCAGCAGCTTGTTCTGCATGGGCAAGGCCGCATGGTCGCCAGTCGCGATACGGTCCTGCAACGACTGCAACGAGCGTACCATCTGGTACGGCTGCAGCGATGACTGCTCCTGGGCGACGGCAGTTGCCATCCCGCCGTGGAAGGCGATCACCGGCGCGATGATCCAGGCCGCCGCGACCCTCATCCACCGGTCTCCAGCAGGATCTCGATGCGTCGGTTTTGCGCCGCCATAGGATCGGAGGGGTTTTTGAGCTTGCGGTCTGCGAAGCCGGCAACCTGGACGATACGGTTCTCGTCGAGACCCGACCGCGCAATCATGTAGTAGGCGGAATGGGCGCGGGCGGTAGACAGGCGCCAGTTGTCGTACTTGTCGTCACGGAATGGCCGTGCATCGGTGTGGCCGTCGACGACGATCGCGCCCTTGTGGCCAGAGAGCACCTTGCCGATCTTCTCCATGGCGCGGACCAGTTCCGGGCGCGGCACGGCCGAACCAATCTCGAACATGCCGAAATCGAGCTCCTCGGTCACGGAGATCGAGATCCCACGCTCTGTCGCAACGACCGAAATGCCATCTCCGATCGCTCCTTTGCCGAGCGCGTCCGCCAGTTCCTTCTCGATCTGCTTGGCCTGCGCGATGTCGGCGGCGCTCGGCTGGCCGTCAGGCTTCCTGCCCGCCTGATCCGATTGGCCTACCTCGTCCGATCCAGATGACTTGCGGCGCTCGGCCTTCGTGTTGCGCGTGTCGATTTCCGGCGCCTTATCGTCCGTGTTCTCAACCATCTCGACCTGCTGTGACCAGAAGTCCGGGGCAAACGGGTCGCGATAGGACTGCCCGCCGTCTGCGCCGCTCGCGGGTCCGGCGGCATCGGTGCCGCCTTCCCCCTTGGTGCTGATGTTCTGGCGCATGTCGGTGTTCGCCGCGATCTCGGCGAGGACAGCGTAGGGATCGGCGAAGAGCTTGTCGTCGGCGCGCGTGTCGGAGGAGTCCGTACTCAGCGCGGTGTCCTTTTGTGTCCGTCCGTCGGTGTTGGGCCCGGTGCTGTCGGCGGGGCCGGCGGCATCCATGCCCTTGTCCTCGCTGGCGCCGAGGGGATTGGGCCCGTTGCCGATGTCTTCGAGACCCCTGGTGCTGGAGTTGCGGTCGATCAGCTTGACCGGGTTGAAATAGCTGGCGACGGCGCTCTTGGTCTGCTCGTTGGCAGCATTGATGAGCCACATGACGAGGAAGAAGCACATCATCGCGGTCATGAAATCCGCGAAGGCGATCTTCCATACGCCGCCGTGATGGCCCTCGTCGTGGTCGCCACGGGCGTGGCGGACGATGATGATCTCGTGCTTCTGGCCGCCGTCGCTGACAGTGCTCAAGGCAGTGCCTCGCCAATTGTGGCCGACCACTCGCCGAGCCTGGTTTCAAACAGCGTATCGTCGATCGCGACAGTGAGGTCGAAGCCCGACGTCTCGCTGAAATCGCACTGGTCGGCGAGCGGGCCGAGTGCGGCGCCGAGGGCTTCGAAGAGCGACGGCGGGCCTGACACCTTCAGGCGTACGGCTTCGCGATCAGCGAGCGCGGCGCGAATCCTGGCCGCAAGCTGCTCCACGGAGCGCCGGGCGAGGTCATCGCCCAGGAATGACGACAGGATGCGCGCGACGGCGCCGGAAGCCAGCGTCGAAAGACGCGCCTCGGCCGTTTCCATCGCGGCGGCAATGCTGGCCCCGGCCGCCGCGCTCAGGCTCGCGCGCAGGTCGGCCAGCTCGCTGCTGTGATGCGCGCGTGCGGCCTCCAGCGCGGCTTCGGAGGCTGCGCTCATCTCGCTGCGGACGCGCGCCTCGACAATGGCGACCTCGGCCGCGACGATGCTTGCGACGTCCATTTCGGGCTTTACGGTCGGTTCCGGCGGGGCACGCATGGTCTGAACCACCGCCGCGGCGACAGACGCGGGCTTGCTGCCAAAGTCGGGCAAGAGGTCGACGAGGGCTCGCGCGGCCATCACGCCGCCTCTTGCCGCGCCCACTTGCGCAGGATCTGGGCGGTGCGTTCCTCATTGAGGTCGACCATGCGCGCCAGCCGGTCCTGCGGAGCAGGGCGCAGCCGCTGGCGAAGGTCCTCGAGGGGGTTGGCGGCTGCGCCAGCCACACCGGGGAGGGCGGCCATGCCGGGATCGTTGGCGACAGCCGCGCCGTCCGGGCCTGGCAGCGTGCGTTGAACCTCATCGAAGCTCGGACCGGCCGCGGCAGGCTTCGCCAGGGCAGCGGTCATCGGCTTCAGGCCGAACCAGACGAGCAGGAACGCCACGACGATGAAGGCTGCCGCATTGATGAGCGTCCCGGCCTGCTCGCCCACGCGGTCCATGATGCCTGCTTCGGCGATTTCCACGCCATCCAGCCCGTCGATGAATTCGACGGCGGAGACGTTGATCACATCGCCGCGACCCTCGTTGAACCCGGTTGCGGAGGCGACCATTTTCTGGATCTCGGCGATGCGCTCGCCGACCTGATCGGGCGTCGCGTTCGGTCCAAGCACATTTGCAAGGCGCTGCTGGTTGACGACCACGGCGACAGACATCTTGGTCAGCGAGTAGCCGTTGCTCGTCGTGGCGATCCGCTTGGTGTTCATCTCGTAGTTGGTGGTCTCTTCCTTGCGCTCGCTCGCTTCGGAAGATTCCGGGCCGGCCGTCGGCTGGTTGTCGGACTCGGGAAGGTTCTCCTCCACGGTCGCAGGCGTGGCCGCCGACTTCTGGCTGGCGTTCTCGTTCGCCCTGACCACCTGTACCGAGCGTTCGACGCGCGATTCCGGATCGAAGATCGTCTCCTCGGTCTGGCGGGTGTCGGTGTTGACCTCCGCCTTGACGCTGGCGCGGAAATTGTCCGGGCCGAGATAAGGGGCGAGCGCGCGGCGGATGTTCTCCTCGATCTCCATCTCGACGGAACGCTCGAAGACGAAGTTGCGGTTGGCGCTGTTGTTGAGAGGGTCGTCGCCGGCGGCGAGGAGCGTACCGTTGGAGTCGAGGATGGTCACCTTCTCGGCGTCGAGGCCGGGAACGGCGGCGGCGACCAGATGGCGGATCGCATTGGCGCTGCGGTCGGCATTGAAGCCGGCGGTGCGGACGACGACGGAAGCCGAGGGCTGCTGCTGGTCGCGGCGGAAGCTGGCGCGCTCGGGCATGACCAGGTGGACGCGGGCGGCGCGGATGCCGGCGATCGTCTGGATGGTGCGGGCGATCTCCCCTTCGAGGGCGCGAACGCGGGTGATCTCCTGCATGAACGAGGTGAGGCCGAGCGAGCCGACATTGTCGAAGAGTTCGTAGCCGGCATTGGCGCTGGTGGGCAGGCCCTTCTCGGCGAGCAGCATGCGGGCCTTGGACGTCTTGCCGGCCGCGACCATGACCGTGGTGCCGTCGGACGCGACGTCGAACTCGATGCCGGCCTCACCCAGCACCATTCCGATCTGGTTCACGTCCTGGCGCTCAAGCCCCACATAAAGCGTCTCGTAGGCCGGCCGGTTCAGCCAGAGCGATCCGACGATGACGACGGCAAGCACCAGCGCAGCAACGCCGCCCATGATGGCGAGGCGTCGGGGCCCGATGCCCTGCAGGTTCGTGATCAGTGTTTTCAGTTGCTCCGGCACGAAACTGGTGCTCCCGCGAGAATGTCCGGCCGCGAGTCTAGTCAGCGAAGCTTGTGCGAAAATGAAATCGGGCCGTCAGAGACGGCCCGGAAATCAGAAGCTTGACGAAGGAGCTTCGTCCTCAGCCCTTGAAGAGCGCGAGAATGTTCTGGGCGTTGCCGTTGGCGATGGAAAGCGCCTGGATGCCGAGCTGCTGCTGCACCTGCAGTGCCTGCAGACGGGTCGATTCCTTGCTCATGTCTGCGTCGACAAGCTGGCCGACGCCGCGGTCGATCGAGTCCATGAGCTGGGAGACGAACGTCTTCTGTAGGTCGACACTCTTCTTGGCGGCGCCGAGCTTGGTCGCCGCGTCGGTCATTTCTGCCAAGGTCTTGTCGACGACGACCAGCATCTGTTGGATCTGCTGGTCGGAAAAGCCGACGACGTCGAGCGTCGCGATCGAATAACCGGTCGTGGCGGCGACGGTGCCGGCCACGGCCTGGGTGTGACCGTCGGTCCGCGCGCCCGTCGTCGTGTCGCGGATGCCCTCGAGAATGCCCTTGGTCTCGTTCGTCGTGGCGGCGGCGTCGAAGAGCTTGACGTCCTGGACTCCGATCTTGATCGTGGTCAGGACCACGTTGCCGTCGTTGTCGCGGTTGAAGGACGAAATGATCTGCGCGTCGTTGTGCGTGCCTGCAGCCGCGTGGCCGTTGGCCACCGTGGAGTTAACGGCCAGCCAGTTGGTGCCGGAGAAGGTGGCGCCGTCGGCATAGGACTTGAGCTGGGTCTTCAGCGTCTCGATCTCGGTCTGGATCTTGGATTTGTTGTCTTCGCTCTGCCCGACGGCGGCGACGATCTTCACCTTGATCTCGTTGGCGATCTCAACCGCCCTGTTCATCGCAGTGTAGGCGGTGTCCACCTTGGAGGCGCCGAGGCCGAGTGCGTCCTGGACTGTGGACAGCGCCTTGTTGTCGGAGCGCATGGTTGTCGCGATCGACCAATAGGCGGCGTTGTCCGCCGCTTCCGAAACCCTGAAACCGGTCGAGATGCGGCCCTGGGTGGTCTCGAGCGACCGGTTGGTGGCACTCAGGCTCTGCAACGCGGTCATCGCCGAGGCGTTCGTCATGATGCTGGTCAAAGTACTCACCCCTTCATTGTCATGGCGCCAGGACCTTGCGGTCCCCACCGTTCCACCTGGCGGACTCATTCCGGCCGGCGATTCGGTCGACCTGCCATAGGCGAATGGTTAACCATACCTACGGCATCGTGGTTAATGGCTGCTTAAGGCAATTGAAGGTTGCGAGGATTTCAGACGTGCAAAGACCGCGCTCCTTGCGGAGCGCGGCCTCGACTTGCGCCACTGGCCTGCCGCCCGAAAGGGCGGCGAACCGGCTTATCGGAAGAGCGACAGGATGCCCTGGGCGTTGCCGTTGGCGATCGACAGCGCCTGGATGCCGAGCTGCTGCTGAACCTGCAGCGCCTGGAGACGGGTCGATTCCTTGTTCATGTCGGCGTCGACGAGTTGGCCGATGCCGCGGTCGATCGAGTCCATCAGGCTCTGCGTGAACGTCTTCTGCAGGTCGACGCGGTTCTTGGCGGCGCCCAGGTTGGTGGCGGCTGTGTTCATCTCCTTGAGGGCGGAGTCGACCTTGGCCAGCATCGCGCCGATAACGCCATCCGTGGCGCCCGTGATGTCGAGATTGTGGACCGACTTGGTCACGGCGACCGTCGCACCGGCATCTGCGGCCACAGCGGCGGTCCCTGCCGCCGTCTTCGCCGCTGTATCCGTCGCGCCGCCTGCAACCTGCGTGGCGAAGGTCGTTTCATAAGCCGACTGCGCGACGGCACTGCTGTAGATGGCCGTCTCGCGGCTGAGGATGCCGCCATTCTTGAGGTTGGCGGCAGTTCCTGAATCGAACAGCTTGATGTCCTCGACCTTGATGTCGATCGTGGTGATCGAGGCGGCGCCAGCGGACGTGCGGTTGAATGCCGAGACGATCTTGACGTCCTGCTGGACGCCGGTGTCGGCGGCGGCGGCGGCGCCGGCAGCATCCCTGGTGGACGTCACCGAAAGCATGTTGGTGCCCGAGAACGTCGCTGCGTCCGCATACGCCTTCATCTGCGCCTGCAGTGCCGCGATCTCAGTCTGGATCTTGGCCTTGTCGGCATCGGTGGCGCCGGTCGCGGCAACCAGCTTCACCTTGATCTCGTTGACGGTCTCGATCGCCTTGTTCATGCCCGTGTAGGCGGTGTCGAGCTTGGAAGCGCCGAGGCCGAGTGCGTCCTGCACGGTGGACAGCGCCTTGTTGTCGGAGCGCATGGTGGTTGCGATCGACCAGTAGGCGGCGTTGTCGGCGGCTTCCGAGACGCGGTAGCCCGTCGAAATGCGGGACTGCGTTGTCTCGAGGTTCTTGTTGGTCGAATTCAGGCTCTGAAGAGCCGTCAACGCCGAAGCGTTGGTCATGATGCTGGCCATGGTAAGCGACCTTTTTGCGTGTCTTTACATACACATACCGGGCCAACCGGTGTGACGGTGCGGCATCATGCCCATGATCTCGCTTGGCGGCGATCAATCCGTCATCCGCCACTGTCCTAGCGTAGAGAGTCCTACCAAACGAGTAAGCGGGATGGTTAACGGCGGGTAAGCTGAACAGACGGTAAAGAATGCCGATCGCGGGATCGGAGAGTTGCCTGCGGCGACACGACAGGCAAAGACCGCGCTCCTTGCGGAACGCGGCCTCGATTGCGCCAGATGGCCTCCGCCCGATGGGCGGTGCTGCGTTAACGGAAGAGCGACAGGATGCCCTGTGCGTTACCGTTGGCGATCGACAGCGCCTGGATGCCGAGCTGCTGCTGGACCTGCAGCGCCTGCAAGCGGGTCGATTCCTTGTTCATGTCGGCGTCGACGAGCTGGCCGATGCCGCGGTCGATCGAGTCCATCAGGCTCTGCGTGAAGGTCTTCTGCAGGTCGATGCGGTTCTTGGCGGCGCCGAGATTGGTGGCCGCCGTGTTCATCTCCTTCAGCGCGCTCTCCACGACCATCAGCATCTCGCCGATCTGGCCATCGCTGTGCCCTGCGACCGACAGCGACGCGACCGAGTAGGTGTCGCCCGCGGCGGGGTCGTCGCCCGCAGTGGGGCTCTGCGCGGTGCCCGTGACAGCGCCGGTGGCGCCGACGCGGTCGGCGTCGAGGATGCCCTTCTTGGTCGGTGCGGCGCCGCCGTCATACAGCTTGATGTCCTCGACCTTGACGTCGATCGTCGAGATCGATGCGCTGCCGGAGGCGTCGCGGTTGAACGCGGACACGACCTTCACGTCGGCAGCCGCGCCGCTGGCATTCGAGACTGACAGCATGTTGGTGCCGGAGAAGGAGGCGGCCTCGGCATAGGCCTTCGCCTGCGCCTGGAGCGCCTTGATCTCGGTGTCGATCTTCGCCTTGTCGGCGTCGGTCGCGCCGGTGGCGGCCACCAGCTTCACCTTGATCTCGTTGACGGTCTCAATCGCCTTGTTCATGCCGGTATAGGCGGTGTCGACCTTCGATGCGCCGAGGCCGAGCGCGTCCTGAACGGTGCCCAGCGCCTTATTGTCGGAGCGCATGGTGGTCGCGATCGACCAGTAAGCGGCGTTGTCGGAGGCTTCCGCGACGCGGAAGCCCGTCGAGATGCGGGCCTGCGTGGTTTCAAGGTTCTTGTTGGTCGAATTCAGGCTCTGCAGAGCCGTCAACGCCGAGGCGTTGGTCATGATACTGGCCATGGTATTACCTACCCTGTACGCGCTTCATATGGACATACCGGATCGTCCGGTATGACGGCGCGGCATCATGCCCATGATCTCGCTTGGCGGCGATCAACCCGTCATCCGCCGAAGTCCTAACGCAGAGAATCCTACCAAGCGAGTAAGCGCAGTGGTTAACGGCGGACACCGTAAAGGGATTCTGAACCGGATCATTAAACTTCTAAGGGAAGGACGGCCGGCGGCGGAATGACAAGGGCCGCGCTCCTTGCGGAACGCGGCCCCGACTGCCCCATAGGCCCCCCGCCCGATGGGGCGGTGAACCGTTAACGGAAGAGCGACAGGATGCCCTGCGCGTTGCCGTTGGCGATCGACAGCGCCTGGATGCCGAGCTGCTGCTGAACCTGCAGCGCCTGGAGGCGGGTCGATTCCTTGTTCATGTCGGCGTCGACGAGCTGACCGACGCCGCGGTCGATCGAGTCCATCAGGCTCTGCGTAAAAGTCTTCTGCAGGTCGATGCGGTTTTTGGCGGCGCCGAGGTTGGTGGCCGCGGTGTTCATGTCCTTGAGGGCGCTTTCGACGACGGCCAGCATCTGGCCGATCTGAGCGTCGGTCGCGAAGAGCGTGCCGTTCGTGAGGGCCATGGTGTCCACCTGGAAGGTGTCGGCCTGATCGAAGGTGCCGAGCGTCACTGCATTGGCTGCGGCTGGCGTGGAGACGACACCCGCCGCGTCCACCGCACGTTCGGAGTTCAGGATGCCCTTCTTGATCGCGGCGGCGCCGCCGGTCTCGTAGAGCTTGATGTCGTCGACCTTGACGTCGATCGTCGTGATCGAAGCATCGCCCGCCGCCGAACGGTTGAAGGCGGACACGATCTTGACGTCGGCAGCCGCGGTGGCCGCGGCAGCGCTCTTCACCGACAGCATGTTGGTGCCGGAGAAGGTCGCGGCGTCAGAATAGGCCTTCATCTGGCTCTGAAGAGCCTTGATCTCGGTCTGGATCTTGGCCTTGTCGGCGTCGGTGGCGCCGGTCGCGGCAACCAACTTCACCTTGATCTCGTTGACGGTTTCGATCGCCTTGTGCATGCCCGTGTAGGCAGTGTCGACCTTCGACGCGCCGAGGCCCAGCGCATCCTGCACGGTGCCGAGCGCCTTGTTGTCGGAACGCATGGTGGTCGCAATCGACCAGTACGCGGCGTTGTCAGCCGCTTCCGCGACGCGGAAGCCCGTCGAGATGCGGGATTGCGTGGTTTCAAGGTTCTTGTTGGTTGAATTCAGACTCTGAAGAGCCGTCAACGCCGAAGCGTTGGTCATGATACTCGCCATGGGACACCTACCCGATACGCGCGTTTACTTTGACATACCGGACTGTCCGGTATGACGGCGCGGCATCATGCCCATGATCTGCGATGGTCGCGATCAACCCGTCATCTACAAACCATCATGGCATGGAGATTCTACCAAACGCATAAGGCGATTGGTTAGCGCGAGGTTAACAGCGCGGGCGAGCCAGCGGATTCTCGTGCGATATCAGACGCTAGAAGAACTCAGGTGAATGATCGAACGAGGCTGCCCACCAGGAGGTTCCAGCCGTCGATCAGCACGAAGAACAAGATCTTGAACGGCAGCGATACCACGGTCGGCGGCAACATCATCATGCCCATCGCCATGGTGATGGTGGACACGATGAGGTCGATGACGAGGAAGGGAAGCACGATCAGGAAGCCGATCTCGAAGCCGCGTCGAATTTCGGAGATCATGAAGGCGGGGACGAGGATGCGCAGGTCGACCGATACCGTCGAGACGGTCTGGCCGCGTTCCCGCGCCAGGTCGGCAAAGAGGTTGAAGTCCTTCTCGCGGACGTTCTTCACCATGAAGTCGCGGAACGGGCTGGAGATGCGGTCGACCGCCTCCGCCTGCGTGATCTGGTTGTCCATCAGGGGACGCACGCCGTTGGTCCACGCCTGGTCGAACGTCGGCGCCATCACGTAGAAGGTCATGAACAGCGAGAGGCTGATTAGCACAAGATTGGCGGGCGTCGTCTGCAATCCGATGCCGGCGCGCAGGATCGAGAACGCGATGATGAAGCGCGTGAAGCTCGTCGTCATGATGAGCAGCCCCGGCGCTACCGACAGGATGGTCAACAGGCCGAACATCTGGATGATGTAGCCTACCGTCGTCCCGTCGGCCTGGGCGATGCCGCCGAGGTCGATCTGCTGGGCGAACGTGGCGCTGCTGCCTGCCAGCAGCAATGCGAAGGTGAGGACGAGCTTTTTCATTCGAGCAGGAAGGTGCGGATGAGAACGCGCTTCACCGTGCCCTGGCTGCGCAATCGGGCCCGCTCCTCCAGGTCCGTGCGCAGGTGGAGGAAGCCGCTGGCTCCCTCGATCTGATGCAGTTTCAGCGTGCGCACGTAGGTGATCAGGTCCTGGTGGATGGCATCGGCGAGGCCCGGATCCTCCGGAGCGTTGTCGAAGACAAGCGAAAGCTCCATGCGAACCCAGGTGTCGGCGGGCTGAGCAAGATTGGTGGTGATGGGGGCGAGCGGAACGATCGTCAGTTGAGCCGGTGCGGCGCGGTCCCCCGCGGCCTCATTGGCGCCGGCCGCCCCCGCGTCATGGCCAGGTTCCGCACCAACAGGGCTTTCAGTCTTGCTCGGCATCGAAGGCTGGCTGCCGCGCATGTAGCCTCCAGCGAACCATCCTCCGCCGATGGCGACGCCGGTCATCGCCAGCAGCACGGCAAGCTGGATGATCAGCGACGGCCCCTTCTTCGCTGCGGGTTCCTGATCGATTACGGCCACGGCCATGGTCTCCGAGCCCGCGCCTAAAACGGGGAAATGTTGTCGAGGATCTGCGTGCCGTAGGGTGGCTGCTGAACCTCGGTCAGACGGCCGCGTCCCCCATAGGAGATGCGGGCCTCGGCGATGCGCTCGTAGGGGATCGTGTTGTTCGGTCCGATGTCGGAAGGCCGCACGATGCCTCCAATGGTCAGGATGCGCAGCTCGGCGTTGACGCGGACCTCCTGGGAACCCTGGATCATCATGTTGCCGTTCGGGAAGACCTGGGTGACGACCGCTGCGACGGAAAGCTCGAGCCGTTCGGAGCGTTCGGTCGTGCCTGCGCCAGACGCCTCGGTGTTGGCGTCGATGTTGATGTTGCCCGCGCCTTCGGTCTTGGCGCCCTCCCACTCGAAGCCCAGGCCAAAGCCGAGATCGCGGCTGGTGGAGCGGTTGCGCTCGGATTCGTTCTTGAAGCGGGCGCGATCGTCGATCGAGATCTCCACGGTCAGGATGTCGCCCGGCCTCAGAGCGCGCGGATCGGTGAACAGGCGGCTCTGGCGATCGTTCCAAAGCGAGAAGCGTCCGGGAGCCGCTGACGGCGCATCCGGATATTGCGAGATCGAGCCGGTGGTGTCGTCGATGCCGCTGCCGACCGGCGACAGCGCCGGCGGCCTGCCGATCTCGTTGACGGGCGTGGCGCAGCCGTAGAGCGCGGCGAGGAACAGCAAGGGAAGCGTGCGGCGGATCATGTTGGGTCTTCCCGTCTGACGACGCTGGCCATTATCGTGGTCAGGACCGCCGCTTCCTTGCTCTTCATCTCGTTGAGGATGACGCTCGCCTTGCGCGTGTCGAGCTTGATCAGGATGCCGGCGGCGAGGTCCGGCTTGAGCTCCGCCAGGCGTTCGGCGGCGGCGTCAGGCTTCATGCCGCCATAGATCTTGACCAGCCCGTCCTGCGCCTGGGCGAGAAACGCCTCGCGCTTCTTCATCCAGGTCTCATACTCGACGCGCTTGGCGTCGAGCGCCTTCATGCGTTCGTCGATCTCGGCCTGCAGCTGCTCCAGCTCTTTCGCCTGGAGCGCATAGCGGCGGTCGCGCGCCGCGTCGGCGATGTTGCCGCAGAAGCGCTGGATCTCGTCGGCGGAGCCTTCACTGGCGGGCGCCGCCACGACCGGCTGAGGCCCGACCTGGCGGACGGCGTCGGCCGTTTGCGTGGACGCCGGCAGGCAGAAGAGCAGCAAGCCCGCGGACGCCGCGAAGGCCAGCCTGATCGGGGAGAGCGCTAAGACCGTCATGATGGCGCCTACTGCAGCACCAGGTCGGCCTGGAGCGCGCCTGCCGACTTGATGGATTGGAGGATGGCGATGATGCCGTCGGGCTTCACACCGAGCTTGTTGAGCCCACCCACCAGCGTCTCCAGATTGGGACCGTTGAGCAGGCCGACCGTGGCGTCGGGCTGCGCCGCATCGATCACGGTATAGTCCTCGACGGCGGTCTCGCCGTCGGAGAAGGGATCCGGCTGGACGACACGCGGCATTTCGGTGATGCGCACCGTCAGCGTGCCGTGGCTGATGGCGACGCGGGAAATCTTGACGTCCTGGCCGATCACGATCGTGCCCGTGCGTTCGTCGACGACGACGCGCGCCGGCATGTCGACCTCGACGGGAAGGGTCTCCAGCATGGCGTAGAAACGCGCGCTGGAGATCTTGGCAGGTTGCTCGATGATGACGGTCTTGGCGTCCTGCTCGTAGGCGAGGCGCTTGCCGAACCGATCCTTGGTGAAGGCATTGATGGTATCGGCGATCTTCACGGCGGTCGAGAAGTCGGCGTTGCGCAGCTCCAGCTTCAAGTTGGTCTGGTAGGCGAACTTCTCGTTGATCTCGCGCTCGACGATGGCGCCGTTGGGGACGCGTCCGGCCGTGGGCACGCCCTGGGTCAGCTTTTCCGCCGCACCTTGCGCGTTGAAGCCGGTAACGATGACCGGGCCCTGCGCCACGCCATAGATCTCACCGTCCGCGGCCTTGAGCGGTGTCATGATCAGGGTGCCGCCGGCGAGCGAGGTGGCATCGCCCATCGAGGATACGGTGACGTCCATGCGCGCGCCGGTCGAGACGAAGGCGGGGAAGTTGGCGGTCACGATGACGGCGGCGACGTTCTTGGCGCGCGCCCGGCCGCCTTCGGAGGCGATGCCGAGGTTCTCGAGCATGGCGCGAATCGATTGCTCGGTGAAGGGCGAGTTGCGCAGGCTGTCGCCGCTTCCCTGCAGGCCGATGACGAGACCGTAGCCAACCAGCTGGTTCTCGCGGGCGCTCTGCAGATTGGCAATGTCCTTGATGCGCGTGACCATGCCGCCACGCGCGGGCAGGGCCGGGCCGCCGCGGCGGTCGTAGCCGCCATAGATGCCGTCGCGGTCTCCGCCAGGGCTGGCTGGCGCCCATTTGCCGCCGTCAAGGTCGGCCGCCAGGGCCGGGGCGGGAATCAGCGAGGCAGCCAAGAGGACAGCCAGGATCGCGCGGCGGAACATCAGGCGCCGACCCTCACAGTGCCGCTGCCGGTGACGATTGCCGTGAAGACCTTGCCGCTGTCCATATTACGCACCTTGACGACGTCGCCGACGGCGCCGGATTGCAGGCAGATCACCGTGGCCGATATCTGGAGGGGGCCTGCCTCGAAAAGGACCTGCACCGGCGAGCCCTGCTCGACCAGATGCGCCTCGCGGAGCGAATTGACGGGGACGTAGCGGTTGGGCAGCAGCGTGCGCCGCGCCACCTTGCCGTCGAGATCGTCGGCGCGGAAGGCCACGTCGGCGGGTATCTGCTTGCCGGGCTTCAGCACCACCTCGCGCAGCGCCGAGATCGTGACCGTCTCGCCGGGATAGATGGTGCGCACCGGCACCAGTACGGTCTCCGAGGCGAAGGCGGGCAGGGCGGCAGCCGTTACGGCCGCCGCGAGGGCTGCGATGCGGAAAGCGCGGCGGATCATCCCTGTCACCGGATGTTCTTGGAGACGACGGCGGCCATCTCGTCGGCGGCCTGGATGACCTTCGAGTTCATCTCGTAGGCGCGCTGCGCCGAGATCAGCTCGGTGATCTCCTTCACCGGATCGACGTTGGAATCTTCGAGATAGCCCTGCTGGACCGTCGCGAAGCCGGGATCGCCGGGCACGCCGACATTGGCGGCGCCGGACGCCTCCGTCTCCTGGAACAGGTTGTCGCCGAGCGGCGCGAGGCCTGCCTCGTTGGCAAAGGTGGCGAGCGTCAGCTGGCCGATCTCCTGGACTTCGGCTTCGCCGTCGAAACGGGCGAACACCTGTCCGCTCTTGTTGACGATGATCGAGATCGCGTCCGCCGGGACGGTGATCGCCGGCACGACGGGGTAACCGTCGGGGGTCACGATCTGGCCCGTCGCGTCGGTATTGAAGGCGCCTGCGCGCGTGTAGAGCGTCTGGCCGTCGGCGCCTTCGATCTGGAACCAGCCGGTGCCGGTCAGGGCGAGGTCGAACTGGTTGCCGGTCTGGTTGAGCGCGCCCTGCACGTTGACGTTGCGGATCGCCGTCGTCTGGACGCCAAGGCCGATGCTGACGCCTTCCGGCACCATGCCGCTGTTGGAGCGGCTGGGCACGCCCTGGGTCCGGTCGGTCTGATAGAGGAGATCGGTGAACTCCGCCCGCGCCCGCTTGAAGCCGGTGGTGTTGATGTTGGCGATGTTGTTGGCGATGACCTCGAGGTTGGTCTGCTGGGCGGTCATGCCGGTTGCGGCGATTGCAAGCGCTCTCATACGGTACTCCTTCAGATCGCCATGCGGCTGACGTCGAGATAGGCGGAGATGATCTTGTCGCGGATGGCGACCGCAGCCTGGAGCGACTGCTCGGCGCTCATCACGGCGTCGACCACCTCGCGTGTGTCCGCGTCCCCCTGCAGCGCCTTCACCGAGGCGGCTTCGGCGTTGTTCAGCGTGTCTACGGTGCGATTGGCGGCGGCGGCGAGCAGATCGGTGAAGGATGGCCCGGTCGCGGCCTCGGCGGCGGAGGCCAGCCTGTCGGCAGAGCCGGTCGCAAATCCGGCGCCGCCGATAGTCAGTTTCTGTTCGATGTTCCCGATGGCGCCGATCATCACTGGCTCCGCATCAGGTCGATGGTCATGGAGATCAGTTCGCGCGCCTGCCGGATGATCTGCAGATTGGCCTCATAGGAGCGATTGGCCTCGCTCATGTCGGTCATCTCTATCAGCGTGTTGACGTTCGGCATCTTGACGAAGCCGTTCTCGTCGGCGGCCTGGTTGCCCGGCTGGAATTCCAGCGGGAAAGCGCCTGCGTCGCGCCCGATCGAGGTGACGTTCACGACCGATCCGCCGCTTGCCCGGTCGAGCTCGGCCGCGAAGGTTATGGTCTTGCGGCGATACGGATCGCTGCCGGGCGTCTCGCCCGTCGATTGGGCGTTGGCGATGTTCTCCGAAACGACGCGAAGCCGCTCGGATTGCGCCGCAAGGCCCGATGCGCCGACTTTCAATGCGGTCGTAAGAGCATCCATGGGGATCAGCCCTTCATGCTCGTCAACGCCATGCGATGGAACGCCTTGACGATGGCCGTGTTGAGCTCCATGCCGCGGCGGATCTCGCCAGACTTCATAAGTTCCTTCTCGAGCACCACGGTGTTCTTCGAAGGCATCAGCGCCTGGCTGGTGTCTTCCTGCGTGACCTTGAAACCGTCCGCCGACGAATTGCCCGCGAGGTGCGCGGGGTTGGTCGACGCCAGTGTCACGCGCGTATTGTCAAGGACGCGCTGGAACGGCTCGATCTCGGCGGTTCCGTAGCCCGGCGTGTTGACGTTCGCGACGTTGCCAGCCACCGCCGACTGCCGCACGGCAAGCCAGCGCGACTGCTGCGAAGCAAGGTCGAAAAGGTTGACGGGATCCATGCGTGTCTCCGGACGATGAACAGAGACTATGCGTCCAGTCTTGCGTGGACCTTGCCAAGCGCTCTGGGCGCGCTGGATCGGAGCCCGGAGAGTTCAGTCGGAGGCGACAAGCACCTTGTCGCCGCTGGTCACCAGAACCCAATCCCCGTCGCGTCGTTCGATGCGCTCCACGCGGGTCCGGTCGGGCAGTCGCGATCCGCGCTGGACGACCCAGATGCCGGTGTCGTCCTCGATCATGGCGCGGCCCGCCGTGACGTGCAGCACCCTGTAGGTCGAGACATCTTCCGGGAACGGCTGTTCGACCGCCGGCTGTGGCGGCGAGAACGTCCGCGGCAGGCTGCCCGTGGCATCGTAGTCCAGTTCGAAGTCCGGGATGCCGATGATGCGGACCTCGGAGTTGCCGCGCGGGAGCAACGGCGTCGCGGTCGCGTCATCGCCGTTCGCCTCGACCTCCGTCGCCTCGAACTTCATGGCGGGCGGACCGAACTTCTCCTGGTTGAAGAAGATGTACCAGGGGAACAGCGCGCAGGTGACGCCGAGCGCAATGCCCGACGCGGCGATGACGAAATCGTGGCGCGTGCTGGCTCCATTCTTCCCCGATCTGGATGCGCCACGCGCGCTCGCACGACCAAACATCCGGCGCCAGAAAGGCGTTGCGGCATCGGCCGATCGCATGGCGGGAGCTTCGCGCTCAGGCTGTCTGGGGGACATTGGCTCTTTCCCTGGCCTTGAGATGGCGCGCTAGATCGCCGAAGGCGTCGACAGACGGCTTGTCCCGGGGCGATTGTCCCAGCGCATCATAGATCACCGGCACCTGGCGCACGGCGGCGTCGAGTTCGGCGTCCGCGCCGGGCTGATAGGCGCCAAGCAGCCGGATGTCGCGTGTGTCCTCGAAACGCGAGATCATCGCCTTGAGACGCGTGACGAGCAGACGCTGGTCGTCCGTCCAGGCCTTCGGCGCAAGCCGCGAGATCGACGCCAGCGGATTGACCGGCGGGTAGCGGCCTTGTTCGGCGATCGTGCGGTCAAGCACGATGTGGCCGTCGAGGATGCCGCGCACGCAGTCGGCGACAGGATCATTGTGGTCGTCGCCGTCCACCAGCACGGAGATGATCGCTGTGATCGAGCCCGAACCAGCCGCGCCAGGGCCCGCGCGTTCGAGCAGCTTGGGCAATTCGGTGAATACCGAGGCTGGATAACCGCGAGCCACCGGAGCCTCGCCCGCCGCGGTCGCGACTTCGCGTAGCGCATGGGCGTAGCGGGTGATGGAGTCGAGGATGACCAGCACGCGATGTCCCTGGTCGCGAAAATGTTCAGCCACGCGCATTGCGGTTTCGGGTGCGCGCTTGCGCATCATCGGGTTCTCGTCGCTGGTGGCGACGACGGCGACGGTCTTCGCCATCGCGCTGCCGATCGTGTCCTCCAGGAATTCGCGCACTTCGCGCCCGCGTTCGCCGATCAGGGCCACGACGACGGTGTCGAAAGCTTCAGCGGCCGCCAGCATGGCGAGCAGGGTGGACTTGCCGACACCCGATCCGGCGAAGACGCCGAGACGCTGGCCGAAGCAGATGGGCGTGAAGATGTCGATGACCTTTACGCCCGTCGAAAAACCTGTTCCGACGCGTTCGCGCGAGAGGGCGGGAGGGACCCCGCCGTCGCCCAACGCTCCCGTCGGCACGCCACCGATGAGCGGAGGGCCGCTGTCGATGCCGCGGCCCAGCGCATCGATGCTGCGACCCCGCCAAGCGTTGTCCGGCGACAGGATGAACGGTCCGGTGTTGAAGACCGGATCGCCGACCCCCGCATCGGCACTGCGCTCGAACGGAGAGACGGTCACCCCGTCGGTGGTGACCCGCACGATCTCGCCGCGTCGCGTCATACCGCGGCTGCGGTGCTCGACGACGTCGCCGAGGCGCGAGCCGGCCGACATACCGCGCACCTGGTAGCCGGTGCTCGTCACCTCGCAGATGCGCCCGCCCAGCCTGACCAGGGATGCCGGATCGGAATAGAGACCCTGGATGCGCTCCAGAAGGAGGAGCGGATTGTCGCCCTCCTGTCCTGCGGCCAGTCCGCGTGGCGGGGGTACTGCTTCTGCCTGCGACATAGCTTACTTCGACCCGAGGGTCTTGATGGCTTCGTCGAAGCTGGCGCTCGTGCTGCGAATGGCCGCGGCCGTGTTCTCGAAGGCCCGCTGGACCATGATCAGGCGCGTTATCTCGAGAACCGGATTGACGTTCGAATCTTCGAGGAAACCCTGGGCGACACCGGCATCGATGCGGTCGACGATAGGTTCAGGCTCGGTGGCCGGCACGATGCCAGAGTTGCCGAAGCGCTGGAAATTCTGGCCTGGATCGAAGGTGAACAGGCCGATGGCGCCGACCTGCACGCCGTTCTGGCTCATCATGCCGTCGGCGCCGACGCTGGGCTGGCCGTTGCGGGGATCGAGCTGGAGCGGCGCGCCGCCGGCGTCGAGCACACGGTAGCCCTGGTGCGTAACCAACTCCCCCGCGTCGTTCATCTCGAAGCGACCGTCGCGGGTCATCACCGTTCCGACCGGCGTCTCGATGCCGAACCAGGCGTCGCCCTGCACCGCGAAGTCGAACGGATTGCCGGTCTGTCGGAGCGAGCCGGTTGCACCCGACAGGAAGGTGTCGCCGGCGGAGGCGAAGGACACTCGCTCGTTGCCAAGTCCGGACACGAGATCCTCGAACTTCACGCCGGTGGCGCGAAAGCCGACGGTGCTGGAGTTTGCGACATTGTCGGCGATTGTCGTCAATCGCTTCTCCAGCGCGATCTGGGACGAAAGCGCGACATAAAGGGCGTTCTGCATTGCTACCGCCGAAGGTTCTGGATGGCGAAGAGGGTGTCGGCGGAGACGCCGTAGCCGGCGGGGGACGGCGCGATCAGCGAGGCGGCGAGCGACGCCGCGGTCGGTGCGCTGGGGTTGCCGATCTCCCACATGCTGGTGAAGCGGGTGAGGAACTTCGCCAGCTTGTCAGGTTCGCTGAAGTCCTGAATGTCGAGCCTGCTCTCGAACAGTTTGACCTGCCTGTCGAGGTCGGCGTTCGCGAAGGAATCCGGAAGGCTGAGGACCGTGCGCGCCACCTTGGCCAAAGCCGGATCCGCCAGGACCTCGTAGAAATTCGAGATCTTCGGTGCCTTGCGCTCGAAATAAAGCGCGAGCCGAACGCCTTCGTTGGTGTTGCCGGCATTTTCCTCGAGCGTCTGACGCATGAACTTGTCGATAGTCGGCTTCAGCGCGAGGCTGAAGGTGGTCGTCTCCTCTCCGTGCTCGACGAAGTTGAAGGCCGACACGAAGGCGACCCAGCGGCTGTCGCCGGACTTCTTGGCGGGGCTGTCCTCTTCCTTGACGCCGCCCTCCAGCATCTGCCGGATCTTGGCCGGGCTCTGGTCAGCGGGGTCGAAGCCATAGGAGACCAGGGCGTAGTTCAACAGCCGCTTGTCGGCCATCAGGTCGTCGATCGATTCGAGCTTCCCGACATTGGCCTTGTAGTAGTCGGTCTCCGCCTTGACGTAGGCGGCAGGCAGCTTGACGAGGCCGAGATCGCGCATGGTGTCGTAGCGCGTCGGCGTGGCTTCCAGCACGGCGGCCTGCGAGGTCGTGTTCACGCCGTGCGTCTTGAAGTCGAACGCGGCGACGAACCGCGCATAGCTCTTGTCGTCAAGCAGGTTGGCCGGGCTGGTGGGGCTGTCGACGCCGCCCACCAGCATCTTGCGGATCGTGTCCTTGCCCTGCGTCGAGGCGTCGAGCCCGTAGGCCGCCGTCGCGTAGGTGAGCAGCCGGGTGTCGGCGAGCAGCTTGTCGACCGTCGTCACCTTGCCGATGTTGGCGCGGAAATAGGCCGTCTCGGGGTCGAGATTTTCGACATAGAGCCTCGGCGTCGCCTCGGTGACGGCGGCGCGCGACGTGGCGTCCGCACCATGCTGGGCAAAGTCGAAGGCCGAGACGAAGGCCGCCCAGCGCTTGTCGCTCGACTGGTTTGCCGGGCTGTTCGGGTCGGTCACGCCGCCGAGCAGCATGTCGCGGACGAGAACGCGGTTCTCGGCCTTGGCGTCCAGCCCATACGCCTTCATGGCATAGGTGATGAGCCGCTCGTTCCGCAGCAAGTCGCCCACCGACTTCACCGTGGAGATATTGGCGCGGAAATAGGCGCTTTCCGGATCCGCCTGCTGCTCCAGGTAGCGCTTTGGCGTGAGCTGCGTCGCCTCATCGCGTGAAGTGGCGGCAGCGCCATGTTCGGCAAAGTTGAAGGCGGAGACAAATGCCGCATAGCGCTTGTCGGACAGCTGATTGGCCGGACTTTGCGGATCGCTGACGCCACCGGTGAGCATCTGGAGGACGCGCTCCGGCGGTTCGGTCCTGGCGTCGAGCCCGTAGGCCGCCAGCGCGAAGGTGAGCAGGCGCTTGTCGGAGATCAGCTGGCCCGCCGTGGCCACCTTGCCGATATTGGCGGTGAAGTAGGCGACTTCGGCGCGCTGCGTGTCCGACACCCCCTTGAAGAGGACCAGTTCCGATTCCTGGATGAAGGACTGCGGCGTGCCCATCTGCACAGCCAGTCGGGACGTAGAGTCGGCTCCGTACTCGACGAAGTTGAAGACGCTGACGAAGTTGGCGAAGCGTTTGTCCCCCAGCTTGTTGGCCGGACTTTGGGGATCGGCCACCCCGCCTTCGAGCATGGCGCGCACATGGTCCTTGCCCGTCGGGTCCTGCTCCGTCGCGTAGTCGCCGAGATAGATGTTGCTGGCGGTGAGGGCGTATCGCAGCAGGCGCGCGTCGCCCAGCAGGTCGTCCACCGACTTCACATTGCCGATGTTCTCGAGGAAGTATGAGGTTTCCTCCTCGACATAGGCGTAGTTGGCCTGACCGGTGGTCAATTCCGTCTGGTATATGAAGTTCTTCGGGACGTCGGCCTGCGCGCGGTTGTAGGTGGTCGCTTCGGCGCCATTGCGCTTGAAGTCGAATGTCTTGGCGAATTCCACATACCGCTTGTCGCTCAGGCGATTGGCGAAACTGTCGGGATCGGTGACGCCGCCCTCGAGCACCTTGACCATGAACGCCTTGGCGTAGGTCATGTCTTCGAGGCCGTGCGCCTTCATGGCATAGCTGAACAGCCGGTAGTCGTTCACGAACTCGTCGATCGACGACACCTTGCCGATATTGGCCATGTAGTACTCGGTGTCGCGGCTGACGATCGGATCGCGGCCGACCCTGTCGATCGACTTCGCGATGTCGCGCATGATCAGCGAATAGCTCGTATAGGTGTTCACCAAGGCGACAGCCTTCCCGGGCGATTGTCCATCACGCCGCAAGCTACGCCCATTTCCTTGCGCGAAACTGAATCCCGCGGAGGCCCGTTCAAGCCTCACGCAAGGCACGACCCGTAATGCTACGTTGGGACGGTGACGAAAGGGCTAGTTAGTGGGCATTCTGATCGGGCTGGTGGTGACCCTGGGCTGCGTGCTCGGCGGCTTCATGGCCATGGGCGGCCACATCGGCGTGCTGATGCAGCCGTGGGAAGTCGTCATCATCGGCGGCGCCGCGCTCGGCTGCTTCCTCGTTGCCAACCCGATGAAGGTCGTCAAGGACACTGGGAAGGCCACGCTGGAGGCGTTCAAGAACGCAGTTCCCAAAGAGGCGGACTATCTCGAGACGCTCGGCGTGCTGCACAGCCTGATGCGCGAACTGCGCTCCAAATCGCGCAGCGAGGTCGAGGCTCATATCGACAATCCCGAGGAATCGGCGATCTTCCAGGCTTTCCCCGCAGTGCTGAAGAACCACGCCCTGACGCACTTCATCTGCGACTACTGCCGCATCATCATCATCGGCAATGCGCGCTCGCATGAGATCGAGGCGCTGATGGACGAGGAGATCCACACCATCCGCGGCGACAGCCTGAAGCCCTACCATGCGATGACGGCGGTGGGCGACGGCCTGCCGGCGCTCGGCATCGTGGCCGCCGTGCTCGGCGTCGTGAAGGCGATGGGCGCGCTCGACCAGTCTCCGGAAATCCTCGGCGGCCTGATCGGCGCGGCGCTGGTCGGAACCTTCCTCGGCATCTTCCTGTCCTACGCCGTCGTCGGCCCGATCGCGACCAAGATCAAGATGGTGCGCGAGAAGCAGAACCGCCTCTATGTGATCGTCAAGCAGACGTTGCTGGCTTATATGAACGGATCGCTGCCGCAGGTGGCGATCGAGTTCGGCCGCAAGACCATTTCCGCCTACGACAGGCCGTCGATCGACGCCGTTGAGCAGAGCACGATGAGCAGCGGCGCCGCCGACGTCAAGAAGGCTGCATGACGATGGCCAGCGTCGGCACTCCGGCGGAGACTAGAGACTACATCCTGGAGCGCCTGGTCGGTGAGACCGGCGAGCCGGAGCGCGTGACAAGCGCCGCCCGGTCCATGGGCGAACGCGCCATCGCACGCATCGCCGAGGGCCTTGCCAATTCGCTGGCGATAAGTCTCGAGGTGGACGTCAAGCGCGTCGACCTCACGCGATTTGCGGACGCTCGCCCCAAGCCGGCAAGCCATGCCGCCGTTACCGTCGCGGCATCTGTATCGTCGCCGGACGCCTTGATGATGGTGGTTGACGCGGGCGCGCTTTCGCTGGTCGTGAGCACCGTCTTCGGGGCCGATCCCGACATGCCCGTCACGCCGCTTGAGCGCGACCCGTCCCCGATCGAGATCGAGGTCGCGACATCGGTGTTCACCGAGGTGGCGACCGCGCTCAACGGTCATGGCCCGCGCGCCCTCGACATCAAGTTTCCGCTGCCGGCTCCGGTCTCCGGACCTGACCTGAAGAAGCTTTCGATGCGGGACACGCCGGCCGTGCGCATTGTCTTCAGCCTGACGTCGCGTGCGGGAAGCGGCGAGGTCGCAGTGGTCATGCCGCAGCGCGTGCTGCTCAAGCATCGTGCGGACGGCATTGCCGAGGGCGGCGGCGCCGCTCAGAACGCCTGGGGTGCTCGCTTTGGCGAGCAAGTCATGCGCTCGAACGTCGAGGTCGTCGCCACCATGCCCATCGCGCAGATGACGCTGGGCGAGCTCTCGACGCTGGCGATCGGGCAGGTGGTGCCGTTCGACGACGGGGCGCAGGCCAATGTCCGGCTCGCCGCGCGCGACAAGACCTTATTCACCTGCGAGTTCGGCAGGGTAGGCCAGAACCTCTCGGTGAGGGTGCGCGAGCCCTTCGAGACCGGCCACGACATCATTGACGGATTGCTGCCGGCCAACCGCGCGTAAGGCTGGAAAAGGAGCGGAGACGAACCATGACGCAGCACGGCACGGCGAACGGCGACGGCCCAGACGACCAGCTCGATCGGGCGTTCGAGGAGTTGCGCGGCGTCCTCACCGACAAGCCGAGCGCTCCGGCTGGAACAGCCGCTTCCGCGGCGCCAGCATCCGCATCCGCATCCGCCGCGGCTGCGCCCACCGGCATCATCATGAGCATCCCGGTCGACGTCCAGGTGGTGCTCGGCCGCGCCGAGATGCCTGTCGCCGATCTCATGGGATTGCAGAAGGGCTCGACGGTTCCGCTCGACCGACGGATCGGCGAACCGATCGACGTGATGGTCAACGGCCGCAGGATCGCCCGGGGCGAGATCATCGTGATGGAGAACGATCCGTCCCGGTTCGGCGTGCGCCTGACCGAGATAATGACCGCCGGGCGGGGCCTATGATGACCAACCGGAGCGGTGCGGCGGCTCGCCACGAGGCTGAACAACCCTTCGACGCCTCGGCCATGACACGGCCCCAGAAGGCGGCGGCGATCCTTGTCGCCATGGGCAAGCCGGCCGCCAGCCGGCTGCTGAAATTCTTCAAGCAGGATGAGCTCAAGGCGCTGATCGAGGCAGCCAGGACGCTCTCGACCATTCCGCAGAGCGACCTGGAAACCATCGTCGCCGAATTCGAGGCCGAGTTCACCGAAGGCGCGGGCCTCCTGGATTCGGGCGATGCGATGGACACGATCCTCAACGAGACGCTCTCGCCGGAGGAGGTGAGTGCGCTGATGAGCGACGAGCCGGTGACGCCCCAGAACGAAGGTCCGCCCCCGGTGTGGCCGGAGGTCGCCAAGCTGGATCGCGAGCGGCTGGCGGCGTTCCTCGCCGCCGAGCACGCCCAGACGTCCGCGCTCATCCTCTCGAACCTGACCTCGCAGGTTTCCGCGGAAGTTCTGCTGAAGCTGGAAAAGCCGATGCGGACCGAGGTGATCAAGCGCATGATGGCGATCACGTCCATGCCGCCCGCGGCCGTGAAGATCGTCGAGAACCAGATCAGGACGCGTCTGCTCGCTGATACGACGCACAAGGATAACGCGGCCGGGCAATCGCGCGTGGCGAACCTGCTCAACGAGCTCGACAAGCCGCTGCTGGACGAGGTCATGCAGGATCTCGCCGCCTCGGGCGCGGGCGGCCTCGACGCCATCCGCGCGAGACTGTTCGCCTTCGAGGACATCGAGCTTCTGACCCAGAGGTCGCGCGTCACACTCTTCGACGGACTGTCGACGGAACTGGTGACGCTCGCGCTGCGCAACGGATCGGCAGGCCTCACCGAGGCGGTGCTGTCGTCGATCGGCGCCCGCTCACGGCGCATGATCGAGTCCGAGCTTTCCGCCGGCGCCGACGGCATCGCCGCGGTGGACATCCTGCGGGCGCGGCGCACCATCGCCTCCACCGCGATCCGGCTGGCGGGCGAGGGCACGATCGAGCTGCCCACGGCTCAGCCGGCCGCCGCCTGAGGCTTTGAGCGTCTGTCATGTCTGAGGCTGCCGACAAGGACAGCAAAACAGAAGAAGCGACAGAGAAGAAGATCCGCGACACCATCGAGCAGGGCAAGCTGCCTCACTCGAAGGAGACCGCGATCCTTCTCTCGTTCGTGGCGATCCTTGTCTATTGCGTGTTCTTCGTCGATGCCGACATTGCCGCCGCCGGAGCTTTCCTCGCCGACTTCCTCGAGCGGCCGGAGGCCTGGTCACTCGGGACGGCGGAAGATGTCATGCAGCTCTACCGCGTTGTCCTGGTCGAGATCGGCAAGATGCTCGGCATCTTCGTGCTCCTGCTGGCGGTTGCCGGTGTGGCCGCGTCGGCGCTGCAGAACATGCCTCAGTTCGTCGGCGAGCGGATAAGGCCGCAGGCGTCCCGCATCTCGCTGAGCAAAGGGTGGGATCGGCTGTTCGGCATGGCGGGCTTCGTGGAATTCGCCAAGTCGTTGGGCAAGCTAGCTTTCGTGATCGCGGTGCTGTCCTTTGCGGTGAACGAGGCGCGCGACCGACTCTTGTCGGGCATGCTGACCAATCCGACCACCTTCGGCATCGTCATCCGCGACGTGCTCATCAACATCCTCATCTCGATCACGCTGGTGATGGCGGCGATCTCCGTGATCGACCTGATCTGGTCGCGCTTCCACTGGCGCCAGGACCTGAGGATGACGAAGCAGGAAGTGAAGGACGAGCACAAGCAGTCGGAAGGCGATCCGATCGTCAAGGCGCGGCTGCGCTCGCTCGCCCGCGACCGGGCGCGGCGGCGCATGATGACCGCGGTGCCGAAGGCGACGCTGATCATCGCCAACCCGACCCACTATTCAATCGCGCTCAGATACGTTCGCGACGAGGATTCAGCGCCCGTCGTCGTGGCCAAGGGGCAGGACCTGGTCGCTCTGAAGATCCGGGAGATCGCCGGCCAGCATGGAATCCCGATTTTTGAGGACGTGGCGCTCGCGCGTTCCATGTACAAACAAGTTTCGGTTGATAACGTGATCCCAGCTCAATTCTATCAGGCCGTCGCGGAACTGGTCCGCATCGTCTACGCGAGAAAGACCAGGCCGCCACAGCGCAGGGAGATGCAATGATCCGTCAGTCTCACACCGAGGCGCGCGAACTGATCGTGTCGGAGGCGATGAAGGAGGTCGTGCGCGAACTGCGCATGGTCGAGGTGGCCGACTACATCGCCTTTATCCGCCTCGAGCATTTCGCTTGTGTGGCGGACATCGTGGATTCCGCCGCCGAGCTGTATTTCATGCCGGGCGCCGTGCGCCTCGGGAACGGCGGCGAGGCCCGTGTCGGCTGGGGCGAGGCACCGACGATATCGCTCGACCTCGAACTGAGGCCGAGGGGCGCGACCGTCTACTTCACGCTCACACTCGCCGACCACATCGCGACCGTGGTCGTCAACTACGTCTCGTTCGACAAGCCGGATCCATGCCCTGAGAAGAACACAGCCTTCCTGGGGAATGCCATCTCGGAGGCGAGGATGCGCAAGGCGGTGCCTTCGCTGGCAGATTCGTGACGCCTACTCGATAAGGCCGAGCCGCAGCGCCTTGGCGACCGCGTGGACACGGTTCAACGCGTTGAGCTTGAGCGTGACCTTGGTCAGATACTGGTTAGCAGTGTGGACCGACAGGCCGAGGATGACTGCGATCTCTTCGCTGGTATAGCCGTTGGCGGTCAGCTTGAGACAGTCGAGCTCGCGTTGGGTAACGGCCGGGCGCGGTCCCACCTGTCCGAGGCCCAGCCGCACCATGTCGGCAAACAGCCGGAAGCAACGCGCGTGCACGTCGGGCGTCAGCTCGTCCGAAAGGAGGATGTCTGTGCCGAAGAACGCAATCAACCCGGACGCTCCGTGCTCGGCATACGCCGGGAAGGCGATGCCGGGGACGTCCGGGAGCCCGAGGGCGGTCCGCCGCGCACAACCCAGCGTCTCGAAAGCGCGCGTGGCGGGGCTTTCGCGCTCTCCGGACCACCAGCTTGGCTGCGTCGACGTGACGGCATGCCTGACAAACTCGTCGCCGAAGCTGGACGACAGGATGGTGCTCTGCGTGGAGACCGCAGGATAGTCGGAGTCCAGTGCAGGCGTGAGGCGGCCACGCTCGCGGGCCGCTCCGATGAAGAAGGTTGCGAAATCCGAGGCGCCGATGTCGGACGCGATGCTGTCGCCGATGCGCAGCAGGTCGGCTATCGAAGGCGCGGCGCCGTGCAGGCCGGCGGGGGCGTTCTCGGGGAGGTTGGTTCTCGGCAGCGCCATCAGATGACCCCGCTGCGGATGGCGGTCGCCATGGCCATGGCGCGATTGCTGGATCCGAGCTTCTGGATGGCGTTGGCGATGTAGCCGTTCGCCGTATTGGATGACACGCTGAGGATCACGCCGATATCGTCGGTGGTCTTGCCCTCAGAGACCCAGAACATGCATTCGCGCTCGCGGTCCGTCAGCGGATCGACGAGGGAGGCGGAGGCCAGGAGATCGGGAGCGGTCGACAAGGCATAGCAGAGCGGCAAGTGCGCGGCTGCGAGGCGCGCGGGGTCGATCGTGCCGCTGCGGGACGAGGACAGCAGCAGATAGTAGCGCTGTCGGCCGACATGGAGCTTGAGGCAGAACAGTTCGGTATGTCCCAGGACCTGCAGCAGCCGCGCCGTCTCGCCGTCGAGGACGCCGCCGAGATCGGGAGCGTTGGCCGTGATCAGGCTGAGGCACGAAAGTCCGGGCGGAGTGCTGAACCGGCTCAGCGCAATGGCCGCCAGCTGCCGGAATCCTATGAGCTGGATGGCGTCATAGACCCAGTTCGAGGCGATGACGCGCGCGTCGCTGCGGTCGCGGTCGTTGACGACGGCAAGCAGCATGTAGTGCTCCGCGCCCATCTCGGAACCGAGGCCCGCCAGATGGGCAGTGAGGTCGGCGCGCGATCCGAGTGCGGATGAACGTTTTCGCGAGGACGCGAGGTCTGTCGGCATTGCGTATTCAGTGGCGGCTTGGTGTTCATGGACCCGGGCCCGGGCGCACAAAAAAGGACGCCCGACCCCAATCGACGAATCGCAGGCTTCCGCAACATGAATGGGAATCAACACAGTCCGTCCAGCGCCGCTTCGCCGGACAGCAATGCCCCGATGCCCTACCCAACCAGTTGATTCGCCATCACTCTAGAACAACGAGTCCTCCAGGGGAATCGTCTGAGGGAACAGACTTGGTTGTCGGGCGCAAATTCCCGTACGGTCTTCCGCTCGCCCATATTTCGGCGCTTTGAGCATGGCAGATGGCCGCTGAGCGGCGTACAGACGGGGCACAGCGTGTCGTCTGGGCACGGCGGATCGCCGGAGACATTGATCTTGAAGCGTTTTTTCTTTGCATTCTTCATGCTGGTGTCGCTCGCGTCGATTGGCGCAGCGTCGGACGACAAGCCACTCGAGACGACGCGATACACGCTGGAGAACGGACTGCAGGTGGTGCTGGCGCCGGACCGGCGCGTGCCGAAGGTGGTCATGAATCTCCGCTACCGGGTCGGCTCCATGAACGAACCCGCCGGCCGCTCGGGTTTTGCGCATCTGTTTGAGCACCTGATGTTCTCGGGCACTCCAGCCTGGCCGAACGTGTTCGCGGCGCAAGCGGCGATGGGCAACACCATCAATGCGTGGACCCAGGAAGACGGCACCGTCTACTACGCCGAAGGCCTGTCCTGCGGATTGCCGGTCATTCTTTCCATCGAGGCGGACCGCATGGCCAATCTCGGCGAGGACGTCGACCAGCGCGAACTCGACCTGCAGAGGAACGTCGTCAAGAACGAGATGCGTCAGAACGTTCTGGACAATGCCGGCTCCGCCGGCTGGACGGCCTTCTGGTCCGGGCTGTTCCCGGATTCCCATCCCTACAGCCGCGCCGTCATCGGCTCCATCGCGGACCTCGACGACGCCTCGCTGGACGAGGTGAGGGGCTTCTTCGACACCTATTATGTCCCGAACAACGCCATCCTCGTGCTGGTCGGCGACTTTGCGGTGGAGGACGCCAAAGCGCTGATCGAGGATACCTTCGGCCGCATTCCTACCGGCGCGGAGGTGCCGCGCCCGAGCCCTGCGCCGACGGCTCCGACCAAGCTCAGGCTCGATGTCACCGACCGCGTGGCGACCGCCAGCGTCGCCATCGGCTTCGACGGCCCGCCATCCTCCTCGGATGACAATGGCGATCTCGCAATAGCCTCGGATCTGCTCGGCAACGGAGCCTTCGGCCTGCTGAGGAGCCGGCTCGTGGCGGAGAAGGGCCTCGCCAATTCGGTCGGCGCCTCCTGGACGCCGGGGCTGCTCGGCGGTCGCTTTGAGATCGACGCGACGGTCAACGAGGGCGTCGCGGTGGAGACGCTGGAGACGGAACTGCGGGCCGCGTTCGAGGAGTTCCTGTCGACGCCAATCGATCCGGCCGACGTCGCCCGCTCGAAGTCGACCGCACTGCTGTCGGCAAAGCTGGCGATCGAGCCGTTTGACGACAGGGCGAGCGCCATCGCCTACGCCACCGACATCCTGGGCGACCCCGGGCTCGCCTTGGAGGACGACCGGCAGATCGTTGCGGCGACGGCGGAGAGCGTCGCGGCAACCGCCAGGAAGGTGCTTGATCTGAAGAATGCGAGCACGCTGATCGTCCGCCCCGGCAAGCGCGGCGACTACCCTGCGATTCTGCTCGAGTCGTCGGGAGTTCCGGCGCCGTTCCAGGTGGCGGAGCGGCCGCATGTCGACGTCCCCAAACTCGAAGCCCGCGAACCCGGCGCGACGAAGCTGCCGGAGAAGACCACGGCGACGTTGTCCAACGGCGTCAAGGTCGTGCACTATCAGCTCCCCGAAACCCCGATGGAGTACGTCGCGGCCGTCGCGCCGGGCGGCTGGCTCAACGCGCCGGAGGGGAAGGAGGGGCTGATCGACGTCGCGGCCAACATGGCGGTGCGCGGGGCCGGCGATCGCAGCTACGCGGCGCTCGCCAAGACCGCAGCCGACATCGGCGCCAACATCGCCTCGGCCTCAGGCAATGCGCGAACGGCGATGTCGATGGCAGTGCCCAAAGGTGAATTTGCGAACGGCCTTGCGCTGCTGGCCGACGTGATCCAGCGACCGCGTTTCGACGAGGGCGAATGGAAGATCCTGACGACGGACTATGCGCAGTGGCTCGCCAACCGGGAGTCGGACCTGCCCGGCGTTGCGGCGCGATCGGCGAACGCCGTCCTGTTTCCGAAGGAGCCGGGCAGGCCCGACCAGGATTGGTCGCTCGATGCGCTGAGGGCGATGACGCTGGACGATGCAAGGAACGCCTTCCTCCGCCTGTTCCAGCCGTCCACGACGACTTTCTACAGCGTCGGCTCGCAGCCGGTCGAGGAGGTGGCGCAGGCGCTGGAGCGGGCCTTCGCGGGCTGGAAGGATGTAGAGGCCGGCTACACCGCGCTGCAATTCCCATCAGCCACGTTCCCTGCCGGCAGGAAGGTGCTGCTGGCGCCCGAGCGCGGCGCCAGCCAGTCGGCGCTCTTCATCGCGCGCCCGGCGCCCGGCAGGGAGGATCCGCAGCGCGCCGAGGCCACGGCCGTCATGCGACTGCTGGGAGACGACTTCAACGGCAGGCTGAATTCGGTCATCCGCGAGGAGAAGGGCTATACCTACGGGACGTCGGCCAGGCTGATGTCGGCGATGAAGTCGCACGGCGGTATGGTCGTGGAGATGACCGTCGGGCGCGACAATACCGGCGCTGCGTTGAAGGAGGTGTTCAAAGGATTCGATAGCCTGGCGACGTCTGCGGTCAGCGAGGAAGAGCTCAATCGCACGATCACCGCCTATCGCACGGCTCTTGCGGCGACGGCGGAAACCGGCCGCAGCTTCGCCGGTTACGTGATCGACACGGGGACGCTCGGCGTCACGCTGGAGGAGGATCATGCCCGGCGCGAGAGGGTCGCGGCCCTCGAACTGGATGCAGTGCGCAAGGTGGCCCCGGATCTCGCCTCGCTCACGCCTTCGGTGATCGTGGTGGCGGGAGATCCCGACGTCGTGCTGCCGCAACTCGCCGCGATCGGCATCACGGATGTCGAGGTGATCCAGCGCAGGCACGTCGGAGAACCGGCGATGCGCGACGCGGTCGAGACGGGCGGCGCGGAGGACGCGGATACGCCCCAGCCGGGCGGCCTGCCGCGCGGCGCCGGGTCGACGCAGCCGATGCAGGGATGCGGTCCGGGAACAGGCGCGGACTGCCCGCCCGCGGAAACGGGGAACTGATAGCCGCCAGCGCCACGCCCCTCAGTCCTTGTCGGCCTTCTTGCCTCCGCTGGCCTGGTCGTAGGCTTCGGCGAAATAGTCGAGGAAAGTGTCGAGCATGCCGTTCTCGCCGGCATCGCGCTCTTCCCATTTCGCAACGAATGCGTCCCAGGCGCGGCTCTTCTTCAGGGGAAACGCTGCGCTGGCGACCTTCTGCTCGATGGCGTCGGGCGCAAACTCCTCGACCAGCTTGGCCAGCGCCTTCTGCATCGCCGCATAGGTGGCGAGGTCGTGGCGCTTGAGATCGGCAAATGCCTGGTCGAGGCTGTGCTTGGCGTCGAGATAGCCCGGCCGATTGTGGGCGAACATAACCTCGATGGCCTCGGGCGTGCCGGGAACGAATTTCAGCGGGTTGTTGTCGCTCGCGCTGATCATCGTGCGGCTTGCGCTCTTGGTCATCGTCTTCGCGGCCGCGCGCGCCTTCAGCAGCTGTCGCAGATTGTCGACGGAGAATTTTACGAACTCGCCGATCTCGAAGGCAAGCTCCTCCGGATTCCTGCTGCGCAGCGCCTCCGGGGAGACGCCGGCCCCGGCGGCAAACGCAGCGAGGAAGGCCGAAGCCGACGACGGGCCTGCTTGTGCCTGGCCGGCTGGAATGCGCGGAGGGAAGGCGGGTTGCACGTGGACACCGGCCGCGCGACGCTCCGCCGGGCCAGGCATGGGACGCATGGCCGACGGATCGACCGGCGGGGGTGTGTTGGCGGTGTCGACGGAGCCGGCATCGCGGCCGGGCGGCCGCTGCGCAGCGTCCGGATCGATCTCGCCAGTCGATGCGGAACGGCTGGCGGGAGGCGACGGCCGGGCGTCCCACGCGTCCGCCCCCGGGCTCTCGCGCTCGGGTCGTTCTGGCTGCCGGATCTCGGGGAACTCGAGGAACTGGTCCGAGAAATCGGCCTCGCGCCGCCTCGAGGCTTCGGGCATGAAACCGCGCCGGTCGACAGGGCGGGGCGCAGGGCCATCGACGCTCCAGATGTCTCCGTTGGCGGGAGCGGGCGACGGCGAGGCTATCGGTTCCTGCGCCGGCCGCTCATCGACCTGCAGCGCCACGTCGATGACATAGTGGCCGATCGAGAGCCGGTCGCCGTTCTCCAGCCGATACGGGCTTTTGACGCGCTGCGACGAGCCGTTGACGAAAACCCCGTTGGTCGAGGTGTCGTAGAGCCAGTAGGCGCCGTTCTCGTAGCGGACTTCGCAGTGACGGCCGGAGATGTAGCGGCCCGGGTCCGGAAGGGTCCAGTCGAGATGCTGCTCCCGGCCGATCTCGAAACTGCGGTTGTGGGCCTGGAACCTGGTCGGCCCGCCATCGGGAAGCGAGTCCAGATTGTCAATCGTCAATGTGATCGTCATGCCGTCGATCGCACCTCATCATGCACACGCCGCCGCGGAATTCCGCGCGCCTGTTCACCCCAATCATACGCCGATCGGCGCGGCGTGCATGCGCATTCCAAAGGGCCCGCCATCACGACGTCTCCGCGAGGTTGATCCCCATCTCCACGAAACCCGAAAGCACGGCCGCGCGATCGGCAATCGCCACCCGCGCCAGCATGAACAGGATGCCGGCATTGACGGCCTTGGGCGTGAAAAAGACCTGGGACGCCACCGGCTCCATGCCGGCCGGTGCGATGTTGCCGCCGCTCCAACCGGCTGCAAGGGCGATCCAGACGCCGGGCGTCTTCTCGCGCGCGGCCATACCCTCGTTCAGGGCCGCGTATCTGCGGTCCTCCTCCGGCTCGCTCACCCAGTCACGCGCCAGTGCGAGCATCCGGCGGTCCTGCTCGTCGAGCAGATCCGGCAGTTGGGTCAGGCACTCGTGACCCCACCACACCGCGACGCGTCGCGGCAGGAGATAGGCGCAGAAGGTGATCGCGTCCTCCGGCACCTTGCCGGCAAGCCTGGCCCGGCAGAAGTCGAGCGACGGCTCGTCGGTCGGCTCGGCCTTCATGTCCTGGGACGCCGTGGGAAAGGCGTCGAACAGTTCCCTGGCAGTGGTGAAGCGAAGTCGAGTGGCCATCGGTCGGACGCCTTGGAATCGGGACGGGATCACACCGGCGAGATGATCGGTATTCCGGTCAGCTTGATGATCGGGCTCTTCAGTTCATTCACGACGCCGGCCATGCTCGACGTCATCACCCCGGAGGTGGCCTGAATGAGCAGACCGGAGGTGAGATTCATCGACAGGCCGGACGTCGACGTCATGGACATCCCGGCGGTCGAGTTCATCGCCATCGCGGATGTCAGGTTGAGCGCCGATGTCGCGGTCACATTGATGACGGGTGAGGTGATGTCGATCGAAGCCGGCGTCATCACGATGGTGCTGGCGCCGACTGTCATCGAGATCTGCATGCCGGCCGTGATGTTGAGCTGCATCCCGACATCGAGCTTGTCGATCACGCCGATGTTGGTGGTGCGGTTCATGCCGACCTTGCGCCGTTCGTCATTCTCGATCTTCGATTCCAGGTCGCGCTGGGCGTGCAGGCGGACGAGCTCGTCGCCTGTCGTATCGTCCATCATGATCTCGTTGTAGCCCGGGCCGTAGGGGGTCGACTGGGATTTCCAGCCGGCCTTGTTCTTCTCGGACGGAAGGTCATAGGGCGGCATGTTGTTGTCGTTGTAGACGCAGCCGATGACGATGGGCTGGTCCGGGTCGCCCTCCAGGTGGTCGACGATCACCTCCATGCCGACGCGCGGGATGAAGATGCCGCCCCAGTTCTGGGAGGCCCAGACCTGGCCGACGCGGACCCGCATCGACTGATCTTCGGCGCGGTCCCAGTGGAAGCGGACCAGGATGCGCCCGTACTCGTCGCAATCGATGTCGCCGTCGCCGACGACGGTTGCCGTCTGCGGGCCGTGCACGTGGGGCATCGGCGTCACGATGGGCGGGGCGTAGGCGCGCTTGCTGCTCATCAGCTCATGGCTGCCATGATAGCCCTCCTGGTCGAGCCGGCCGGTCGACCCGTAGTACTGGGCGGAGTAGGAGTGCGTCGCGCGCAGGATCAGGTATTCCTGGTTGTGGTCCGTATTGGGATGATCGGCCAGCGTCACCAGATAGCCGGGCGGGCAGGTGACGCAGTTGCCCGAGGCGAAGAAATGCTGGTCAGCGGCCTGCTCGCTTTCGAGCCACCAATTGGCCAGCTTCTTGCCGTCCTCCTGCTTTTCATATTTGCCGGGGAAATCGAACATCTCCAGTTCGCCGTTCCCGTGGTCGGAGGCATTCGACTTCTCGGCGCGCAACTCGGTCGTCGGCTTCTTGAAGTCATACTCCTCCAGCGTCGCCTTGCCCGAGGTGAACCGCCGTTCCGGGCGCCAGACATTGAAATGCTCGGCGTCGCGCCAGTGTTCCTGCTCGGTGGGGACATATTTGCGGGTCGAGCCGGGCACGTCGCCGTAGGCCGAGGCTCCATCGCCCATGACGAGCGTGTGCTTTCCCTTCTCGTGGAGGAAATGGTAGCTGATGCCGTTCTCCTCCATCAGCCGGCAGACGAAGGCCATGTCGCTTTCGCGATACTGGACGCAGTATTCCTTGACCGGATAGTCCTCCGTCAGGACCTGACGGTACTCGGCAAAACCGGAGTTCGCATCGAAAATGTCGGCGATGATCTGAGGCGCGGTCTTGTCATGGAAGATGAGGCAGTTGGTGCGCTTCGACATCATCCACAGCCAGGGGCGCAGGATGAGCCTGTAGACAAAGTCCTTGTCTTCGATCCCGATCAGCTGGACTTCAGTGAGGATGCCGTCGAAGTGGCGAGGGTCGCCGCCAACTGGCTTCAACGTCACCGTGCAGTTGCGGCCGATCGCACGGTCGAAGTTCGGCTCGATCTTGTGGCTGATCGCCTCCACCCTGTATTCGAACAGATCGCTCATGGCTTCGATGCCGTCGAAGCGGCGAAGAACGAGCTCGTTCTCTTCAAGCGGCGTATGAAGTTCGCCGTAGCGCCGATCCTGTTTGTACGGGCTGGCCATGAGTGCACCCCCTGCTTCAAACCCGGTCCCATGCGGCCCTGTCCGAGCCGGCGTATCTTGCGGTCAGATCGTCATTACTTCTTTCATAGAGCGTTCGCCGCGCGGTGTCATGACGTTTGCATTGTCGTCAATTGTTGATTGTTGAACAAGTTCACCGCGCTGCAGGATGCGTCCTTGTTGCCCTATTGTTGACACGATCATCAGCGCGGACCTATTCTATTCAGGCCCGTTTCTCAAAGTTCGGCTTGTCACGATGGAGGCACGTCATGCGGGTTCCATTGAGTGTATTGCTGTTCACCAGCGCGCTGGCGGCTACGCCTGCCTTGGGGCAATCCACGCAAACCTCCAAGGACATCATCGAATTCTTCGCAGCAGCTGCCGATCTCGGCGCGTCGCGCGGAATTTGCGTGGGCACGGAAGAAGAGTGCAAGGCCAAGGCCTCGGCGCAGGTCACTCCGGCGCAAACCGGTCTCGACATGCTCATCAACTTCGACCTCGACTCGTCCGACCTGACCCCTGACGCACGGACGAAGCTCGGCGAGTTCGCCAAGGCTCTGAGCGACAACCGGCTCAAATCACACTCGTTCCTGGTCGAGGGCTACACGGACGCGTCGGGTTCGGCCCAGTACAATGACGGCCTGTCGGAGCGGCGCGCTCAGTCCGTCACCACATTTCTGCTGGCCAACGGAATCGAAGAATCCCGCGTTACCGCTGTGGGTAAGGGCGAGACCAACCCCCGGGTTGCGGATCCTTATGATCCGGTCAACCGGCGCGTCGAAATGCGGATCAATCTGCAATAGCGCCGGCCGCGCGGCTGCCACAAAGGCGTCCACCCCGATGGACGCCTTTTTTCTTAACGGGACGGATCCATGCGGTTCGACGACATAGCAGAGGCGATTTCCGAAGCCGATCCCTGCGGTCCCGATCTCGACGAGGAGGGGGACGAGGCCTACCTGAACTACGTGCTTTCCGCGGCGGGGCGCATTCCCGAGAGCTTCTACCAGAAGGACCCGAACTCCCCGGTCAACGACGCGCGCTACGTTCCGTTCGACCGGACGAAGGTCGACCTCAAGTCGGAGATCAAGTCGGTCGCCGCACTTCTCGCCCGCACCAAGGATCTTCGTCTGCTCGCGCTCGAGGCGCGCTTCCAGTGTCTTGCCGGGCAGGTGGTCGGCTTCTGCGAATGCCTGCAAGGCATGGCCAGGCTGGTCGGCAGCCGCTGGGACGGGGTGCATCCGCGCGGCGCCGACGGCGATTTCACGCTGCGCCAGAACACGATCTCCGGCCTGGATGATCAGACATCGGTCCTGTTGCCGCTTGGCTATGCGCCGCTTGTCAACAGCAGAAAGATCGGAGCGGTCAGTCTTCGCGACTATCTCGTCGCAACGGGCGAGGTTCAGCCGCGCCCCGACGACCGGCAGGTAGGCGTCTCCGATGTGCTCGAAGCGATCCAGCAGGCGGACAACAGGGTGACGATCGAAGCGCTCGACCAGGCGGTGAATGCAGCCGCGCGGGCGCTCCGCGACATCGACGCGAATTTCATCGAGGCTGCCGGTCACGCGTCCCGCCCGAGCCTCGACAATCTGCAGAAGGTGCTCGGACAGATCCGCACGCTCATCCGTGCGGCGGTTCCGGAATTGGCGCTGGAGGCAGAGGAGGCGGAGCAGGCGAAGCCCGATACGGGGGGCGCTGAGACGGGCGACGTTGCGCTGCCGTCTGCCGGGACCGCCGCCCCGCCGGCCGCCGTCATCGCGCTCTCGGATCATGCCGAGGCGAGCGCGGCCCTGCTGGCTGCCGAGCAGTATTTCGCTCGGGCCGAGCCTTCGTCGCCCGCTCTCATCCTGATCCACCAAGCGCGCATGCTGGTCGGCAAGTCGCTGGTGGAAGCGCTGGAAATGCTGATGCCGGAAGGGGCGGCCAAGGCGATGATCACCTTCAGCGGCGGGCACCCGTTCCAACTGGACATGGGCCGCATGAAGGCGATCACCAAGACGGCCACGGAGGGCGCGCAGGGCAACGGCGTCGCCGCGCCGCCCGAGTTCCAGGCGGGCACTCGCCAGGAGGCCGAGGCGCTCATCGGCAGCGCTGATGCGTTCTTCCGCGCCCGCGAGCCGTCCAGTCCGATACCGGTCCTGCTCGGAAAGGCGCGCGCGTTCATGAGCCGCGATTTCTCCGCTATACTGAGCGAGATCGTAAAGAACGGTGGTCCAGCGCCGCCAGCTGCCTAGAGATCCAGGGTTGAGCCAGAAACGAAGCAAGCGAAAATCGGGCGTGCTCAGATAGTCCGGGGACTTCATCTTTTCCTTACATTTACTTCCGTCTTTTGGAGTGACATCTGAAGTTCGGTGCGCAGTCGCGTTAAGCAGAGGCCAATGTCGACGTGTCTTAGGTTGCAGGCGCGCGAAACGAATTGACAAACTGCGGGACCGGGTATTGCATTGTCCATTCGGAGGGAAATCTGCCATGTCATCTGATAGCGGTCAGAAATTCATCAAGAGGAACCGTCCGCCCCGCGTCCAGATTGCTTACGAAGATCCCTACGACGCGCAGAAGATGGTCGAGCTTCCTTTCGTCATGGGCGTCATGGCGGACCTGTCGGGAAACAGCTCCAAGGTCGAAAAGCCGGCGCTGGCGCAGCGCAAGTTCGCCAATGTCGACATGGACAATTTCGACGACTATCTCGAGAGCGTCGAGCCTGCGGCGACATTCCGGGTGCCCAATCGCCTGGGAGAGGCTGGGAACGAACAGATCGGCATCAATCTCACCTTCAGGAAGATGGATGACTTCTCGCCGGCCGGCATCGCCCGGCAGATTCCTGCCCTCAATGCGTTGCTGGAGGCCCGCAGCCAGTTGGCCAATCTGCAGCGCTACATGGATGGCAAGGTTGCGGCCGAGGATCAGCTGAAGCGGCTGCTCGCGAACCCCGAAATGATGCAGGCGCTGAGGGATCGCCGTGCGGCCGCCCTTACCGCGAACGGCGAGGGCGCCGAGGCCGCGGAGAGCTGATCGGGTTTGTGTGACGCCTTGAAATAGAACTTCTGCAACGCATCGAGGGTCCTAAAGTGGCTACCGAAGTCCAGCGAGAAGATGCACCGGTTGCAACGGCATTTCAGGAGGCGGAAGAGTTTTCAGGCCTGCTGAAGCAGAGCTTCAAGCCGCGCAGCGAACGCGCTGCGACCGAGGTCGAGAACGCCGTGAACACGCTTGTCCAGCAGGCGTTGGCGGATACCACCGTGATCAGGGAAGACGTGCTCGACACGATCGACGAGATGATCGCCCGGCTCGACGAGAAGCTCACGGTCCAGGTCAACGAGATCCTTCACGCGGAGGAATTCCAGAAGCTCGAAAGCGCGTGGCGCGGCCTCCACTATCTCGTCTACAACTCCGAGACCGACGCGACGCTGAAACTTCGCGTCATGAACGTCTCCAAGAACGAGCTGTATCGCGACCTGCGTCTCTATCCCGACGCGAAATGGGACCAGAGCCCTCTGTTCAAGGCGGTGTACGAGTACGAGTACGGGCAGCTCGGCGGCGAGCCTTTCGGCTGCCTGGTGGGCGACTACCACTTCGACCACTCGGCGGTGGACATCAGCCTGCTCAGGGCGCTGGGCAAGATCGCCGCCGCCGCGCACGCCCCGTTCATAGCCGGCGCGGCGCCGACCCTTCTCGGCATGGACAACTGGACCGAACTCACCAACCCGCGCGACCTGAGCAAGATCTTCGAGACGCCGGATTACGCGGCCTGGAAGTCGCTGCGCGATTCCGAGAACTCCCGCTATGTCGGGCTGTGCATGCCGCGCGTGCTGTCGCGCCAGCCATATGGCGCCAAGTCCGAGCCAATCGAGGAGTTCGCCTTCGAGGAGGACACCGACGGCCACAGGGGCGAAAAGTATGCCTGGATGAACGCCGCCTACGCGATGGCCGCCAACGTCAACCGCGCGTTCAAGGAGTATGGCTGGACGGTGCGCATTCGCGGCGTGCAGTCGGGCGGGGAGGTGATCAACCTGCCGACACACACGTTCCCGACCGACGAAGGGGGCGTCGACCTCAAGTGTCCGACCGAGATCGCCATCAGCGACCGGCGCGAGGCGGAGCTTTCGAAGTCCGGCCTGCTGCCGCTGATCCACCGCAAGAACACGGACAAGGCGGCGTTTATCGGGGCACAATCGGTCTACAGGCCGAAGAAATACGACAAGGAGGAAGCGACGGCCTCCGACAACCTGTCCGCCCGGATTCCGTACATGTTCGCCGTATCGCGCTTCGCGCATTACCTCAAATGCATGGTGCGCGACCAGATCGGCGAGACGAAGGAAAAAGTGGAGCTCGAGCGCTGGCTGCAGGGATGGATCAACAAGTATGTCGATTCAGACCCGAAGAACTCGTCTCCGGCCGTCAAGGCCAGGAAGCCCCTTGCTGCAGCAAAGATCGATGTGTTCGCAGACGAGGAAAACCCGGGATATTACGCGGCGAAGTTCTACCTGCGGCCGCACTTCCAGCTGGAGGGAATGGATATAGGGCTGAGCCTCGTTTCAAAGCTGCCCGGGCAGGCAAAATAGCGCATGTGACCAGTGGGATTGTTCTCGTTCCGACTCAACCAAGGCTGAGGATTAGGACATGCCAAATGTGATCAGGTTCGAAGGAGTTGAAGGCGAGTCTAAGATAACCGGCTACGAAAAATGGATCGACATCGGCCCGTACAGCCTATCCGGGTCGTCTGCGCATTCGGGGCTCAGAGGCGGCGGATTGTCGGGCGGAGCCATGCAGATCAGTCCGATAACGATCTCCAAGAAGCTTGATAGCGCGTCGACCAAGCTGATGAACAGGATGAGCAAGGGAGAGCATTTCGACAAGGTCGAAATCGTGTCCTTGAAGACCACCGGAACTAAGCTGGACAAGTACCTGACGGTCGAACTCGGTCAGGTCCTGCTCGCCGGGTACAGCTGGAATAATGATGGCGAGGGCGCTCACGATTATCCCACCGAAAGCTGGACGCTCTCATTCAAGAAGTTTGAGTTCCTTTATCTGCCGCAGACCGAGACCGGAACGCTTGGGGAAGAGGGCGTCTTCGCGATCGATCTGGAGAAATACGAGATTACCTGATCCAGGCCGGACGGGCCCGCTAGTCAGCCTGAGATCGCTTCATGCGTCGACCGTTCAACACGGAATACAGTCCCCCGATCATGTCCGCGTTCCGCGAGGCGTTCGCCGCGCGGGACGCAAGGAAGAGGATTGTCCAGACCGTAAGCGGCGAGCGCATCGTTCCCGGCCGGCATTCCTCGCAGAGACGGGGCGATGAGGGGGCGCTGAGGAGAGACCTCGCGATCGACTTGATGGCGCTGCTAAACACGATCGATCTGGGCTCCTCGGTCGACCTGGAAAATTACGCCCATGTGCGCAGGTCCATCGTCAATTACGGGCTCAGCGATGTCGGCAGGCTCACCAGCGAGGAGGAGAGGGTCAACTTGATCAGGGACGATCTCAGGACGGCCCTCGTCCAGTTCGAGCCGCGTCTCAATCCCGAGACGATCCATATCGAACGCGACGAGAAGGTGGACGACGAGCAGCGCGTGCGCTTCACCGTCTCCGTGGAGATGTTCTGCCGGCCGGCGGACCTTGCGGTCGAGTTCGTCGCGGAGGTTGATGTCGGATCCGGCAAGATCAACCTGTCTCGACTTCCAGACACAGCATGAACCGCGAGTTCCTTGAAAGCTTCGAGCAGGAACTGAAGTTCTTCTATGAACACGCGAAGGAGTATGGCGAGGAGTTTCCCGGCGTCGCCGACCGGCTGGGCGGCCTGACGGAAAACACCATGGATCCGGGCCTTCAGGCCGTGTTCCAGGGCAGTGCCTTTATGGCTGCGCGCGTGCAGCTCAAACTTAGAAGCGAGTTCGCCGAATTCACCTCCGCGCTTCTCGACCAGTTGGTGCCGAACTACCTGGCGCCGATTCCCTCGGCGCTGCTGGCGGAAGCCGCGCCGCCGTACAACGACAAGAACCTTGCGGAGGGGCGGAAATTCCCCGCCGGCTCGTACCTCGATGCCGTCTATGTCGAGCGCGACAGGCGCGTCTCATGCCGCTATCGCCTGGCTGCGCCGCTGACGGTGTGGCCGCTGCAGCTGGAGGCCGCACAGTATTTCGCCACGCCGGCCCCGTTGCAGACGCTTGGCCTGGAAACGTCGGCCGGCACGGTCGCCGGGCTTCGTCTTGCATTCCGTCGCCGGACCGCGAAGATCGAGGACAACAAGCCCGGCGCTGTCGACCCAGGCGCACCGGTCAATCAACTTGCGATCGACACGCTGCCCGTCCACCTCGTTGGCTCTGCGGTCGATACGACGGCACTCTACGAACAGCTTTTCGCAAACTGCCGGCGCATCACGCTGCGCTACCTCGACACGTTCGGCGACGCTCGCTTCGTCGCGACGCCGCCCGAGATGCTTCGCCAGATTGGCTTCGAGGCCGAGGAGTCGCTGCTCGGCGGAGACGACAGGGTGTTTTCCGGCTTCGCGCTTCTACGGGACTTTTTCGTCTTCCCCCAAAAGTTCATCGGCTTTCGGCTGGAGAAGCTACGGCAGACATTGGCGTCGGTCTCGGCGCCGGCATTCGAGCTGCTGTTTGAGTTCGATAGCGTGGTGCCGAGACTGCAGTCGGTGGTCAATCCAGCGCTTTTTTCTCTCTATTCGGCGCCGGCGGCCAATCTCTTCGAGATGCAGTGCGCCCGTGTGCCGGTCCGGCGGCGCGAGCACGAGCATCAGGTAGTGCCGGACCGCAGCCGCTGGCTCGAGTACGAGGTTCACCGCATCGTCGAGATATTCGCCCACTACAGCGGTGAACGGGACAAGGTCCCGGTGTTTCCGCTCTACAGTCTGCCGTCGCGCAACGTGCCCCTGGAAAACGCCATCTTCCATACCGCACGGCGCGTCCAGCGGCGGGAGACCGCCCAAGAGCGGCGTTTCGGGCAGCGAAGCGCCTATGTCGGGACGGAGACGTTCATCTCGCTGCGCGAACCAGCGACGATCGACGATGAACGCCGCGTCCACGAACTCAGCGTCCGCGCGCTGGTTTCGAACCGCCACCTGACCGAGCATCTTCCGATCGGGGAGTCCGGGGCCGACTTCTTCCTGGTGGACGACACGTCGTTGCCGCTTCGCTGCGTTGCCGGACCGACACCACCACGCGAATCGATCGTCACGTCGCAGCGTCGACAACGGGGCGCCATGCCGTCCGGCGAAGTGGCTTGGACGCTGGTCAACCTGCTCTCGCTCAATCATCTCGGACTGACCGACCGCAATCCGCAGGACAGAGCCGCCGGATTGAAGGAGCTTCTGGCGCTCTTCGCCGATCTCTCCGATGTGGTCACCGAGCGACGCATTCGCGGCATCCAGGGCATCTCGACCCGCCCGATCGTTCGCCGGATCAAGCAGGATAACGGCTTCAATGCGGCGCGCGGCATCGAGGTGACCGTCCTGTTCGACGAGAAGGCGTTCGAGGGAAGCGGCATCATGCTGCTCGGCGCGGTGCTCGACCGCTTCTTCGCCGAGTATTCGGCCATCAACACGTTCACCGAAACGGTGATCGAGTCGCAGCAGCGCGGCATCGTCAAGCGCTGGCCGCCGCGCTCTGGCCTCGGGAGATTGCTGTGAGCTACCGCAGCGACCTGAAGGCCGAGCCCTTCCGTTTCGACTTCTTCGCGGTCCTGCGGGAACTCGAGCGCTCGACTACCGGCAAGTCCCGGATCGGCCAGAGCACGATCCCCGAGGAGGACGTGGTCACCCTGGGTCAGGACCCGTTCCTGGCGTTCCCTGACTCCAACCTCGACGGCTACGAGGTTGGCCGCCACGATATCCCCAACGTCAAGACCCGGTTCCTTGGCTTCTTCGGACCGCAGGGCGCGCTGCCGCTCAGCACGACCATCGATGCATTCAACTGGTCCACCCAGCACGATCCCTCCTTTGCGCGCTTCGCGGACATCTTCGCCAACCGCTTTCAGCAGCTCTTCTTCCGCGCCTGGGCGGATGCCCGTCCGATCGCCCACTACGATCGGCCGGCGGGCGACCGGTTCTTTGCCTATCTTGGTTCGATGGCAGGCGTCGGGACCGTGCCTTATCGCAGCCGGGACACGGTCGACGATATCGCCAAGGTGCAGTTCGCCGGGCTGATCGGCGCCCAGGTCAAGAGCGCCACGCGCCTAAAGCACCTGCTCAAGGGCGTCTGCGCAATCGACGTCGACATCGTCGAGCGCATTGGAAGCTGGCTGATCTTCGAGCGAGGCGACCTGACTGCGCTTGGCGCGCAAGGATCGACGCTCGGCAGGGACAGCTTCGTCGGGACGCGCGCCTACAGCATCAACGACAAGATACGCATCCGCATCGCAGCGACGACGCTCGAGCAGTACCGGACGTTTCTTCCTTCCGGGGAGCGCTTCGAAAACCTAGTCGATCTCGTCTTTTTCTACCTTGGGCACCAGTCGGATTTCGACGTAGAATTGGGCTTGAGGGCCGACCTTGCGCCGGCGGTGCAACTTGGCAGGTCGGGCGAGCTTGGCTGGACGTCCTGGATCTCTCCAAGGAGGCCCGTCGACGGCGAGACGGTGTATTTCACCGACGCGCGCTTCAGCCCAATGGAGCGGAGGCGGGCAGCAGCAGCAGCAGCGGGAACCGGCAAACAGCGCAAGACGGATAGACCAGGAACGGGAGCGGGGTCGTGAGCGACATCAGTCTCGAAACGGTAACCGGCAAGCTCAATCGGGTGGGCTACGACGCCTTCATGCGGTCGCTCCGGCACGCGAAAAGCCAGGGCAACCGCAATGTCGAGCTGGCCCACTGGCTGCTCCACATTCTTTCCAACGACCGCTCGGACATTTCGCTGACGCTCGATCACTACAAGATCGACCGCGCCAGGCTGCTGAAGGACCTGACCGATACCGTCGACGGCTTCCGGAAGAACGAGACCGAAATGCCGGGGATCTCGAACCAGATCACCGACTGCCTCGACCGCGGCTGGCATTACGCGACGCTGTTCTTCGGCGAGACGCAGATCCGTACCGGGCACATTCTCGTCGCTGCGCTGAAGGCCCCGGAACTGCGGCGCGCGCTGCAGCAACTGTCCAAGCCGCTGAGCGCTCTGGACGCCGACCGGATTGCGGCAGAGCCGCGCCGGCTATGGGGGCAGTCGGACGAGGAGAATCAGCGGCCGATGGACGGCGCAGGGCTCGCGGCCGGGCCGGCTGCGCCCACGTCCGACGGCAAGTCTCCGCGCGGCACGACGGCGCTCGACCGCTTCTCCGTCGACATGACGGCGGCCGCTGCCTCGGGGAAGATGGACCCGGTCGTCGGTCGCGACGACGAGATAAGGCAGATCATCGACGTGCTGATGCGCCGCCGCCAGAACAACCCGATCCTCACCGGAGAGGCCGGCGTGGGCAAGACGGCGGTGGTGGAAGGGTTTGCCCAACGTCTGGCGACCGGCGACGTACCGCCGCAACTGGGAGGCGTGCGCCTCTGTGCGCTCGACATCGGCCTGATGCAGGCCGGCGCCTCGATGAAGGGCGAGTTCGAGCAGCGGCTGCGTTCCGTCATCGACGAGGTGCAGGCGTCGCCGACGCCGATCATCCTTTTCATCGACGAGGCGCATACCCTGATCGGGGCGGGCGGGGCGCAGGGGACCGGCGACGCCGCCAACCTGCTGAAGCCGGCGCTTGCGCGCGGTACGCTGCGGACGATCGGGGCGACGACCTGGGCGGAATACCGGCAGTATTTCGAGAAGGATCCGGCGCTGACCCGGCGCTTCCAGCCGGTCAACGTCGATGAGCCGTCGATCGAAAAATGCGTCACCATGCTGCGCGGCATCCTGGAGCCGATGGAAAAGCACCACGGCGTGCGCATCTCCGACGAGGCCGTGGTCGCGGCGGTCGCGCTCTCCGCGCGCTACATTCCTTCCCGCCAGTTGCCCGACAAGGCGGTGAGTCTGCTCGACACGGCCTGCGCCCGCGTCGCCATCAGCCAGTCGACGACGCCTGCGGCGATCGCCGATCTGAAAGCGGCGATCGAGGCTCTGGAGAAAGAATTCTCGGCGCAGGAGCGGGAAGAGGAACTGGGCGTCGCCGATGACGAGCGGATCGCCGAGCTCAGTGCGTCCATCGCCGAGACGAAGGAGAAGCTTGCCGCGCGGGAAACCGAGTACGCCAGGGAAAAGGCCATCGTGGACGAGGTCGGCGCATTGCGGGCCAAGATCGCTTCTGCCCGCAACGGCGCCGGGCCGCCGGACGCTGCACCCGCAGGAGAGGGCGGAGATGCTTCGAGCGGCGCGAATGCGACCGCCGATCTAGAGAGTGCGCGAGGCGACCTGAAATCCAGACTGGCCAATCTCGGCGAAATGAACCCCGAGACGCGGATGATCTATCCGCATGTCGACGAGCAGGCGGTGGCCGCCGTCGTCTCCGCCTGGACCGGCATTCCTGTGGGCCGCATGGTCAAGGACGAGGCGCAGACGGTGCTGCAGCTTGCCGACATCATGGGGCGGCGCGTCGTCGGCCAGTCGCACGGATTGAGGATGATCGCCAAGCGCATCGAGACCAACCGCGCCAAGCTCGACAACCCGAACAAGCCGATCGGCGTATTCATGCTGTGCGGCCCCTCAGGCGTCGGCAAGACCGAGACGGCGCTGGCGCTGGCGGAATCGCTCTATGGCGGCGAGCAGAACATGATCACCATCAACATGAGCGAGTTCCAGGAGGCGCATACCGTTTCGGGGCTGAAGGGCGCGCCGCCCGGCTATGTCGGTTACGGCGAAGGCGGGCGGCTGACCGAGGCCGTGCGGCGCAAGCCCTACAGCGTGGTGCTCCTCGACGAGGTCGAAAAGGCGCATCCCGACGTCCACGAGCTGTTTTTCCAGGTCTTCGACAAGGGCCAGATGGAGGACGGCACCGGACGCCGCATCGACTTCCGGAACACGCTCATCATCCTGACCTCCAACGTCGGCACCGAGGTCATCATGAAGATGGCGGACGAGGGCAGGACCGAGGTGGACCCCGAGACGCTCAACACGGCGCTGAAGCCTTATCTGACCCAGGTGTTTCCGCTGGCCCTGCTGGGACGGATGGTCACCATCCCGTATTTCCCGCTGTCGTCGGAGATGCTGGGCGGCATCGCCCGGTTGCAGCTCGACCGGATCAAGAAGCGCATTGCGGAGAACCACGGCGCAGCGTTCGGCTATACGGACGCGGTGGTCGACCACATAGTTGCCCAGTGCAAGGATCCCGATTCAGGCGGGCGCATGATCGACAACATCGTCACCAACACGCTGCTGCCCGAACTGTCGCGCCACTTCCTCAACCGGTCGCTGGAGAAGCAGGAGATCGCCAGCGCGAAAGTGGATGTGGCGGACGGAAAATTCACCTACGAGGTCGCGTAGACAAGGGGCGTGCAGCTCAGGTCCCGGCGGTGACGGATTTCACGAACGCGGTCAGCGCGGTCTTGTATTTCTCGAACTCCGGCGACGTCTGGCGGACCTCTTTCGTCTCGACCGTTGGTGCGGACTGTGGCGCGCGGCCGCTCATCTTGCGCTCTGCCCAGGCGATCACGTAGCCCGCGTCCTTGCCCGTCAGGAAGGGGTTGGCGCTGATCACCGACTGGCCGAGCACCTCGACGAGGGGAGCGGTGCCAGGCGCCGAGAGAATCTGGGCGGCGCCCTCCATGCCAAGGAAATGGCAGAGATAGAGCCGGCCGGCGGTGACCGCATGTCTGCGCACGCGCAGATAGGCCTCGCCTTCGCGCGCCAGGTTACGCACCATCTCCCGCGAGATCGTGGGGTCGAAGCGCAAAGCGAGCAGGTCGGCGCGCGACATGGAGCGTGCGAGATCCGGCCGGTAGGTGACCATCATCCTGATCCAGGTCGAATCGATGAACTGGCCGAGGCCGGTGGCGCTGGACAGCGGGTTCTTGGCGGTGGCGCTGCCGCCGCTCTCGACATGGATGATGCGATCGGTCAGCTTCTCCACTGCGCCGCCGTCCGTCGAGGCGACGACCACCGACCCCAGCGGATCCATTGCGGTCTCTCCCTGGTAGAGCTCGAAGTGCAGGTGCGGGCCCGTCGAAAGCCCGGTGGTGCCGATGTAGCCGATCACGTCGCCGGCCTTCACCGCGGTTCCCACGCCCGCCGCGATGGCGAAGCGCGACATGTGCGCGTAGCGGGTCTCGCGTCCGCCCGTATGTGAGATCCGCACGAGATTTCCGTACTCGCCGCCGTCGCCCTGGAAAACGATCTCGCCGTCGAAGGCGGCATGGATCGGAGTGCCGACCGGGGCTGCCCAGTCGACGCCCTTGTGGATGCGGACGGTCTTGAGGATGGGATGCCGGCGGGGGCCGAAGGTGGATGTCATGACGCCGTTGACCGGAGTGACCATGCCGTTGGTGACGGTGAGCGAATGGACCAGGTCGTCGCCGGTCACGCAGGCGAACTCGCCGTTCGTCTGGCGATAGACGAAGCACTCCATGTTGCGCGCGCCGCCAAGCACCGCGACGTAGAGCACCCGTCCGGCGCTGCCGTCCTCGCCCCTCGCCGTGTCGGAGTAGACGAGCACGAGCTGGTCTTCGTGGGTGGCGAAGGCGTTCAGATCCTGGCCGCGGGAGAGATACATGATGGCTTCGCCGATCACCCCGGTCGGCACGTTGTTGCGCGCCGCCGTCGAGTAGATGGCGTCGAGCAACCGGTACTGGCGCTTGTGCGCGCCGACGTCAGGCTCGCCGGAATAGTTGAACAGGTCGTCGCGCACCCAGGGATCGGCGCCGATGACGAACTCGCCTTTGACGTCGCGGGCCAGCGTGCCGACGAAAGTATCGTTGGCGTAGATCGACACCTGCATGAGCGTCATGGCGGGCGTCTGGCGGGCAGCGCGCAGGCCGCGCAGAGCCACCACGAATCCGGGCTCCAGGTTCTCCCGGGAGAACAGGGATTTCAGCGCCTCGCCGGCCTTTCTGGCGTCGTCGGAGCGGAAATGGTGCTCGAGAACCACGCTGTCGAGGCTGCGCGACGACAGCACCTTCACGAAAACGTCTTCCGTCGCCTCGAACCGCTCGGTCTCCGGCGTGACGATGGCGACGCTGGTGATGTTCTCGATCTCGGTCTTCTTGAACTCGGGAAGCGCCGCTTCACCCTCGCCAACTGTCTCGCCCCAGCCGGCGGCAGCGTCGGCCGGGGCCGCTGCCGCCACCGGCGCGACCGGACCGTCGGGTGCGCTGCTCTCGGCCGGCGCAGCCGTGGGCGAGGTCATGTCGGGGAGAGCCAAGGGACCCGCCGCTGCGGCTGTCCGCTGCGCCTGGAAGAATGCAAAATCCTCCTGACTGGACGGTATCGTCGTCATGAAGCGTTCGCTGGAGCTCAGCATGGTGTCGGAAAGGACGTCGATCTGCGGCGAGATCCCCGGCTCGAGCAGGTCGGCAGGCCGTGGCGCGGAACGCACCTTGGGCGCTGCGGCGTCACGCGACAGGCTGATCAGCATGGGGTCGCCTGGGAGGTCGACGATCGCCGGGACGAAGACCGCTGCATCTTCCGGGATGTCCTCCAGGTCGGCCACCGGCTCCAGGTCGCCCTCATAGGTTCCGAACGACCAGCGGTCGGCGGTGACGTAAGCGGCGACAGCCAGGCCGAGGACGGCAAGCAGGCCGAACCCGGCCGCCACCATTCGCCACCTGGCTCGCCTTCTGCGGGAAGCCAGCGCCTCCTTCCTCATCCGGAAGCTGGCGTCCAGGCTGTGGGTCATGTGCCGCGCCCGGTCAGGAAGAAGGTCCAGCGAACCTGTTCCAGCGTATCCACTTCATAAAAGGCAGCCGCTATGTGGCCGCGCTGCCAGCATTCCTCGATCCCACGGATGGTGAAGCGGCGTTTCTCGACGCACATCTCGGTCGAGCCGCTGAGGATCGGCTGGCCGAAGACGTCGGTCGCATAGACGTAGATGTAGCGGTTGACGAGCTCCTCGCGGATGACGTTGACGCACTGGTTGGCGCCGATCGTCCACCACCCGTCGGTCTGGAAGGCCGCATCCACCTCCTGGCCAACGGCGAGATTGACCACGTCGAGCGTCTGGTTGCAGACGGTGAATTCGGCGTGCGCGGGGCTTGGAGAGCCGGCGACGAGGGCCAGGAATCCGACGCCGATGCCAAGCGCACGCAGCGCGAGACCCCTTCCGACCCAGCCCTCACTCAACGAATCGGCCATCGAACACCGCCCCGTTCCGGCGATCCCGTGCTGCACCGTCAGGCTGCATTATCGGGCAGCATTGGCGAAGTGCAAAGGGGGCCGCGCTTGCGGCGGCCGGCGGGGCGCGGTGATCGCCCCGTGACGCCATTCCCGACCGGAGCAGGACGCACCTTCCGAAATTCGCTGTTCCATCGCGGGCGCGACGCGCTAAGCTGCAAGGTGCCGTTCCGTCTTGTCGCAACGATCTTCGTTCGAGGAGAAGTGCCGATGGCGTGTGGAAAGACGCTTCCTGCCTATGCGGCCCTGTTCTTCACCGCCGCATCGGCCGCTGCCGGCGCGCAGCAGACCGCCTTTACCATCGAGCTCAACGACGCCCAGGACGTCAACGGCGGTTGCCGGCTCGTCTACGTGGCGATGAATTCGACCGGCAAGCCGTTGCAGAAAGCGTCCTACGACGTGTTCACCTTCGATGCGGCCGGCAAAGTCTCGCAGTCGCTGGTATTCCAGTTCGGCGCTTTCCCGGTCAACAAGACCAAGGTCGTCCAGTTCGATCTCGCCAACCGCGAGTGCTCGAAGATCTCGCGCCTGCTGATCAACGATATGACGGAATGCATGGTCGAGGGCCAGAACTCGACCTTGTGCATGGATGCGTTGAAGACGACGACGCGAACGTCGATCGCCTTCGGCCTCTAGCGGAGGGCCAGGGGATGCTCGAGGTGCTGATGGCGCAGATGCGGTCCGCCGGCGGACCGATGCTGGTCGCACTCTTCGCAGTCTCGATCGCCGCAACGGCAGTGACCATCTTCAAGATCCTGCAGTTCAGGCGCATGGGGGTCGGCCGGTCGCGCTTCGCGAGGACCGCGGTCTCCATCTGGGCGGCCGGGGATCGGGTCCGCGCCCTCGAGACCGCGCGCTCCGAGGTTTCGCCGACCTCGGCGACGGTAATCGCCGCCATGGCCTCGCTGCTGCGCTATCCGGACGATCGCGACCGCGCCAAGGAATTGGCGGCACAGGCAGCCCTCGACGAACTCACGTCGATGTCGCGGCATCTCCGTATCCTGGAATCTGTGGTCCAGGCTGCGCCCATGATGGGCCTGCTCGGCACGGTCATCGGCATGATCGTGGCGTTTGGCGAACTGTCGGCGGCGGGCGGCGCCATCGACCCTGCCGCGCTCGCCACCGGGATCTGGGCTGCGCTGCTCACCACGGCGGCCGGGCTGGCTGTCGCGATCCCCTTCTACTTCGTGTCGGTCTGGTTCGATTCCCGTGTGGAGGAGGAGCGTTCCACGATGGAGGCGGCGATCGGGGCCGTGCTTTTCAGTTCCGCAGGCGACGCCACGCACAGAAGCGAAGCGGCGGCGTGGCAACCCGACGTCGCGGCTGCGCCGGCGGGGACATGACCGCGGCGACCCCCTCAGCGCCTCTGATCGGCTGGAGACAGCGACAGCGCCGCGTGTTCTTCGCGCTGACGCCCCTGATCGACGTGATGTTCCTGCTGCTGATCTTCTTCATGCTGTCGTCGCAGATCTCGCCCTATTCGCTGGTGCAGGTCGGCGGTGTGGGGCAGGCGTCCGGCGCTGCCCCGGACGAAGCCGCAAACGCAGCTGCGGCGGCTCCGCTGGCCATACGCGTTTCGCACGGATCGGTGCGGATCGGGGGCGAGGATGTCGTGCTCGCCGAACTGCAGGCGGCAGCCGAGCGCTTCGTGCTCGAGGGCGTCGCCGCGTTCGTGGTCGTGCCCAGCGCCTCCGCCAACGTGCAGGACATCGTGACGGTGCTGGAACTGCTGAAGGCAGCCGAGGCGAAGGATGTCACGCTGGTGGCCGCGGGCCGGAGCCGCCCATGAGCTACATCCCGGCCAGACCCAGGAAGACGCGCCCGGACTTTTCGCTGACGGTCATCAATATCGTGTTCCTGCTGCTGCTGTTCTATCTGGCGACCGGTAGCCTCATCAAACAGAACGAGCTTGAGGCCGACATTCCCTTCACCAGGGACCTGCCGCTGGAAAAGCTGCCACGGCCGCTGTTGCTGGCGACTGCCGACGGCCAGATCTATCTGGATGGTGCGCCGCTCTCCCTCGAAGAGGTGCCCGGCGCCGTGAAAGCTATTCCCGAAGGCATGTTTGTGAACGTCCTCGCCGAGCGGACGATGATGGCGGATGCGCTGATGGCCGTGCTGGCCCGGGCGCAAGCGAGCGGCAGGCCTGTGCGGCTGGTCACCTTGCGGGATCGGCCGGAGACGGCGTCCCGGCCATGAACGCGCGGTCCGATCTGCCGCTCTGGGCAGGCGCATTCGGGATCTCGATCGCCTTGCATGGGGCGATCGCCGTTGCCCTCGGATTGACGCCGCGGCTCGAAAGCCGGGAGCAGCCGGTGACATTCGTCACCGTGCAGCCGCTGCAGCAGGACGTGCCCGAAGCGGTGGGCGGCCGCGTCGTTGCTCCTGCGGCGGCCGCGTCCGTCGCTGCGGAGCCTTCGGCGATTGCAGCGTCGCAGGAGATCGAGGCGGTTCGCGATCCTGCCGACACGGTGAAGTCGTTGCGGGATTCCCTGACCGCATCGTCTGCCGCGCGCGCCGAAGCGGTGGCGGGTCTGGACGCCTCCGGGACAACCGAGATTGCCCTCCCGGCTCCTGCAGCCTCCGATCCCGCCGTGCGGATGGACGAGACGAGGCGCACCGTCGCTGCAAGCCTGCCGAACGACGGCGAGACATTGGCGCCGGCAGACGCTGACCGCATCGCAGCCGCGGCCATCATGAGGCCTGCGCCCGCAGCGGAAACGGCATCAGTGCTTGGCGAGCTCCCGAAGGCTGTCGTCACCGGCCGCATGGCCGAACCGGCGGCGATCAGCTCCAGCCCGATCGAGCCAGGTGATGTGGGCGATCTCCCTCTGGTCGTCGTACCGCTGCCGGAAGCTGGCGGAGCAAACGAGATCGCGGCTCCCGTCGCGGAAGCAACGCAGTCGCCAATTTCGCAAGACCGGACCGGCTTTGCCAAGGTTACCGCTTCCGTGACGGGTAGCCAAACGGCTGCAACCGCGTTCGAAAGTCCGAAAACCGTGTCGGAGACGGTGGAAGCCGTTGGATCTCTCACGTCGCCTGCGATCGCGCCCGCGACGCCTGATACCGACAGGCACAGGATCGAGGGGGCAGCGCCCGCGCCAAGAAACGCCGACGTGGCGCTCGTGCCTGTGCGTCCGTCCGCTCCGGTGATCGTCGTGCAGCCGCCGACCGATCCAATGGAACTGGTCATGCAGATTATCGGCGATCAGCCTGTGCAGACCTGCTTCCTGGCGCTCGCAGGCTTGGCGGGCGACGGCATCGAGGTCGACGGATATGCCGCCGCCCCGGAGACGCTGGCGAGGCTCGACCGCGAACTGACGGCCGTCTCCACGGCCGAAGTGACGGCCAGGCAGCACAGGGTGACTTCGGTCCAATGCGATGCGCTCTCCTTTGCGCGCAGCGTTTCCCGGGATCACGTCGCGCAATTGTCGATCCGCCCCGACATGGCCGCGATCGCCAGCGGCGCCGAGCTTTCGGGCGTCGTCCGCAACCTGCGCCGCAAGCGCCTTTACCTGATGGTCGTTGACGATGAAGGGAAAGTGCAGGAAGTCGACGGCCTCTCCCTGCTCGGTCCGGCCACGATAGGTTTTCGCTCGGCGTTCACCCTGACCGGCGGCCCGGTCGCCACCGTTCAACTGCTCGTGGCCATCGCCAGCGACGTTCCGCTGGGCAGTGTCCAGGCGCATGAGGGCGAAAACGCCGCTGCCTACTTCGCCGCACTGGAGCGCGAGATCGCTGCGGCGCGCAGTGATGTGGAGGTGGGCATCGCCGCCTTCACCATCCGGTAGTCAAAGCTATCCGCCGAGGCGGAAGTATTTGGCGGTTGCGGCGGCTTCAGTGCCCGGACCTTCCATCTCCGCCAGTATCTTCGGGAACAATTCGGTCGCGGGCGTCGGCGTCGAGAACTCCGCAGCCTTGATTCCCGAGGCGCTGGATAGTGCTACGATCATCTGGGGCACGACCTTTTTCGCGGCTTGGTCGGCCGCGCTCAGTCCGATGGGAATGCTGAAAGCGGCTCCATTTCCCTCGGCCGCCAGCCGGCTGTTGAGGTTGAACGCCATGCCCTTGTGATCGACGAGGATCAAATCGGTCCTGCGGCCGTCAACGCCCGTCAGCCTGCCGCTCACCGGCGTACCGTTCGGAACGGAGGTACGGTCGAGCGTAAGGCTGGGCATCTGTTTGGACGCCGGAAGTTCGCGCAGAAACTCGGTGACCACGCACTGTGCGGGCTCTATCAACCGCACGCCCACTTCCGGCTCGATGTTGAATCTCTCCTGAAACGCGGCGAGCAGCTCCATGAAGGGCTCGACATCGGTTCCGAACCCCTCGATCTCTATCGCCTTGTCTGTGGCGGACATGGCCGTGGCGTAGAAGCATTCGCCGCCGGTGTAGCCGCGCAGCCAGGCTATCCGCTCTGCGACGCCGTCGATGGCTTCGGCCGCCTTAGGTTTCTCGGGCGGCTGCAGCTGCGCAGTGTCAACCTCGGGCGGTGCGGCCTCCTGTTCGGGAGACGGCCCAGCAGAGGCGGGTTGTTTGTCGGCAGGCGGCGGCAAGGGGGCCTCTAGTGCTGGCGCAGGCGCGGGCGCTGCGACCGGTTCCGGCTCGGTCTGCGCATTTGGGGCGGGCGAGGCGGCCGTTTCCTGCGGTGGGGGCTCGACTTGCGGCGACGGCTGGACCGCCGGCGCGACGGCCGCCTGCTTGTCCGCATCGCTCCCGCCCGGCTGCCCCCGCTGTCCGCTTTCATGTGGAGCTGGCTTCGAGGCCGCTTCCGGCTCCTGAGCCGCAGGCGTGAGGATCGCGCCGGCGGGAGGAGGCGTGGAGGAGGCTTGCGGCGGAGCGTCCGCCGGTCCGAAGAGCCCGCCCAAATATGCGGTTCCGCCTGCCGCGATCGCGAGGAGGGCGGCGGCCGCGACGTAGCCCGGCAGCCTTCGGCCGGGACGCGAGGTCGCGCGCACCTGTTCCGCGGGTGGGACGCTTTGCTGCCCTGCGTCGAGATAGGCGGGCCGCACATGAGGCACGAAGTCGGGGTTTTCGGACGCGCCAGCATCCCGTGCGGCGCCGGTATCGCGAGCGGGCGGCGACGTCGACTCCATCCGGGCGGCATCCGTGGCTGCTTCGCCTGCCACGTTCGGCGCGCCCTCCCAGAGGGGGACGGCAACCGGGGCGGCCTGCTCGATGGTGTCCGGGGGCGGGGGAACGGCAGTCGCGGCTCCCGAGGGAGCGACGCTCGTGGTCGCCTGCTTCGCTTGGCCGGCCTGCTGCGCCATTTCTACGACTGCCGCCATGTCGGCGGGGCGCGCCTTGGGGTCGGGCTGCAGCATCGCTTCGAGGATCGGACGAATGCTGGCGTCGATCTCCGAGAGATCGGGCATCTCGCGCCGCTTTTCGACGATTTCCACCTGCGTGCCGCCCATGTTGATCGGCTCGGCCCGCAGCGCGGCCACAAGCACGAGGCCGAGGCTGTAGATGTCGGACTGTTCGGTGATCTCGCCGCCAAATAGACCGAGCTGCTCAGGCGACACGTAGTTGTACTTGCCCGCGAACTTGCCGCCGATCAGGGTCTCTCCGCCGACCGTAGCTGACCGGGCGATGCCGAAATCGATGATCTTGGCGCGCTCGACCTTGCCGCCCGGCAGGATGATGTTGTCGGGCGACAGGTCGCGGTGCACGATCCCCGCCTCGTGCGCGGCGCTCAGCCCCGACGCCAGCCGTGCGCAAAGCTTACGGACGTTCTCCGGCGACATCGGGCCGTGCTTCATCAGGTCGACGAGCGACTCCCCGTCGACGAACTCCATCGCGAGGTAGGGGCGGCCGATGCCCGCGTCGATGGTGAAGACGTGGTAACGGACGATGGCGTCATGGGCGAGGTGGTTGAGGACGGATGCCTCTTTCTTGAAGAGGGAGAGGATGGTGAGGTCGCGCGCCAGTTCCGGCAGGACGATCTTAATGGCGACCGGGTCGCCAGTCTGGATGTTGTGGCCGCGGTAGACTTCGCCCATTCCGCCGAAGGCGATGCGTTCGTCGAGTTCGTAGATGCCGCTGAGCTGGGTACCGACGGTGGCGTTGGCCACGGCGGGCAGCAGCTTCGTCTTCTCCTCGTCCACGCTCATGGCATGCCGCCGTTGCCGGTGGTGGAGATGCCTGCTCGCCGGCGATGCGGTTCGGAACCGTCGAGCATACGCACGACGACAATGGTCACGTTGTCGGTGCCGCCGCGCGCGAGCACTGTCTGGAGAAGAACCTGGCAGGCCTGCTCCGGGGCGGCCGCCGCGACCGTTTCGCGGATCTCATCGTCGGATACATGGGCGGTCAGCCCATCGGTGCCGAGCACGAAGACGTCGCCGGGGATGATCTCGCCCTGCTCGATGTCGAGGACGATGTCGTCGCTGACCCCCACGGCCCGCGTGATGACGTTGCGCCTGGGCCAGACCCGCGCCTCGGAGGCGGTGATCACGCCCTGGTCAAGGAGTTCCTGCACCTCCGTGTGATCCCGGGAGACCTGCGAGATGACGCCGCGGCGGACCAGGTAGACGCGGCTGTCGCCGGACCACATGCAGGCAAAGCGGCCGTCGATGGCGAGCAGGGCTGCCACAGTGGAGCCGATGGTGATGCCGCGCGCCTCCGAGATCTGCCGGATCTCGGCATGTGCACGGGCCAGTCTGTCCTCGAAGCGCGCCCTCAGGTCCGGGGCGGAGCTGGCGATGCCCATGGTGGCAAGATGATGCACGATGCTGGCCGAAGCCACTTCGCCGGCATCATGCCCGCCCATGCCGTCCGCGACCAGCCAGAGGCCGCTTTCGGGTTCGACCAGATAGTTGTCCTCGTTGACGCTGCGCACGCAGCCGGTATGGCTGACGCCGTAGCTTTCGAAGGGAAATGAGAGGCCGTTCATCATGGCTGCTCTCGCGTGGGTCACACCCGTTCCTCGATCAATCTGCCACAGACTTCAGCATCAGAGTATAGAAATAAGGGTCGGGCAGTCCCGCGGCGCTGTAGACCAGTGGCCCGCTCGCTTCGCTGCCGGTCGTCCACCAGAAGCTTCTCGCCTCCGCGGTTTGCCGGTAGTCCGCCTCGACGATGCCGGTCAGCAGCGCGGCAGGGCTGGAGTGCGGGGGACCGTTCCAGAGCGTGCCGCCCTTGAACTGTTTCTCTCCTTGCCGGACGCGTTCGAGGGACGGCGCCGGGAGGTCCGCCAGCAGGGTGTCGATGGCGAGGGGACCGTCGGCGTCCAGTGTGGCGAGAAGGCGGGCTTCGATCGCCGCGTACCACTCGCTTTGGGGCGCGAAGGGTGGGGGCGGAACCCGCTCGGTTTCGGCGCAGGCATACAGCGCCATCAGCGGGAAGTAGCGTCCGACGCCGTCCACCGAGGGCATCACGACGCCCGCGCCTGTCGTGCCCAGCACCGAAGGTCCGATCCAGAAACGCCAGAGCGGGGCAACGAGATAATGCCGCTCCCAATCCCGCCCAAGCTCGGCGCGGCTGGCGGCAAGCGCCGACTGCAGCCAGGTCTCGAGCGGCGCGAGCAGGCTCGGCGCGATACCCAGCGAGATGAAGTCGCGCTTTTGCGGCAGTTTTCCAAACAGCCCGAAGCCCATTCACAGGCCCGCCGGGCACGAGAATTCGGACAATGCCGGCAGGAAGAAGGGGTTGTCGATAGCGCCGACCTGGATCGTGTAGGCGACGTCGCGCCCGCCGACGACGAAGCGCGCCATGATGTTGTCGCCCCTTTTCGTGACCGAACCGGCGTCGAAGAGGCGCATCAGCGCCCAGGGGCCGTCGAAATTGATCGCCGACTGGCGGCCGGGGATCTGGGGCTGGAAGCTCAGATTGACGGAACCCGACGCCATGCTGCCCGGCCAGGTGACCTGGTAGGGGATACCGCCCACCTGCTGGCTCTGCACGACCTGCGAGTTGATGTCGAGCAGCGCCATCTGGACTTCGCCGTGCAGCGAGAAGGGCGTGAAGGTCATCGCCACGGCCGGCATCGAGCCGCCCTGCGGGAAGAATGCGTCGCGGATCTTCGAGGCGCGCTGGAACTCCTTGAGCGCCGGGTTCGAGAGCTCGCGCCCCAGCCGCGTGTCCTGCTTCCAGACCCAGTTGTCGCCCGTCATGTCGGCAAGCGGCGCGAGGTTTTGCGCGTAGAAGCGGTCGATCACCCCGTTGGGCGCAAACAGCCGTGCGAAGTCGGCCATCGGCACGTCGCGGCCGCTCTTGCGGGAGAACGGGAAGCGGTTGGCGATCACCTGCTCGCAGGGGCGCGTGACGGTCGCGACCAGCATCTGGTTGAGCTGCGCAATCGAGGTGTTGGCGGCGTCGCCCTCGAAATCGTCGACCGCGGCGTTGACCATGCGTGCAAGCTGCTTCGGAAGTCGCGAGGCGTTGGCGCGCAGATTGACCACCTGGAGCTGAAGGTTGGCGTTGGCGCGCTCGGCCTGCGAGGGGTTGGTCGCCGCAAGCACGAGGCTTTGATACACCTCGTAGAAGTTCTGGATCAGCGCGTCGATCGGGCGCTTGCCCGCTTCGCCGTCGACCAGCATGTGGAACTCGCGGAACTGCGCCTCGATATTGGCGCCCGGAACCTGCGTGGCGGCGTTGGCGAATGCGCCGCCGGCGCGGCTGTTCGATTTCTTGACCGCAAGGTCGATGCCGATCCGGGCAAGGCCACCGGCGCGCGAGGCCACCTTGCCGACGACCTTCGTTGTGGCCGCATCGACCGCTGCGTCCACATCCGCGTCGCCGTCGGCGGCCTGGGCTTCGCCTTCTGGCTCGTGGGTCAGCATGGTCTCGTGCGCGACCGCCTCGAAGAGCTGCCTGATCGGGGAGGTCGGCGAGGATGCGGCGGACAGCGTGACATACTGAGGCTTGTCCGCCGACATGGCCTTGAGCTTCACATTGTCCAGCGCGGCGTTCCACGCCTCGACGAAATCCTTTCCGTAGCGGTCGAGGAGTTCGGGGCCAAGCCGCTGGAATTGCTCCTCAATACCCTGCTGCTGGCCGATCTCGCCCATGACCCATTGCTCGTCCGCGATCTTGTCGGCGACCGCAGACAACTGGGTCAGGAAGAAGTCGTTGAAGCCGGCATAGGTGTAGAGCCCCGGCACCGCGATGGCGGAGAGATCGCTTCCGTCCATCGTCTCGAACACCAGGCTGGCGTCGGGACCGGCGCGGGCGGCGACCGAGAAATCCTCCATCGGCGCGGCGTAGGTGGCCGACTTGATCAGCGCATAGGCCCGGTCGGCCATGTTCATACGGCCAAGCGAGCGCTGGGCGGATTCGATCAGGGGACCGTTGAGCTCGAACAGCGGGTCGTGCCCGTCGTCAAGCTCCAGCATGGCCCGCAGGTGCTGCTCCAATTCCTCGCGCCCCTTGCGGTTGGCCGGGCCGGGATAGCGATCCTGCCAGTCCTGGTTCATCCAGGCGACGATCAGCTCGTCCTCCGTCCTCGGCGCCTTGCCGCCAAGCATCAGGTAGACCTTGAGCGCCTCGTAGAGCACGACCGGGTCGTTCATGTTGGCTTCGATGGTGCGCTCCATCTGGAGAATGAGGCGGGAGCGGAACATGCGCTCCAGTGCACGCCGGTAAGTGGTCTCCGAAGCCGACAGCAGCCGCCCGCGCTGGCTGAGGCCGAAGGTTTCCCTGGTCGGCGTGGAGGCGTCCCGGTTTTCGTAGCCGACCGGCAGGGTGCGCAGCGTGTTGAGCACGCCGACCACGATCTCCAGGTCGACGTCGGCGATGGTGTTGCTCTTCAGCTGTGCGTCTGCGTTGACGCGGTACTGCTCGACGGCGTTGTCGGTCGAATTGATCAGCGTCTTGTTGCTCGCGAAGCTGATGCCCCATGCGCCGAGCGCGCCGATCGCGACAAGGGCGAGTGCGGCGATGCCGCCATAGCGCAGGATGGCTGCGCGCCGCATCGCCGCCGCATCGAGGGACACCCAGCCGGACTCCGCGAAGATGACCTTCGTCAGCAGATCGCGCAGGAAAAAACTCCTGCCGGTTCCGGACATGTGGGCCGCGGCCGACTGGCTGCCGTAGCTGCGGCCGATGGCGCCCAGGACCTGGTCGATCGGCGTGCCTTCCTGCGTGCCGGAGGAGAAATAGAAGCCGCGCAGGTTGGCGTTCACCTGGTAGCGGGTGGGCTCGAAGATGCGGTTGAGGAAATCGGCGACGCGTTCCTTGAGCGTCGCGAACTGCGCGGGGAAGCCGAAGATGGCGATGCGCGCGATGGGGTCGGCTTCCTCATGCAGCCGGTCGGTGACTTCTTCGGTCAGTCGCTTGACCAGGTCGTCGAATTCCGCCGGAACCTGGCCGACCAGATTCTTCCTGCGGTCCTCGGTCTGGAAGGTCGCCCCCCACACCCTGCGACGCCGGTTCTCCGTGAAGTTGCCGAAATACTCCATGAAGCCGGCGATCAGGTCGGCCTTGGTGAACAGCGCATAGACCGGAAAATCGATCTTCAGCTCGTTGTGGATCTCCAGCAGGCGCTTGCGGATGGCGGCGGCGTGGGCGCTCAGTTCCTCGCCGCTGAGCTTCATCAGGTCTTCGAGGCTGATGGCGACGATGACGCCGTTGATCGGCTGCTTCACACGGTTCTTCTTCAGGAGGGACAGGAAGGACAGCCAGCTCTTCTTGTCTGCGTCCACGTCGGAGTCCTGGGTGGTGTAGCGGCCAGCCGTGTCGATCAGCACGGCTTCTTCCGTAAACCACCAGTCGCAGTAGCGCGTGCCGCCCACGCCGGCGACAGCCTTCGCACCCTCGGGGCCGGCCAGAGGGAACTTCAGTCCGGAGTTCACCAGCGCTGTCGTCTTGCCGGCACCTGGCGGACCGATGATGATGTACCAGGGAAGCTCGTAGAGGAAGTTGCGCTTGCCGCTGGAGCGCTTCAGCGTTTCCAGCGCCTCGGTCATGCGCTCGCCCAGCACCCTGGCGTCGCCGGTCGCGGCTTCGGTTTCGGCGACGGCGGCTTCCAGCGCCTTCTGCGCCTTGCGCTTGCGCCAGTAGCGGACGCCGTAGTAGCCGCCCACGCAGAGCAGGACGATGGCGATGATCAGAGCGCGCGGCCAGACCGGCTCCAGCGGGTGGACGTCCCCGAAGCCGATCATTGGTCCGCCGAACCAGACAGCCAGAACGAAGGCGACGAGCGCCAGCCAGATGGCGATGGTGACAAGCCACGCCCTCATGGCTGCACCGCCTGCGGAGCGGCCGCGTTCGTCAGGTTCAGCGTTTCCTCTCGCGGGATCATCAGGTCGACACGGCGGTTTTTGGCGCGGCCTTCGGGCGTCGCGTTGTCGGCCACCGGGTCGTCTTCGCCCCTGCCTTCGACGGCCAGGCGGGACGGATCGCTGATCTTCGGTTCAATGACGGCTGCCACCGATTTCGCTCGCGCCACCGACAGGTCGTAGTTGGACTTGAAGGCGCTCGACCTTTTCGGCTTCACGATGTCGGTGTGGCCGATGATCCTGATCGGCCCGGGCTCCGGCTCCAGTGCGGCGGCTATGCGGTCGGCGATCGGCGCGAACTCATCCTTCACCTCGGCTCGCCCGGAGGCGAAGAGCAGGAGGTTGTTGATCTCGACGACGATGAAGTCGCCTTTGCCGACGACGTCGAGGCCGCCGGCGGCGATCTCGGGGGCGAGGGCGGCGCGGATGCGCTCCAGTTGGGTCTGGTCGCGCAGCTCCTCGACATAGGGCGTGAAGGCGGCTCGCTCGATGGTAATCGGCTCGTTCGGATTGAGCGCCAGCAGCTTGTCGGCCAGGGCGTCCCCGTCATTGCCGATGAGCAGTCGCAGCAGGAAGTATATGCCGGCCAGCAGCGCAATGACGGCCGCGGCGATCGCCCACAGCGGGATGCGCGGACCGAGGTTCGACATCAGCTTCGCCATGCCCTGCCAGCGGGGCGAGATGTCCTCATCGGGGCGCGACTTGAGGTGGCGCAGCGTCTCGTAGACGTCGCGGCGCACGCGCTGCAGGTCGCGGTCGCCGCCCGCCATGCCCCGGTACTGGCCCTCGAAGCCGAGGGACAGGCAGGCATGCATCAGTTCGAGCAGGTCGAAGTGCTGGGCCGGATTGGCCAGCAGCTTGTTCAGCGCCTCGAAGAAGCCGACGCCGGAAGTGCGCACCTGGAAGAACTGCGCCAGCATCGAGTACTGCATCCAGACGTGCCTGTCGGTGCCCGGCAGGTTCTGGACGATGTCGTCGGCGGTGCCGCACAGCGCGTATTTGGCGATGCGGACATCTTCGGCCGGAACGCCGGCTTCGGTGACCTTGCGCTCGAATTCGCGGATCGCGTTCGCCACATGGTTCATCAGCGGCACGGCCTGCATGTCGATGATCATGAGGCGCAGCCTGCCGAGGAGGATCAGCAGCGGCGCAGCCGCGGTCGTGATCGGATTGGCGGCCGAGTATTCGCCGCCGTCGCGGGCGTTGAGCGCCACCTCAAGCGGGATCTTCTCGACGGGCTCGACAGGCTGGCCGGGCTCTGCGCTGCCGGGGAAGAAGGCGCTGCCCGCGCCGCCCTTCATCCAGTCGTCTTCGGCGTCGGGCACGCTGTAGCGCTTCGCCGGATCGGCAAACGGACTGGCCGGATCCTGGCGGCCCGGCGCGCCGGGCGCGGGCTGCCGCGCCTGCTGGGGCGCAAACACGGTCGGCTCGGAGGGACGTTCGTTTCCGTTGGACGATCCAGGCATCGGGGAGGGCTTGAACTGTTCCGGACGCAGCGCGCCGCCGGGGTTCGGTCGAATGACCGTCTTGCCGCCTGAGCCAAAGGGATCGTCCTTGGAGCTCATCGTCGGTCTTCCATGATGGCCCAAAGATCGAGTTGCAGGCCCGGCCACTCGCCGGCGAAGTGCAGGCCCATGCTGGTCGCCTGGCTGAATTCGGGCCAGAGCGGGGAGGATTTGTCGAGATAGAAGTAGACGTGGTCGGAGATCGCCCTGATCTGGCGCGGCGGCGTCGGCATGTGGACGAGTTCGATGCCGGGCAGATGCGTCTGCACGATCTCGTTCATGCGGGTGTTGGGCCCCACCTTGCAGAGCGCCGGGAACTGCTGCTGGATCTGGGTCAGCGGCCGGCTTGCCGCCACCTCGATGACGAAGGTCGCGTTGCGGAAAAGAGCCCGGTCCGTCACCTGCGCGATGAAGGCGTTCGGCGCGCGCTCGATCAGGTTCAGCCTGATGGCGCGGCCGATGTCGAGGCTGAGCAGGCGCTGGATGTCGCCAAGCACCGGCTCGAAGACGGTGTCGAGCGAATCCTGGTCGTACTCTCCGTATTCCGCGGCAAGGCGCTTGGGCGAGAACGTCCACAATTCGCCCGACATGCGCAGCAGTTGCCTGTAGGCCTCCACCGGGTGCACGTATTTCGAGCCCCGCATGTGCTTCAGCACGTTGATCTCGCGATTGAGCATCTGAAGCATGAAGTAGTCGAATGTTTGGAGGCCGCCGCCCGAGCTCGGGTCGGCGGCGTAGCGTGCAAGCGTCTCGAGCTTGGTGTCGACCCAGCCGATCACGCGATCGATCCAGCCGGAGACGACCGGGTGCGCATGCGTCACCAGCACCGGCGGGGCGAAGGTCTCGTCGAAGACGATCGTCTTGTCGCGCACCTCCAGCACGCGCGCCGCCTTGAGCGAATGAAAGCCAGGCTTGGGCGTCTTGCGCACCTCGAACTCGACGCGCGGATGCGCAACCTCGATCTCCTGTTCGACGAACAGGCTGGAGGCGGAATCGATCACGGTTTCGAGATCGCGCGCGTAGCGGCTGCCGCTCGACGCTTCCGGCATGTCGACTTCGCGGCCATTGACGGTGGCGACTGGCAGGGTGAGCCAGACGAGCTGGCGGTCGATGCCCTCCGGCATGTCGATGGGTTCGGGCAGGGGGCTGGTGCCCGGCATGTCGAAGGGCGTGCCGTCCTGGAAGACGCCGGTCGCCCGGCGGAGCGCGAACTTGTTCTGCTGCGCCAAGTCGCGATCGATCTCGATCTGCGAAAAGCCCCAGGGGTAGGGGGAGATCTGCGCGACGCGGCTTTCCAGCAGCCGTTCGTAATAGCGGTCGTTCTGCTGCAGATGATGCTGCCGCAGGAACAGTCCCTCCGACCAGGCTACCTTGCTATACCAGGACATTTTCGGTGAAGCCCTCCACCCGGAAAACGCACGTATCGGTATGCTCGCAGTCGCTGATTGCGATGCTAGTCCAAGGCCTTGGAACTGTCGATGGAAGATCGCAGAGGCGCGGCCTGCCCAGGTTCAAGGCATCGGTACATGACGGCGGTGCTTCGGACGGCCTGTCGGGCGTTGGGACCATGCATCGGCGCAAACCAGCGGGACGGCCGGGCGCGAGCGGCTAGAACACGCCGCCAATGCCGATGCCGCCGCTGATATCAGGAGGCGGGGCAGCCGGGCGCGTCCCGCTGTTGCTGCGCCGTGTCGAGCGCTGCTTGGTGGGCTTGCCGTTCGTGGCCCTGCGACCGCTGTCCGTCGATGCGCTGGCTTCGCGCACCTTCTTGACCGCCACCGGCTGCTTGCAGATGCGGCCTGATCTGAGGAACAGGTCGCCGAGCAGTTCGACGGTCGGTTCGGTCGCGCCGGCGGCCTGCTTTGTGTTGCGATAGTAGTCCGCAAGGGCGCGTGTAGATCCCTTGCCCCAGTCGCCGTCGACTTCCATGCGATAGCAGCCGAGGCGGCGCAGTTCCGTCTGCACGCTGCGCGCCAGCTCGGTCGCCTTCGCCTCCGAATCCTCGCCGGTGGAGGTGCCGACGATGAGCGTCTCGAGGCCCGAGACCACGCTGTCGCGCGCGCCCTCCATCCTGGACAGGGTCGCAACCTGCGTGCCGGCGGGCGGCGCGGATGCGGCGGCCGGTCCTTCGACAGAGCGCAGCGTCTGACCCACGATCAGCACTGCGGTCTGCAGGTCATTGGAAGCAAGTTCGACCTGGAGCTTCTCCTTCGCCGCAGGGTCGGCGAGGATGCGTGACAGGCTGGCGCTGAGTTGGGTCGGGTCGAGGACCTGCTGCTCGGTGAAATAGAATTGCTCGCGAAGGTTCGACTGGTCCCAGGGAACCTGGCGGCCGACCGTCAGGGCCTCGGTCTCGTTGCGGACACGGATCATCATGTCGGAAATGCTGAGGCCCGGTATCTCGACATTTTTCAGGAGGGCAGTCGTGAAGGGGCTGTTCTGGCCCGCGCCGTCCACCGTCACATTGCCGGGCTGGGTGGCGAACGCCACGAAAGTGTTCTCGCCGACCTCGACCTGGGCCAGACCGTCGCTGCCCGCTCCCTGGCCCATCGGGTTGTTGCGGCATGCGTCGAGGAAGATGAAGGTCTGGCGGTCACGGCTGGCGAAACGCGCGATCACCTCATTCAGCCTGATCGCCCGCGCGGTCAGTTTCTCGACGTTGTCGGGGTCGAGCGTGTCGATCGGCAATAGATAGTTCTCGCCCTGGATCTGGATGCCGTGGCCGGCATAGAAGATCAGCACCGACGTTGCGGTCGGCAGCTTTCTTTCCGCGTCGCCGAGCAGCTTCTTGAAGCCGTCCGAGGTCAGGTCGCTTGCGGACAGCACCTCGAAGTTCAATCTCTTCAGGCTTTCGGAGAGCCGCTGCGCATCGTTCCCGGCATTGGGAAGCCGGTCCAGGCGGGCGCTTTGGTAGTTCGAGTTGCCGATGACGATGGCCAGGCGATTGCGCGGCTGCGCACCGGCCTGCTCTTCGACCGCGGCGCGTGTTGCGACTGCGGTGAGCAGCACGAAAAACAGGACTGCCGGGATGGTGAAGAAAGCTCTGTAGAACGCCATGTCAGACTGCCCGTTCCTGTCTCGCGAACAGCAGCGGGTCGCCGATGCATTCCTCGATCTGACGGGATGATCCGCCGGCGCCGCCAAAGACCAGCAAGTTTTTACACCAACAACCGCTTCAAAGATAGGGCGACGCCATCCGGTGACGTCTTGCGGCGATTGGAAACGGCAAGCACGTTCAGGTTGATGTGAGCATCTAGTCTGCACGCGTCCAAGCAAAAGGACGCGCATCGTGCTTTTCATGCAACATGCCCAGCGGGAGCCATCCTGTTCGGAATCCTGGCGTTGTTGCGTCTATTAACAGATCAGCAAATATGTTCCATTTCAAATGCTTGGAAGGAAATATTAAGGACCGGCGGATTCCAGAAAATGGTTCGCGCTGCTGCGTTTTCGATCAGTTCAGACGCTCTACCCGACAGACGCATGACTGCGGCTAACTATGTCGCGCAGCAAACGGTGATGTTATGTTCGAAGCTCGGTTGGCATGAATCAGCCCCGATCTCGCGGAGAGGGCCGCGGTTGAGCTGCCAGACGCCGCCGTGCGTTCCGATGCGGCGAGATCGGAAGGGGACACCATGCTCGTCTGCAAGAAGTCGGTTCGCTTCGGTGGCGTCTCGGCGCTCGCCATTGGTGCGGCGATGGCCTTCTTTCCCTCCGCGGCGGAAGCCTGCACCGCCACCCCGACCGTCGTCGGCGGCGTGGCGACGTCGGTTTCCGTCTCCTGCGTGGCCGGCGATACCGCCGCGCCGTACGCCACGAGCTTCACCGCGTGGCCGATCGGCCTTGCTACGGTCAGCTATGACGGAAACGGTCCTGACACGATCACCATGACCGGCGGCACGATCTCTTCCGTGAGTTCGTTTCCGCCGCCCGTTTTTGACGCCAATCCGGAGTTCTTCCTCGATCCCAGCACCGGCGTCATCGAGATGCTGGACGGGATCGACGTCTTCAACATGAGCGGCGGTACGATCGGTAGCGCGACGGATGTGATCGGTCTCAGCCTCGGGGCCGGCGCTGACCAGTTCCAGATGAGCGGCGGAGAGATCTCGGGCTCGATCTTCGGCCTCGGCGGCGGCAACACCTATGTCATGTCGGGCGGCACGATCGGCGGATCGATTTTCGCCGGCAGCCAGGACGACAACGTTACCATTTCCGGCAGCGCCGTCATCCAGGTGATCTCCAGCGGAGGGCCGGACGCGGTCGGACTGGAGGACGGCAACGACGTCTTCACGATGACCGGCGGCACGCTGAACGGCGCAGTCAGCGGCGGCGCCGGCGACGACGCGCTCAGCATCAGTGGCGGCACGATCGCCGGCTTCGTGGCCGGCAACGACGGCGTCGATCAGGTATCGGTGTCAGGCGGCGTCATCCAGGGCGACATCAGTGCCGAGACCGTCACGCTGACGGGCGGCACGATCGGCGGCAACATCACGGGCCTCACCGGCAACACGCTTGTCATCGACGACTCGGCCTCGGCAGCGCCGCTCGTGTTGCTGAACGGTGGGGTCTTCAGCGGCGCCAACGCCGTCGGCACCATCAACAACACCAACCTCGCGGCAGGCGGCACCCAGCTATTCACCGGCTTTCTCAGCCTGCTTACGCAGAACTCGATGTTGGCGTTCGGGCCCGGCTCGACCAACAACATCAACACGCTGACGCTCGGCCCCGGCTCGACACTCTTCGTCACCGGGCCGTCGCAACTCACCGGCACGCTGATCGCGAACGGCTCCACGATATCCATGATCAACGGCGTCGCGAACGACGTCTTCACCCTTGGCGGGCTCGCGCTCAATGGCGCAACGATCGGCGTCGACGTCAACCAGCAGACGATCCAGGCCGACCAGATCGTGGCTGGCGGCTTCGCCGCGGCGGGGACCAACACGATCCTTGTCAACCTGCTGGGCGCTCCGAACTTTGCGGGGGTGACCGACATTCCGATCATTCTGTCGGCGAATGCTCCGGTCGCCGGCACGTTCGTCGTGGCGGGAGCGCCGGCTACCCCCGGCGCCCTCTTCAGCTTCCAGCTCGTTCAGGGTGCCGGCGGCGGCCTCGTGCTCAGGGCGACGCCGGTGAGCGCGGGGGTCGCCCTGGCCCCACACAACGCGATCGACGTCGCATCCGTGGACACTGCCCTCGACGCACTCGACGGGATCAACGACGACGCCGCCGACTTCGGCCTGGGACTGACCGGTCGCAGCCGGGGTGTGTTTGTCACGCCTTCCTTCGGCGTGTTCGCCTCCGGCCAGTTCGCCGAGGTGGATCACGACGGCTTCGAAATCTCCGGCGACAATATTGTCGCGACAGGTCCATCGTTCGATGCCAGCGACTTCTCTGCGGCGATCAGCCTCGACTTCAACGTGGCGAAGCACTTCGGCTACGACGACAAATATGGCCTGAATGTCGGCGCCTTCGGCGGCTATACGTCGACCGATGTCGATATGGACGGGTTCGAGTCGTTCGCAAGCGTCGGCGAGGCGAGCAACGAGGCTGGCATGTTCGGTGGCTACGGGCTGTTCCGGCAAGGCCTGAACTATGGGCTGGTCTCGGCGACCGCCTTCCTCGGCCAAACCGACGTAACCAACGACGTGCTCGGGACCACCGGCAGCTACGATACCGAAGGATACGCCGTGACGGGGTCGGTCGGGCATATCTACGCGATCGGCGACCGCGCCCGGTTCGATCTGCGCGGTGGCCTGCTCGGCGTGTGGTTCGAGGGCAGCGACTTCACCGACAGTGGGGGTAACTCCTACGGGAAGGCGCGCATCTCGTTCGGCGCACTCAAGTTCGAGCCCGGCATCTATGCCGACTACGAGCTCGAGAACGGCATGATCTTCAGCCCCTATGCCCGCGCCGACATCCAGCAGCGCTTCAGCTACGAGAACACCGCCAGCATCGATGGGGTCAGGTTTGCGTTCGACGATGCGGACTTCTCGGGGGCACTTTCGACAGGCTTCAACCTGAAGGTTTCGCAATCGACGACGTTAAGCGCGGAGGTGCGGGGGAAGGCCTCGTCGGACAGCACGACGCTTGCGGGCAAGATCGGCCTCAAGGTAGGCTTCTGAGAAGACAGGCGCCGACGCCGACTTTGCCCGAGGTAAAAAGCGACATGACCACGACGCGCGCTCGCTCGCTGGGGCTCGATTTTCGCGGCGCGCCGGGAAGCGACAACGCCGTGACCGACGTTGCCGGGGTCAAGGTCGGCTTCTCGACGCTCATCGATCCGGAGCGCGGCATACGCACAGGCGTGACCGCGCTTCTGCCGCGTGACGATCGCGATTGCCCCGTTCCGGCATGGGCAGGCTGTTTCGCTCTCAACGGCAATGGCGAGATGACCGGCACACACTGGATCAACGATGCCGGCTATTTCTTCGGTCCCGTGTTGATCACCAACACCCATTCGATCGGAATGGCGCATCACGGCGCCGTCAAATGGACGATCGATCGTTACGCGAAGGCCTTCGAGGAGCAGCGGCTCTGGACCATGCCCGTGGTCGCCGAAACCTGCGACGCCACGCTGAACGATATCAACGGGCTGCACGTCACCGCCGAGCATGCTCTGGAGGCGCTGGACACGGCCGCCTCAGGTCCGGTCGCGGAGGGGGCGGTCGGCGGCGGGGCCGGCATGATCGCCTATGAGTTCAAGGCCGGCACGGGAACGTCCTCGAGGCGGGTCAGGATCGATGGCGCGACCTACACAGTCGGCGCGCTCGTGCAGGCCAATCACGGGCTGCGCCCATGGCTGACGGTGCTGGGCGTTCCGGTCGGCGAGTTCTTGACGGAGGGCCGCCTGAGGCAGACCGAGTCCGGCTCCATCATCGCGATCGTCGTGACTGACGCGCCCTTGTCGCCGCTGTCGCTGCGGCATGCCGCCCGCCGCGCCGCGATCGGTGTCGGCAGGGGAGGGACGCCCGGCGGCAACAGCTCCGGCGATCTCTTCCTGGCCATCTCCACGGCGAACGAGCGTCCGTTGCCGCACATCGCGGGTTCCCGCGAGACGTTCGAATTCCTCAATGCCGAATGGATCGACCCGGTCTATCTCGCAGTCGTTGAGGCGGTCGAGGAGGGGGTGATCAATTCCCTTGTCGCGGGACGCGATACGCCGACCTTCAAGCCGCCCGGAAAAATCTGCCGCGGCATCGATCACGAGCAGCTGCGGGACGTCATGCGCCGTTTCGGGCGTCTGCGTCCGGCTGCGCTCTGAGCGCCAGCCACCGGGCAGCCTACTGCTTGGAGGCAGCCGCCTTCTGCAGCGCGCGAACCCTGTCGGCCAGGCTGACGACGACCTTGCCGTCGGCGTCGACAGGACGCGGTGCGTCGGGCGCTTGGGCGATCGCCTTGGCGGCGTCGGAATCGCTGTCGCCCAGCATGATGGCCATGTTGACTACCTCTGCTGCGAGATTGCTGATCTGCTCCCGCAGGCTGGCGCTCGCAGGGCTTTGGGCACTGGAGTCCCGCGCGGCAGACGTCTCAAGCGCGCCAAGCTGGGCACGCAGTCTCTTGTTCTCGCGCAGGAGCGTAGCCAGACGTGTCTCCATGCGCGTGCGATCTCCCTTTGTCGCCATGTCGCCGCCAGCCCCGCCTTCGCCGCCCGCGCCCAAGGGCATGGACGCCAGTTGCTCGGTCAATTCGGCAACCTGACTTTCAAGCTTGAATCTCTCGGCGTTCGCTTCGGTCAGCTTCTCGCCAAGGTCGACCTCGACATCCGACAGGTCCTTCAACCGGTCTCTCAAGCGCGCCAGTTCCCTGCTGCGGCGGTCCAGCTTCTCCTCCCGATCGGCGGCGGTCGACATCAAGCTGTCGATCTTGGCCTGGAGATCCGCGGCTCGCTTTTTCTCCGTCCCCAGCGCGTCGGTAGAGGATTTGCGTTCCACGTCGAGAGCGTTGAAGCGACGGTCCGCCTCCCGCTGATCGCGGGCTGCCCGCGAAAGGTCGTCACTCAGCTTCTCGACCTCCGATTCACGTGCCGCCAGCTCGATCTGGCGGCCGCTGGCGGCCAAGGTCGCCTCGTCGAAGAGGCCGTTCAGGCGCTTCAGCTCGAGCGCGCGGGCCTCAAGGCTGCGGTTGGCTTCGTCGAGCCGGCCGGTGGTTTCCTGAAGCTGCTCCTCGCGGCGATGCAACTCGGCTGCGATCTCGGCGCTGCGTGAACCATGTGCAGCCGATGCGGCGGCTCCTTCGTCGCGCTCGGCCGTCAGCCGCTTCATGGTGTCCCGGTTGCGCGCGACTTCCGCGCTCTGCTCGGCCAGTTTCTGCTTCGCCTCTTTCAGGTTCATTTCGAGACGACGCGTGGTCATGGCGAACTCCGCCCGCAGCCTGTCCTTGTCCGCCTGCAGCTCGTTGAGCGTCAGCGGCACGGACGCCTCGATGCGCCGCCGTGTCAGGTTGACTGCCCGCCGCCAGATTGCCGGCGCGATCATCAACGCGAGGAACGCGGCGCACAGGAAGCCGAGTGCGAAGAACAGGGCGGATTCAATCACCGGGCACGGATCCCACTGCGCAGAACGACGGCGTGGCAAGCTTACTTGCCACGCCGTCATTCCTTAAAGCCAGAGAGGCGGTCGATCCAGCCCGTCACGCTTTCAGGGCCTGGACCGAGACTTCGGCATCAGAACGGATTCCAGGTCGGGCGCTGGGTCACCTTGAGGTAGCCGACATTCACGCCCAAGCGCGCTCCGACCCCGGTCCGTACCGGCACCAGCAGCATGTTTTCGTGCTTGAGCACGTTGACGCCGACGCCGGCGACCACATAGGCGGAGCCGGAGACGCCGATGAACCGGTGGTAGAGGGCGTCCACCGAATCCAGGTTGTAGACGAGCATCATCGTGCGCGAGCCCTGGCCGCCGAAATCCCAGCCCAGGGACGGGCCTTGCCAGAACAGCTTATGGTCGCCGGCGTTCTTGGTGTACAGCGTGCCCTCGCCGTAGGTCAGCCCGCCGACGAACGCGCCCGAGCCTTCTTCCCCGAGCACATAGCCGTTGGGGAGGCCATAGCTGGAGAAGATGTTCTCGACGGCGGTCGCCAGCCCGCCGGAAGTCGCCCCGAAGAAGCGATGGCCTGAATCGATGATCTCCTGGGCCGTGTATTCATTTGCAGCAACGGGCGCCGCGAGGCCGAGTCCTGTCAGAACGACTGTGATCGCGAACAGGGCGCGGGCGACGGTGCGCGACAGATATCGGGTGAACATGCTTCCAAATCTCCATGCAGGAGCACATTGCCGACGCCTCTGATTCCTTCCTGCTTCTTGGCGGCCGATCGGGAATCAATTGGGGCGATGCTAGGCCGTAATCCTTTTTCAACCATTAACCGATCACATGATCGAGGCCCAGCGCCGGCGCAGCCGTCGCCATTGGGCTGGGGCGGACAATTAGTCCAAGGGAAATTTTGAACCCGCCGGACTGAGGCCACACAAAACTTGTTAAAACTCGTTTGATTGCGATGATTCGGTGCCCGTCGCCGCTTGGCTGGCCGAAAATTTGAGAGATTGCGCGGAGACTATCGATGGCTGAAATCTTCAACCTGTCCGCCGCGGAACTCGCGGCGCTTCTGTGCAGCCGGGTCTGCCACGACATCATTTCGCCGGTCGGCGCGGTCAACAACGGCCTTGAGCTTCTCGACGAGGGGGCGGCCGATGATGCGATGCAGCTGATCAGGACGAGCGCGCGAAAGGCGTCTGCGCGGCTGCAGTTCGCCCGCATCGCGTTCGGTGCAGCCGGATCGGCAGGCATGCTCATCGATACCGGCGACGCCGAGGCGGTCGCCACGGCCTATCTCAAGGACGAGAAGCCGGAACTCACCTGGCAGGGCAGACGCGCCCTCTGGCCGAAGAACAAGGTGAAGCTCCTCCTCAACCTGCTCCTGATTGCGCATGCCGCGATCCCCAAGGGAGGGCGCATAACGGTTACGCTGGAAGACGTCGACACGGACCCGAAGTTCACGCTGGCATCGGCCGGCCCCGCCGCGCGCGTGCCGCCCAAGTTCCTTGAACTCCACACGGGCCAGAAGCCGGAGGAACCTATCGACGCCCACAGCGTGCAGCCCTACTACACGCTGCTGCTGGCGCGTGACGCGGACATGGAGATCAAGATCCATGTCAATCCCGAAGAGATCGTTTTTGGAGCGGTGTCCCGGGTCGCCGCGGCCGCATAGCCGCGGCATCGCTACACGCGCTGGTTGCTTTTCCGCTGATTGATGAAAATTTTACCTACCCTGTTCCCCTGATTTTTACGCGCCGCGTCTAGTGTGCATCCGTCGTTGCCGATGGGGCGGCAGTGGTGGGACGCATTTGGGGGAATGGGACATGAAGCGCTGCCTGTTTGTGGATGATTCCAACGTCATCCGGAAGGTCGCGAAAAGGATCCTGACGGGGCCTGACGTACTTGTTCTCGAGGCTGGCACGGGCTTCGAGGCGATCGACATGTGCGCCGAGTACATGCCGGACTACATTCTCGTTGACGCCGTCCTCCCCGATCTCCCGGTGGAGGATTTCATCCGCAACGTGCGATCCATTCAGGGATCGACCCCGCCCCGTATCGCGATCTGCCTGACGGAAATGGACGTTCCGGCCATCATGCGCGCCAAGCGCGCAGGGGCGCAGGGCTATCTGCTGAAGCCGTTCGACCGCGCTCAGCTCCTCGACAATTTTCGCGTCCTCCAGGCCGCCGCCTGAATCCAAACAGCCCAAACAGAAAGCCCGGCGCATGGCCGGGCTTGATGAGGTAGGCGATCGATCCAATCGACGATCAGGCGCTCTCGCGCATGTCTTCCGGCTCGCGCAGCACGTAGCCGCGGCCCCAGACGGTCTCGATGTAGTTCTGGCTGCCGGAGGCGGCGTCGAGCTTCTTGCGCAGCTTGCAGATGAAGACGTCGATGATCTTCAGCTCCGGCTCGTCCATGCCGCCATAAAGGTGGTTGAGGAACATTTCCTTGGTGAGCGTGGTGCCCTTGCGGAGCGAGAGCAGCTCCAGCATCTGGTATTCCTTGCCGGTGAGATGGACGCGCTGTCCACCGACCTCGACCGTCTTGGCGTCGAGATTGACGATCAGGTCGCCGGTGGTGATGACCGACTGGGCGTGGCCCTTGGAGCGGCGCACGATGGCATGGATGCGGGCGACGAGCTCGTCCTTGTGGAACGGCTTGGTCATGTAGTCGTCGGCGCCGAAGCCCAGGCCGCGGACCTTGTCTTCGATGCCGGCCATGCCGGACAGGATCAGGATGGGCGTCTTCACCTTCGACAGGCGCAGCGTGCGCAGCACCTCGTATCCCGACATGTCCGGGAGGTTCAGGTCGAGGAGAATGATGTCGTAGTCGTAGAGCTTGCCGAGATCCACGCCCTCTTCGCCGAGGTCGGTCGTGTAGACGTTGAAGCTCTCGGATTTAAGCATCAGTTCGATGCTCTGTGCAGTCGCACTGTCGTCTTCGATCAGCAGAACACGCATTTCATTCCCCTTTTGCCGCTGAACGGGTCCGCGATCCCCCGACGCTGCGGCAGTGATGCCTCGTTGAGGCTGCCATCGATTGGTTAACAAAACCTGATTCCGCTTCGGGAGCGATATCAGATTCTTTAACCTCCTTGTACACTCACTCGCAAAAAAGCCTGGCCAATCAACACGGGGCCCTGCGCTTTGGCCGCTGACCGCATCCGCTACGCACCTTTCAGACGATCAAAATCCGCCGTCCGATTTTTACCCCGCCTTAAGGCCTCGCTCCTATGATTAACAATGCCCGTAAACGAAAGGTTACCAGCGGGCCACCCTATTAGGATTCTGTTTCCGAAAGGGTGTTTCCGACCCCTCGCTCGGGGATTTGCAGCGCGGGGGTCGGCGCCGAAAGGCAGAGTTGTGTGTGCGTGTTCGGGAGTTTGTAGGCATGAAATCTCGTGAGAATCTCGTGCGGCTAAAGCAATTTCAAGTCGGCGAGAAACGGCGGCATCTCATGCAGCTGGACATGATGATTGCCGAGTTCGAGCGGATGGCGACCGAACTGGAAGTCCAGGTCGCTGCCGAAGAGAAGAAATCGGGCATCACCGACATCAACCATTTCGCCTATCCAACCTTCGCCAAAGCGGCGCGCCAGCGCCGGGACAATCTGCGAGCGTCACAGAATGATCTGCTTCAGCAACGCGCTCTTGCACAATCCATACTCGCCGAAGCTGAAGCGGAGCTGTCCAAAGCGGAGATGCTGGAGTCGCGCGACACCAAGGCGCGCGAAGTCGAGCCGGTTGCGCGCGGCGTCATGATCGGCTGAGGCATTGCCAGCGGCGCTTCCGCAGCCGAGGCGAAAGCCCGATCTTGTGGATACGTCTAACACCTTCGCTGTCGCGCCAGATGATGGAGGGCGATCGCGGAGGCCGCGGCCACGTTGAGGCTGTCAAAACCTTCCGCCATCGCGATGCGGGCTGTCGCGATCCTCGACAGGATCTCGGGAGACAGGCCTTCGCCTTCGGTTCCGAGGAAGAGCGCGGTGGGACCCGCCGGCCGCAGGTCCATCAGGTCCGCCGCCCCGGCCGGCGACATGGCGATCATCCCAAACCCTTGCGCTGCAAGCTTCTCGATGATCCCCGCCGCACTGGGGGCGACAAAGAACGGCACCTTGAGCGCCGCGCCGACCGAAACCCGGATCGCCTTGCGGTAGAGCGGATCGCAGCAGGTCTGGTCGAGCAGCACGGCGTCGACGCCGAAGGCCGCCGCGTTGCGGAAGATCGCGCCGACATTGTCATGATTCGAGATGCCGACGAGGACGACGACCAACGCGTCGGGCGGCAGGCTGTTCAACTCGTCGACGAGCTCTGCCGCGGGGCGGCGTCTGCCGATCGCCAGGACGCCGCGATGCAGATGGAAGCCGGCTACACGGTCGAGAACGTCGCCGTCGGCCACGTAGACCGGCGTCTCCGGCGGGGCGACGGCAAGCGTTGGCGCCATGCCCGGCAGGCGGTTCTCCAGCAGCAGCACGGACTCGACCTCGAAACGCCGCGCCGCGAAGAGCACGTTGAGCACGACCTTGCCCTCCGCCACGAAGAGGCCGTGGCGGCCCTTGAGATCGCGCTCCCGGATGTCACGATAGGCGGCAATTCGGGGGTCGTCGGGATCGGTGATGCGGATGGGAACCATCCGATCATCTCTCGGCCGCCGGCCTGAGACGTGTCAACAGGGGCCGCCCGGAAACCGCCGGAAACGGCGTGGCGGCATGCGTTCGCTGTCAGCAAGAGCAGCATGCGAGCTGGCTGCGCGCCGGGCGCTTCATTCTTGTGAGGATGCAAGCCTTGCCGGATAGCCCGCGCCTTTGATCGCGGCAACGAGCGCCGAAGGATCGACCCCGTCACCCGCACGCACCAACGCCTCTCCGTCATCGACCTTCACGTCGACCGATTGGACGTGCTCGACGCCCGACAATGCGCGCTCCACGGCGCGCGCGCATCCGCCGCAGTGCATCCCTTCAACCTTCAACTGGACAAGCATTCTTGGTCTCCGCAATCTGAACAGAAGCGGAGATAGGAGTTCCAGCCACTGGAAGGTCAATAGGGTCCGCCGCGCAAAATGCGGTCGGGACGTCAGCTTGCCTCGGTCGCCGCCTCGCGGGCCGTGCGGGCCATGGCGACCAGCGCCGGGCGCATCTCGGAGGCGTCCTTCAGCGGTTCGCGGAAGAAGACGCGAAGGCACTTGTCGCCGTCGACCAGGTCCATTCCGTCGAGGTCCACGCCGCTCATCTTCCACGAGGCCGACGACTTGTCGCCGCCGAAGTGCCGGGCATAGAGCGCGATCGCCTCGAGGTGATCCTCGTTCATGTGGTCGATGGCGCTCTGCTCGCTCGTGGCGAGGGCCTCGACAGCCGGCCCATCGAGGACGAAATCCGCCCGGGTGAGGGCGTAGGCCTTGCCGAAGCCGCCGTTCAGCGAAGCGCGCTCGATTTCCAGCCGGAAGTAAGAGAAATCGCCGAGACCCGCATAGAGCTTGGCCTTCGGGTTGCGGTTGAGATAGCGGCGCGCGACGCGCTCGTGTTCGGCGTCGTCCTTTTCGATGCGGCGCGCCTTGCAGGTCAGCGTGATGCGCGGATGGGCGAGGGGATCGCCCTTGCCGGTCTCGCCGACGAGCAGCGAGCAGCGCGGATCGGCGAGAATCGCCGGGGTATGCGCCGCAAGCATCGAAGTGAGGATGACCGGCGTGCCGTCGGCATCCGTGGCGACGCCGACGCGGGTGGCGATCGGACCGCCGGACTGCGGATCGATGACCGCCAGCGCGCCGTACCGCGCCGACCGGATCAGCGTCTTGGCGAGGCGGATCGCCTCGGCATCGGTTTCACGCAGGACGTCTCGCTTCTTTTCCACAGCACGCTCTAAAGTAGATTGATTTAGTCCACTTATTGCAGCGTATTGCTCGCTTCGGCAAGCGCTTTCAGCCTCCACGGCGCGCGGCAAACACCTGCGCGCCGTTCGTGCGGCAGCTGGCCTACTTCGGGGCCATACGGATGGCTCCGTCGAGGCGGATCACTTCGCCGTTGAGCATCTGGTTCTCGACGATGTGGACGGCAAGCGCCGCGTACTCCGAGGGCTCGCCGAGGCGGGGCGGGAAGGGCACGGCGGCGCCGAGCGAATCCTGCACGTCCTGCGGCATGCCTGCCATCATCGGCGTCTTGAAGATGCCCGGCGCAATCGTCATCACGCGGATGCCGGAGCGCGCGAGATCGCGCGCCACCGGCAGCGTCATGCCGACCACGCCGCCCTTGGACGACGAGTACGCAGCCTGGCCGATCTGTCCGTCATAGGCCGCGACCGAGGCCGTGTTGATGACGACGCCGCGCTCGCCACCGGCTAGCGGCTCGAGCTTCTGGGCGCGGTCGGCGACGAGGCGGATCATGTTGAAGGTGCCGATGAGGTTGACCTCGATCACCTTGCGGTAAAGGTCGAGGGCATGCGGACCGTCCTTGCCGACCGTCTTCTGGCCGATGGCGATGCCGGCGCAGTTCACCAGGATGCGCGGCTCGCCGAGGCGGGCGGCGACCTCGGCGACCGCAGCCTCGCCGCTCTCTGCGCTGGAGACGTCGCACTTGACGGCGATGCCGCCGATCTCTGCGGCGGTCTTTTCGGCGCGATCCAAGCTGATGTCGAAGAGGGCAACCTTGGCGCCCCTGGCGGCCAGCGCCCGCGCCGTCGCCTCACCCAGCCCCGAACCGCCTCCGGTAACGATGGCGACCTGTTGCGATGGGTTCATGTGCGCTCTCCTTCATGCGTTTGGCCGCCATCTACGCGCGCGAGGGGAGGGGAGGCAAGTAGAAGGAGGGAGACGCGCACGGTACGCCTACTACGTTTAGTTGTATGTATTGAGTGATGCTATTTTTGGTTGTATAGTGGTCTGCGCTTTCTGGGGATCGTCTCGTGGACCGCTGGCGGGCACTGCGCATCATCCTGGCGATAGCAACTCTGGCGATCCTTATGTCGCTTCGAGCAAGCTTTGCGCAGGTACCCCCGCACGTTCCAGGCACGATATGCTTCACGCCATACTTCTGGTGCTGGGCCAATCCACCCGGACCGCCGGGTTACCCGTGTGGGTGTCCGTCCACGTGGGGTTACGTGCCAGGTGTTCTGGGATGATCCTATGAACAAGGATCAAAAGGTCCAAACTACAGCGCCCCCAGACGGCCAAAGGTCAGCCGATCCCGGGGAAGCAACCGCAACGTCAGCATCCATTGCGGACACCGCGAATAACCAAGCGTCTTCGCGTCATCCCCCCGCTGATGCTGCCATCCCGACGATACCTCCAGAGAACGCACATTCGTCGGACCTGACCTACAATCCAGCGGAGAAAGTGGCTCTTCACCCAATTACTACCATTGATGACGACTTGCTCTCACTGCTCGCGGACGCAAAGTCGGTCGCTCTCTTCGGGCAGAGGACTGGGCGGCTGAAAGGTAATGCCTTGCCATGCGCCATCGCTGCTGCAGAGCGCAAGACCCAGCTTACTTGGCTCGATGATGAGGCCGTTAAGCTGCAAGAGGCGCTGAACCTTGCTGTGGGGAACATTGCGCCCGTCACCCTTTTGCACCTTAGAAGCGGGTGGAACCCGTTTGTTAGCTCTAGGGGAAAACTTATAAGAAGAGTACTTAAGTGTGGGACGTACATATTAATATCGGCGATACTCATGATCGCGGCTGCCATAACAACATTCATACTAGACAAGGGTGCATCAATAATTAGACCATTGGAATCACTTGCAACCATGGATCCATCCAGTCGAATAAGTCATTTGCAAAGACAAATATTGAGAGGAATTAATAACGACGGAAGAGATGCGGCAGATAATGTTGTTATGAACGAGGCGTACTTTGGTTCTGTGGACGAGCTTCGAAGGATTGATCAGGAGTTGATGGTGTATTTGCCGCTATCGTCAGCGTTCCTGAGTACGTATACGGATTATTTATTTCCTCTCAGAAATTTTTTTGATCGACCTGACAGCGGTGTGGTTGTGGCGTCGGCGGCGCCAAGTGTCTGGGCTAGTCCGGCGGCGCCAGGTGCCTCGGCTACTCCGGCAGCGCCAGGTGCCTCGGCTACCTCGGCGGCGTCAGGCGCGCCGACTACTTCGGCAGCGCCGAGTGCGTCGGCTTCCCCATCAGCGCCAAGTGTCTCGGCTACTCCGGCGGCGCCAGGTGCAACGGCTACTCCGGCGGCGCCTGGTGCATCGGCTACTCCGGCGACGCCAGGTGCCTCGGCTACCCCGGCAGCGCCAGGTGCCTCGGCTACCTCGGCGGCGTCAGGTGCACCGACTACTTCGGCAGCGCCGAGTGCGTCGGCTTCCCCATCAGCGCCAGGTGCCTTGGCCGCCCCGGTAGCACTAGGTACCTCGGGTGTGCCTGGCGGTGTAGGGGCGGAGGTCGCTGGCTATGGCTCGCAGATCTTTTCCTGTGAGTTAACCAGCACGTTGCGCACGGATACGAAGAGTGAGTCGCCCACTGGGGACAATTTGTCTATAGCAACGTTGCTTTTGAAGAATCAGAGAAGTTTGATTGATCTCTACTGTCTTGAAAGGTTGAGGTATCAACCAACAATGATCCCATCTATCAAGTCCCGTGTTAGTGATATGAAGCTAACTCTTGGGTTATATTCACTGTGGGTACTTCCAGCGATATGTGGAATTCTAGGTGCTACAGTTTTCTTTATGCGATCACTGCTAGATCCTCTTATACCTGACCCGCCAGGAGGGGAGATATTTCTGCGAGTGGCGCTTGGCGCTCTGGCCGGAATTATTCTCGGGTGGTTTTGGTCTCCCGATGATGCTTCAGGCACTGGAGTATCGAATGTTGGACTCGGTTTGTTCGCGCTCTCCTTCCTGGTGGGTTTCAGCATAAACGTGTTCTTTGTGATGCTGGATCGTTTTGTAATGATGACTGAAGAGTTTGTTTCCAACATCGGTCGCGCGCCTCCCAGAGATCGCCAAGCGACCAAGTAGGGCACCAATGGCCTGCTGTTATTCCCCCCTCACGCCACCTTGCGGCTCTCCCCCGCAAACGAGCTCAGCCCCAGCCAGTTCTGCATCGCGGTGGCGATCTTGGGGTCGCCGTCGAGTTCGATGTGGCCGGCGTCGAGTTCCTTGCGTACCCCGCTCAAGCCCATCCAGATGGCGGTCATCGCCCTGAGCGAGCTTTTCACCAGGAGGTCGACGTCGTAACCGGGATCGAAGCCGCAGAGGTCGACCGTGCGTCCGTCCACGACCAGCCACCAGTTCTGCTGCGCCCGCGGCGCCTCGGGGTACAGAAACTGAATCGTGCAGCGGCGCGGCGGCAGCGGATCGGGGTTGAGGTTGCGGCGCATGTCCCACATCAGCAGCGAAGGGTCGAGGTTGCGCAGCGTTACCTGCGATTCCACCCAACGCTGGCCCCATACGCCTATGCCAAGGATCAGCGGACGCAGCTCCTCTCCGGCTTCGGTCAATCGATACTCCGGCGCGCCGCTTGAGCGCTCCGAGCGGATCACCCCGGCGCGCTCCAGCTGCTTGAGACGCTTGGAAAGCAGGGCAGGGGACATCTTCGGCACGCCGCGCCTGAGATCGTTGAAGCGCGTCGAACCGCACAGGAGCTCGCGGACGACCAAGGTCGTCCAGCGCGTGCACAAGATCTCAGAAGCCATGGAGACTGGGCAAAACTGTCCGTAACCGCCGCGATCGCTCATGCGCCGTCACTCGTTTGTGGACCTGGTCCATGATAGCATGAATTGGGGCGGTCGCGTGCAGTACAGTTCCTGAACTGGAGCTTCCGACCGAATGGAGCAATCCTCGGCCATTCGGTTCAATGGAGGAATGCATGAAACCGATTCTGGCATCGCAAATGACGGAGGCTACCCCCGTCGGGTCTGAACTGTTGGAAACCGCCCGCAGACTCTCTGGAATCTTTGCCGAGCGCGCTTCTGCTTTCGACGAGGGCGACCGCTTCGTCTCCGAGAACTATGCCGTCCTGAAGGAAGCCGGCCTCGTCGCGGCCGCCGTTCCCAGCGAACTGGGCGGGGTCGGGGCCGAGATCGGCGAGCTTTGCGACATGCTGCGGATCCTCGCGCACGGCTGCAGTTCCACGGCGCTGGCCTTCGCCATGCACACGCATCAGGTGGCGATCCCGGCATGGCGCTGGCGGCACCAGAAGGTCGCGGCAGTGGAGCCGCTCCTGAAGCGGGTCGCCGCGGAAAACCTCATCCTGCTCTCCAGCGGTGGTTCGGACTGGATCGCCGGCTCGGGCAGCGCTGAGAAAGTGGAAGGCGGATACCGCATCAACGCCCGAAAAGTGTTCACCTCGGGCGCGGAGGCGGGCGACATCCTGATGACGGGCGCGATCCATCGCGCCGAGGACGGCAGCGAGGCCGTCATCCATTTCGGCGCGTCGATGAAGGCGCCGGAGGTGAAGGTCGTGGAGACGTGGCGCGCACTCGGCATGCGGGGCACCGGGTCCAACGACGTCGCGATCGAAGGCCTGTTCGTGCCGGATTCCGCGGTCGGCTTCTCGCGCACGGCCCGGCGCTGGCACCCGGTGTTCCAGATCATCGCGACGATCGCCTTCCCGCTGATCTACGCAGTCTATGTCGGGGTGGCGGAAAGCGCCCGCGACATCGCGATCGGGCTGGCGAAGAAGAAGCCGATCAACGCCCATGCCGTCGAGCTCGCCGGCCGCATGGACACCGCGCTCCGCGGCGCGCAGATGGCGCATCGCTCGATGGTCGAGGCGGCAGAGCGCAACGAGCCCGGCGCCGAGAGCGTCAACGACGTGATGATCGGCCGCTCCCTGGTTGCGCGGCATGGCCTCGAGGCGGTCGAACTGGCGATGGAACTTGCGGGCGGCGCGGGTTTCTACCGGACCAACGGACTGGAGCGCCGGTTCCGTGACATGCAGGGCGCACGGTTCCACCCGCTGCAATCCGGACCGCAGGCACAATATGCCGGCGCAATGGCGCTCGGCCAGCCGGTGGACGAGATCTTCTGACACGAAAAAGGGCCTCGTTCCGGCGGAACGGGGCCCTTTCTACATGTCCTGCCAATCGCAGGTGTAGGTCGCCAACGCCCTGCGTCGCCTCGGCAGATCACTTCAGCGGTTTCAATTCCTGCGCGATGGTCGGCAGCAGTTCCGACACGTTGGGATGGATGTGCACTGCCCGCTGCAGGGTGGCGACCGGCGCCTTGGCGTACATCAGGTCGAGCACGCAGTGCACCGCCTCGTCGCCGCCCGGCCCGAGCACCGAGCATCCCAGGATCTCGTTGCTGTCGGCGTCGACGAGCAGCTTCATGAAGCCCTGCGTCTCGCCCTTCTCGACGGCGCGGCCGACCCGCGTCATCGGCCGCATGCCGACAAGCGCGCGGCGGCCGGACTCGCGCACGGCGGCCTCGGTCATGCCGGCACGGCCGAGCGGCGGGTCGATGTAGAGCGCGTAGGCCTCTATGCGGTCGCTGACCCTGCGCGGATCATTGTCGAGCAGGTTGGCGGCGACGATCTCGAAATCGTTGTAGGAGGTGTGGGTGAAGGCGCCGCGTCCATTGCAGTCGCCCATCGCCCAGATGCCGGGCACGCTGGTCCGCAGTTGATCGTCGACATCGATGTAGCCGCGCTTGTCCGTCCTGACGCCCGCGAGATCGAGCCCGAGGTCGTCGGTGTTCGGCGTGCGGCCGATGGCCAGCAGCACATGCGAGCCGACGACCGAGCGGTTTCCGCTCGTACAGTCGACACTGACCGAAATACCTTCCGCATGCCGCGCAAAGCCGATGCATTCAGCCGAAAGCCGGAACTGGATTCCTTCGCGCTCCAGAATGTCCTTGATCGCCTCCGATACGTCCTCGTCCTCGCGGCTGATCAGCCGCGGGCCCTTCTCGACGACGGTCACCTCGCTGCCGAAGCGGCGGTACATCTGGGCGAACTCCAGGCCGATGTAGCTGCCGCCGATCACCACCAGATGGCGCGGCAGAAAGTCGACCTCCATCATGGTCGAGTTGGTGAGGTGGGTGATGTCGCTAAGCCCCGGCATATCGGGCACATTGGCGCGGCCGCCGACATTAATGAAGATGCGGGGTCCGGTCAGCAGCTCATCGCCGACGCGCACGCTGTCCGGACCCTCGAAACGCGCATGGCCGCGGAGCAGCGTGCAGTTCTCCATGCCGGCGATCCAGTCCTCCAGATTGCTGCGCGATGCCGAGGCAATGGCATCCTTGCGCGCCTTCACCGACTTCATGTCGACTGTGACGGGGCCGCTGACCGAGACGCCGTAGTCGCCCGAACGGCGCGCGAGATGCGCTGCATAGGCGCTTGCGACCATCGCCTTGGTCGGCGTGCAGCCGGTGTTGACGCAGGTGCCGCCGACCAGCTTGCGCTCGATCAGCGCGACCTTCATCCCGGCCGAGCTGAGCCGCCCGGCAAGCGGAGGACCGGCCTGGCCGGCGCCGATGACGATGGCGTCGAACGGCCGAGCGTTCATGAGACAGCTCCAACGATCAGCAGGCCGCCGACGATGGCGACCGCGTCCTCGATCAGCGCTGCCGGCCGGTCGTTCCCAAAGGCCGCGGCAAGGCGCGCGCGAAGGTCGGCGCCGCCATAGGTGCCGATCACTGCGCCGACGGCGCTGGCGATCGCGCCCGCGAGGGCAGCGCCGGTGGCGGCCCCGAGAACCGCGCCGGCGAATGCCCCCGATACCAGCCGCGCGCCGAACTGCTGCGGCACCTTGCGGCTCGGCGTCGACGGCAACTGGTCGGTGATGAATTCCACGATGGCGAGCACGGTGAATACGGCAAGCGCCGCCCAGTGGCCCATGAAGGCGGCCCATGTGCCGGCGAGCGGCAGCCATCCCAGCCCTGCGCCCCAGGCGACGGCGGCGGGCGCCGTCATGGCCCGAAGCCCGGCGACCACGCCAATCAGCAAGGCAAGCACATAGAGCATGACCCCTCGAGCCGCTGCAACGATTGGGTGCAGGCTAGCAGAAGTCTTGGGGATAGCTAAGGCATTCTCTCGATGCCGCGCGGATAGACAGGCGGCCAGGGAAAGCCCCCTCTCAGCCTTGCTTGCTCGGCCCCTCTCTCCCACTCCGGGGCGAGGATGGGAGCAAGCAGATTGAGGCACATCCTCTCCCAAACGGGGTGAGGTGGGTAGGAATGGCTCGATGGAAGCTAGAACAGCCCTTCGATCTGCCCGGCCTCGTTGAGGAAGATCTTCTCCGACGAGGGGGTCTTGGGAAGCCCCGGCATGGTCATGATCTCACCGCAGATGGCGACGACGAAGCCGGCGCCGGCCGACAGGCGCACCTCGCGGACCGGGACGACGTGGCCGGTCGGCGCGCCGCGCAGGTTCGGATCGGTCGAGAAGGAATACTGCGTCTTCGCCATGCAGACCGGCAGGTCGCCGTAGCCGGCCGCCTCCCAGGCATGCAGCTGGTCGCGCACGCTCTTGTCGGCGATCGCTTCCGAGCCGCGATAGATGCGCTTCACGATGGTGTCGATCTTGTCGAAGAGCTTCATCTCGTTCGGATAGAGCGGCGCGAACTGCGATGCGCCGTGTTCGGCCAGATCTGCCACCTTGTGCGCCAGCTCCTCGATGCCGGCGGAACCCTGCGCCCAATGCTTGCACAGTATGGCTTCCTCGCCGAGCGAAGCGACAAAATCCTTGACCTCCTGGATTTCGGCTTCGGTATCGGAGTGGAAATGATTGATGGCCACCACCGCCGGCACGCCGAACTGCTTCACGTTCTCGATATGGCGGCCGAGATTGGCGCAGCCCTTGTGGACGGCCTCGATGTTCTCCTTGCCGAGGTCCTCCTTCTTGACGCCGCCGTTCATCTTCAGCGCGCGCACGGTCGCCACGATCACGGCGGCTGCGGGCTTCAGGCCGGCCTTGCGGCACTTGATGTCGAAGAATTTTTCCGCACCGAGATCCGCGCCGAACCCGGCTTCGGTGACGACATAGTCGGCGAGCTTCAGCGCGGTCGTCGTGGCGACCACCGAGTTGCAGCCATGGGCGATGTTGGCGAATGGACCACCGTGCACGAAGGCCGGGTTGTTCTCCAGCGTCTGCACGAGATTGGGCTGCATGGCGTCCTTGAGCAGCACGGCCATGGCGCCGTCGGCCTTGAGGTCGCGGGCGTAGACGGCGCTCTTGTCACGGCGATAGGCCACGATGATGTCGCCGAGGCGCTTCTCCAGGTCCTTCAGGTCCGTGGCCAGGCACAGGATCGCCATGACCTCGGAAGCCACTGTGATGTCGAAGCCGGCCTCGCGCGGAAAACCGTTGGCGACGCCGCCAAGCGACGCGATGATCTCGCGCAGAGCGCGGTCGTTCATGTCCATGACGCGCCGCCAGGTGACGCGGCGTGTGTCGATGCCGAGCTCGTTGCCCCAGTAGATGTGGTTGTCGATGAGCGCGGAGAGCAGGTTGTGCGCCGTGGTGATGGCGTGGAAATCGCCGGTGAAGTGGAGGTTCATGTCCTCCATCGGCACCACCTGCGCGTAGCCGCCGCCGGCCGCGCCGCCCTTGACGCCGAAGTTAGGGCCGAGCGAGGCCTCGCGGATGCAGATGATCGCCTTCTTGCCGATACGGTTGAGCCCGTCACCCAAGCCGACCGTCGTGGTCGTCTTGCCTTCGCCGGCCGGCGTCGGGTTGATCGCGGTCACGAGGATCAGCTTGCCGGACGTGTTGGCCTGGGTCGACCTGATGAATTCCGCCGATATCTTCGCCTTGTCGTGACCGTAGGGCAGAAGGTGCTCGACAGGAATGCCAAGCTTGCCGCCGATCTCCATGATCGGCTTCTTGTTCGCAGCGCGCGCAATCTCGATGTCGGTCTGCACGTCGGCCATGTGGTTCTCCCGGCTGGTGTCCCCGGCTGCGGTAGGCGCAACCTTTCTGTTCGTCGGCATAGAAGCCCGAAGGAGGATTCGTCCGCAATCTCAAAACAGGCGCGGAATGCGCGAATTGCGACAGGGGCGGAGAGCGAACAGCGAATAGGGGACAAAGCGAATAGGGAAGCAGGTGAAACGGAGCCGGCGACGCGGCACGGATAGCCGCGAAACGCTTGACGCCCCCAAACAGGACTTTCTACTCGCTACTCGCTTGGTTCCTACCGGTCGAGCACCTGACGAATCTCGACGATCTGGGAGCGGGCGCGCAGCAGGTTGAAGCCCATCGTCGCCAGATGCGAGGGGAACAGGAAGCTGGACTCGTTGCCGTTGGAGATGATCCAGGGCTGCATGTTGAGCGCATCGCGCATCTGGGTCTGCATCGTATCCCACAACGTGGTGATGTTGCGCTCGCGGATGACAGCCGAGAAATCCGTGCGCGTCGCGTTCAGCATCCCGTAATAGGCGTAGAGCTGGCCATAGGCGAACCAGAAACGATCGTCGGCACGCGGATCGAACCAGCCGGCGTCGGAGGCTTCTATCTGGCCGCGCAGGATGTCGGAGGTCGAGCCGATGTCGCCGGCGATGCGGTCGAGGAACTGCAGGAGGTTGTCCGCGCGGGCGTCGAAGGTCGACTGGCATTTTTCGAGGCTGGCGTTGAAGGCCCGCAGCTTGGCGATCGCTTCGCGGTAGACGCTGGGCGTCGGACGGGTCGGCCCGCGCAGGCCGATATACCAGGCGTCCTCGTCCCAGGCGAGCGCGGTGCGTGCGTCCTGCAGGTTCTGGTCGATGCGCGAGGTACCGCGTGCGCGGCCGAGCGCGTCAACCAGCTCGGTCGTCGTCCGGCGCAGCACCTGATTGATGCCGAGCTGGAAGGCGGCCTTGTTGTCGAAGAAGGGCGTGTTGCGCCACGGAACTCCGAAAAAGCCTAGCTTGGAGGCGAGCATGGAGGAGATCCATGCGTTCTGGTTGACGTTGAAGTCGACGAGATCAGCCGCCACGGCGGCAATTTCGGAGCGCTTGCAGCTTTGCGCGGCCGGCGGCGTGGCGGTTTGGCCGCTCGTCCCGCCGGTCGCCGGCTGCCCGGCCTGGCCGGAACCTGCAGTGTCGGCCGCGATCGGGTCGCCGGCAACGACGTTCGTCGCCTGGGCGGTGCTGGAAGCTGCTTCGATCCGGGTCGGGTAGTCCGGATCGAACCCCTTCCAGACCTGGGTGACGTAGAAGAAATAGCCGTACATGAAGACGATGCCGGCGAGGATCAGCCCGACCACGCCCTTCACGGTCCAACCCCGCCCGGCGTACCAATGGCCGGCCCACGCGAACGGCCACAGCAGGATGCCGATCACCCAGCCGATGCCGCGCCCGATCCATTGGAAGATGCGCGTGACGAAGTTGACGATCGGTTCCAGCATTCAGATCCCCTCAAACGCGGCTTTGCGCCGGTTCAGTCGGTCAGGCCGTAAAGCTGCTTGCGAAAGCCGGCCTTGTCCTTGAGATACGTGGTTTTCAGCACGTCGACAACATGGCTGCGCCAGGGCTCGGCGAAGGTTTTGTAATCCCTGTAGAAGCCCTGCTTGTTGAAGATGTAGCGTGAGACGAAGTCGAACGGCACGAAGTCCGAGATCAACCGGTTGGTCAGCCAGGCGTCCGGATGGTTCGGCTTGGCCCGCACCAGGAGGAAGCGGTGCTCCGGCAACACATCCTCGAGCTTCAGCTGGCCGTATCGGGCGATGTCACGCTTGGCGGCGTTCAGGAACGGAAAGGTGCCCTCGCGCTTGATCAGGGCGGCATTGGAGTGGATCCAGGTCTGCAGCCACACCTTGTCGAGCTTGGAGATGTCACGTTCCGGTTCGGCCTTGTGGATCAGGTCGCGCACCAGCATCTCGGCCCGATGCTCGAGATAGTCCGACGTCTCGATCCATGACGCGCGGGGCAATTCCACGCGGCCGGTCGAGGCGAGGAAGCGGAACACCCGGTCGGCGTCGTTGAGCGACAGGTAGCTCACCTGCCAGGGCCGCGAGCGGCGAAAGCCCGGCGCGCTGGGATTGGCGATCACCGTCGTCACGTCCTTGTCGACGAAGATGTAGACGCCGCCGAAGTGGCTGGTCCAGAAGGCGTTGTGGCGGAAGATGACCTGGTCCGGCACCAACGCGTTTTCGCGGATGTCGCCGCAGACCTTGGCGAGATCGACCATGCGGTTGAGCATGTCGTTGTCGCGCCAGGCGTCCGGCTCCTGCTTCAGGCGATCGACCAGCGTGCCGAGCTCGGCCGCCTTGCCGAGCACGTCCTCCGCCGAGAGCACGCGGAACGCCACCTGCTGGATCGACAGAAGGTCCTCGATGGTCTCGACCTTGGAGACCGAGTCCTCGATCTCGCCGTATATGACGTCCTTGATGGTCAGCGCGTCCACGGCGCGCTGGTTGGCGGTCATGAACTCGTAGAGAAGCTGCGAGGTGTTGGAGAAGGCTGTGTGCACCACCGGCAGGTCGATCTGCTCGGGCGTCAGGATGATGAAGCGGCGGTTGACCTCGTTGGGGTCGAGGTACTGCACGTCGCCGAGTTCCTCCGCGACCTGCGGCGAGAAGCCGGTGCGGTCGATCTCGAACTTCTCGAGCTTGGTGGGCTTCAAACCGAACGCCACCAGCGCCTTGTTGTAGCGCTCGATCAGGTGCTTCTGATCGACCGGCAGCAGGCGGCCGTAGATCAGCTCATTGTCGCGCAGGAGGTCCATTGGTGCCTGTCGCCTATTGTACAGCCAACGCAACGCCGATTCGCCGTGCAGCAACGGCCAACGCCTTGTCGAATGTCGCCAGCGGCAGGCGCTTGCGCCGAGCGAGTTCCAAGTAAATCGCATCGTATACGGTGAGCGTGTGGCTTTCCGCCAGATCGATCGCTACGCCTATTCTTTCGGGATCGGCCTGCTCATGCGCCAACTGAAGAGTTTCGATGAAACCGATAGCGTCGTCACGACCAACCTTGTCGATTCTGCCGCGTCGGCCAGCCATGACGAGGCCGTTGGCGAACTCCGCCCGGAATGTGAAGGGCACGTGGCCACCTTCACGCATGACCTGATCGAGGATGGAATCGGCCTGTGCGCTGCGCTCGTCTATCAGCGTCCAGGCCATGGCCATGGAATTGTCGACGACAATCGTCAATAGCGCCGACCCTCGTTGACAAGATCCTTCAAGCTTTCGGGACCAGGGTTGCTCCGCGCCCGAATGGCGCGCAGTCCTTCAGCCGCACGGCGTGCTGCTTCCAGATCTCGACCTCCTGCCGGCACCAGTCGCGCCACCGGTTTCCCGTTGCGCGTAATCTCGATCTCCTCACCCTCCTGCACGAGATCGATAAGTGCGCTCAGTCTGTTTTTTGCTTCAAACGTCCCGACTTGCCGCATACGACCCTCTGCTAAGCTAGCTTAGCTATATATACAGGTTGGTGGCCGCTTGTTCAACATTCACGCATTCCACAGCCCCTTCTGCTTCAGCTCCTCCATCTCACGCGCCGCCCGCTCGCGCAGGCGCGCGTCGCGCAGCAGTTTCTGGACCGCGGAGTCGTCGGCGCGGTCGGAATAGCGGAATTCGGAGTCGGCGTAGCGGTTGATCTCCTGCATGACCATCGTCATGTCGAACGGCCCGCGCAGTTCCTCCACCATCGCCTTCTTCTCGTCGTAGGGCTTGTGCATGAAGGTTTCGGGCTTCTCGAACCAGTCGTCGGGCAGCTCGATGTCCATGGCGCGCATCTTGATGGCATCGGTGACGTTCTTGATCGCGCGGCCGGTGAAGCGCGGCTCCGCCTCCTTGATGGTGTGGAGGTATTCGCCGATGTCGGCCAGCGTCTTCGGCGCGCCGTTCTCATTCATGAAGCGATCATAGACCTTCATCAGGCCGTCCTCGTGCGGCTTCGCGTGGCTCTCATAGGCCGTGTCGACCGCGCGCTGGATCTCCTGCGCGGCATAGAGCTCGTGGTCGCCGAGCGGGATCTGGTGGTTCTTTCCGGCGAGCAGGACAAAAATGTCGATGTAGTCCTCGCGGGTCTGCGGACCGTCGACCAGCCAGCGCGCGCCAGCCCGCTGGCGCAGCGCGTCGTCGACATTCTCCGGATAGTTGGAGAACATGCCGAAGGAGCAGTTGCCGCGCACCACCGTCATGGCGCCCGAGAAGGCGGCCATGAGTACGCCGGTGATCTCGTGCTGGCCGGCCGAGGCGCGGTCGTCCGAGCGCTTGGCCGCCACCTGGTCGATGTCGTCTATGGTGCCGAAGCCGATGGCGCGTGGATTGAGCACGTTGTCGATGAAGGCGCGGCAGTTCTGGCCCGACTTGCCCTGGTAGGAAGAGATCTGGTCGACGCCAAAATTCTCGTAGTGGAACGGGTAGCCGGCGACCTGGCAGTAGTCGTTGACCAGCCCTGCGATCATCTGGATCAGCGTCGTCTTTCCGGTGCCCGGCGCGCCGTCGCCGATGAAGGTGAAGAGGAAGCCGCCGAGCTCCACGAAAGGGTTCATCTGGCGGTCGAAGTCATAGGCCATCAGCATCTTGGCCAGTTTCACCGACTGATATTTTGCGATGTGGTTGCCGACGACCTCTTCCGGCTTCTTGAAGGTCATCACCAGCGGCTTGGATTTCTTGCCGGGGGCGACATCAAAGCCGTCGAGGGTGAAGTCGTCCGCGTCGATGCGGATGTGGGCGTTCTCGAACGTGCCGAGGCCGTCGAACCGGCCTTTTCGCGTCAACAGCCCTTCGATGGCGACCCGGGCGAAGGCATCGGCGCGGGTCATCAGCTCGGCGTCGTCCTTGGCGCCGGCGATCGCGCGGTCGAGGCCGGCGACCATCGACTTCAGCGCGTCCTGCGCCGTGTCGAACAGGAAGTCGGGCTCGGCGATGTCGTTCGGCGGCTCGCCCTCCGAGTCGATGAGCTGCGACAGATACGAGGCGAACGAGAACGCCGAGACATAAGCGGAGGCGCTGAGCAGTTTCTTGAACAGCGTCGCCTCTTCGCCTTCGAGCGGCGCACGTGCGTTCCTGGCCTGCAGGCTCTCCAGCTCGCTGCCGCGCGCAAAAACGTCGGCGATGGCAAGCGCCACCGCCAGCCCGCGCCGGGCGCGGTAGAGCAGGGCGTGCTGGCCGATCCCCATGAGCTGGTCGTCTGGCCTGACCGCCATGACGGTTTTCGTCAGCTCGACCTCGCGGGTCCTGCGCACCGCGCCGGTGGAGACGGTCGAGACGAAGCGGCGGCCGGTGCCGGCCAGCGGCGTGGCCGACTGGGCCGACGCATCCTCCAGCACGACGATGCGGGTGATCATCGACTGCGCCGTTGCGCGATGCTTCTCGATGTCGGCTTCGGGGATCGTGGTCAGGCCAGCGTCCATGGGGTTTCCTCGAAACGGGGGATGAACCAGGCTGAAGGGACGCGAGGGGCAGCCGAGACAGAGAGGGGGGCGACGATTGCTGTGCCTCGGGCGCTACACATCGCTGATCACCTGTCCCTTGGACAGAATGTGCACTTTGTAGCCCTCAAAAATCTTCTGCGCCTCGCCGGCCGCATAGAGCGCCTGATAGGCCTCGTGCGGGATGAGCGCGTGCTTCTCGTAGCTCGATACGCCCTGGCGCGCGGCCTCGAGGTCGTCGGTGTTGATGTGGAACTCCTGCGTCGCCTTCTCGCTGGAGAAGAGCCCCCGACGGCCGGGCTTCTCGGCCTTGGAAAACACCTCCTGGATGGTCCAGGTGAGTAGCCAGGCGTTCTCTGTTCTGCGCACCTTCGACAGCACCTCCGTGACCGTCGAATTGTTTTCGGTGATACCGGCCGAATAGAACGGCCCCAGCACGACGCGCCGCAGCTGCTTCGGATGCAGGGTCTCGAAATCCTTGTCGAGATTGGTGGCGATTGTCACCGGCGAGAGCGTGTAGGCCGAGTTCTTCTCGGTGAAGGCGTCGAACTGATGGGCAAGCTCGGGATTGAGCAGGCCATCGACGGGAAGGGGGATGTGGAGCCCCTCGTTCATCTTGCCGGTCTTCTGGTCGACGATCTGGCGCACCATCGAGTCCGACGAGTCCTCGATCGTCGCCATGTAGATCAGCGGCAGGTTCGCGGTGCCGTCGAAGGCGGCCCAATGCACCAGATAGAAGGGACGCATGTTCTCCGGATTGACCGAGACGTTTGCGGTCTGGGCCAGCATGAACGGGCCGAACTGGTCGTCGTCCTTGATGCCCTCCAGGTAGAGCCGCTCGGCCATCGACTTCTGCAGTGCGTCGGGGAATTCCTTGTGGCGCAGGATGAAATCGGCCATCTCTGCGCGGATCGTGGCGGCGTCCGGGATGTTGGCAATGCGCTGTTCCGCCTGCCGCCGGTCGTTCTCCAGCTCGAGCACGTTCTGGAACACCGGGAAGCCGCTTTCGGCCCGCGAGATCCTGAAGCGGTCCATGAAGGCCAGCCGGTTTCGCCAGCTTTCGAACGAGGCCTCCAGCCGCGAGATGTACTCGGCCACGATCCCGGCGACGATCCCATGCCGATAGAGCGGCGAGCGGTCGTCGCGCATGAATATCTCGAGGCCGCTCAGCGCTGCCGCGATGGCGTCGAAATAGCGTGCCGCTGCGTCGGTCTCAGCGTTCATGTCGGCGGACCTGCAAGGACGGTCGTTTCACGCGGGCAGGGCGTCAGCTCTGCACGTAATCCGAGGCGTTGTGCTTCCTCAGCACCTCGTCGAAGCGTCGGGCGAAGGCGTCGTCGGCCAGTTTCTTGCGACGCTGGATGTCGGCCGTCGCGACCATGTTCTTCTCGTGCAATTCGAGCAGGTCGCCGATGTGCTTCTGCGCGGCGGCGCCGATGCCGGCCATGGTTTCCTCGGCCGTCGTGTCGACCTTCGAGCCCAGCGTGTTGATCTTGTGCGCGACATCCTGCTGCGCGGCCGTCTTCAGCGAGTCCTCCAGCGCCTTGTAGAGGACGATGCGCTGCTCGGTGTCGATGGTCAGCTTGTTGATCAGCGTGTTCTGCGCGGCGATCTGGTTGTTGAGCGAATCGACGAAGGTCTGGAACATCGAGGTGTAGCGCTCCAGCGTCTGGCTCTCGGCCAGAAGTTCCTGCTCCTTCGCCTGCTTCTCGTTGTATTCGGTGGCGAGTTTGGAGCGCTCGCCCTCAAGCTCGGTCCGCTCCTTCTGGCTGGTGGAGGCGGCGATCTTGTTCTCGATGTCGAGCAGCAGCGGGTTGAGTTCCTCGATGCGCTTCTGGGTCGCCATGAGGTTCTCCATCGTCGTCTTCCGGCGCTCGATGACCTGGCGCAGGCTCGTTTCCGACGTCTTGTAGCGCGATTCCAGGACCTGTTTCTGCGCCTTGAGGATGCCGACGATGGTGTCGGACTTCGACAGCAGCTCTTGCAGGTTTCCGGCAAGCGACATGTTGCGCACCCGGTCGGTGCGCATGCGCTGCTTGGTTCCCGGGGAGAAGATGCCGATAAAGATCTCCCAGCCGGTGAAACTCTTCATGCTTTCGAACTCGGCGCCGAAGACATTGGTGGCGTCCTCCAGCCCGATGATGAGGTCGGCAATGTTGCCTTCCATCACTTTCTGCTGCTTGATGACGTCCTCTATGCGGGCGTTCTCGATGTCGAAATTGACGTCGCCGATCGTCTTGTCGGAGGTGGCGAGGGTTTCGAGAACGGTGCCCGACTGCTCGATCTTGGAACGCATGTTCTCGACGACCTGCTTCGTCTTGGCGATCTCCTGATCGAAATTCTGCAGCGTTGCCATCGAGGTTCTCCAGCCAGTGTTCCGCCTACCGTGGGGCGCGAATATAGGAGCCTCAAATGGCGATTGAAAGTCGCGGCCCCCCAAGTTTTGCAACCGCAGCGTTTCGGATTGGCGGGTCTGGTGCGACTTCTCGCGGCAGGTTCTGGGCGCAAATTGGCCGCGCGATGTCGCAACCAGAAAACCGTTTGACGCTAAGCCTTTGCCGCTGCGCTTGAAAGCAGTGCAAAATGATGTTTGTTTTCAGCAATCGGACGCGGCAAAGGCTCGATGAGCGCGCGTCGCACCACGAATCACAATGGGAGAAACATCATGCTGCGTTTGAACAAGCTGGCTGCCGGGTGCGCCCTGGCGGCGGCGCTCTATTCGGGCGCTGCGTCCGCCGCCGATCCCGAAGCCTGCAAGGCGGTCCGCTTTGCCGATGTGGGCTGGACCGACATCACGGCGACCACCGCGACCGCATCCGTCATCCTGGAGGCGCTCGGCTACGCGCCTGACGTGCAGGTGCTCTCGGTGCCGGTCACCTACACCTCGCTCAAGAACAAGGATGTCGACGTCTTCCTCGGCAACTGGATGCCGACCATGGAAGCCGACATCAAGCCGTATCTCGAGGACAAGACGGTCGAATCCATCACCACCAATCTAGAAGGCGCCAAGTACACGCTTGCCGTGCCCACCTACACCTACGAGGCCGGCCTGAAGAGCTTCGCCGACATCGCGAAATTCAAGGACAAGCTCGGCAACAAGATCTATGGCATCGAGGCCGGCAACGACGGCAACCGGCTGATCCTCGACATGATTTCCGGCAACAAGTTCGACCTCTCGGGGTTCGAGCTTGTGGAAAGCTCCGAGGCCGGCATGTTGGCCGCCGTCCAGAAGGCCTCCGGCTCCAAGGAAGACGTCGTGTTTCTCGGCTGGGAGCCGCACCCGATGAACGCGGCGATCGACATGCAGTACCTGTCCGGCGGGGACGAGGTGTTCGGTCCCAACTTCGGCGGCGCCACCGTGCTGACCAACGTACGCGCCGGCTACCTCACCGAATGCCCGAACGTCGGAACGTTCGTGAAGAACCTCGTCTTCTCGCTCGACATGGAGAACGAGATCATGGGCGCCATCCTCAATGACGGGGCTGACCCGAAGGCCGCGGCGACGGCCTGGCTGAAGAAGAACCCGGATGCCGTCACGCCGTGGCTCAACGGCGTCACCACCTTCGACGGCGGCGATGCCGCGGCGGCCGTGAAAACCGCACTCGGCAGCTGAGGCGCCGGACGCGCCGTGCTATGAAGGCGGCCTGTGTCACGAGGCCGCCTTTTTCATGGGCCGCCGGGTTCGGTGGCTCAGCAACTGAGGGGAGCGAGCAATGGATCCGGTTTCGGAACTGATCGCCAGCGCGAAGATACCAATCGGGCGATGGGGGAAGGCGTTCTTCGACTTCCTGACCACCAACTTCGAATGGTTCTTCGATTCGATCGCTGACGGCCTGACGGTCGTGCTGGAAGGGCTCGTCGGCATCCTGCTGTGGTTTCCTCCCTTCGCGGTCGTCGCCGCGGTCGCGCTTCTGGCCCTGTATCTGCAGCGCTCGCTCAAGCTCGCAGTCGGCGTTGCCATCGGGCTTCTCTTCATCATCAACCAGGGCCTGTGGAAGGAGACCGTCGAGACGCTGGTGCTGGTCGTCGCAGCGGCAACCGCCTCCATGGCGATCGGCGTGCCCATCGGCATCTGGGCCGCGCATAACGAGCGGGGTTACCGCTTCCTCCAGCCCATCCTCGATCTGATGCAGACGATGCCGACCTTCGTCTATCTGATCCCGGTGCTAATCCTGTTCGGCCTCGGCATCGCACCGGGCCTGATCGTGACGGTGATTTTCGCTGCGCCGGCCCCGATCCGGCTGACTTACCTCGGCATTACCTCGGTGCCGAAGCCCATGCTCGAGGCGGGCGAGGCGTTCGGCGCCACCAAGCGGCAGCTGCTCTGGAAGGTCGAGCTGCCCTCGGCCCTGCCCACCATCATGGCGGGCCTCACCCAGTGCATCATGCTCTGTCTGTCGATGGTGGTGATCGCGGCGCTGATCGGCGCCAACGGCCTCGGCAAGCCGGTGGTGCGCGCGCTGAACTCGGTCAACATCCCGCTCGGCCTCGAGGCCGGCTTGGCAATCGTCGTGCTTGCCATCATCCTCGATCGCATGAGCCGCGTCCGCACGGGAGGAGCCCGATGAACGCCGCAGTCGAGTTCAAGAATGTCGATATCGTCTTCGGCGAGGATCGCGCCGGAGCCCTCGCACTGATCGACCAGGGCGCGACGCGCGCGGAAATCCTCGACAAGACCGGTGCGGTGCTGGGCTGCGCCGGCGCCAACCTGATCGTCAACGAAGGCGAAATCTCGGTTTTGATGGGCCTTTCCGGCTCCGGGAAGTCGACGCTCCTGAGGGCGGTGAACCTCCTGAACGTGCCTTCCAGGGGCAATGTCTTCGTCCATGACGGCGACAAGACCGTCGACATGGTGAGCTGCGACCCGAGCGCGCTGCGCCGCATCCGCCAGACGCGCGTCGCCATGGTCTTCCAGCAGTTCGGACTGCTGCCGTGGCGGACGGTCGAGGAGAATGTCGGTTTGGGACTGGAGCTTTCGGGCGTGCCGGAGGCGGAACGCAAGGCGCGCGTCCAGAAGCAGCTCAAGCTCGTCGGCCTCGACCAGTGGGCGCGCAAGTATGCGCACGAGCTCTCCGGCGGCATGCAGCAGCGCGTGGGTCTCGCCCGCGCCTTCGCGACCGAAGCGCCGATCCTCTTGATGGACGAGCCGTTCTCGGCGCTCGACCCGCTGATCCGGACAAAACTCCAGGACGAACTGCTTCAGCTCCAGGCGACGCTGAAGAAGACGATCCTGTTCGTCAGCCACGACCTCGAGGAAGCCCTCAAGATCGGCTCGACCATCACGATCATGGAAGGCGGACGCATCGTGCAGACGGGCGCGCCCGAGGACATCGTGCTCAGGCCGGCCAACGACTATGTGCGCGACTTCATCGCCAACGTGAACCCGCTCTCCGTGCTGACGGCTTGGAACGTCATGCGGGACAGGCGCGACCTGGAAAGCGCGGGCGAGAGCTGGCTCTGGCTCGACAGGCGCAAGACGACGCGCTTCAAGCTGGACACCGATGGGTTGGTGATCGACGCCGAGCGCAACGGCCGACCCGCGGTCTGGGTATCCTGCGACGCGATGGAACAGATCCCCGAGAATGAGCCGCACGTCTTCTGGGCCCGCCCGGGCACGAGCCTGAAGACCGTGATGCACGCCATGCACCGCTCGCAGACCTCTCCGGTCGCGCTCTTCGACGACAGCTCGCGCTTCGTCGGCGCCATCGGCGTGCGCGACGTGCTGAGCGCGGTGCTGCGCAGATAACGGGCTGCGGCCTCGCCTGGGAACGCCGGACCGCGAAGAGCAGGCCGGCGCCCCTATCGATCGAACGGGAACGACCATGCCCAAGAAATCCACCGAACTGCTGGCCGGCGACACCGATGGCGTCGCCTATGAGTTCTCCGTGTTCCGCTTCGCCGGCAGCGACCGGAGCGCGCCGCGGGCCTATCTGCAGGCGGCGCTGCACGGGGACGAGATGCCCGGCGTGGCGGCGATCCATGCGCTGATGCCGAAGCTGCGCGCGGCCGAGGCCGAAGGGAGGATCAAGGGCGACATCACCGTGGTTCCCTGGGCGAACCCGGTCGGGCGCGCGCAGTATCTGTTCGGCGTCGTGCAGGGCCGCTTCCATCTGGGAACGCGGACCAACTTCAACCGCGACTTCCCGCTGGTCGCGACGCCGGAGGCCAACGCCCTGCCTGTCGAGTCAGAGCTCGAGACGATCGACCAGAAGCTGAAGACGCGGCTGTTGTCGCTGTCGCTCGGACACGACATCGTGCTCGACCTGCACTGCGACGATGAGGGCGTGGCCTATCTCTACGTTCCCGTCGCACTGTGGCCGACGATGAGCGACTGCGCTGCCGCGATGGGAGTGGAGGCGGTGATCCTGTGGGATGGATCGTCAGGGGCTTCGTTCGACGAGGCGTCCCTGCATCCTTATCGGGAGCGCGAGGCGCGGGACTTGGCCGGACTTGCAATCACCACAGCGGAGTTTCGTGGACAAGTGGACGTGGAACGGGATCTGGGCGAGCGCGACGCACAGGGGCTCTATCGCCTTCTGGTCGGGCGGGGCGTGATCGCTGACGGCGAAACCCCGCAGGGCGACGGCTTCCGAGGGCTGGTGGCGCCGATCGACCATGTCGAGATGCTGCGCGCGCCGCGGGCAGGCGTCATCCTCTACGACGTCAAGCCGGGCGACCACGTGGCCGAGGGACAGCGGATCGCCTCCATCGTGCACAGCCCCGGCGAGCAGAACGGTCAGGTCGACGTGCTCGCGCCCCAGGCCGGCTTCATCCTGACACGCCGTTCCCACCGGCAGACGCGGGCCGGCGACGACCTCGTGAAACTGGTCGGCGAACGGCCGAGCGCGACCGCTCGGGCGGGCGCGCTGGAAGCATGATCGATACGGCGAGGTCGCGAGCAACCTGCTTTCGATGCGCGGGCCGTTCCGCCGGATGAAGGAGTTGCGCCCGTCATGATCCCCGACGTGACGAAGCTGGTCAGCGGCATGAAGGCGGCGTGGCCGACGCGTCCGCTGGCGCTGATGATCGCGTTGCTCGCCATCGGTACGCTGGCCTTCCTCTACATCGCGCACGAGGTGGGAGAGGCGAGTTTCGAGCAGCTCGACGCGCGGCTGCTGCTGATGTTCCGCAATCCGGCCGACCTCTCCGATCCGATCGGCCCGCCCTGGCTGGCGGAGAGCGTGCTGGAGATCACCGCGCTTGGCGGCTACACGCTCATCATCGCCGTCATGCTGGCGGCCATCGGATTGCTGGTGGTCGCACGACGCGAGGGGCCGGCGCTGTTCGTCTTCCTCTCCATCTTCAGCGGCTGGCTGATGAGCTCTCTTCTCAAGAGCTTCTACGCGCGGCCGCGGCCGGATCTGGTGCCGCAGCTCGACCTCGTGCACACGGCGAGCTTCCCGAGCGGCCATGCCACGATGTCGACGGTGTGCTACCTGACGCTGGCGATTGTCATCGCACGGCTGACGGACAACACGCGGATCCGGGTCTATGTCGTCGCAGTGGCGATCCTCGTCTCGATCGCCGTCGGCCTCAGCCGGGTCTATCTCGGCGTCCACTGGCCGAGCGACGTGCTTGCAGGATGGGCGCTGGGAGCCGCGTGGGCCGCACTTTCGTGGCTTGTCGTCTCGCTGCTGCGGCGTCGTCGCAAGGCAACGACGCAGGAGGTTGAGCGCCGCTGAATCCGCTTGCTCGCACGCCCGTTCGCCGTTATGAGACGAGCCATGTGCACGATCTCGATCAACACGCTTTGGTGGTGGGCCAGCTAACAGCGGCCTAGCAAAGCGCGTGCGCGCAGAAGTTGAAGTGGCCGCAGGACAAGTCCGGGCGGCCATTTTGTTTTCTTGAGCCTTTCCGGACCGACAGCAAAACGGGATGGAGTTCTTGATGACGGTCGAAATGCTCGAAAACGGCGCAGAAAGATACGTGACCGCAGGAGGTGTCTCGGTCACCCGTCAGCGCTTCGATGCGCCCTATGAAGGCGCCATCGAAAGCTATATTGACGGGCTGAACCATCGCCGCGGCGCGGTGTTCTCCTCGAACTACGAATACCCCGGGCGCTACACGCGATGGGACACGGCCGTCATCGACCCGCCGGTGGCGATCTCGGCGCGCGGCCGCTCGATGCGCATCGAGGCCCTGAACGGACGCGGCGAGGTGCTGCTGCCGGTGATCGCGAGGGCGATCGAGCCGCTGAAGGAAGTGTCCATCGGCGAACGTTCGCCGCGCCTCGTCACGCTGGAGGTCGCACAGCCCGGCCGCGTCTTCGCCGAGGAGGAGCGCAGCCGCGTACCCTCGGTGTTCACCGTGCTGCGCGCCATCGTCGGCCTCTTCAAGACATCCGACGATTCCGACCTCGGCCTTTTCGGCGCCTTCGGCTACGACCTCGCCTTCCAGTTCGATCCCGTCGAGCAGCGCCTCGAAAGGGCCAAGAGCCAGCGCGACCTCGTGCTGTTCCTCCCCGACCAGATCCTCATGGTCGACCACTATTCGGCCAAGGCGTGGACCGACCGGTACGAGTATTCCGGCGACGGCTACTCGACCGAGGGCCTTCCGCGCGACCAGGTGGTCGAGCCCTTCAAGACGTCGGACCGCATCCCGCCACGCGGTGACCATGAGCCCGGCGAGTATGCGCGGCTGGTCGAGAAGGCCAAGGAGAGTTTTCGGCGCGGCGACCTGTTCGAGGTGGTTCCCGGCCAGATGTTTTATGAGCGCTGCGAGACCGCACCCTCGGAGATCGCGAGGCGGCTGAAGGCCATCAATCCGTCGCCATATTCCTTCTTCATCAATCTCGGCGAGAACGAGTACCTGATCGGCGCGTCGCCGGAGATGTTCGTGCGCGTCAACGGGCGTCGCGTGGAGACCTGCCCGATCTCGGGCACGATCAAGCGCGGTGACGACGCCATTTCCGATTCAGAGCAGATACTCAAGCTCTTGAATTCAAAGAAGGACGAGTCCGAACTCACCATGTGCTCGGACGTCGACCGCAACGACAAGAGCCGGGTGTGCGAGCCGGGCTCGGTGCGGGTCATCGGCCGGCGCCAGATCGAGATGTATTCGCGCCTCATCCACACCGTGGACCACATCGAGGGCCGGCTGCGCGAGGGCATGGACGCGTTCGACGCGTTCCTGTCGCACGCCTGGGCGGTGACCGTTACCGGCGCGCCGAAGCTGTGGGCCATGCGCTTCATCGAGAACAATGAAAAGAGCCCGCGCGCCTGGTATGGCGGGGCGATCGGCATGGTGCATTTCAACGGCGACATGAACACCGGCCTGACGCTCAGGACCATCCGCATCAAGGACGGCATTGCCGAAGTGCGCGCCGGCGCCACATTGCTCTACGACTCCGATCCGAGCGAAGAAGAAGCCGAAACCGAACTTAAGGCCTCCGCCATGATCTCCGCCATCCGCGACGCCAAGGCCGGCAATTCCAGCGGCGCCGAGCGCGCCGCGTCGAAGGTAGGGGAGGGCGTGAAGATCCTGCTGGTCGACCACGAGGACTCCTTCGTCCACACGCTGGCCAACTATTTTCGCCAGACCGGTGCGGAGGTATCCACCGTGCGCACGCCGGTGCCGGACGAGATCTTCGATTCATTTCAGCCGGATCTCGTCGTTCTCTCACCCGGCCCGGGAACGCCGAGGGATTTCGACTGCGCCGCGACTATCAAGAAGTCGCGCAAACGCGACCTGCCCATCTTCGGCGTCTGCCTCGGCCTTCAGGCACTGGCGGAAGCCTATGGCGGCGAACTCAGGCACCTGCACATCCCCATGCACGGCAAGCCGTCCCGCATACGCGTGTCCAAGCCCGGCGTGATCTTCTCCGGCCTGCCGAAGGAAGTGACGGTCGGCCGCTACCACTCGATCTTCGCGGATCCAGTGCGCTTGCCGGACGATTTTGTCGTGACCGCCGAGACCGAGGACGGCGTCATCATGGCGTTCGAGCACCGCAAGGAGCCGATCGCTGCCGTCCAGTTCCATCCTGAATCGATCATGACGCTCGGCCAGAACGCGGGCATGCGCATGATCGAGAACGTCGTCGCCCACCTGCCGCGCAAGGCCAAGGAAAGGGCGGCGTGAGCGGAGCCGTGACCCCATCTTGACCAACGCTTCCCCAATCAGCGCTTCCAAGGAACGGGTCGCCAGGCTTGCCTGGTGGTCGATTCTCGTTGCGCTGTTCGTGCTCGCCCTGAAGACCGCCGCCTGGTGGATGACGGGCTCGGTCGCGCTCTACTCCGACGCGCTGGAGTCGATCGTCAACGTCATCGCGGCAGCGGCAGCCCTGTGGGCGATCCGCGTCAGCCACAAGCCGGCCGACGAGAACCATCAGCACGGGCACCACAAGGCCGAGTATTTCTCGGCTGTGCTGGAGGGAGTGCTGATCGTGGTGGCGGCGCTGATGATCTTTGCCGCTGCATGGGAGGTGCTGCTCGCGCCACGGCTGATGGCCCAGCCGTGGGAGGGGCTGGCGGTGAACGGACTGGCGTCGGTCATCAACGCCGTGTGGGCCACAGTGCTGATACGCGTCGGCCGCGCGGAGCGGTCTCCCGCGTTGGTCGCCGACGGCCGCCACATCATGACCGACGTCGTGACGTCGGTCGGGGTGATCGTCGGTCTCGTCGCCGCAATCTACACCGGCTTCGCCATCCTCGATCCGCTGCTCGCCCTCGTGGTCGCCGCCAACATCCTCTACCAGGGCTGGCAGGTGATCGGCTCGTCGCTGGGCGGTCTCATGGATCAGGCCGTGGCGACGGAAGACAATCTGCGCATCCGCGAGATCATCTCGGGGAATTCCAAGGGCGCGCTCGAGGTGCACGACCTGAAGACGCGCATTGCGGGCCGCGCGACCTTCATCGAATTCCATCTGGTCGTCGACGCCGACATGTCGGTCGGGGAGAGTCACGTCATCTGCGACCGCATCGAGGATGCGCTGAGGGCTGAGATTCCATCGGTCCGCGTGATCATCCACGTCGAACCGGACGACGAGGCGAAGCTGCCCAAGGGAACGGTCGCGGTGCCGTTTGCCTGAAGCATCGCCGCAGTGGCAAAAGCGATGTGAAAACAGGATGCTTTGCCGGACTGCTCGTTTCCGGGATTGAGGCTGCCGCTCTGGCATCCCTTGCGAAGGCAGCTACGGTGCCGCTACCAATGGCGCGTACCAAAGCGGAGCGAGTGACATGCCTTCACAGACTGCACTGAGAATACCCGACCTTGAGGGCAAGGCGGTGCTGGTCACCGGCGCTTCGACCGGCATCGGAGCAGCGTTGGCCGTGGCCTATGCCGCGCAGGGGTGCAAGGTTTCGCTGCACTACAATGCCAGCACCGAGGCGGCCGAAACCCTCGCCGAGGGCATCCGCGAGGCCGGAGGCGAAGTGTTCCTCGTCCGCGGTGATTTCGGCGTCTCGGCCGACGTGGAGCGGGTGGTCGAGGAAAGTGCGGCTCATTTCGGCCGGCTGGACGGCCTGGTCAACAATGCGGGCGGGATGCTCGGCCGCGTGCCCTATGCCGAGATGACCGACGCGCAGTACGACAAGGTCATGGACCTCAACGCCCGTTCGGTGATCACCGCCTGCCGGGTCGCGCTTCCCTGGCTGAAGAAGCAGGGCGGCTTCATCATCAACACCTCGTCCATCGCCGCCCGCAACGGCGCCGGCAACGGCGCCGGCATCTACGGCTCTTCCAAGGCCTTCGTGTCCAACGTCACCCGCGGCATGGCGAAGGAGTTCGTCCCCTTCAGGATCAGGGTCAACGCCGTGTCGCCGGGCACCATCGCGACGCCCTTCCATGAGCGCTACTCGACCCCGGAACTGATCAAGGCCGCCGTCGCGACCATCCCCATGGGTCGGACGGGCACCGCCGAGGACTGCGTCGGGGCCTATCTCTTCCTCTCGTCCGAATTGCTCAGCGCCTACATCACCGGCCAGGTGATCGAGGTGAATGGCGGACAACTCATGCCCTGACGCCACGGGCCGACCGGAATGCGCAGCCCGGGAGCGCCGATGTCGACATCGCGTTTGCATTTGCGCGATCCGAAGCCTAACCGGCCTTCATGACAGACCAGCAACAGATTGGCGGCGGAGCGCTGCTCGACACCGCCCCAAAGCCGCTGCAGTGGTTGGCGCTTGCCGGACTTTCGCTGCTCTTCGGCTGGCTCCTGGAGATCGCGCGCCTGCCGGCGGCCGCGTTGGTCGGGCCGATGCTGGCGGGCATTGCGATCGGCGTCAACGGCGGAGCGATCCGGGCGCCCAAGGCTGCGTTCGACGCGTCGCAGGCGGTGATCGGCGTGCTCATCGCCATGTCCATCTCGCCGGAGATATTCCTGTCGTTCGCGGCGGACTGGCAGCTTTTCGCGCTGGTCGTCGTCGCCACCGTCGCTGCCAGCAGCTTCCTCGGTTGGCTGATCAGCCGATGGAAGGTGCTGCCGGGGACAACGGGCGTGTGGGGCGCTTCGCCGGGCGCATCGACCGTGATGGTGCTGATGGCGGAAGCCTTTGGCGCCGATGCCCGGCTGGTCGCCTTCATGCAGTACCTGCGGGTCATCATGGTTTCGGTCGCGGCCGCCTCGGTTGCGGGTCTCTGGCTCGACACTTCAAAAGCCGCCGCGCCCAGCGTCGCCTGGTTTCCGTCGATCGATCCTGCGGATTTCCTGGCAACGCTCGGCGTAGCGCTGGCCGGCGGGCTTTTCGGTCGCGTGCTGAGACTGCCGTCGCCGCATTTCTTCGGAACGTTCCTGCTGGCGGCCGCGCTGCATCTGGCGTTCAGCGCGTCGTTCCAGCTCCCGCCCTGGCTGGTGACGGCGAGCTATGTCGTCATCGGCTGGTGGATCGGCCTCAACTTCACGCGCTCGATCCTGCGCCATGCGACGCGGGCCCTGCCGCAGATCGTCGCCTCGATCCTGGCGCTCATGGCGTTCTGCGGCGGGCTCGCCTGGATCCTGAGCGCGGCGCTGGGGATCGATCCGCTGACAGCCTATCTCGCGACCAGCCCGGGCGGCATGGATACCGTCGCCATCATCGCCGTCGCCTCGCAGAGCGTCGACATCTCCTTCGTCATGGCGTTGCAGCTCGCCCGCTTCCTGGTGGTGTTGTTTGCAGGCCCGTCGATTGCACGGCTGGTCGCCCGCTCGGTTAAGGAATGACGCGGACTTGCGCGCCGCTGCCGCCTCTTGTAAGAGGTCACCCATGTTCCGGCGCCCGACCATTCAAATGTCGCGTCCGGCCGCAATCGCGGCCGAGACCGTGCGCGCTCTCTCCTCGACCCTTCTTCTTCTCGGCCTTATCGGCGATCGCCGGGCTCACTGACGAGGAGCGCCCGGCGGTCGATCCGCCTCAGGCTGCCGCTCCTCGGCTCAGAACCAGATTAATTTCGAGAGAGACGCTTGAGCGGTGCGCTCACAAGCGTTTGGAGACAGGACGATGGACACCATTCAACAGGCGCGCGCAGCAGCCAGGGGCATGCCCGATGCCGCCCGCAAGTACCACCCCTATCCGCTGGTCGGACTGACCAACCGCACCTGGCCCTCGAAGCGCATCGAGAAGGCGCCGATCTGGTGTTCGGTCGACCTGCGCGACGGCAACCAGGCGCTGATCGACCCGATGGGCCACGACCGCAAGGCGCGCATGTTCGCGCTGTTGCTCGACATGGGCTTCAAGGAGATCGAGATCGGCTTCCCGTCGGCTTCGCAGACCGACTTCGACTTCGCCCGCTGGGCGATCGAGGAGGGTAACGTGCCCGACGACGTCGACCTGCAGGTGCTGGTGCAGTGCCGTCCCGAACTGATTACGCGCACCTTCGAGGCGCTGCAGGGCGCCAAGACGCCGATCGTGCATTTCTACAACTCGACGAGCGAATTGCAGCGGCGTGTCGTGTTCGAGAAGGACGTCAACGGCATCAAGAAGATCGCGACCGACGCGGCCAAGATGATCACCGACATGGCGGCCAAGGCCGGCGGCGGCTTCCGCTTCCAGTACTCGCCCGAGAGCTTTACCGGCACGGAGCTGGAGGTGGCGCTGGAGATCTGCAACGCGGTCACCGAGATTGTCAGGCCAACCCCGGAAAACAAGCTGATCATGAATCTGCCGTCGACCGTCGAGATGGCGACGCCGAACATCTATGCAGACCAGATCGAGTGGATGTGCCGCCAGCTCGACAACCGCGAGAACCTGATCATCTCGCTGCACCCGCACAACGACCGCGGCACGGGCATCGCGGCGACCGAACTCGGCCTGATGGCCGGCGCCGATCGCGTGGAAGGCACGCTGTTCGGCAATGGCGAGCGCACCGGCAACGTCGACGTGGTGACGCTGGCGCTCAACATGTACACGCAGGGCGTGGACCCCGGAATCGACTGCTCCGACATCCCGCGCATGAAGGAGGTCTACGAGTATTCGAACCAGATGACGATCGGCGAGCGCCATCCCTATGTCGGGGAGCTGGTCTACACAGCCTTCTCGGGATCGCACCAGGACGCGATCAACAAGGGACTGAAGGCCAAGCAGAAGGCCAACAGCGAAATCTGGGAGGTGCCGTACCTGCCGATCGATCCGCAGGACGTCGGCCGTAGCTACGAGGCGATCATCCGCATCAACTCGCAGTCCGGCAAGGGCGGCATCGCCTACATCCTGCATGCGGACTACGGGTTGAACCTGCCGCGCAACCTGCAGGTCGAGTTCAGCCAGGACATCCAGCAGATCACCGACTCCGAAGGCAAGGAAGTATCGTCCAAGCGCATCTTCGACCGCTTCCACGAGGTCTATGTCGACCAGCCCGGCGCGCGGCTGAAGTTCGTCGATCACCAGACGTTCCCCGATACGGAGCGCAAGGGTCGTCGCGTTGTCGAGGCCACCATCCTCGACGGCGGCAAGGAGATGACGATCACCGGCACCGGCAACGGCCCGATCGACGGCTTCGTCGATGCATTGTCCCGGCATCTCGGCGTCGAGATGTCCGTCGTCGACTATTCGGAGCACTCGATCCAGCGCGGCTCCAACGCCGCCGCCATCAGCTACATGGAGATGGAGCATCCGGGCGGAAAGCTCTTCGGGGCCGGCGTCAACACCAACATCGTGGCGGCTTCGCTCGAGGCGGTGATCTCGGCGGCGAACCGCATCGTGGGCCGCACTTGAGCGACCTCTTCGCTGATCTCCAAGGCAACGAGGCCCAGCCGCCGATCGTGCTCCTGCACGGCTTCGGCGGCTTCCACCGCGTCTGGGACGAGGTGCGGCGCGAACTCGGGCCGGACTTTCGGACGATCGCCTACGACCTGCCGGGCCACGGCGCGTCGCTGGGCCTGCGGGACGCGGTGTCTGCGAAGCGCGCGTCGGCCGCCATCCTCGCGGACATGGCTGAGCGCGCCCCCGGCCCGTTCCATCTGGTCGGGCACTCGATGGGCGGCGCGGTCGCGGCGTTGATGGCGATGTCCCAGCCTGAGCGGATCGCGTCGCTCAACTTGCTTGCACCCGGCGGATTCGGCGAGACGATCAGCGAGCCGCTCCTGGCTCGCTTCGCCGCCGCGCGCACGCGCGACGAGCTGGCCGCGGCGCTGGCGCCCATGGGCCATCCGCTGCACCGGGTTGAGGCCGCGGACCTCGATGCTCTTGCACGGACCCGTCTGGTTCCCGGCCAGACCGAGCTGCTGATCGAGTTGGCGGCGACGATCTCGCGAGGCGGTAGGCAAGGGGCCATCCCGCGCGAACAGCTGGCTGCGCTTATGATGCCGGTGACCGTGGTGTGGGGCGACGACGACGCCGTGCTCGACCCGCGCCACGCGGATGATCTGCCCGCTCATTTCACCCTGCGTCGCGTGCCGGATACGGGCCATATGCTGCCGGAAGAGCAACCCCGCCTCGTCGCCGACATCCTGCGCGCGAGCGTCGCGTAGCCGGGCGCTCCATGGGAACGCGTGATTTCACCACTGCGTTGTGTTAACACGGCCTTAACCAACCCTTCCCGGGGAGCGTGCGATGAATGACGGTAGCGACAGCAGCGCAGCGCGCCATATCGCGCGGCCGTTGTCCGACGCCATCCGCGACGTGAAGAACGCGGCCGCCGACCGCACCGATGTCGTGGTGGATCTGCGCGACGCCGAGCGCATGCGCCTCGAACTGCTTGCCGCAGAGCTGGAGCCGGTCTTCGCCGACGTGCCGCGGGACGCCGACCTGTTCGATTTCGCGATCTCGTCCGGGCTGCAGCCGCGGCTATGGATCGATGCCGTCAGCCACGTGTCCATGGGACGGGACAAGCGAACCTACAGGTTCGTCCGCGACACGCGCCTGGGTCGGGTGGTGCTTGCCGAATCCGCGACCATGAAGCCGGTTGCGGATCAGGTCACGCGATATATCGCGGAGCGGCTGGTCGAGCGGCAGAGAATGCTGGATGGAGCCCCGGAGACGTCCGCGCCCCCGGCGTCCGCAGACCCGGCCGAGCCCGTGCTGCCGCTCTACGACGCCGGCGCGGGACGCAACAACTGGCCAGCCTTCCTGGCCGGGCTCTACATGGTCTGTTCCGGCGCGCTGCTCGCCGTTCTGGCCGGCCTGATATTCCTGCTCGGGAACAAGCTCGGCCAGCTGCTCGGCTGGACGTTGGGACCCTAGGCCAAACCTCAGGCGGCCTCGACGGGCGCCTTTCCGACCAGCTGTACGGTCGTCTCGTGCATGGTGGCTGTCGCTGTGCCCGTGAATGCGCGGCGTGTCAGCCGTACCGACCAGTCTCCGGGCACGCCGGAGATCTCGAGGAGGTTCCACTGCGCCACTGGATGATGAGAGCCGGGCGCCTGACCAGCCGCCGCTACCCCGATCACCGGAACCGGCCCGTCCGCGCCCTCGATCGTGTACTGGCTGGGCAGATGCGAATGACCGTGCAGGACGAGTTCGGCCCCGAAACTGCGGATGACGCGCTGGAACCGGCCGATGCCGAACAGGCGCTTGTGAGGGTGCACGGCGTCCCGGACAGGCGGGTGGTGGATCATCACCACCCGGAACAGGCCATGTTCACGCGCCTGCGACAGTGCTTGCCGCAGGCGCACCGCCTGGCCTTCGCGAAAGAAGCCGGTCGCCATGAAGGGCGCCGTGGCGCGCGCCGACGTCACGCCGATGAGCGCCACCGAACCGCGCACCCGCGTGTATGGAAAGGTTTCGCGGCCGGCAAAGCCATGCGCGCCGTCCGACAGCATCCAGGGCGACCATGCATGGCAGGCCTTCGCGAATGCCCCGGGCACATAGGCGTCGTGGTTGCCCGGAACCACCGACACCCGGTCGGGAGGACCAAGCGTCTCCAGCCACTTGCGGGCAAGCTCCACCTCGCCATCGAGCGCAAGATTCACCAGGTCGCCGGTGATCGCCAGGTGATCGACGCCGGTCGTGTGGATGTCGGCGACGATAGAATCCAGCACGCCGTCCTGCAGCATCCCCTTGCGGTTGCGCTGCCAATTGACGTAGCCGACCATGCGCTTTGACGCGAGTTCGCGATAGGATACATCCGGGAGGGGACCAAGATGGACGTCAGAAATATGTGCAAGCCGGAACATCGAGACTTATTAGGGCACGATTCCCGCCCTGACCAGAACCGGCGTCGCAGCGTTCATGCAATCTGACGCTCGCATTGAAGACGACGAGTTCGATGAGCGGCAGCGGGGTTTCGGCTGGCCGCAGATCCGCGCCCGGCTGTTCCACACGCTTTTCCTGGTCCGCAGGCCGATGACGCTGGGCGCGCGCGGCGTGGTCTACGACCGCCAGCGCAACTCGGTTCTGCTGATTCGCCACACCTATGTGCCCGGCTGGCAGATACCCGGCGGCGGCGTCGAGCCCGGCGAGACGATCATGGAGGCGCTGGTGCGCGAACTGCGCGAGGAGGGCAACATCGAGTTGCATGCGCCGCCCAGGCTGATGTCGATGCACTTCAACCGCCACGCCAGCCGGCGCGATCACGTCGCCGTCTACCTGATCACGGATTTTCGCCAGACCGAGCCGTTCGTGCCGAACAACGAGATCGCCGAGGCGCGCTTCTTCGAGACTGATGATCTCCCCGAGCAGACAACGGCCGGTACGCGCCGCCGCATCCGCGAGGCGCTGTCGGGCGAGCCGGCCTCGCCGTTCTGGTAGAGGACGCGTCAGGCCTTCTCGAAGCGGTCGCGGTCGTGCGGGGCGGCGTAGTCGACCTCGGGGCCGACCGGCACGATCCGCGTCGGATTGATGGTTGCGTGGCTCGCGTAATAGTGGTGCTTGATGTGGTGCAGGTTCACCGTCTCGGCCACGCCGGGGACCTGGTAGAGATCGCGCAGGTAGTTCGACAGGTTGGGATAGTCGGCGATGCGGCGCAGGTTGCACTTGAAATGCCCGACATAGACCGGGTCGAAGCGGACCAGGGTCGTGAACAGTCGCCAATCCGCCTCGGTGAGGCGGTCGCCCGCCAGATAGCGTTGGCGTGACAGCCGGTCCTCGAGCTTGTCGAGCGTGGCGAACAAGGCCGCGAACGCCTCCTCATAGGCCTCCTGCGTCGTCGCGAAACCGGCGCGGTACACGCCGTTGTTCACATTCGGATAGACGAGCTCGTTGATCTCGTCGATCTCGCCCCGCAGCCCCTGCGGATAAAGGTCGACAGCGGCGTCGCCCCATTCGTCGAAGGCCTCGTTGAGCATCCTGATGATCTCGGAGGATTCGTTCGAGGCGATCGTCTCGCGCTGCTTGTCCCAAAGCACCGGCACGGTGACGCGGCCCGAGTAGGTCGGATCGGCCTTGGTGTAGATCTGGTGGAGATAATCCAGCCCGTAGAGCGTGTCGCCCGTCGCGCCGTCCTCCTTGCGGAACGTCCAGCCCTGTTCGCCCATGAAGTGGTGCACGACCGAGACCGAGATCACGTCCTCCAGCTTCTTCAGCTTGCGGACGATCAGGGTCCTATGAGCCCAGGGGCAGGCGAGCGACACGTAGAGATGATAGCGGCCGGGCTCGGCCTTGAAGTTGCCTTCGCCGCTCGGTCCCCCCGAACCGTCTGCGGTCACCCAATTGCGGAACCGTGATGCCGAGCGCTCGAACTTGCCGCCCGTGTTCCTGGTGTCATACCAGTTGTCCTGCCACTTACCGTCGACCAGAAGTCCCATAGCGTGATCCTTTCCGTTGACCCGATATCTAGGGCGTCCGACCTCCGACAGCGACCTGAAACGGGCGAACGCAGCGTTCACAGGGCCGGAACGTCGCATCTTTCAAGAATCGCATGGACGGCCATGCGATTTGATGGTAGCGGCGACTCATGAAGTCCGTTTCTGTCCAGATTCGCATCGAGCGACGACGAATGGGTGCCCGCGCCTAAGCGCGATTTGGCGACACGCCGCGTCTTGCGGCGTCCTTTCCTCGACCTGCGGACCAGAAACGATGACCCCTGCTGACGTGATCTATATGCCGGAACAGCCGGCGCACGAGCCCGAAATCGAAGAGATCAACGCCGAGGCCTTCGGTCCCGGGCGCTTCACGCGCGCTGCCTACAAGATCCGCGAGGGCGGGCCGCACGAGCGGGCGCTCTCGTTTGTCGCCATCCACGGCGAAAGCGTTATCGCGTCGGTGAAGATGACGCGGGTGGCCGCCGGAGAGGGCAGGGCGCTGATGCTCGGCCCACTGGCGGTAAAGCCGGACTACAAGAACCTCGGCATCGGCAGGCATCTCGTGAAACTGGCCATAGAAGCAGCCGGCAAGGCGGGCTGGCCGGCCGTCATCCTGGTCGGCGACGAGCCCTATTACGGTCCGCTCGGTTTCAGGAGAATTCCACGCGGCCAGGTTTCCATGCCGCGCCCTGTCGACCTCGACCGGCTGCTTGCGGTAGAGATCAAGGAAGGCGCGATCAGCAAGCTCACCGGCATGATCGATCACGAGGACCGGGTCACGGCGTCCCTTCCCGTCGAAGAAAGAGCGCCCGACGCAGCGAGGCGGGTAGGGTAACCGCCACCGCGCCGACCTCAAGAGAACCGCCGAGTACGGCCGCGAAGACCCCACCCGTCCAACCGCCTGTGGCGGTTGTCCATCCTCTCTTCAAGGGGAGGGATGATCCGCCGCCTACCTTCCTTCGCGATACCACATCGAGCCGAGCGCCAGCAGCAGAAGTCCCAGGCCGAAGAAGCCGCCGAACAGCGGCACGCGGGTCACCGCCTTCAGCACGCTGTCGTTCGTCGTGCGCAGTCCGATCCAGTCGCGGCCGGAAGCCGCCGCGGTGCCGCGCACCGGCACGACGCCCGGCACACTGACGCCCGTCAAGCCCTCGAGCCGGCGGACGCTGCCGCCCGTCGCTTCGGCCGGCCGTCGCAACACGTTTTCGGTCGAGACGGTGTCGGCGAACTCAGGCGCGTTGATCGGACCGACATGGGCAAGCGCGGTCAGGTCGCCATTGGCGATCTGGTAGAGGCCGATCTCCCGGGTTTCCACGCTGCCCGTGAAAAGACCCGCCGAAGATGAGGCGAGCGGCACCGTCATTGCCTTGCCCGACGGTGTGATCACCTGGGCAGGGCCGGGATCGTCGCTCATGGTCTGCCGGTTGATGTCGAGCGTCATGCCTCGGCCGGCCGCCGTCAGCCGTTCTTCCTCCAGCTCGGGCTCCTTCATCAGCCAGTGCGCAATGCGCCGGTAGAGCGAGACATGCGGGCCGCCGCCTTCGAAGCCGCGCGCCCAGAGCCAGCCTTGGTCGGAGAGGAACATGCCGACGCGACCCTCGCCCTTGCGGTCGAGCACCAGCAGCGGCCGGTCCCCCGGTCCCTTCATGACGGTCTCGCCTTCGGGATCCTCGATGCCGACGAGGCGGAACCAGCGGCTCCAATGCGGCGGCTCGCTGGCCGAGCCTTCCAGGCCGCGGGTGACGGGGTGGCGCTTTCCGAGATCGGTCAGCCGCGGATAAAAGCCTTCCTCGATGACGTCGCCGGTCGGCATCGCCGGCAGCGCCGCCATCAGCGGGGTGCGCGAGATCGACTGCTCGCCGGCATATTCCGGCCCGGCCGCGATCAGCAGCGCGCCGCCCTTCTCCACGTACTCGGCGATGTAGTCGTAGTAGAGGATCGGCAGCACGTCGCGGTGCTGGTAGCGATCGAAGATGATCAGGTCGAAGTCGTTGATGCGCTCGACGAACAGTTCGCGCGTCGGGAAGGCGATGAGCGAAAGTTCGTTGATCGGCGTGCCGTCCTGCTTCTCCGGGGGGCGCAGAATGGTGAAGTGGACGAGGTCGACCGATGCGTCGGACTTCAGGAGGTTTCGCCAGGTGCGTTCGCCCGCGTGTGGCTCGCCGGAGACCAGCAGCACCCGCAGGTTCTCGCGGATGCCGTCGACGATGGCGATTGCCTTGTTGTTGACGTCGGTCAGTTCGCCGTCGGTGCGTTCGATCGACAGCTCGATGATGTTCTGGCCGGCGCTGGGCACGATGACCTGGAGCGGCATCTCCTGGCCGATGTTGGCGCTTTCGACCGCCACCTGCTCGCCATTGACGGACACGCGCACCTGCGCGGTGCCGCGAGCGCCCGTTGTGTCCAGCACGCGGTAGGTGAGGTCGAGCGGCTTGTCGACCAGACCGAAACGCGGCGCACGCTCGAAGCGGATGCGACGATCCTTCTCGCCTTCCTCACCTGTGATCAGGGCGTGGAGAGGCGCGTTGAGCGCGGGCGCTGCCGGCGTGTCATGCACCTGTCCGTCGGTGATCATGACGGCGCCGCCGATGCGCGAGGGCGGCACGTCGCGGAAAGCGCTGTCCAGCGCGCCGAACAGTCGCGTTTCGGCGCGCTCGTCGGCCGAATCCGCCTTGCCCGTCTCGACGACACGCACCTCGAACTCCTTGAAGCGCGCCAGGCGCTCCTGCACTGCGGTCAGGGCCTCCTCGGTCTGGGCGGTGCGGTCGCCGATCTCCTGACTCTGGCTGCGGTCCACCACGACCGCGACCACGCTCTTCAGCGGCTCGCGCAACTCGTCGAGCAGGACCGGGTTGAGCAGCGCGAGAGCCAACGCGATGAGAGCGGCGAAACGCAGCAGCGCGCCGCGCTGTCGGAGCAGGATGCCGACGACAGCGACCAGGGCGATGGGGATGAGGACGATGGCGAGCCATGTCCATGACAGCAGCGGTTCAAGGGAGATCGACCAGTTCATCGATTACTGCCCCAGCCGTTCGAGCAGCACCGGCACATGCACCTGGTCGGACTTGTAGTTGCCCGTCAGCATGTACATCACGACGTTGACGCCGGTGCGGTAGGCATAGACCCGTTGCATGGGGTCGCCGGGGACGGTCGGAAGCAGCGCGTCGCCGTTCGCATCGACTGCCCAGGCGCCCGCGAAGTCGTTGGCGGTGATCATGATCGGTGTGACGCCGTCGCCCGTCCGTACCGGGCGGTTATCAGCGTTCTCGGCGTTGAGCGACGCTTCCACCCAAAGCGGACTGCCGTTGAAGCGGCCCGGGAACTCGTTGAGGATGAAGAAGGTCTTGGTCAGGACGTGGTCCTCGGGCACGGGTTCGAGCGGCGGAACGTTGAGATTGCCTAGGATGTCGCGCAGCCGCTCCGTGGCCGCGCTCGCGCTGCCCGCGGAGGTGAAGTCGGTCGAGAACTGGTCGCGGGTGTCGAAAAGGACCGTGCCGCCCTCGCGCATATAGGCGTCGACGCGCGCGATTGCCTCCTCGGACGGCATGGGCGCGTTGGCGTCGATCGGCCAGTAGATGATCGGATAGAAGGCAAGCTCGTCGCGCGCGATGTCGACGCCGGCCGGCTGGCCCGGCTCGAGCGCGGTCTTCTCGATCAGGTATTGGGTGAGTCCGGCCAGGCCGGCGCGGCTGACGGAGTCGATCGACGAGTCACCGGTCAGCACATAGGCGAGGCGGGTGGTGGATATGGCCTCGATGGCTTCGGCGTCGCCTGGTTTCGCGTCCTGCGCGCGGGGTTCCGCCGGGAAGGCGAGCAGAGCGACGAGGCCGAGCAGGACGGCCGCCGCCGCGCCAGGCGCAGCCGCCTTGCGCTGCTTCGGCCGCCGCGCAAAAACCCCGCCCATCCAAAGGACGGCCAGCGTGTCGAGCACCATGAGCGCCACGGCGGCGGCGATCAGCGGGCCCTTCAAGGCGCTCGACTGATCGAAGGCATAGGCGACTTCGGTCACCGCCACATTGGCTTGCGGGCGGGCGATGGGCGTCAACTGATGGTCCTTGGCCAACAGGTTGTGCGCCTGGACGCCGTCCTCGGACCCGTACAGGCCGGGCGGGTTCTCGATCGTCACGGGCGTCGTCGCTGCGCCGACCGCAAGCGGCTTGGCGTCGCCTGTCGGCGGCACGATGGTTCCGTTGGCGGCGATCAGGCGATAGGGCGCAAGGCTTTGCGGCGCGTCCTCCGTGGCGGCGGTGGCGACGCCCTGGTTGCGGGACAATTGGACGATGCGGCGCAGCATTTCGACAAAGGTACCCGAAATCGGCAGATTCGACCATGTCGCCTCTGGCGTCACATGGAACAACGCCAGCGTTCCCTTGCCGCGCCTGGCGCCGGTGACCAGCGGGGTGCCGTCGGCGAGATTGGCCCAGGTGCGGTCGGCGAGGTCAGGCGTCGGCTCGGCGAGCACCTGCCGCGTCACCGTCACCTCGTTCGGGGGCGCAAGGTCGGAGAAGGGTCCCGTGGACGGGAAGTCGGACACGGCCTGCGGCGTCGTCCATGACATCGCGCCGCCCAGCGAACGCTCGCCGGTGCGCAACAGGACGGGAAGCAATTCCTCGTCGCTGCCGGCGGCGGCGAGGCGCGAGCCTGCGAATCTGACCAACGTGCCGCCGTTGCGCAGCCAGTCGACCAGCTTTATCCGCGCGTGCTCGGGAATGGTGCCGACGTCCGCCATCACGATCATGGCCGGCTTTTGCTCGAGCAACTGCGGAATCGCTTCGCCGAGATCCGCGCTCTGGGGTTCGACCAGATCGGCGAAAGGCTGCATGGCGCGGCGGATGTAATAGAGCGGCGACAGCAGCGGCTGGGCCTGATCGGCTTCGGCCTGCGACAGCAACCCGACCCGCCTGCGCTTGGAGTTGTCGTCGAGCACGCGCACGGCGCCCGCCTGCGGCTGCCCGTCGACTGCAATCGAGGCGAAGTCGTTGCGCAGTTCGAAGGGCACGGTCAGCCGGGCGCTCGCCTCGCTCTCGCCGGGCTGGAGGACGGCCGTGGCGTCGGCGATGCGCCGTCCCTTGTCGTCGAAGGCCCCGAGCGTCACCTGCCGCGGTGCGGAGTCGCTCGATGCCCGCACCACCGTCACGGCAAAGCCGTCGACTTCGTTCTCGGCGGCGGTCAGGCCGATCGTGTCGAGGCGTTCCGGCGTCGCCCAGAACAGGTTCGCCGGGCTCTTCGTGAGCAGCGCGCCGAAGGCGGCGTCGTCGCCGGGGGCGGCAAGGCCGTCGGACAGCACCGCGATGCTGGCGCCGGGAAACTGGTCGAGCATCGCCGCCGCCCGTGCATAGACTCCTGGGCGGTCGGTCGGCACCGGGCGCGGCTGCGCGGCGCGGAGCCGATCACGCGCCGCGGCCGCATCGAACGGGCCGATTTCGGCGTTCGGCTTGTCGGCCGTGAAGGCGAGAACCACCGTCGCGCCGGTCGAGTCTGCATCTGCGATCAGACGTTCCGCCGTCGCCACCCGCCGCTCCCAGTCCGGGGCGCTGGCCCAGCCGTTGTCGATGAGCAGGGCGAGCGCGTCGCCGCCGGTGGAGAGCTTTTCGCGGGGGTTGAACACCGGTTCGGCCAGCGCCAGCACGATCAGCGCGGCCATCAGGAGGCGCAGAAGCGTCAGCCACCACGGGCTCTGGTGCGGAGTTTCCTCCCGCTTCAGCACCCGAGCAAGGATGCGCAGGGGCGGGAACACCTCTTGCTGCGGCCGCGGCGGGGTGAGCCTGAGCAGCCACCAGATGACCGGCAGCGCGAGCAGGCCGAAGAGCACGAGCGGCGCTCCGAAGGAGAGCGGCAGCCAGCTCATCGCGGTCCTCCCGCGTAGCCGATGTCGGCGGTGAGCGCCATGTGCAGCCGCACCAGCGCCTCGGAAGCCAGCCGGTCGGTATGGTTGGTGGTGAAACTCCAGCCGAGCCGCTTGCACCAGCTCGCCAATTCGGCGCGGCGCGCGGCGTAGAGCAGCCGATAGTCGTCGCCGAACTGCTCGGCGCGGCCCGCCGTCAGCTTCTCCCCCGTTTCCGGATCGGCGAACTCGGTCCGCCCGGCATAGGGGAAGGTCTCCTCGGCCGGGTCGGCCACCTCGATCAGGTGCGCCCGCACGCCGCGACGGGCCAGCACGTCCAGCCACTCCATCGTCTCTTCAACGGGATCGAGGAAATCGCTGACCAGGACGATGTCGGAGAAGCGGCGGATGTTGGAGAGGTCGGGCCTCGCCGGCAGCTCAGGCGCATGGGCGATGCGCGCGGCCAGCCGCTCCGCGCCGTTGCGCGTGGTGAAGGGGTCGGTCAGCCCCGGCCAGCCGATGCGCTCGCCGCTGCGCGACAGCAGTTCAGCCATCGCGAAGGTCAGGACCAGCGCCCGCGATTCCTTCGAGGCGATCGCCGCGGACGATTTGTAGAGCATGGAAGGCGAGGGGTCTGCCCACAGCCACACCGTATGGGCTGCTTCCCATTCGCGGTCGCGGACATAGGTATGGTCGTCGCGCGCCGAACGGCGCCAGTCGATGCGGGCGATCGCGTCGCCCTCCACATAGGGGCGGAACTGCCAGAAATCCTCGCCGATGCCGCGACGCCGCCTGCCATGCCAGCCCGCGATCACCGTGTTGACGAGCCGGCGCGCCTCGACCAGCAGGTCCGGCACGAGCGACGCGCGCAGCCGCCCGCGGGCGAGCGCGTCGCGCTTCGCGACAGGCTGCGTCGCCTCGCCGATGCGTGTCATCAGATACCGTACACCCTCGTCGCCTGCATCTCAGCCTGCAGCCTGCACCAGCCGTGCGATCACGTCACGCACGCTCATGCCCTCGGCGCGGGCGGCGAATGTCAGCGCCATGCGGTGCTGTAGCACGGGCTCCGCGAGCGCGCGGACATCGTCGATCGAGGGCGCGAGGCGTCCGTCGTAGAGCGCGCGGGCGCGGGCACAGAGCGTCAGCGCCTGGCTGGCGCGGGGGCCGGGGCCCCAGGAGACGTGCTTGTCGGTGTCGGCATTGCCCTGGCCGGGCCGCGCCGAGCGTACGAGGTTGAGGATCGCCTCGACGACGCTCTCGGGCACGGGCATGCGGCGGATCAGATGCTGGATCTCCTTCAGCCGTTCCGGGGTGAGCACATTCTGCGGCTTCTTCTCGTCGACGCCGGTGGTCTCGATCAGGATGCGTCGCTCGGCCTCGAGGTCCGGATAGAGGATGTCGACCTGCATCAGGAAACGGTCGAGCTGCGCTTCCGGGAGGGGATAGGTGCCTTCCTGCTCAAGCGGGTTCTGGGTCGCCAGCACGTGGAAGGGCGCCGGCAGGTCGTGCCGGGCGCCGGCCACGGTCACGTGATACTCCTGCATCGACTGCAGCAGCGCCGACTGCGTGCGCGGGCTCGCCCGGTTGATCTCGTCGGCCATCAGGAGCTGGGCGAAGATCGGCCCGGAAATGAAGCGGAAGGAACGGCGGCCCTGCTCGTCCTGTTCCATGACCTCGGAGCCGATGATGTCGGACGGCATCAGGTCCGGCGTGAACTGGATACGGCGGGCGTCGAGCCCGAGCACCGTGCCAAGCGTGTCGACCAGCTTGGTCTTGGCCAGCCCGGGCACGCCGACGAGCAGCGCATGGCCGCCGGCCAGCAGCGCGACGAGCGTCCGCTCCACCACGCTCTCCTGACCGAAGATGACGGCGCCGACGGCATCGCGCACCCTGGAGATGTCGGTGAGCGCGCGCTCCGCCTCTGCGATCATCTCCTTTTCGCTCAGCGCCGGTTCCTTGATCATCACGCTCATGCTGGCATCAACCTTTTCTTGCGTCGGGTCATTACCCTAGCGAGGACAATGCTCCGATTCGAGGCTATCGCATGCATCCCGATCGAAGTTAATTCGCACACCATGGCTGACAAGCGCGCCAACAGTGACTATTTCGTGACCATGCCAAGCCCTGTCCAGACCCAAGGCGACAGCCTGACACGCGCCGCCGATACGGGCGGGCTGGAGGCGCTGATCTCGCGCGCCGCACGCGCCGGCAAGGGAGCGCCGCCGGTCGATCGGTGGAACCCCGAGTTCTGCGGCGACATCGACATGGAGATCCGGGCCGACGGCACGTGGTTCTATATGGGCACGCCGATCGGCCGCATGCCGCTGGTGCAGCTCTTCTCCAGCGTGCTGCGCAAGGACGCCGATGGCAGGACCTATCTGGTCACGCCGGTCGAGCGCGTGGGCATACGCGTTGCCGACGCCCCCTTCGTCGCCGTCGAGATGAATGTTTCCGGCGAGGGGGATGACCAGATCATCACGTTCCGCACCAATGTCGGCGACGTCGTGGAAGCGGGGCCCGACAATCCGCTGCGATTCGTGGACGAGGACGATACCGCCGGACTGAAGCCCTACGTCTTGGTGCGGGGCCGGCTCGAGGCGCTTGTCGCGCGACCGGTCATGTACGAACTCGTCGAATACGGGGAGGAGATCGAGGTCGAGGGCACGCCGATGTTCGCCGTGCGCTCCAGGGGCGAGGTCTATCCGATCATGCCGGCGGCGAAGCTGAAGCGTCTGGCGGGCTGAGATGGCAGTGATGTCCCGGTCGCTTTTCTCCGCCAATGAGTTCCGTCGGCGCGCCACGCGCCAGGATCCGATACGCCACGACGACGATTACGGCGACCATCGCCTGAACCCCGACTTCCGCGAGATGTTCGTGCGGAAGCAATTGCGCGATGCGGCGGTGCTGATCCCGGTCGTCGATCGCGGCAGCGAGGCGACGATTCTGCTGACCAAGCGCGCCGAGGCGCTGCGCAACCATTCCGGGCAGGTGGCGTTCCCGGGAGGCCGGATCGATCCGCAGGACGCATCGGTCGAAGACGCGGCCCTGCGCGAGACAATGGAAGAGGTCGGCCTGGTGCGCGATTCCATCGACGTGGTCGGACGCCTGCCCGATTACGTATCGGGAAGCGGCTACCGCATCGCGCCGGTGCTCGGCGTCGTCCGTCCCGATTTCAGCCTCATCATCAATCCGCATGAGGTCGACAGCGTCTTCGAGGTGCCGCTGCGCTTCCTCATGGATCCCGCCAACCACACGCGCGACAGCCGCATCTGGGAGGAAAGGGAGCGGTTCTTCTACAGGATGCCATACGAGGACTGGATGATCTGGGGCGTCACCGCCGGCATCATCCACGCGCTTTACGAAAGACTTTACGCGTGAGCGAGACCATCACCGCCGAGTGGCTCTCCAATCCGGCGCTGCAGCGGCTGCTTGCCGTGCTGTCGGCCGATGTCGAGGAGGCGCGCGTCGCCGGCGGCGCGGTGCGCAACACGCTGCTGGGGGTGCCGGTCACCGACATCGACATCGCCACCACGACGCTCCCGGAGGAAACCGCGCGGCGCGCCGAGGCCGCGGGCTTCAAGGCGGTTCCCACCGGGGCCGAGCACGGCACGGTCACGGTGATCGCACGCGGGACGCCGTTCGAGGTGACGACGCTGCGCGCCGATGTCGAAACCGACGGCCGCCGCGCCAGGGTCGTCTTCGGGCGCGACTGGAAACAGGATGCCGAACGTCGCGATTTCACGATCAATGCGCTCTACGCCAAGGCCGACGGCACGATCGTCGATCTGGTCGGCGGCGCGTCGGACATCGACAGCCGCACGATCCGCTTCATCGGCGACGCCGAGACTCGGATCCGTGAGGACTATCTGCGCATCCTGCGCTTCTTTCGCTTCTTCGCCTGGTACGGCTCGGGGCGCCCCGATGCGGACGGGCTGAGGGCCGGTGCGAGGCTGAAGGAGGGATTGGACCAGCTGTCAGCCGAACGTGTGTGGGCGGAACTGAAACGTCTTCTGTCTGCGCCGGATCCGTCGCGTGCGCTGCTCTGGATGCGCCAGGCAGGCGTTCTGTCACGGATTCTCCCCGAGAGCGAGAAATGGGGGATCGACGCGATCCATGGTCTGGTTCAGGCCGAACGCGACCTCGGCTGGGAAGTCGATCCGATGCTGCGCCTCGAAGCAATGGTGCCGCCGGCGGCCGAACGCATGGAGGCCATGGCAGAGCGTCTGAAGCTTTCGAACAACGAAGCCGAGCGGCTGGAGAAGTGGGCGAAAGCTCCGCAGGTTCGTCCGGACGCTTCCGAGCGAAGCCTTGGCCAGCTCCTCTACGCTTCTTCGCCCGAGGGTTTGTGCGATCGCCTTCGCCTTGCCCTCAGCGCGGCTCGCTGGCGTGCCGCGCAGGACACGAACGCACTGGTCGAGGCCGGCGGCCATGCGCGGCTGCTGCGTGCGGCGCAAGAATGGGCGCGGCCTACCTTTCCGCTCAAGGGCGCTGATCTCCTCGGTCTCGGGTTGGCGAAGGGACCGAAGGTCGGAGAGATTCTGAAAGCCCTGGAGGCGGAATGGGTCGCTTCGGGCTTCGAGATTGAACGCGGCGCGCTCATGAAACGCGCCACGCAAATGATCGACGGCTGACGCCGGCTAGGCTGCGTCAGGGACCTTCTCGATCCGCGACCGGATCGCTTCGATCATGGTTTCGCGCACAATGGTCTCGCCATGCGTCTGCCGCATGTGTTCGACGGCGCGGCGCATCACCTCGGCTTCCTCTTCGGCGCGTGTGTGCCATTCGCAGCCCGGGACGAGAGACCCGCAATGAAATTCCTTCATCGGTTACCTCCTTGTTCTCGTTGTTCGGGTGGCGAAGCATAACACGGATCGCGCGATTCCGTTGCAGCGCAATCGAGAAGGGCGGAGCCCGAAGGCTCCGCCCCGAAGCAGACCGCCGTACGCAGCTACTTGCTGATGGTTACCTGTTCGGCGATCTTCTTCGAACCGCTCATATCCCACGAGATCTGAACCTTCTCGCCGGCTTTCAGCCCGGGATCCTTGAACCCCTTCTTGAGGTTGTAGACTGACCCGTCGGCGAGGGTCAGCGTCATGGCGTGCTTGTCGATGCTCTTGACCACGCCGCTGGTATGGGTCGCCGCGGCAAAGCCAAAAGCGGTGGTGGCGAGGATGGCGGCAGCCGCCGCCGGGATGAGGAGCGTGCGCATGGCAGGCATTCCTTCAAACAGGTGCGGGAGACATCTGGGAGTATGCCCCGCACCGGACAGGCCGTCGGGTTGCGTCGCGTCGCGGTTGCCCTGCAACCGCCGGCGTTTCCCGGCCCGCCGATAGAAATAATCCTGTGCGGCGTCGCCGCCATTAGACGAAAAAGAAAAATGTGCTGCCGCGAGTTGCCATATTTCGTAGCCGATTCAACGGTTTGTGGAGAAATTTTGGCAAACTGAATCGCGGCTCAAGGCCGCACACGGTTGTAGGAGAATTGCGGACGTGCGCGGTTCCTAGGGCCAGCGCACCTCCGGCGGCAGGCTCGACAGGATCGACGCAATGTTGCCGCCCGTCTTCAGGCCGAAGATCGTCCCGCGGTCGTAGAGCAGGTTGAACTCGACATAGCGCCCGCGGCGGATCAGCTGTTCCTCGCGATCGGCATCGGTCCAGTTTTCGTTGAAGTTCCTGCGCACCAGATGCGGATAGACCACGGCGAAGGAGCGTCCGACATCCTGCGTGAAGCGGAAATCCGCGTCCCAGCCGCCCATCTCGTCGGCCGAGTGCTGCCAATCGAAAAAGATGCCGCCGATGCCGCGCGGTTCCTTGCGGTGCGGCAGGAAGAAATACTCGTCGCACCAGGCCTTGAGGCGGTCGTAATCGGCAATTGCCGCGTGGCGCTCGCAGGCGAAGTGCATGGCCTTGTGGAAGTCACGGGTGTCGGCGTCCTCCTGCGTGCGCCGGCGGTCGAGCACCGGTGTCAGGTCGGCGCCGCCGCCGAACCACCAGCGCGACGTGACCACCATGCGCGTGTTCATGTGGACTGCGGGGACGTTCGGGTTCCACGGGTGCGCGATCAGCGAGATGCCGGACGCCCAGAAGCGCGGATCCTCTTCGCCGCCGGGCATCTGCTTGCGGAACTCGGGCGAGAACTCGCCGTAGACGGTGGAGGTATGGACGCCGACCTTTTCGAAGACGCGTCCGTGCATCATCGACATGAGCCCGCCGCCGCCCCGACCCTCGTCGCGCTGCCATTCGGTCTGCTCGAACCTGCCCGGGGTCCAGCTCGACTGCGGGCCGGCGAGCGAATCTTCCAGTTCCTCGAAGTTCTTGCAGATGCGGTCGCGAAGGTTCTCGAACCAGGCGCGGGCCGTCGCCTTGCGTTCCTCGATGTCTGCCGGCAATCCCGCCGGAATTTCAGGACGTTCCATTTCACTCCGCCATTTTGGCCGCCAATCTGGGCCACATACGAAAAGACTCGCTTTCCCGCGCGCGATCCCTAATCTTCAGGGGTGCAGGGTCAAGGAGTTCTTTTCGTGTCGACGCCGGCGAGACCGCCGCTGAACGCCCTCAGGAAGCGCCTCGAGCGCTCCCGCGCCCAGCGTCAGGGAAGGGGGCACGACGGATTCCTGCGGGAAACCTTCGTGCTGCCCCGGTCGGATGCGCGCAAGAAGGCGCGCGAGTGGTTCGATCGCTGGCCCAAGCAGGCCTACTGGACCGAGATCGAAAGCTGGTTCGAGCGGCCGGGCGACGTCATCGAGTTCACCATCAGGAGACTTCCGGCCGCCGACTGAGGCGACGCCGATTTGCCTTCAGGCGCCGGCGCCAGAGCGGCGCCAATGGGCAGCGGATTCCCCGCTCAGACCACCACAAGCGGCGTCTTGCTCGGAACGCGCTCGTAGAGGTGCATGACGTCCTGGTTGAACATCCGCACGCAGCCGGCGGAAGCCGACTTGCCGATCGACCTCCACTCCGGCGATCCGTGGATGCGATAGAGCGTGTCCTCGCCGTTCTGGAAGATGTAGAGCGCCCGCGAGCCGAGCGGGTTGGTCAGGCCGGGAGGCATGCCATGACGCCACTTCTCCAGCTTCGGGTCCCGCTTGATCATGGAATCGGGCGGCGTCCAGGTCGGCCACTTGCGCTTCCACTGAACGACGGCGCGTCCCTTCCAGTCGTAGCCTGCACGGCCCAGTCCGACGCCGTAGCGCATCGCCTTGCCGTTCTTCAGCACCCAGTAGAGGAACTTCTCCTGCGTGTTCACGACGATGGTGCCGGCCGGCTCGCCCGTCGGGTCGTCGACGATCTGACGCCAGAACTTCCGATCCACCTGCTGGTAGGGAACCGCCGGCAGCGCGTAGCCGCCGTCCTCGACCGCCGCGTAGCTCTCGGCGTAGTTCATCTCGTGAACTTCGGACTCCGGAGGCGGAGCAGGCCTGATGGGTTTCGGCAGGGTCCCGTTGAGGGCGGTGCTGGGGGTCTGGGTGCAGGCTGAGACTGCGGCAGCGCCGAGAAGCGACGTTCCAATCAGGAACGTACGGCGCGAAAGGACATTCGGCATTTTATGGAGTGCTTTTCCAGGAATTCTTTAAGTTCTGCGGGAGGGCGGCGGTGGCCGCTGCAGGAGGGCTTGTTCAGTCGAACTGTGACGCAGGCGCGTCTAAATTGAGGCAAAAATAAGGCTGTCCGCTCGCTGTTGCAAAAGCGTCACGCCTGCAAGTTCGGGCAGGCCGAGGCCGGTTTCAGCGCCGACACCGCAGCCGCGCTGGCTCCGGTACAGCCGGGATGAGCGGGCCCGCGGCGCCCTCACGGCAGATCACTTGTTGGTGACACCTCGGTCCTCGACGCGGAGCCGGTGTGGCCCCGCGCCTGCTTCGGCCAGGCGGTCCTGCGGATTGCGGAGGTTGCACTTGTCGATCGACAGGCAGCCGCAACCGATGCAGTCGTTCAGGCCGTCACGCAGGCGCTCGAGCTGGCTGATGCGGCGATCGAGGCTGTCGCGCCATCGCATTGAAAGCAGACTCCAATCCTTGCGGTTCGGCGTGCGACCTTCCGGCAGCGCCCGCAGCGCGTCGCCGATCTCGGCGAGCGAAATGCCCATCTCCTGCGCGACCTTGATTATCGCCACCCGCCGAAGCACGTCGCTGCCATAGCTGCGCTGGTTGCCGGCCGTCCGATCACTGCGGATCAGCCCCTTGGTTTCGTAGAAATGCAGCGTCGAAACCGCGACCCCGCTGCGGCGCGCGACATATCCCACGCTCAAACCGTGACGCATGGAGGCGACTCCGCTTGACCTCAAGATTACTTGAGGTTTTATCAATCCATCCGTTCAACTGCAATCAGGGAGCGGATCGATGAGACGTTTGGCCGGAACCAGAGTGGTGGTGCGCCCTGACGGGCTGGTGGAGATCGTCCGCGAACCTTGGCTGCGCAGCGGCTCAACCGATCTGCCTGAGCGCCTCGCCTACGACCATCGCGGCGGCGAGCGCGATGTTCAGGCTGCGGCCGCCGCCGCGCATCGGGATCAGCAGGCGCGCATCCGAAATGTCGTGGACTGCCTGCGGGACGCCTGCCGATTCGCGGCCGAGCAGCAGGACGTCGCCATCCTCGAAGCGGAAGTCGGTGTAGGGCTGCGCCGCCTTGGTCGACATGAGCACCAACCGGCGGCCTTCCGCGCGCCGTTGCTGCTCGAAGCGCGCGAAGTCGACGTGCCGGGTCAGTGCCGCCATTTCGAGATAGTCCATGCCGGCGCGCTTGAGCGATCTGTCGCTGATGTCGAAGCCCGCCGGCTCGATCAGGTCCACGGCCAGTCCCAGGCAAGCGGCCATACGGAGGATGGTGCCGGTGTTGCCGGCGATGTCGGGCTGGTACAGCGCGATTCTGATGCCAGACTGCATTCCTGGTCCCATTCCTTGGCGTTGCGCATTGGCAACATTGTCAGGAGAGTGCGACAAAGTTGCACGCTGCGGGTAGCCAAGTTCGTCGAAGCCGTCTATAGAGCGCGCCGTGTCAACTCGAACCGACGGAGGCGGATATGGAATTCATGATGACCGTAGATATCCACCGCCCCAACCAGGCCCTCTGGGCCTGACCGCGGTTTCGGTTCGACGCTTCCTCTGACAGTCTAGAGCAACCTCGTCTCGATTCCGCCGGAAAACATTTTTCCGTCTCCGAAGGAATCACGACGATGCAACACCATCAAGGATCGCGCCGCGATCCGCTTCTTATCCAGTTCGACAGGCATTCCGAGTTGAGCACGCTGCACGAGGCGAAGCTCGCCGCATGGGCTTTCGCCATCGGCGAGGGAGCTTCGCCAGCCAGCCCCGGTCGTCGCCTGCACCGCGGCATGCTGCCGGACGTGCTTCCACCGGACAAGCCGCCGGGCGCGCGGCGGCCGTCGCTCCTGATGCGGCTTGCGCGGGCGTCGGCGCGCCTCTTCGTCGCCGTCGAGGCGCCTGCGGCTCCTGTCACTGCGTTGTCAGCAGAGGCTGAGGGAGCCGCCGGTGAGCGCGCGGCAAGCATGTACAAGGGCCGGACGAACGCTGAAGAGGCCGCTGGCGTCCATGCGGCCGAGATCGAACAGCCCATCGGTTTGCGCGCGGCCTGACCGGCCGCGCGTTCCATCCTATATTGAGACCTGACATGATACTGAAATGGTTTGAAAAACGGCTGGAGCCGTTCCCTGCCGAAGAGCCGGTGGAGCCGCCGAAGACGCTCATCGCCTTCTGCATGCATTACACGCGCGGGGCCTGGCCTTACGTGGCGATGGACGCGGTGCTGGTCGCAGCGATCGCCATCACCGAGGTGTGGATGTTCGGCTTCCTGGGCTCGATCGTCGACTGGCTGTCGGCCCAGAACCGGGCGACCTTCCTGCAGACCGAGGGCTGGAAGCTCGGCGGCATGGCTGCGGTCGTCATGATCGTGCTGCCGCTGACGGTGTTCCTGCAGTCGCTGATCCACACCCAGACGCTGATGGGCAACTATCCGATGCGGATACGCTGGCAGGTGCACCGCTACCTGCTCAAGCAGTCGATGACCTTCTACCAGGACGAGTTCGCCGGACGCATCGCCACCAAGCTGATGCAGACCGCGCTCGCCGTGCGCGAATGCGTGATGAAGCTGATCGACGTGCTGAACTACGTCATTGTGTATTTTCTCGGCATGCTGTTCATCGTCGGCTCGGCGGACTGGCGGCTGGCGACGCCGCTGGTGGTGTGGCTGGTGGCCTACGCGATCCTGCTCAGCATCTTCATCCCGCGCCTGGGACGCGTTGCCGAGGAGCAGTCCGACGCCCGCTCGATGATGACCGGGCGCGTCGTCGACAGCTACACGAACATCCAGACCGTCAAGCTGTTCTCGCACGGCAAACGCGAGGCGTCCTATGCGAAGGAGGGCATGACCACCTTCATGGACACGGTCTACCGTTCCATGCGGCTGGTGACGCTTCTCTACGCATGCCTCTATCTGCTCAACTCCCTGCTTCTGCTGTCGGTCGCCGGCCTGTCGATCTGGTTCTGGATGAACGAGATCGTGACTATCGGCGCGGTCGCCGTGGTCATCGGCCTCGTGCTGCGCCTGTGGGGCATGTCGCAGTGGATAATGTGGGAGATGTCGGCGCTGTTCGAGAACATCGGCACGGTGCAGGACGGCATCAGCTCGATCTCGTTGCCGCGGCTGGTCGAGGACCGGCCTGGCGCTACAGAACTCGACGTGCCGCACGGTCAGATCGCCTTCGAGGACGTGGCCTTCCACTACGGCAAGCAGAAGGGGGTCATCGAGGAACTGTCGCTCAAGGTGAAGCCGGGCGAGAAGGTTGGCATCGTCGGACGTTCCGGCGCCGGCAAGTCGACGCTGGTCAACCTGCTGCTGCGCTTCTACGACCTGGAGAGCGGCAGAATCCTCATCGACGGGCAGGACATTTCCGCCGTGACGCAGGATTCGCTGCGGGCTCATATTGGCATGGTCACCCAGGACACGTCGCTGCTGCACCGCTCCGTGCGCGACAACATCGTCTATGGCCGCCCCGATGCCGACGACGCCATGATGATCGAGGCGGCGCGCCGGGCCGAGGCGCTCGACTTCATCGCCACGCTGGTCGATGCAAAGGGACGCAAGGGCTTTGATGCGCATGTCGGGGAGCGCGGCGTCAAACTGTCCGGCGGCCAGCGCCAGCGCATCGCGATTGCGCGGGTGATGCTGAAGGACGCCCCTATCCTGATCCTGGACGAGGCGACCTCGGCTCTGGATTCAGAGGTGGAGGCGGCGATCCAGGAGAACCTCTACCGGCTGATGGAGGGCAAGACGGTCATCGCCATCGCGCACCGGCTCTCGACCATCGCGGCGATGGACAGGCTCGTGGTCATGGACAAGGGCAGGATCGTCGAGGAAGGGTCGCACGACGAACTGGTGGCGCAGGGCGGGATCTACGCCCAGCTGTGGCAGCGCCAGTCAGGCGGCTTCCTGCTCGACGAACCGGATGCCGTGGGAGCCAACGACCAGACCATGAAGGAGCAGGCGGCGGAATGATGAGTGCCGCGCGCCGTCTGTCACGCCACTACAAGCCCGCCGCCTTGCGCAGGCCATAGAACGCCATTTCCAGAATGAAGCCGATGAACAACGACAGTTCCTTCCGCGATCGCCTCTGGCAGACCTTCGAAGGTTCGATCGATCCCTTCCAGGACACCGACCGCGCCGTGCTTCCGGACAACGCCTGGCAGTTCATCTTTTATTTCGCGCGCCAGGCGAAGTGGCCCTTCTTCCTCTTGCTGGTCGTCGGCGGCCTCGCGGGCGCCATCGACGCGGCCATGTACTGGGCCGTCGGCTGGCTCGTCGACCTGCTCGACCGCTCGAACCCGGCAACGCTCTTCCAGGAACACTGGCCGGCGCTGCTCGGTCTTGTCCTGCTGGTCCTGGTGGCGCGCACGGTGGTCATGATCGCCTCGGCCGTGCTCGAGCAGCAGATCATCGTGCCGGGCTTCTACTCGATGGTGCGCTGGCAGTCCTTCAGGCGCGTCATCGAGCAGCCCTATGGCTTCTACCAGAACGATTTCGCAGGCCGGATCGCCACCAAGATCATGCAGGGCGGCGAGGCGGTCGGCGACTTCATCGTGAACATCGTCCAGACGATGTGGTCGTTCCTGACCTTCATCGTCCTGGCCATCACCATCCTGGTGTCGCTGGACCCGCTGATGGGGGCCGTGGTCGGGCTCTGGTTCTGTGGCTATCTCGCCATCATCCGCTTCCTCTTGCCCGAAATGCGACGGGCCGGGCGCGAAACCGCCGACCAGCGCTCCATCTTCAATGGCAGGCTTGTCGACGCCTTCACCAACATCATGGCGGTAAAGCTGTTCGACAGCGGTCGGCGCGAGCACACCTACATCCGCGACGGAATGGAGAATTTCCTCCTGGCGGTGCTGCGGCTGACGCGGGCGATCACCACCGTGCGCTCGGCGGTCGCCCTGCTGAACGGCGTGATGATGAGCGCCGTCGGCGGCCTTGCCGTGCTGGCGTGGGCGAACGGCGAAATAACGACCGGCGCCATCGCGGCGGCGCTCGGGCTGGTGTTCCGCCTCAATCAGATGTCGGGCTGGATGATGTTCAACATCAACGGTCTCGTGCGCAACTACGCCACGGTGCAGGACGCCACGCGCACCATCTCGGTGACGCCGGCGATAGCCGATGCGCCGGACGCCGCCGTCATGCCGCGGGCCACGGGCGACATCCGCTTCGAGAACGTCTCCTTCAACTACGACAAGGGCAGCGGCGTCATCGACAATCTGAACCTGCACATCCGACCCGGAGAGCGCGTGGCGCTGGTCGGCCCGTCCGGGGCCGGCAAGACGACTGTCGTCAATCTGATGCTCCGCCTGTTCGACGTTGAGAAGGGGCGGATCCTCATCGACGGCCGCGACGTGCGCGAGGTGACGCAGGCTTCCCTGCGGGCGCAGTTCGGCGTCGTCAGCCAGGAGGCGATGCTGATGCATCGCTCGATCCGCGACAATATCGGCTATGGCAGGGCAGGGGCGTCGGACGCGGACATCGTCGACGCTGCAAGGCGGGCGGCGGCGCACGATTTCATCGTCGAGGTCACCGACCCACGCGGCCGCAAGGGATATGACGCGCATGTCGGCGAGCGCGGCGTAAAACTCTCGGGCGGCCAGCGCCAGCGCGTCGCCATCGCCCGCATGATGGTCAAGAACGCGCCCATCCTTATCCTCGACGAGGCGACGTCCGCCCTCGATTCGGAAGTGGAGGCCGCCATCCAGGAGAACCTCGCCCAGCTGATGGAGGGCAAGACGGTGATCGCCATCGCCCACCGCCTTTCGACCATCGCCGCGCTCGACCGGCTGATCGTCCTCGACGAAGGCAAGATCGTCGAGGAGGGCACGCATGATGAACTCATCGCGCGCGGCGGTCTCTACGCTCAGCTCTGGAAGCGTCAGTCGGGCGGCTTCCTGGCCGATCGGCTGGCGGCGGAGTAGGCTCCCATGCGGATAGCAGCGAGCAGCGTGAAGAATGTCCCTGCGCCCACCTGACCTGACCGGCGGCCGGTCCGCCGAAAGCGGTCTCGACTTGCTCGGCTACGAGATGATGGCCGAGAAGGCGTCGGCGCTCGGCCGGGCCGGCAGGCAGGTCGAGATCTGCCTGGAGAAACTGCGGGCGCATGACCGCGGCTCGGAAGGGCGCACGGCGGCCCTGAAGGATGCGGCAGAGGCGGTCTATGCCTATTTCATCCAGCGCGAGCTTTGTGGCCTGCGCCGGCACCAGGACGTGATTCGCGACTACGGAATTCCAAATGAGGTTCTGGCACGGCTCGGTGCGAAGTGAGCTCAGCCGAATCTGTTCGCGCCGCCCATCCGCTCGTCAACGCTATGCTTACGTTTCCACCCAGGGGTTGAGCAGTTTCACGCCCGTGCCTTCGAAATCGCGGGTGTTGCGGGTGACGACGGTCAGGTCGTGTGCCAGGGCCGTAGCGGCGATGTAGGCGTCACGGTCGGAGCGGGGATTGGGGACATGCAGCGCCGCGCATCGGAGTGCAACGCGCACGTCTATCGGTATGACCCTGCCTTCGAAGCCCGGCAGTACGCGTTCGTCAATCCATGTGCGCAGCATGTGGCCCTGCAGCTTGTCGTGCCGCAGCGCTCGCAAGACGCCAATTTCGAGCTCGAGGACCGACACGCAGGAGCAAGCCAGCAGGGCTTCGTCCTGACCGTCTATCCATTGCGATACGTTCTCGTTGGCGCGCTCCGGCCGACGCAGTTCCGATATGACGTTCGTGTCGAGCAGGAACATCATTCGGAATCGGGAACTTTCAGAGAGAAACCACTCAGCCTCGGAGGTTCCCAGTCGAAGTCTGCCTCCGGCCGGAGGTCCGCCAGCGCCCGCGCCAAGCTCTTGCGCTTCGGCGCTTCAGCCGGCGCCTGCAACGCCTCAAGCCGGTCATACTCATCCTTGGTCAGAAGAACATGACTGGGTTTGCCGCGATCGGTGATGAAGACCGGACCCTGCTTGGCCGCGCGCTTGGCCCGAGCCGTGTCCTGATTGAACTCGCGGCTGGACATGGTCGTGACCGGTGCGCGGACGACGTTCATTGCACAGTCTCGCTTCTCAACAATGTAGACACGTTGCTACATTTTCGGGAAGCCGTCAAATCACAAACCCTTGCACATCCCCCGCGACAATCTGCCCACGCCGATCCTGCCGTCTGGACAAGCATAGGCTTCCTGCATAGAAACCACACGCAATGCCGGTAATTTCGCCAGCCTGATCGCCAGCGTGTCGGGACGGGGTATGTGAGCGGGGACAATGCTCGTGGCCGGCGATCGCATGAGGAAGGATCGACGTTCCGTGAGCGCAGACGATACGATTGAACCCAACCGCCGGGACTTCCTGTACGTGACGACCGGCATGGCTGCCGTCGTCGGTGCAGGAGCCGTGGCTTGGCCCTTTATCGACCAGATGCGCCCAGACGCGTCGACGCTCGCCGCGTCCTCGATCGAGGTCGACGTGGCGGCGCTCGAGCCGGGCATGTCCATGGTCGTCAAGTGGCGCGGCAAGCCCGTGTTCATCCGCAACCGCACGCCGCAGGAAGTCGAGGCCGCCAAGCAGGTCCCGATGTCCGAACTCAAGGACCCTCTGGCGCGTAACGCCAACCTTCCATCCGACGCCGAGGCGACCGACACCGACCGTTCGGCTGGCGAGGGCAAGGAAAACTACATCGTGATGGTGGGCGTGTGCACGCATCTGGGCTGCGTGCCGCTCGGCCAGCAAGGCGACTTCGGCGGCTGGTTCTGCCCGTGCCACGGCTCGCACTACGATACCGCTGGACGCATCCGCAAAGGACCCGCGCCCGAAAACCTGCCGGTGCCGACGCTGACGTTCCTGTCGGACACCAAGATCAAGATCGGCTGAGGGGGACAGACTTATGGCCGGTGGACATTCTACCTACACCCCGAAGACCGGAATCGAACGCTGGTTCGACGCGCGCCTGCCGCTGCCGCGGCTGGTGTACGACTCCTTCGTCGCCTATCCGGTGCCGCGCAACCTGAACTACGCCTACACCTTCGGCGGCATCCTCGCGATCATGCTTGTGTTGCAGATGCTGACCGGCATCGTGCTGGCGATGCACTATGCGTCCGACACGACGCTGGCCTTCACGTCGGTCGAGAAGATCATGCGTGACGTCAACTCCGGCTGGCTGCTGCGCTACCTGCATTCCAACGGCGCATCGTTCTTCTTCATCGCCGTCTACATCCACATCTTCCGCGGTCTCTACTACGGCTCCTACAAGGCGCCGCGCGAGCTGCTCTGGATCCTCGGCTGCATCATCTACCTGCTGATGATGGCGACCGGCTTCATGGGCTACGTGCTGCCGTGGGGCCAGATGTCCGGCTGGGGCGCGACCGTCATCACCGGGTTCTTCACCGCGATCCCGCTGGTGGGCACCTGGATCCAGGAGCTTCTGCTCGGTGGCTTCGCCGTCGACAACCCGACGCTCAACCGCTTCTTCTCGCTGCACTACCTGCTGCCGTTCATGATCGCCGGCGTCGTCGTGCTGCACGTCTGGGCGCTGCACGTGACCGGCCAGACCAACCCGACCGGCATCGAAGTGAAGTCGAAGACCGACACGCTGCCCTTCACGCCCTATGCGACCATCAAGGACGCGTTCGGCATGATCGTGTTCCTGGCCGTGTTCGCCTACTTCGTCTTCTACATCCCGAACTTCCTGGGTCACCCGGACAACTACATCCAGTTCGACTCGCTGAAGACGCCAGCACACATCGTTCCGGAATGGTACTTCCTGCCGTTCTACGCGATCCTGCGCGCGATCACCTTCAACATCGGGCCGATCGACTCGAAGCTGGGCGGCGTGCTCGCCATGTTCGGCGCCATCGCAGTCCTCTTCGTCGTGCCGTGGCTCGACACGTCGAAGGTGCGCTCGGCGGTCTATCGCCCCTGGTTCAAGTTGGCCTTCTGGCTGTTCGCCGCGAACGCGATCTTCCTCGGATGGCTTGGCTCGAAGCCGGCGGAAGGCCTCTACATTCCGCTGATGCAGATTTCGACGATCTACTATTTCGCGTTCTTCCTGGTCGTGATGCCGCTGCTTGGTCTGATCGAGACCCCGCGCCGCATTCCCAATTCGATCACCGAGGCGGTTCTCGAAAAGAACAAGGGCGCTTCGGCCGCACTGGGCGCGACCGAAGAAGCCAGGGTCTAGGCGGGCGAGACTCGGAGAGGGCATTTTAATGAACAAGATTCTCACCGCTCTGGTTGCGGCCGGTGCACTGCTCACGGGCGTAGCGGGTTATGCGCTCGCCCAGGAAGCGCACAGCGAGGCCGAGCCGACCCACTTCCCCATCCACGCTCCGAAGGAGCAGGGCTGGAGCTTCGCGGGCCCGTTCGGCACCTATGACAAGGGCCAGCTGCAGCGCGGCCTCAAGGTCTACAAGGAAGTCTGCGCGGCTTGCCATTCGATGGAGATGGTTCCGTTCCGCGCCATGAGCGGCCTCGGCTACTCCGAGGAGCAGATCAAGGCGCTCGCGGCCGAGTACACGGTCGAGGACGGTCCCAACGACGCGGGCGACATGTTCGAGCGCCCCGGCTTGCCGTCTGACCATTTCCCGTCGCCGTTCCCGAACACGGCCGCCGCAGCGGCTTCCAACAACGGCGCGGCTCCGCCCGACTTCTCGCTCATCGCGAAGGCGCGCGGCGTCACCCGCGGATTCCCGACCTTTGTCTTCGACATCTTCACGCAGTATCAGGAGAGCGGGCCCGACTACATCTACTCGCTGCTGACCGGCTACGACGAGCAGCCGCCGGCCGGCATGGAGATCGCCGAGGGCACGCACTACAACCCGTACTTCATCGCCGGCAAGTCGCTGGCCATGGCCAAGCCCCTGTCGGACGACCAGGTCACCTATGACGACGGCGCGCCGCAGACGGTCGACCAGTACGCGAAGGACGTTTCCGCGTTCCTCATGTATGTGGCCGAGCCGCATATGGAGAGCCGCAAGCAGACCGGCTTCCAGGTCCTGATCTTCATGCTTCTCTTCGGCGGGCTGGTTTACCTGACGAAGCGCAAGGTCTGGTCCAGCGTGGCGCACTGAGCGCGGACCGCAAGCCATTTGGGGAAGGGCGCCGAGAGCGCCCTTTTTCATGTCGACAACGCGCTATCCGATTGCCACCCAACGCCGACAGCGCATAAGAATAGATAGACCGCGCGGACAAGCCGAATGCGACAGACCCTCGAAGACACGCTGCTTTCGGCCATCCGAACGATTCCGGACTATCCGAAACCGGGCATCCTGTTCCGCGACATCACCACCCTGCTCGGCAATGCGCGCGCCTTCCGCCGCGCCGTCGACGAACTGGTGCATCCCTACGCCGGCATGAAGATCGACAAGATCGCTGGTATCGAGGCGCGGGGCTTCATCCTCGGCGGCGCCATTGCCCACCAACTTTCGGCGGGCTTCATCCCCATCCGCAAGAAGGGCAAGCTACCCCACGACACCGTGCGCGTGGCCTACAGCCTCGAATACGGCCTGGACGAGATGGAGATGCACAGGGATGCGGTCAATCCGGGCGAGAAGGTCATCCTGGTGGATGATCTCATCGCCACCGGCGGTACTGCGGAAGGCGCCACGAGACTGCTCAGGCAGATGGGCGCCGAGATCGTCTCTGCCTGCTTCGTCATCGACCTCCCGGACCTCGGGGGGCGCGCGAAGCTGGAGGCGCTGGACGTGCCCGTCCGGACGCTGGTCGCGTTCGAGGGGCATTGAGCGAGGGCATTGAGCCCCGGCCGATTGATCAGCCGGTCTGCACCAGCACGGCGCTGTCGAACTCGAGCACCTTGTCGCCCGTGGAATCGTATCCTGCCGCTGTCATCGACAGGATACGCCAGCCCGGCCGCGATGCCATCGCGCGATGGCTGACGTTGACGCGGGTGTAGGTAACCGTTTCGCCTGCGTAGACAGGCTTTAGCCATTTCAGGTTTTGGAAGCCGGGGGAGGGGCCGAACACGGGCTCCGGTCCTTCGCCGGTCCACGGGCGCTTGTCGCGCTCGATCGACAGGAGATTGTGCCGCATCCACATCGCCGCCGTGTGCCAGCCCGACGCGCAGAGCCTGCCGAACACGCTGCGTTCGGCGGCCGCTTCGTCGAGATGGAACGGCTGCGGATCGTACTTGGCGGCGAACGCCTTGATCTCGTCTGCCTGGAAGGTGTGCGAGCCGAGCGTCCTGGTGACGCCGATGTCGAGAAAATCGTCCAGCGTCATGCTGCGCTCCTGGCCAGGAACATTCCGGTGTTTTGAAGTTCCAGCACGACCTCGCCACGCTGGTTGACGAGCTCGCTGCGGACGGTGACGAAGCCCAGGCCGGGCTTCGACTTGGACGCCCGCTTTCCGAGCACCGTGCTGTGGCCGGTCAGCGTATCGCCGGCAAGCACGGGCTTCTTCCACCGTGTGAACTCGATCCCGGGAGATCCCTGGGACGTCGAATCGAGCAGGAACCCGTCGCACAGCATGCGCATGAACATGCAGCAGGTGTGCCAGCCCGAAGCTGACAAGCCTCCAAGGATGCTGGCCTTGCCCGCCTCCTCATCGAGGTGCATCGGCTGGAAGTCGAACTGCTCAGCGAACTCGATGATCTCGGCGGCAGTTACCGTCCGGGTTCCGAGGGCGATCGATACGCCCTCCTCGAGATCTTCGAAGGCCCATTTCGCAGACGCCATCAATCAAACCTGCTCAAAGTTGAACATCCGGGGCTTTAGCGCGCGAGCCGCGTCAAAGCCAGCCACGCCGGCGAAAATACCAGAAGGGAAGAATCGCCGAGACGATCATCAGCCCGAGCGCGATCGGATATCCGTACTGCCACTTCAGTTCGGGCATGACGTCGAAGTTCATGCCGTAGACGGATGCGACCAGGGTGGGCGGCAGGAACACGACCGCCGCGACGGAAACGATCTTGATGATCGCGTTCTGCTGGATGTTGATCATGCCGAGCGTGGCGTCGAGCAGGAAGGTGATCTTTTGCGACAGGAACGAAGCATGGTCGCTCAGCGAGGCCACGTCCCGGGACAGGGTTTTTACGCGGGCGCGGGCTTCCTTGCCGTCCTTCGTGTGGCCGACCGCATTGGCGAGGAAGCCCGACAGGCGCTGCAGCGTGGTCAGGCTGTCGCGCATGTTGGAGGTCAGCGATTCCTTGCGGCCCAGTCCCTTTAGGACGAGCTGGAAGTCGCGGTCGCGCTTGGATGCCTTCTTCTCCGTCGGATTGAAGATGTCCTTCGACAGGGCCTCCACGTCGCGCGAGGCGCGCTCCAGCACGTCGGCAAGGCGGTCGACGATCGCCTCCAGCAGTCCGATGAGAACCGTCTCGCCGGTGGTGCAGCCGGTCGCCGCCTTTTCGGCGCGCTGCGGAAAGGTCTGGAAGGCGCGCGGCTCGTGATAGCGGATAGTGACGAGGTGGTTGCCGGACAGCACGAAGGTCACAGGCGACATGACCGGCTCGTCTCCTTCGGCCTGCGCCGGCAGGATCGCGGTCATCACATGGGCGCCGTTCTCGACATAGAGGCGGCTGGAGATCTCGATCTCCTCCATCTCCTCCCGGGTCGGTACGCCCACGTCGAGCCACCGCTCGATGGCCGCTTCCTCTTCCTTGTCGGGATTGACCATGTCGATCCAGACGACGCGGTCCTCGTTGCCGGCCAGGCCCTCGACGAGGCGAAGGCGATCCTTGTCCACGACGAATGCCTTGATCATCGCCGTCTCCCTTGATTCGAGCCAGGAGGTCCGCCGCGCGGACACGTTTTTGAAGGGAACGCAGGCGGCGGGCGCGTCCCGGGGGAAGGCCGCTCGCGCCGAGCCGCCTTAGCCCCGGAACTCCGGGTGGTCAAGGTTGAACGATTTTCCGGCCGCCTGGCGCGGACGGGCAATTGAGTTAGCCCGCCGGCCGCAGCGCCACGGCATTTCTATGTATTGAACTTGAACAGCAGCACGTCGCCGTCCTGGACGACGTATTCCTTGCCCTCGTCGCGCGCCTTGCCGGCTTCCTTGGCCGCGACCTCGCCGCCGAGCGTAACGTAGTCCTCATAGGCGATGGTCTGGGCGCGGATGAAGCCGCGCTCGAAATCGGTGTGGATCACGCCGGCCGCCTGCGGCGCCTTGGTGCCCCGCTCGATGGTCCAGGCCCGCGTCTCCTTCGGGCCTGCCGTGAAGTAGGTGATCAGGTGCAGCAGCTCGTAGCCGGCGCGGATCAGCCGGTCGAGGCCCGGCTCCTCGAGGCCCATGGCCTCAAGATATTCCTTCGCCTCTTCGTCAGGCAGCTGCGCGACCTCCGCTTCGATGGCGGCCGAGATGATGACCGTGCCGGCGCCCTGCGTGGCGGCCATCTGCTCGACGGCCTTGGTATGCGCGTTGCCGGTGGCCGCATCGGTCTCGGCGACGTTGCAGACATAGAGCACCGGGTGCGCGGTGAGCAGGTTGAGCCCCTGCAGGATCTTGAGGTCTTCGTGGGCGATGCCTTTCAGCATGACGCGGGCGGGCTTGCCGTCCTGCAGCAGCGCCAGCGCCTGTTCCATGACCGGCAGCACCGTGATGGATTCCTTTTCCTTGCCCTGCGCGCGCTTGCGGGTGTTGACGATGCGGCGCTCGAGGCTTTCCAGGTCGGAAAGCATCAGTTCCGTCTCGACGGTGTCGGCGTCGGCGACGGGATCGATCTTGCCTTCGACATGGGTGATGTCGTCGTTCTCGAAGCAGCGCAGCACATGCACGATCGCGTCGACCTCGCGGATGTTGGCGAGGAACTGGTTGCCCAGCCCTTCGCCCTTGGAGGCGCCGCGCACGAGACCGGCGATGTCGACGAAGGAGATGCGGGTCGGGATGATCTCCTTCGACTTCGCGACGTCTGCGATCTTCTGCAGGCGCGGGTCAGGGACGGCGACCTCGCCGGTGTTCGGCTCGATGGTGCAGAACGGATAGTTCGCCGCCTGCGCGGCGGCCGTCCGCGTCAGTGCGTTGAAAAGCGTCGACTTGCCAACGTTGGGCAGGCCAACGATGCCGCATTTGAAACCCATGTTCGGTCGTCCTAGCGGGGAGAGAGAATGTCCTCGGGCGTATGGGCGAAAGGATCCACGATCGTCAAGCCCTCGATGCGTTGCCCGTCCTGCAAGTCCTCGGAGAGGAAGTGCGTGCAGCCGAGTTCCGTGGCAGAGGCAAGCAATAGGCAGTCCCACCAGGAAACCCCATAGCGGAGGTGCAATTGGCGTGCTTCGTACACCTCTCGGACAGTGAGTGGGCTGTCGCCAAGTTCGGAGAAGCTGGCCATCGTTTCGAAAACCTGTTCCGGGTTCTCGAACCACTTCTTCCGTAAAAGGACGTAGGTGCACTCGTTCAGCACCTGAAGATTGGTGATGGCTGCACGGCGTGTTGCCAACGCCGTCAGCCAGCGTTTCGCCTTGGAGGCTTTTTCGGGATCTCTCCTGTCGTGCGAATAAAGCAGGACGTTGGTGTCGATGAAGACCCTATCGTCTGGCATTTCGCTCGTCGGCGGTGGGCATGCGACCGTTTTCAGTCACATTCCATTTTGGGCCAGCGAAGATGCGCTCAAGCGCCTCAAGCTGACGATTGCGTTCCTGATCCGCTGCTGCGCGCTCGTCGGCTTCAATCCTCTCCCGCGTGGCTTCCGCCAGGTATTTGGAAACACTCTTTCCGGCTCGCGCTGCGGCCACCCGAGCGCGGTGCGCAAGATCCTCATCCATGGAGATGGTTATGTTCTTCATTGCGGAGCTCCACGAGAACACGGATTTCGTGTATTCGTGAAGATAACACTCTGCGGTCGGAAGCTCAAGAAACGGGCCGGGAGGCAAAAATGGTGCCGAAGGACGCCTGCTGACTTCCAACGGCAGCAAGCCGGTCCAATTACTCCTTGCCCAGCAGCTTCTTCAGCATGGCCGCCATCGGGCCGGTCTCGGGCATCTTGACGGCGGGTTGGTTGGGCCGGGCCTGGCGGATGTGGCTTTGCCGCTTCGGCGTCTTCGGCGGAGGGCGGTCGTCGTCGCCGGTCGGCCCCAACCTGTCGCGCAGGGCCACCGTCACCCGATTCATGAAGCCGCTGTCGTCGCCCTTCGCCAGCTTGTCAGCGCTGTCGGCGATCGTCTCCAGCAGCGGCTCCAGCCACTCGCCGTCGGCCTTGGCGAAGTCGCCCAGCACATGGTTGTGGACCAGCGCCTTGACGCCCGGATGTCCGATGCCGATGCGCACGCGGCGATAGTTCTGGCCGATGTGCTGATCGAGCGAGCGGATGCCGTTGTGGCCGCCGGCGCCGCCGCCGACCTTCACGCGTACCTTGCCCGCCACCAGATCGAGTTCGTCGTAGAAGACGGTCACGTCCGACGGCTGCAGCTTGTAGAAGCGCATCGCGTCGCCGACCGACTGGCCGGAAAGGTTCATGAATGTCTGCGGCTTGAGCAGGAGTACCTTTTCGCCGGCAAGCTTGCCCTCAGCGACAAGGCCCTGGAACTTCTTCGACCAGGGCGAAAAATCATGGCGGCGGGCAATCGCGTCCGCCGCCATGAACCCGACATTGTGCCGGTTGTTCTCGTACTTCGAACCCGGATTTCCGAGGCCTGCGAAGAGCAGCATCGTGGTGTCTCCGGGTGGAGAGGATTACTCCTCGGTGGCCTCGGCCTCGGCTTCAGCCTCGGCGGCAGGCGCCTCGATTTCCGGCTTCATCGCCGCAGAACCGGCAATGGTCGCGATCGTGAAGTCACGGTCGGCGATCACGGGCTTCACGCCGGCCGGCAGCTTCACAGCCGAGATGTGGATCGAGTCGCCGATGTTGGCGCCGGTGAGATCGATCGTGATGAACTCGGGGATCGCGTTGGCCGGGCAGTGGAACTCGACCTCGTGGCGGACGATGTTCAGCACGCCGCCGCGCTTGATGCCGGGCGACAGCTCTTCGTTGATGAAGTGCACCGGAACCTGGACATTGACCTCGGTGTTCTTGCCGACGCGCAGGAAGTCGACGTGGAGGGGCGTGTCCTTGACCGGATCCAGCTGGTAGTCCTTCGGCAGGACCTGGATCTTCTTGCCGCCGACGTCGATCGTCGCAACGGTGGTCAGGAAGCCGCCGCCGTGGATCTTGTAGTAGATCTCCTTGTAGGAGAGGGCGATCGCCAGGGGAGGCTGCTTGTCGCCGTAAATGACTGCAGGCACTTTGCCGTCGCGGCGAACTGCACGGGCGGACCCCTTACCGACCTGTTCGCGCGCTTCGGCCTTGAGCTCGTACGCTTCGTGGCTCATGGCATTTCCTTTCGCGTTGTTGGAGCGTTTGCGGCGGCGTCGAAGCGCCGGTCCGTAAACGTCGAAAGCCGCCGGCGAGGGCGGCCTTCCTCCGCGCTGCCTCCAAGGGTGTCTACGCGGGTGGCGGTTCTATAGCGGAAGGGGGTTGGCGACGCAAGGATTTGCGGCGGTTGTCGAGAATCTCCGCGCCGGTACTTTCGACCGAACCGCCACGGGTTCCGGGGCCGCTGTCAGGCCCCCTTCGACTTCTTCCAGCGCGGCTTGGTCTTGGGCTTCTTCGGCGCGCTGTCGGGCTTGGGTTTGCCCTTCTTCGGGCTCCACGACGTCTGCTGCGCTTCCTCTGCGCGACGCTGCTCCCCGCCATGCGGCGGCTTTCCGTCGGCGGGCTGGATGCTGACGCCCTTTTCTCCGGTGCCGTTTTCCTTGATCGCCGCCTTGAAGGCTTCGGCCTTGTCGCCAGCGATCTCGAACAGGGTGAAAGCGTCCTGGATCTTGATCGAGCCGACGGCGCGCTTGGTGACGTGGCCTGCCTTGCAGATCATCGGCAGCAGCCATTTCGGATCGGCGCGATGCTTGCGGCCGACCGAGACGCGGAACCAGACGCCGTCGGTGAAATCGCTGCGTTCGCGCGGCGCAGCGTCGCCACGCTCTTTGCGCTCGCCACGCGGCTCGCGCTGGCCGCGTTCAGGGAATGCCGGCGCGTCGAGCAGTTCTTCCGGGGCAGGGCGCGCCGCAAGCTGCAGCCTCAGATAGGCGGCCGCGATGTTCTCGGCGCTGTGCATCTTCATCAGTTCGCCGACCAGCGCCAGTTCGTCCTCGCCCGGCGCTTGGCTGAGGCCCGGATCGTCGAGGATGCGCTCGTGGTTGTGTCGCTCGATGTCGGCGGCGGTCGGCGCCGGAACGGTCGCCGCGGTCAGCCTGGCCATGCGCAGCACGCGCGCCGCGACCCCACGCCGGTGATAGGGCACAATCAGCGTGCAGATGCCCTTGCGGCCGGCGCGGCCGGTACGGCCGCTGCGATGCAGGAGCGTGTCCGGGTTGGTCGGCAGGTCGGCGTGGATGACAAGCCCAAGGTTGGGCAGGTCGATGCCACGCGCGGCCACGTCGGTCGCCACGCAGACGCGGGCGCGGCCGTCGCGCATCGATTGCAGCGCGTTGGTGCGTTCGGCCTGGCTGAGCTCGCCCGACAGCGCGACCACGGCGAAACCGCGGTTGGCCAGCCGGGCGGCGAGGTGTTTTACCGCCTCGCGGGTGTGGCAGAAGATGATGGTGTTGTCGGAATCGAAGAACAGCAGCGTGTTGATGATGGCGTTCTCGCGGTCGGCGGGGGCGACCAGGATCTGCTGGTATTCGATGTCGCTGTGCTGGGCGCTTTCGCCGGCGACCGTGATGCGCTGCGCGTCGCGCTGGAAGCGCTTCGCCAGTTGCGCGATCTGCGGCGGAACGGTCGCCGAGAACATCAGCGTGCGGCGTTCCTCCGGAGCGGCCGCGAGGATGAATTCGAGATCGTCGCGGAAGCCGAGGTCGAGCATCTCGTCGGCCTCGTCCAGCACGATGGCGCGGATCTCCGACATGTCGAGCGAGCCGCGCGTGATGTGGTCGCGCAGGCGGCCGGGCGTACCGACCACGATATGCGCGCCGTCGGCCAGCGCGCGCCGTTCGCTGCGCATGTCCATGCCGCCGACGCAGGAGCCGATGCGCGCGCCCGTCTCGCGGTAGAGCCATTCCAGCTCGCGCTTTACCTGCATCGCCAGTTCACGTGTCGGCGCGACGATCAGGCCGAGCGGCAATCCGGCGTGGCCCAGCCGCTCGGCCGTTCCGAGCAGCGTCGGCGCGATGGCGATGCCGAAGGCCACCGTCTTGCCCGAGCCGGTCTGCGCCGAGACCAGCAGGTCCGATTGCTGCACGTCCGGCGCCAGCATAGCCTGCTGCACCGGGGTCAATGTTTCGTAGCCACGAGCCACGAGCGCCGCCGCGAGCGGCTTGGCCATAGTATCAAAGTCGGTCATGGGTGCTTTCATAGGCATCGCGCCGTTACGTTTCACGGAGCCGTCGCCACATGTTTCTGTTTGGCGGTTCCGTAAGCGGTCCGGACGCCATCCGCAACCCGTCATGCCGGACGGTTGCGCCTTATGCCGGGTGGAAAAGGGGCTGGCTGTCCACAATCCGCCCGGTGGCGCTTACCGCGGCAGGCGGCACCAGCTATCAACGGCGCATGTTTTGCATCTCTTTCGTCGCATTCATTTCATGCTGAGCTGGAATTTTTCTGCGCTGGGATCTGGCGAGCTCGTCTTCCTGCTCTTTTCAGCGGCTCTTGGCGGGCTGACGCGCGGTTTCTCGGGATTTGGCGGCGCCCTGATCTTCATGCCGCTCGCCAGTTCGGTCGTCGGCCCCAAGCTCGCAGTGCCGCTTTTGCTGATCGTCGATCTCGTGCTGACGCCCAGCCTGCTGCCGCATGCCTGGCGCAATGCCGACAGGCGCGAGGTGGGGTTGATGGCGATAGGCGCAATCATAGGCGTTCCGCTCGGCACCTACGTCCTACTGCATACGGATCCGATCAGCATACGCTGGGCGATCGTCGTGCTCGTCGGCCTGCTGCTTGTCCTTCTGATGTCGGGCTGGCGCTATCACGGCCGGCCAAAAACGCCCCTGACGATAGCGGTCGGCCTCGCCTCCGGCATCTGCTCGGGCACGGCGCAGGTGGGTGGTCCGCCGGTTGTCGCCTACTGGCTCGGACAGTTCATTCCGCCGTTGACGGTGCGGGCCAACATCGTGCTCTTCCTGGCGGGCTCCAGTTGCCTGTCAATCATCAGCTATACGCTCGGCGGGCTGCTGACCTGGCAGTCGATCCAGTTGTCGCTCATCATCGGGCCGGCCTTTGCCGCCGGGTTGTTTGTCGGTTGGAGACTGTTCGGCCTTGCCACCGAACGCACCTTCCGCTGGGTCTGCCATGCGCTGATCGCTGGCGCGGCGATCGTGGGAATGCCGGCGCTGGACGGACTCCTGCGCTAATCCGCTTCAGCAGGCGTCGCCGGGCCGATCTTGTAGCGCGCCAAGCGACCACCGCGATGCGGTCGGAAACCCAGCACACGAGCAGCCCGGAAATCGTCCCGCGTCAGCCCCAAGCTTTCGTTGTGGTGACCCTGGTGGTCGCGTGGAGGAGTTCCTGCGTGTAAGGCTCGCTGGCCTTGCCCGAATAGATCTGCTCGCGCGTCAGGGTCTCGATCAGTTCGCCCCTGTTGAGGACAATGATGCGCGCGCACATATGCGCAATCACGCCGAGATCGTGGCCGACGAACAGCATGGTAAGGCCGCGCTCGCGATGGAGGCTCGCAAGCAGGTTGAGGATTTCAGCCTGGACCGACACGTCGAGCGCGGACGTAGGCTCGTCGAGAAGCAACACCTCGGGTTCAAGGATGAGCGCACGCGCAATCGCCACGCGCTGCCGTTGCCCGCCGGAAAGCTGGTGCGGATAGCGGAAGCGGAAGCTGAGCGGCAAGCCTACGGAGGCGAGGCTGGCGCGAATCTTCGCCTCACGGTCGCCGATCCCCTGGATCGCCAGCGGTTCCTCCAGGATGCGCTCAACCGGATGGCGCGGGTGAAGCGCCGCGTAGGGATCCTGGAACACCATCTGGACCTGTCGCGCGTGATGTCGACTCGACTGTCTTTGTGACAGCGACTTGCCGAGGACGTTCAAGGTTCCGGTGGTCTCGACGGTGCCGGTCAGCGCCTTCAGGACCGTGCTCTTGCCCGAGCCCGATTCGCCGATGAGACCGAGGCATTCGCCGCGCGCGGCCGTGAAGCTCACGTCGCGCACCACATGCGCGGCGCCGAAGGCCACATTCAGGCGGTCGACCTCGATTGCGGGCGCTTCGGCGTGAAGCACGTGGGTGGATGGTGCGTTCATGTCAGCCATGCTGGATCACGCTTCAGGACCGGCAGAGTGTCGACCTTGCGGTCGAGCGGGGGACGGCAGCCGATGAGGCCGCGCGTATAGGGATGTTGGGCGCGGCGAAGCTCGGAAGCGGCCAGCGTTTCCAGGACGCGACCCGCATACATCACCACGACGCGGTCGCTGTAGGCGCCGACGAGGTCGAGGTCATGGCTGATCAGGATCAGCCCCATGCCGCGCTCGACCACGAGGCTCTCGATTAGGTCCAGTACTTCGGCGCGCACCGACACGTCGAGCGCGGAGGTGGGTTCGTCGGCGATCAGCAGATCCGGCTCCGCCGCCAGCATCATCGCGATCATGATGCGCTGGCCCATGCCGCCGGATACCTCGTGCGGGTAGAGCTGGGCGACGCGGCGCGGATCGTGGATGCGAACCTTGCGCAGCAGGTCCAGCGCACGCTCGCGGGCTGCGCGGTGCGAGTCCCCGAGGTGCAGTCGGCAGCTTTCCGCGATCTGCGCGCCGGCGGTCATCGTCGGATTGAGGGACTGTTTCGGGTCCTGCAGGATCATCGCCATGCGCTTGCCGCGAAACCTGGCGAAATCCTTTTCGCCCATGCCGCGCAGGTCGGACCCTTGCAGGCTCAGACGATCGGCTGTCACACGCGCGCTTTCGGGCAACAGGCCCATGATGGTGCGCGCGGTGAGCGATTTGCCCGAGCCGCTTTCGCCCACGATGGCGAGCTTTTCGCGCCCCATCGAGAAGCTGACACCGGCGACGGCCGCGACGGGGCCTCTCCTGCCGGGGAAATGCACGAAGAGGTTTTCAACCGCGACGAGCGGCTCCTCGACGCTCTTGTTTGCTGATGGTCGGGATTGGCTGGTCACGCCGTTCTCCTGTCGAAGACATCGCGCAGGCCGTCGCCCAGCAGGTTGAAGCCGAGGCTGACGACGAAGATAGCGAGGCCGGGCAGCGTTGCGACCCACCATTTGTCGATGAGATAGTCGCGCCCCGCGGCCACCATCGCGCCCCACTCGGCCATGGGGGGCTGTGCGCCGAGGCCGAGGAAACCCAGCCCGGCCGCGATCAGGATGATGCCCGCCATGTCGAGGGTGAGCCGGATGATGACCGAGGGCACACAGAACGGAGCAATGTAGCGCACGAGGATTCGTCCGGCGGATGCACCCTGCAACTGCGCCGCAATCACGAATTCGCGCTGCCGCAGCGACAGAGTTTCGGCCCGCGCAAGCCGGGCATAGGCCGGCCACCCGGTGATGGCGATGGCGATGACGGCGTTCTCGAGGCCGGGACCAAGCACTGCGACGAAGGCGAGCGCGAGGATGAGGCGCGGAAACGCCATCACCACGTCGGTCACGCCCATCAGCGTGCGGTCGAGCTTGCCGCCGAAATAGCCGGCGACGATGCCGATCGACATGCCGATCGGCCCGATCAGGATGGCGACCAGGATGACGATCGCGAGCGTCGCGCGGCTGCCGGCGATCACGCGCGACAGGATGTCCCGTCCGAGATGGTCGGTGCCGAACCAGTGCTCAGCCGACGGCGGCAGAAGGCGGCTGCCGAGGTTGGTCGCGAGCGGATCGTAGGGCGCGAACCATGGCGCCAGTGCGGCGACCGTGACCAGCGCGAGCATGATTGCGAGGCCGACCATGGCGAGCGGATTGCGGGCGAAACGGGTGATTGTCTGGTAAGACTGCGCCAATCGACCTTGGAGGCGGTTTTCCGGCGTTTCGGTGGTCAGCCATTCGATCCATGTGGAAGCGGCGCGCATCAGCGGATCCTCGGGTCGAATATGCGGTAGAGAAGCTCGACGCCGCGATTGATGAGCACGAAGCAGACGCCGATGACGAGGGTGCCGCCCAAAACGGCGTTGAGATCGGCGGAAAACAGCGCCTGGGTGATGTAGAGGCCGAGGCCGGGCCAGGCGAACACGGTTTCCGTCAGCACCGCGCCCTCGAGCAGATAGGCGAAGGTCAGCGTGATGACCGTGATGACCTGGACGAGGACGTTGCCAAACGCATGGCGCCAGATGACGGTTCGCGCTGGCAATCCCTTGGCGCGCGCCGCAAGCACATATTCCTGCGACAGTTGCTCGATCATGAGCGACCGCGTCATGCGCGCGATGAAGGCCATCGAGACGTAGCCCAGGATCGAGGCTGGCAGGATCAGGTGCGACAAGGCGTTGCCTGCTGCCGCCCACTCCCCGGCCAGAAGCGCGTCGAGCATGACGAAACCGGTCATCGCCGGAACGCTGTACTGATAGGCGATGTCGATGCGGCCAGGTCCTGCCACCCAGCCGAGACGGGCGTAGAAGACAAGGAGCGCGACGAGGCCCAGCCAGAACACCGGCAGCGAATAGCCGATCAGCGAGACCAACCGCACGACGTGGTCGCTGAGGCGACCCCGCCGCACCGCCGCGAGCACGCCGGCAGGGACGCCGAGCAGGCTCCCGATCAGGGTTGCGGCGAGCGCCAATTCGAGCGTCGCGGGAAATGCACGCATCGTGTCGGCGAGCACCTCTCGGCCGGTCATCACCGACTGGCCGAGATCGCCGATTGCGACGCTGCCCACATATTCGAGGAACTGCCAGTAGAGGGGATTGTCGAGCCCCATCGACCGGCGGGCCTGTTCGTAGGCTTCGGGCGTGGCCCGGTCGCCGACCATGACGAGGACCGGATCGATCGGCACGACCCGGGCGATCAGGAAGGTGACGAGGATGAGGCCGAGCAGCGTCAGCACGAGGCTGACCGCGAACCACCCCGCCGCCGTCGCGCGGGAAGCCAGTGCACGGCTTCCCTCGCGCTCCGTCCCGTCAATGGCCGGCTGCATGCTCATTTGGTGATGCCGTGGAAGACATAGGTGTCGAAGGCCGGGCCGGAGACCCAGTTCTCGACATTGTTGCGCATCGCCACCGGTTCGGTCTGCTGGAACATCACGACGAACGGGCTGTCGGTCTGCAGGGACTGCTGGAGACGGGTGTACATCTCCTTGCGCGCGGCGGAATCGGATTCCAGGATTGCCGCATCCGCAAGGCCCTTCAGCTCCGCATCGAACCACGCATTGCGCCAGGCTGCAGTCTTGGCTTTGCCCTCGTCGGAATTGTCAGGGTTGGTCAGGAAGAAGTCGATCGTGGAGTGCGGATCGCCATAGTCGGGTGACCACACCATAAGCACCGCCTGGTGGTTTCGCGCGCGGTACTTCGTCAGCGTCTGGCGCCGATCCGACGCGACCAGCGACACGTTGATGCCCGCTTCGGCGAAGTTCGCCTGCAGCGCTTCGCCGACATCGCGGAAGGGCGCGGCGGCGAAGACGTCGAGCTCAAGGTTGAAGCCTTTCGAAAAGCCGGCTTCTGCCAGCAGCGCCTTCGCCTTCTCCACGTCGCGGGCATGCGGCTGTTCCTCCAGCGCGGCAAAGCCGCCCTTGGCCAGCACCGATTGATGGACCTGGTACTGGCGCTTGAGGATCGTGCCGGCGATGCCCTGATAGTCGACCAGCAGCCGGATCGCCTCCTGAACCTTGGGATCCGCCAGTTCCGGAACTTTCTCGTTGAGGCCGAGATAGAGCACGGTGGCTTTCTGCGCGATATCGATCTTGATGTCGGGGTTCGATTCCAGCGCGTCGAGCTGTTCGGCGCCAAGCGCACGGGCCATGTCGACGTCGCCGCGCTCGAGCATCAGGCGCTGCGCGGTCGCTTCCGGGACATGGCGGTAGACGATCCGCTTGAGCTTCGGCGCGCCGCGATAGAAGTTGTCGTTGGATTCCAGCACGATCGCCTCGTTGGGCTGCCACGCCCGAAGAACGAATGCGCCGGCGCCGGCGGAGTTCGAGCGCAGCCAATCGTGGCCGAGATCGCCGTCCTTCTCGTTGGCCAGCACGACCGCCTTCTCGACCACCGCGCCTACGCCCGCCGACAGGGCATTCAGCACCAGCGTCGGTGCGAACGGTTGGGAGATCTTCAGCTCCAGCGTGCGCGCATCGATCGCGCGCACGTTTTCCTCGACATTCTCCGCGCTCCAGCCGAACTGGGTAAGGATGAAAGCCGGGCTCTTGCCGAGCTTCACCACGCGCTGCAGGGAAAACGCGGCGTCTTCGGCCGTCACCGCCGCGCCGGAGGCGAAGGTGAGCCCGTCGCGGATCTTGAAGGTGAAGGTGAGCCCGTCCTGAGACACTTCCCAGCTTTCGGCCACGCCGCCGGCAACCTCGGCGAAGTTGGTCTCGTCGCGCACGATGAGGCGCAGATAGACGTTGTTGCTGATCTCACCGCCAACGAATTCGAACACCTCGGCGGGGTCGAAGCTGGTCACGCCGTCGATGGCGTTGGCCATGATCAGCGTATCCGCCGGTGTCTCGGCGTAGGCGGGCGGAATGATGCTCACCAAGCCGAACATGACGGCCGCGGTGGTCATGCGAAGAACCGATCTGAATTTCAAAATTCCCTCCTCCTGTGCTCGCCGACGGGCAAGCTTCATCGACAACGCAACAAACCCGCCGGTTGCGGGCGTGCAAATGGACGGAATGCACGTCCCGTTCTCCGGCTGGACGCCGGGGCGGGAATTGCAGCTCTGTGGTGTCCTCCCCAAACCCTTTCGGGAGAAACGGCGCTCAAAGAGTTCTATATGTTGGAATGCCGTTCCATATATCGATAGCACCATCAGTGGAGAGGGATGTCAAGGGGTTCGACCAAGAGCAGTTCAAAATCCCCCGCCAAGCCCGAGCGAAGGCTCGGATGCAACATCCGGAAGATGGTCCCCGAGACAGGGAAAGGAGGCGGCTCGACCGACAGACGCAGAAGCGCCGGAGCGCGTCCGAAAGAGCCCTGCGCGCTGGCGCCGGGTCTCGCCGACGCCTCCTGGAAACGTCCAGAGCCGACATCTGGCGGTCCCGGGTTGGCGCTTTTGCAAGGGTATTTCCCTGCAGGGCCGGTTTGGTGGAATTCCGTTCCTGTTGTATTCCGTCAAATCCGGGCAATGGTGCGCTTGCTGGAACCAAGACTGTCGAGACCAAGTCCGATACGTGCTACGGAAAGTCACCTGTCATGGACTGCGCAGCGTCTTTAGATGACGCGTCGGCGATGAACGCGCCGGGATGACCTGACTGATACCGTGAGCTGAAAATGATACCCCCAACTGTCGCGGCCGATGCCGTCGGGCATGAGCCCGCGGAAACCACCCCCATGGTGACATTCGACCGCGTGACCAAGCGCTACGGCGCCGACGCGAAATCCTTTACTGCACTCGATGGCGTGGACCTGACCGTCGGCCGCGGAGAGATCACCGGCATCATCGGCCGCTCCGGCGCCGGCAAGTCCACGCTCATCCGGCTTGTCAACGGCCTGGAGAAGGCGAGTTCGGGAAGGGTGGTGGTCGACGGCACCGAGGTTGGCGGGCTGAACGAGGCGGGCCTGCGCGGCCTGCGGCGCGAGGTCGGGATGATCTTCCAGCATTTCAACCTGCTGTCCTCGCGCACGGCCTTCGACAACGTCGCATTGCCGCTGGAGATCGCCGGTCTCGACCGCGCGGCGATCAAGCAGAAGGTCGACCCGCTTCTCGATCTCGTCGGTCTCGCCGACAAGGCGGCGCGCTATCCCTCCGAACTGTCGGGCGGGCAGAAGCAGCGCGTCGGCATCGCCCGGGCGCTGGCCACCTCGCCGAAGCTGCTGCTCTCCGACGAGGCCACCTCCGCGCTCGATCCGGAAACGACCCAGTCGATCCTGGCGCTCCTGAAGCAGATCAATGCCGACCTCGGCCTGACGGTCTTGCTGATCACGCATGAGATGGAGGTGGTCAAGACCATCGCCTCCCACGTCGCGGTCATCGATCACGGACGCATCGTCGAGCAGGGACGCACCTTCGACGTCTTCACCGCCCCGCAGCACGAGACGACGCGGATCCTGCTGTCGTCCACATCGGGCGCAAGCCTGCCGGAATGGCTGCGCTCCGGCCTGAAGCCCGAGCCTTCCGCCGGCGACCGCATTCTCGTGCGGCTGACCTTCTTCGGCGCCACGGCGTTCCAGCCGCTGACGGCGCGGCTGGTCACAGAGATCGGCGGCGACATCAACATTCTCGCCGGGGCGATCGAGGAGATCGCCGGCGAGCCTTTCGGCACCCTCGTCGTCGCCTATCCCGCCGCGCCCGAAATCCTCGAGCGCGCCAACCGATTCTATGCCGAGACCGGCTTGTCCACGGAGGTGCTCGGCTATGTCGCCTGAGATGCTTGTCGGCCTGCTCTGGAAGTCGCTGCTGCAGACGCTGCACATGGTGGCCGTGTCCGGCCTGGTCGGATCGTTGATCGGCCTGCCGATCGGCGTGTTCCTCGCCACCAGCGGCAAGGACGAGCTTTTCCCGGCGCCGAAGCTCAACTACGTGATCGGCCTCGTCGTCAATGCGGCCCGTTCCACCCCGTTCATCATCCTGGTCGTGGCGATCATCCCGTTCACGCGCCTCTTGACCGGCACGTCTATCGGCACGACGGCCGCCATCGTGCCGTTGACGATCGCCACCATTCCCTTCTTCGCCCGCCTGGTGGAGGCGGCGATCCGGGAGATCGACAAGGGGCTGATCGAGGCCGCCCGCGCCATGGGCGCGACGCCCATGCAGATCGTCCTCAAGGTGCTTCTGGCCGAGGCCCGGCCGGCCATCCTGCTGGCCTTCACCATGACCATCGTCAGCCTGATCGGCTATTCGGCGATGGTCGGCGCGGTCGGGGGCGGCGGTCTCGGCGATCTCGGCATCCGCTACGGCTACCAGCGCTTCATGCCGGACGTAATGCTGGCCGTGGTGATCGTGCTGATCGTTCTCGTGCAACTGGTGCAGAGCGCTGGCGATGCGCTTGCCCGGCGCTTCGACAAGCGCAACCGCAAGAGCTGATTTCAACCCCTCCCAAGCAGTCTCATCATCAAGGAGTAAGACATGATGAAGTTCCTCGTCTCGGCGGCCCTTGCCGCCCTCATCAGCGTCCCGGCGCTCGCCGAAGACATCAAGGTCGGCGTCACGCCCGGCGAGCACGCGCAGATCATGGAGAAGGTGAAGGAAGTCGCCGCCACGAAGGGTCTCAATATCGAGATCCTGGAGTTCTCCGATTATGTGGTGCCTAACCAGGCGCTGGCCGATGGCGACCTCAACGCCAACTCCTTCCAGCACCAGCCCTATCTCGACAACCAGATCGCCGATCGCGGTTTCGATCTCGTCAGCGTCGGCAAGACCATAACCACGCCGATGGGCGTCTATTCGAAGAAGGTGAAAAACCTCGCCGAGCTCGCCGACGGCGCGACCGTCGCCATCCCGAACGACCCGACCAATGGCGGCCGCGCGCTCCTGGTTCTGGCCAAGGAAGGCCTGATCAAGGTCAACCCGGAAGCCGGTCTGAAGGCGGGTCCCGCCGACGTCACCGAAAACCCGAAGAACATCCAGTTCTCCGAACTCGACGCTGCCCAGCTTCCCCGCTCGCTCGACGACGTCGATGCGGCGGTCATCAACACCAACTACGCGCTGGAAGCCGGCCTGCATCCGAACACCGACGCCATCGCCATCGAAGGCAGCGAGTCGCCCTACGCCAACCTGATCGTCGTGCGCAGCGCCGACAAGGACGCGCCGTGGGTCAAGACGCTGGTCGAGTCGTACCACGACGACAGCATCAAGGCGTTCATCAACGACGAGTTCAAGGGCGCGCTGATCCCGTCCTGGTAAACCGCGCTCGGGCTTTCGGCCCGATGCTCCGGAACTTGCCCGGCGGCGCGCCCGCCGGGCATCGCCGCGTTAGCGGCCAACCGGTTTCGCCGCACGGAAGGACGCGCGTATCAATACGCGTCCGAGGGCGAGAGCTTGCCGCCAGGCCCCATCGAAGGTGCTCTGGTCAGCGGCCGTCGGCCGGCCTTGTCGGCGTCATAGGAAGGCTTCACGAAGCTGAGTATTTCACCGTCACGCCGCGCTGCCGAAAGTAGGCCTGCATCAACTTCCTGCCTGAACGGTTGTTCTGCGCGAGCTTGGCTGGGTCGAACACGGCCTCTTTCAAACCAGCCCGGATCAACGCTGCCTTGAGGGTCGCGATGTGCTTGTCGATGTCGGCATTGTCCGCCTGGAGCGATTCATAGATGCGGTCTGTTGCATCTGCCACGGTCGGTTCGCTCACTTGTCCACTCCTTGGTGTTGTCTGGCTGGCGCTTACCACATTTTTCGACTTGGTCCCCCACTGTGGTGAAAAATGTGCGCGTCCGGAACGAAGCGCCCACGTTCGACGCTGCGGCACCGGAAGCCGACCAGCGGCAACCGGCCAATCGGGACGGTCATGCGCTACCGGACGTCCGCACCGGCGTGAAATGGAAGCGGGTCAGCATATCCTGTTGATGCGGGGGCGACTGTCTTCTATTCTTCACAGTACCGGGGGCATGGTGGACTCCCCGTGAGGCTGATGCCCAAGTTCCGCCTTCGCAGATTTGTGCGGAGGAAAAACCATGCCCAGACATATCTCTCCCCATGAACTGATTGCCCGGGTCGGGCTCGGAAAATACCCGCTGCTCATTGACGTCCGCCGGCCGGATGCGCTCGCGTCGTCGCCCGTGCGCCTGCCCGCCGCCATCTGGCGCAGTCATATGCAGGTTTCGGAATGGCTGCCCGGCCTGCCGCCCGGAAAACCCATCATCGTCTACTGCACCCACGGCCACAATGTCAGCGAGATTGCCGCTGCCGGGATTGCCGCGCGCGGCGCCAACGTGACGATCCTCGAGGGAGGTCTGGAGGGCTGGATCGGTGCGGGCGGACCGGTGGTCGGCCGCTCCGCGCCGGGACTTGAGGATGGTCTGCCATCGCCAAGCGTCTGGGTCACGCGCGAAAGGCCCAAGATCGACCGGATCGCGTGCCCGTGGCTGTTGCGACGCTTCGTTGATCCTTTCGCGATCGTCCACTTCGTGGCCCCTCAATGGGTGGCCGACATCGCCGGTGAGACCGGCTGGATCCCGTTCGACGTCGAAAACGTGCACTATTCGCATCGCGGCGACCAATGCACCTTCGACACCATGATCGCCGAATTCGGCATTTCGGACCCTGCTTTGCTTCACCTCGCGAGAATCGTCCGCGGTGCCGACACGGCGCGTCCCGAACTCGAGCCGCAGGCGGCCGGGCTGCTCGCCGTCTCGCTTGGCCTGTCGGCGATCGAACCGGACGACCGGGTCCAGCTCGAGGCCCACAACTGGCCGGCAAGGACCGCCTGAGATGGATCTCGCCGCAAGCAATCGCGTCACCTTCGGCGAAGCCGTCCGCGTCTTCGCCAAGGTCGGCCTGCTCTCCTTCGGCGGGCCGGCCGGGCAGATCAGCCTCATGCACCGCATCCTCGTCGACGAGAAGCGCTGGATCGACGATGCCCGCTTCCTGCATGCGCTCAACTACTGCATGCTGTTGCCCGGTCCTGAGGCGATGCAACTCGCCACCTATGTCGGCTGGCTGCTTCACGGCGTGCGCGGCGGGCTGGTCGCCGGCCTGCTTTTCGTGCTGCCCGGGGCTGTCGTCATCACCCTCCTGTCCGCGGTCTATCTCCTGCTCGGAGACGTGCCGGTCGTGGACGGTCTGCTGTTCGGCATGAAGGCCGCGGTGCTGGCCATCGTGCTCGATGCGCTGATCCGTATCTCCAGCCGGGCGCTCCAGGATGGCGCTGCCGTTGCCATCGCCGTGGCTGCCTTCGCGGCGATCGCCTTCCTCAAACTGCCGTTTCCCGTGATCATCGCGGTGGCCGCCCTGTACGGGGCGGTCGCCGGGCATCGTCAGCCCGCGAATCTACGGGGTGCGATGCCCGACGCCGGGGCGAGGCCGGGTATCGCGAGTTTCCTCTCGACCGTCGCGGTCTGGACCGTCATCTGGTTCGCGCCGCTTGCCTTCATTGCACTGCTGCTGGGACCAGAACACGTCTATGCAGCCGAGGCCGGCTTTTTCTCGAAGGTCGCCATGGTGACCTTCGGCGGCGCCTATGCGGTGCTCGCCTATGTCGCGCAGCAGGCGGTGGACATCCACCACTGGCTCAAGCCCGACGAGATGCTGACGGGGATCGGGCTTGCCGAAACCACGCCGGGCCCGCTGATCCTGGTGCTGGTGTTCGTCGGATTCCTCGGCGGCGCGCGCCTGTCGGGTTTCGATCCGCTTGTCGGCGGGCTGGGCGGGGCGCTGGTGACGCTCTGGTTCACCTTCGTCCCGTGCTTCCTGTGGATTTTTGCAGGCGCGCCCTATGTCGAGACGGTGCGCAACATACGCTGGCTCGCAAGCGCGCTCGCGGCGGTGACTGCGGCAGTCGTCGGCGTCATCGCAAATCTGGCGATCTGGTTCGGCCTGCACGTGCTGTTCGCGACGGTAGGGGAGGTGAGCGTAGGCCCGTTGGCGCTGCCGCTGCCGGAGTGGGGCAGCATCGACCTGGCCGCCGTGGCCATCGCGCTGGCTGCCGCCGTCGCGCTGGTCCGGTTCAAGGCGAACATGCTGGCGGTGCTCGGCGCGGCGATGGTCGCGGGAATGGTTCTGTCGGGATTTTAGAACGGTCCGGCTTGCGCGCGATCAGGGAGAACTTGGCGTCCAGCCTGAAATTGTGCTGGCGGCCGCTCAAGCGTCGAAAAGCTGCGCGTGCGCGCAACGATGGCGGGTCGAGGCTTTCCCGAACGTTCCGTCGGCCAGCCGGTGAGGCGGCCGACGATAGTTCCCGAGCCTAGAGCCTCTTTGATGGACGTGGAGTCGGTTTGAGGATTCCGGCGCCGGGCGTTGTCTGATTCACTGGTCCTGGTGATTTGCAAGGAGGTGGAGATGACGAGAAGCTTGAGCGCGGACCTTCGTGGGCGGGTGACTGCGGCGATTGAAAATGGGATTTCGACACGGGAAGCGGCACGGCGCTTCCCGATCGGGATCTCGACGGCGGGAGCCTGGCATCGCCGCTATCGCGAGACCGGTGAGACGGAAGCCCGCAAGCCGGGCCAGTCGTCGCGTTCATCAGGTGCCAGAAGCTCGACATGATGCAGCGGGTTTTGGCACTAATTCTGGCAATGATCCTGGCGGCGTGCGGTCCACCCATTCCAGAAGTCCCAGAGGCCGAATTTGCCGCAAGCGATGCCCACTTCCTGATCGGATCAGAACGGGTGATCCTGCCTTTCGTGGCCGTACGGGGGGCGTCAGGCCCGAAGCCATATAGGAATGATGCCTTCCACGAGAAGGACGGCGACGATGAGAGCCGCACCAAGCGTATGCGGGAAGCGGCTGGAAATCCCCACAGCCCTATGCCAATCGGCATGCTGGAGGTTTCTATCCGGCACTATGCGGGGGAAATGTTTCGTGTCGAAGAGCTTTGCCCACTGCTCAGGCGTCAATGGGCGAAAGCGTTGTGCCGAGGCGAACGTGTTGGCATCATCGCCGAACTGCCTCAGCGTTTCTATCTTGTCGGCTTACGTTACCTCTCCCAGTTGGAGATGGGCGATCAAATAGCAGCGACGGGGAAACCACCAGTTGGCAGTCCCAAGCTGGTGTGCGATCGGAAATCTGAATTCTGCAAGGCAGCGGTGGCCGTCTCACCCGATATGTTGGCGGTCTGGACCGTTTGGTCGAACGGCCGCGAAGGAGTAGAGCAGATGGCCGAGCGCCAAGGTTCTGCAATTTCCAAGTTCGTTAGAGACGAACTTGGAAAGCAAGAAGTGTCCGATTAATTGAGGTTGCCGATACCGCCCGACAGTGGCCGCTAAGAAAATCTACTTCCGACCCAGAGTGGAGGTTTGTGTCGGATATCAAGTGCTGGATTTTCACGCCAATGCCTGCCGGGCTTCGGCAGGCTATGACGTCGAATAAGTCGAATGCGCTCTAGTCGAACAGGCTCGAAACCGATTCCTCGGTCGCCGTGCGCGAGATCGCCTCGCCGATGAGGTCGCTGATCGGCAGGACGCGGATGTTGGGGGCGTCGATCACGCTCTGGGTCGGCTGGATGGAGTCGGTGATGACCAGCTCCTTCAGCTTGGACGAGGTGATGCGCTGGACAGCGCCGCCCGAAAGCACGCCGTGGGTGATGTATGCGGTGACGCTGGTGGCGCCGTTGGCGAGCAGCGCCTCGGCCGCATTGCAGAGCGTGCCGCCCGAATCGACGATGTCGTCGATCATCATGCAGTCCTTGCCGTGCACGTCGCCGATGATGTTCATGACCTCCGACTCGCCCGGCCGCTCGCGCCGCTTGTCGACGATGGCGAGCTGCGCATCGATGCGCTTGGCGACCGCACGCGCGCGGACCACGCCGCCGACGTCGGGCGAGACCACCATGACGTTGGAGGTGTTGTACTTCGCCTTGATGTCACGGGTGATGACAGGGGCGGCGAACAGGTTGTCGGTCGGGATGTCGAAGAAGCCCTGAATCTGGCCGGCGTGCAGGTCGAGCGTCAGCACGCGGTGGGCGCCGGCATGCGCGATCAGGTTGGCGACCAGCTTGGCCGAGATCGGGGTGCGGCCCGAGGCGCGGCGGTCCTGCCGGGCATAGCCGAAATAGGGGATCACCGCCGTGACGCGTCGTGCCGAGGACCGCATGAAGGCGTCCATCATGATCAGCAGTTCCATCAGGTGGTCGTTCGCCGGGAAGGACGTGGACTGCAGGACGAAGACGTCCTCGCCGCGCACGTTCTCCTGGATCTCGACAAAAATCTCCTGGTCGGCGAAGCGCCGAACGCTAGCCTTTCCGAGAGGGATGTTGAGATAGCGGGCGACCGCTTCAGCCAGCACCCGGTTGGAATTGCCTGCGAAGAGTTTCATATTCAAGCCTTGGCGGAGGATTTGAGCGGGCTTTTAGCGCCCTGTCCCGGTATTGCAAGCGTCGAACCGGCTTTTTCGACTCATGTCGTCAAGTTGCCGCGGCCTCAGCCGGCGCGTCCGCCCATCCAGACGCCCAGTTTCTCCATCGTCTCGTCGGCGATTTCCTGCATGGTCGCCGGCGTCACCGACTGCCAGCCATCGCCGCCGCTGACCGTCTGCTGGCCCTGGATGCGGTGCAGGCGGTTGCCGGATGGATCGAGCACGTCCCAGACGTAGACGATCGTAGTCTGCCTGCCCTCCGGCAGCGCGGACAGGTAACCCTTGAGGATGTGGCTGGTGGTCTCGTCGGCGCGGGCGATGGTGATGCCCTTCTGGCGCGCCCGCTGCGCAAGCCGTTCGCTCAAGGGGCCTGCCGCCTCCACCGACGCGCCGACGATGGGCGCGAACTGCAGCCGTGTCACCGCCGGGAGCGCCGCGGTTTGGGTCGAGGACGTCTGCGAGGAATTGGACGGAGCGGATGCGGCGCCGAGATCCTGTGCGGCCGTCTGCGCGCCTGAGGCTGCGGCCGCCTGTCCCTCAGGCGCGATGGCCGAGGGTTCAAGCACGTCAGTCGTGCTGCAGGCCGACAGGATTGCCATCGCCACGATCAAGAAAACTGGCAAAAGCCGCGCGGGTCTCATCCCCACAAACGTTCCCCTGTACAGCCCCACGCCCCGCACACCGATCGACATTCGCGACTCACTGCACGATCAAGTCGAGATCATGACGGGAGAGCGGCCGGGGTTGCGATTCCGTTGTCAGATAGGTGCGGCCCAGCGTCATCGCCGTTTCCGTCTCGGAGTCCATGATGATCATGTGCGCGAAGAGCGTCATGTCGGGGGCGATCGGCTCCGGATTGGCCTGGTAGAACATCGGCATGTCCATCCACGACGGCGTGAAGCGGGCACCGAGCGAATAGCCGCAGGCGTTCAGCCGGTGCTTGGTCAGGCCGTTCGCCTCCATGCTTCGCGCATGGGCCTCGAAGACGTCGCCGAAGGTGTTGCCCGGCGTCATCGCCGCCTCCACCGCGAGCAGTGCGTCCTTCGCCGCGTCGAACAGTTCCTGATGGCGTTTCGAGGCCTTGCCGGTCAGCACGGTGCGCATCATGGCGGCGTGATAGTGGTGATAGACGCCCGCCCATTCCAGCGTCAGCTGGTCGTTCTTGTTGAGCTTGCGACGTCCCGCCTTGTAGCGGCACAGCAGCGCGTCGGGACCGGAGCCGATGATGAACTCGTTGGCCGGATAGTCGCCGCCGCCGGCGAAGATCGCGCCCTGCATGGCTGCCAGTATGGCGCCTTCGTCGCCGCCCTGCTTGATCAGAGGCAGCGCCGCGTCGAAGGCCTCGTCGGCCAGCGCGGCGGCCTTCTCGACCTTCTTGATCTCGGCCGGGCTCTTGAAGAGGCGCAGATGGCCGACGATGCCCGAAGCGTCGATGATCTGGGCGAAGGTCTGCAACTGCTCGTCGAGCCTGCGGCCGTTGAAGGCGGTCAGGCCGTGCGTGTCGTATTCGACGCCGATGCGCCGGCCCAGGAGATCAAGATCGTTGAGCAGATTGCGCAGGTCCACCGTCGGGTTCGCGTCGGCGCGATCCGTCCAGACGACGATGTTGTCGATGATCGAGGTATGGCGCGCCTGGCGCAGGTCGGCCGAGCGCGTCAGCAGCACCATCGAGCCGTCCGCCTTCAGCACCAGCGCCTGGAAGAAGCAGAAACCGAACGTGTCGTAGCCGGTCAGCCAGTACATGCTCTCCTGGGCGAACAGCACGATGGCGTCGAGCTTGCGCTCGATCATCTCCAGGATCAGGCGGTCGCGCCGAGCGTCGTATTCGGTGCGTTCGAAATGCAGCGCCATCAAGCATCCTCCAGGGCAATCGCGGAAATCTGACGGCCGTAATCGGCCTCGCCGCGATGGGTCATGCGACGGTAGGAATAGAAGAGGTCCTCTTCGGCATAGGTGCAGCGACCGAGCTGCGCCGCAGTCACCCCCGCCCGCTTGAGGCGGTCGACGGTGTAGCCGTTGAGGTCGAACATCAGGCGCCCGGCATTGGCGGAGGCGCTGAAATAGCGCTCGTTCTCAGGGTCGGCCTGCACGAAACGTGCGACGAACTCCGGACCCACCTCGTAGTTCTTCTGGCTGATGGAGGGGCCGAGCACGGCGACGATGCGGTCGCGCTGCGCGCCGAGGCCCTCCATGGCCGCGATGGTGTTTTCGAGGACGCCCCCGAACGCGCCCTTCCACCCGGCGTGGGCGGCTCCGACCACGCGCGCCGCCGGGTCGGCGAAGAGAACGGGGCCGCAGTCGGCGGTGGAGGCGGCTACGGCGATGCCGGGGCGGTCGGTCACGACCGCGTCCGCCTTCGGGCGCTCGCCGGGGAAGGGAGCGCGGACGACGATCACGTCCGGTGAATGGATCTGATAGGCGGTGATCAGCGCCTCGGCGGGCACCCTCATCCAGGCAGCCACCCGGCGGCGATTCTCGCTCACCAGATCCTGGTCGTCATTGGAGCCGGTGCCGATGTTGAGGCCGCCGTAGATGCCGGAGGAGACACCCCCCATGCGCGTGAAGAAGCCGTGTCTGATGCCGGATTTTGCTGCGCTTTCAAGCAATTGCGAGCGCAAGGGGTCGGGTCTGGAAGAATCAAGCATGTGCCGCTTTCTCGTTCGCCCGCGCGAATTCGTCAAGCCGACGCTGCCGTCCCGCCCCACGCTCTCGCTGGGCGCGGAGAGTGATCCAGCGTTTCGGGCAAGTCAATTGGCCGCCGGGAAGCCGGGCGCGGCGACGCCGGGCGGCATGATGGCGAGCACCTTGAACAGCTGTCCCATCTGGTCCGGCGCGGCCAGGCGCTCCACCTCGCCGGTCAGCCGGTCGCGGACCTCCTGCGACGCATTCGCGCCGAGCTTTCCGGCCCGCTCGAGCAGGCCCATGCGCAGGAGGAAGTCGCCCTGCGCAAGCAGATGCGCCTGAAGCCCCGCATGCCGGGCCGCCTGCGCAAGCGCGGCGAAGTCCACATGGGTCGTGAGATCGGCTTCGCCGGGATGGGCGAGGGGATCGTCATAGGCGTGCTTCAGCAGCGCCTGGAGCGTGTCGCCGACGGCAGACGTGGCGTGGCCGTAGTCGATGAAAAGCCCCGCGCCGCCGTGGCCGGCGATGCGCTCGGCTACCTTCTGCATCAGCGCGCTGCGCGCCGGGGCTAGCTCGACGATTGCTCCCTCGGGTGCTGCGGCCGCGTCCGGCGGCAGCAGGCTGGCGTCAACAGAACCGGCCCCCGCGACGAACTGCAGGTTTCCCGCGCCGTCAGCGCCTACCGCGCGCTCGCGCCATCCTCCGGCGGTCTTCACGTATTGCCGCACCGGGATCGCATCGAAGAGCTCATTGCCGACGATGATCATCGGTTTTGCAGGCAGCTCATCGATGTCCTTGTGCCACTCGAAGCGTTGGCGGGCGGCTTGCCCCAATGTCGCCGCCTGAGTCGCCGCCAGCCTTTCGCTGGTCTCGATCAGCCTGAAGCCTCCGCTTTCGCCCAGGTCGGGGGCGATCTTGCCGAGGGTCCGCGCGATGTCCTTCATCAGCGTCCCCCGGCCCGGGCCGATCTCAACCACCATCGTCTGTTCCGGCGCGCCGATGGCCTGCCAGGTGGCGGCAATCCATGCGCCGATCAGCTCGCCGAACATCTGGCTGATTTCGGGAGCGGTGGTGAAATCCCCTTCGCGGCCGAATGGGGGGCGCGTCATGTAGTATCCGTCCTGCGGATCGGAGAGGCAGAGCGCCATGTATTCCGAAACCGGGAGCGGCCCGAGCGCCTCGATGAGGCCGACGATGCGCGACTTCAGGCGGCTCATGCCGGCGCCGGGGAGCCCGCCGGACGTGCGCGCCACATGAGCCACAGGCCGAGCAGCACCATCGGCGTCGACAGCACCATCCCCATCGTGAGCCAGTCGCCAGCCAGGTAGCCAAGCTGTGCGTCGGGTTCGCGGAAGAACTCCACGAAGATGCGCGCCGCTGCGTAGCCCGCTACGAAGGCGCCGGCGATGAAGCCGGGCGACCTCAGCTTCCTGCCCGCCCACACGAGGGCGAACAGAACGACGAACAGCACGAAACCCTCGAGCAGGGCTTCGTAGAGCTGGCTTGGATGCCGGGGGAAAGGGCCGCCGTTGGGGAAAACGAAAGCCCATGGCGCGTCGGTGACGCGGCCCCATAGCTCCGAATTGATGAAGTTGGTGACGCGAACGAGGCCAAGCCCGATCGGCGCGCCTGCCGCGATCACGTCGAACAGCGACAGGACGCTGAAGCCGCGCGACTTGGCGAAGAGGATCATGGCGAGCGTCGTTCCCGCAAATCCTCCATGGAACGACATGCCGCCTTGCCAGATCTTCAGGATATCCAGCGGATTCTCAAGATAACGGGCGAAGTCGTAGAAGAGGATGTAGCCGATGCGCCCGCCGAGCACGACGCCGACGGCCGCCCAGACGAGGAAATCGTCGATGTCGATCGGCCTGATCGGCGAAGGTCCGGCCCACAGGCGATCGGTGGTGACCAGCTTCTTGGCATACCACCAGGCAAACAGGATGCCGATGATGTAGCCCAGGCCGTACCAGTGGATGGCGAGGGGGCCGACCTGGACGATGACCGGATCGATGTGGGGAAACGGCAGGGCGGAGAGCGGAATCAGCAGATATTCGGTCAAGGCGGGCTCGGTTCGCTTGGAAGGCCGGAACATGTGCCAGCGTCCACGCATGGTCAAGGCGGCTGCCCGCGCCTGGGTCAGAACTAGTGGATGACATTTCCGCGATCCTTGTTCACAATCCGGCTGCTTGGTTATCCTTTTGTGGGGGCGGGGGAGGTCCACACATGCCCGGATGCGTCTGACGTTTCGGCGGCCAGGAGGGGCAGCCGAACGGACGGCTGTCAGCCACCTCGATCGTGAGCCTGCGCCCATGGCGGCGGCGCTGACGGCGGAGCCTCCGGCCGAATTTGCGCGACTCGTGTTCCTGGGCGATGTCTATGCAGGAAGCAGGCAGCGTGCGCCGGCCATCGATCCCATGCTCGTCGCCGCGCTCCAATCGGCGGACCTCGTCGTCGCCAATTGCGCCGGTCCAGTGGTGCGCAGGCCCCATCTGCCGGTGCGAAGCTGGCTCAAACAGCGCCGTCACATGGATGCCGGCGCGTTGCTCGGCGTCATCTCGGCGATGGGCGTGGAGACGGAACGGCTCGCACTCTCCGTCGCGAACAGCCACGCTCTGGACCAGTCGGTCGCGGGCTTCGAGGAAACGGTGGACACCCTCAAGGCGCTCCAGGTGCGGGTCATCGGCGCGGCGCAGCGCGGCCTGGTCCAGACCGTCCGCGCCGGTTCGCTTCATGTGGGATTGCTCGCCTTTGCGGAACCCGAGCGCCACGCGCGCCGCTTGCGCAGGCATGTAGTCACGGCTGGGGACCTCGCTGCCTCGCACTGGCTGACGGGAGAGGACCGGCAGCCCGACCTGGTTTGCGCGTTTCCGCATTGGGACCGGTGGAAAGCGCGCCGCCCCGGATTGCGCGCCTTGGACCGCGCAGGGCGGCTTGCGGAACGAGGCATAAGCCTTGTCGCCGGACACCATCCGTCGCGACTGCAACCCCTCGAACGCGTCGGGAATGCCTATGTGGCCTATGGGCTTGGCGTGTTCCACGGGCGCGGGGCCGCGAGGAGTCTCGCCGACCGCGTGGGTGCGATGCTCGTCGTCGACGTCAGCACGGCCCGGCGCGAGCGCGGCCGCATTGCGGCATACGAGCTGTTCCCGTTCGTCCGGCTCGCAGAAGCCAGCCGCGACCGCATCGTGCCGCTCGAATACGCGCCGCCCGAGTTGCGCAGTCAGGCCGAAGCGACATTTGCCCATCTTGCTTCCGTCCGCTGCTGACGCCAGCAGTTCTACTGCCGAGGCGAAATCCCTTTCAGATCAAAGAGATTGACCGGTCTGCGCGGGCATATGGCGCAGCGAGACGCTAATTTTTTGGAGATGAAACCGAAGATCACAGCGCCGACACACCTTGCAAGGATCGTTGATACATGCGATATGTTGACGCGTTCGGGCATTTGCTGACCCGGAGACTGGAACGTTTTGGACGACCCTTTCCCCGACATTGTGAATCTCTGACGACCCGCCCTTGGCACGGGTGTGTTCGCGCGCCGGCGCGGCACGGCCAAGAACTGACCGACCTTCCGAATGGCGCCCGATGAGGAGGGTTTTCGATTTGATGGGTGAAGGAGAGACCCCAGAATGTCCCAGACAGGCACTGTGAAGTTCTTTAACGCAACCAAAGGCTTTGGCTTCATCACGCCGGATGGCGGCGCGAAGGACGTCTTCGTGCACATCTCGGCGATCGAGAAGTCCGGCCTGCGCACGCTGGTCGACGGCCAGAAGGTTTCCTTCGACGTCGAGCCCGACCGCATGGGCAAGGGCCCGAAGGCAGTCAACCTGCGCGTCGAATAAAGCGGCCTATCTCCTAGGGGATACGACCGATACTTGGGGCATGGCGGTAACGCGCCATGCCCCTTTTGTTTTGGCTGCGGCCACGACTTGCTTTGCTTGGCGTCGGGACTTGACGTTCTTCGCCGGTCCGCCGCGTGAATTCTCTCCATTGCGCCACATGTAAAGTTTCACTTGCTCGTGATCGAAAAATGGAGGAAAAACCGGTGTTCGGGCATTTGCCGGCCCGGAGACTGGAATGGCATGCCCCGGAAGCTCGACATAAAGGGGGCCGGGGTGGTTCGTGATAAAGAAGGCATCAATGCCTCAAGGGGAACTGTCCGTTTCTTCTCCTCCTGTGAACGGCCCAATAACGGTTGGAGCCATTCTCCGGCTGTCGAACCCGTCCTGGGATAAGAGGAGCATCTCATGCCGCAGACCGGCACAGTAAAATTCTTCAATCATGCCAAAGGCTTTGGCTTCATCACACCGGATGACGGCCAGAAGGACGTCTTCGTCCACATTTCGGCCGTGCAGTCGTCCGGGCTTCCCGGTCTCGAGGACGGGCAGAAGGTGCGCTTCGAAACCGAACCGGACAAGCGCGGCAAGGGTCCGAAGGCCGTCAACCTGAGCGTCATCTGACGCCAGGGTTCGACTTCCGCCGCGCAAGCGACGAAAATCCTCCCGGCCTGACGGACGGGGGGCGTTTCGGTTTCGCGGCATGAGCAGACGTTCAGCCTGCGTTCAGGAGACGCAGCCTAGAATTCCTGCAGTTCGGGTTCACGTCTCAACGGACCCGTGCAGGAGACAAAAATGAGCTTGCTGAAGAAGACCATTCTCTCGGTGGCCGTCGCTGCGACGACCTTTGCCGCCATTCCGGCGGAAGCCGGTGAGCGTTGGCGCCATCATGGCGGCTACCATTCTCATGGCAGTTCCGACGGCGACCTGGTTGCGGCCGGCATCGTTGGGCTGGCGCTCGGGGCGCTGGCCGTGGGGGCGCTCAACACGAACCGACAGCCGGTCTACGCAGACCGCTACTATCGCAACCCGCCGCCGCGGCCGAGCCGCTACTACTACGAGGGTGCCGTCGCGCGCGGCGGCGTCGAGCCGTGGTCGCGCTCCTGGTACCGCTACTGCAGCAACCGCTATCGCAGTTTCGATCCGCAGACCGGCACCTATGTCGGCTATGACGGCCGCGAGCGCTTCTGTAACGCGAATTGATCCCGCAGCGCGCGTCCGGGCGCCCGAGCCTGGACGCGATGCTTACCTGAGAAACGGGTTTTCCAGGCGTTCCTCGCCGAAGCGCCCGCCCGGGCCGTGGCCGCAGACAAAGCCCACCTGGTCGCCAAGCGGCAGCAGCTTCTCCTTGATCGAGCGGATGAGCGCCTCGTGGTCGCCGCCGGGAAGGTCAGTGCGGCCGACGGAGCCGCGGAAGAGGACGTCGCCGACATGGGCGAAGTTCGCCGCGCGGTTGAAGTAGACCACGTGTCCCGGCGCGTGGCCCGGGCAGTGCAGCACCTCGAACACATGGTCGCCGAAGCTGACCGTCTCGCCCTCGGAGAGATACCGGTCGGGCGTGCAGTTGCGCACGCTGCCGGCCATCCCGTACATCTGCGCCTGCTTCTCGACATTGGCGAGCAGCCCTTTGTCAGCCTCGTGCGGACCGACGATGTCGACGCCCAGCGCCTCCTTCAGCTCCATCGCGCCGCCGACATGGTCGATGTGTCCGTGGGTGATCCAGATCTGCTCGATCTTGACGCCCTGGTCGTCGATCGCGGCGCGGATTTGGTCGACGTCGCCGCCCGGATCGATGACCACGCCTGTCTTGGTGTCCATGTCGAAGAGGATGGTGCAATTCTGCTGGAACGGCGTGACCGGGACGATGATTCCGTTGAGCTGACCCATTTGCATTCCTTCCTGACGTCGGGGCGGATGTATGGGGTCGATGCCCGAACGTCCACCGAAAAGAAGCGGGCGGCATCGCTGCCGCCCGCCGCCTGGCTGTGAAGAACCGATCCGCTCAGGCCTTCTTCATCGATCCCATGACTGCGCCGACGATGGCGGTCAGGAGGGCGCCGCCTCCAGCGCCGCCGATGACGTCGCCCAGCAGCCCGCCCATCGATCCGCCTGCTGCCGCTCCGGCGGCCGGATCACCGGCTGCGCCGCCGAGCAGGCCGCCCAGAACCTGGCCGCCGACGACGCCGCCAACCGCGCCGCTGAGCAGTCTGGGAAGTTGGCCCATTGCAGCCTGCTTGAACGCAGCGCCGACCGCCTGGCCGGCAATGATGCCGGTGACCGCCTGCACCACGATCTGAAGAAGCACATTTGTATCCATCAAATGATCCCTCCATGTCCACTCAAGGTCTTACAGGGCGGCAACATCAGATGCTGATTCGTGCAAAAGTCAAATACTCGCGCAAACGAGAACGGGCGGCCTTTCGACCGCCCGCCTGTACTTCAAAGCGACTATTCTATCTTACTCGGCGGCGATCGCCTGCTTCGGCTGCACCTCGGCCGAATAGTCGTTCATGAGCGTCTTGGCGATCTCGCCGACCTGGAAGTTGTACGACCCGATCTCGGAGACCGGGGTCACCTCGGCCGCCGTGCCTGTCAGGAAGCACTGCTCGAAGCCCGCCAGTTCCTCCGGCATGATGGCGCGCTCGATCACCTCGATGTTGCGGCGCTTGGCTAGGTCGATGACGGTCCGGCGCGTGATGCCGTCCAGGAAGCAGTCCGGCTTCGGCGTATGGATCTTGCCGTCCTTGACGAAGAAGATGTTGGCGCCGGTCGCTTCGGCGACCTGGCCGCGCCAGTCGAGCATCATGGCGTCGGCATAGCCGCGATCCTCGGCCCGGTGCTTCGACAGCGTGCAGATCATGTAGAGGCCGGCCGCCTTGGACTTGGAGGGCGCCGTCTGCGGATCGGGGCGGCGGTACTCGGCGACGTCGAGGCGGATGCCCTTCAGCTTCTGGGCCGGGTCGAAGTAGCTCGGCCACTGCCAGATGGCGATCGCGCAGTTGATGCGGTTGGCCTGGGCCGAAACGCCCATCTGCTCGCTGCCGCGCCAGGCGATCGGACGGACATAGGCGTCGGCGAAACCCTGCTTTTTCAACAGGGTGTCGCAGGCAGCGTCGATTTCCGCCACGCTGTATGGGATGGTGAAGCCGAGGATCTTGGCCGAATCATGCAGGCGCTGGGTGTGTTCCGTCAGCTTGAAAATCTTGCCGCCATAGGCGCGCTCGCCTTCGAACACGGCGCTGGCGTAGTGCAGCCCGTGCGTCAAGACGTGGATCTTGGCGTCCGCCCATTTGACGAACTCGCCATTCATCCAGATGAAACCCTCCAGTTGGTCGAAGGGAACGGATGCCATTTCATACCTCCCAAGGCGCAAAGCCTTTGAATGCCTTAATATCTGGTCGGCCGAACGCCGGGCCCAGTTGAGCCAAGCGTAGGGCGGTCGCGGTGATATGGCAAATCCAATGAAATTGCCATTAACGCCGCAAACACATGCCTTTTCGTTCGCAATCGATCGAAAAGATTGGCAAAAATTACCACCGAACCTAAAATACGTCAACACTGCTGACGTATTTTAAATCACGAGAATTTCATGTCCGATCGTTCAAGTTCTCCCGCGAAACCCATCCGGAGCGCCCTGTCGCGCGACGATGGAATCGACCTCGCGATCATCGAGCTTCTGTTCTTCGCCTATCGCGACTTCACCTCCGATCCGGACCAGATCCTCGAGAAATACGGCTTCGGCCGGGCCCATCACCGCATCCTGCATTTCGTCAACCGCATGCCGGGCCTGACTGTCGCCGAGCTGCTCGACGTGTTGAAGATCACCAAGCAGAGCCTCGCGCGCGTGCTGAAGCAGCTGATCGACACCGGCCACATCGTGCAGATCCAGGGTCCGAAGGACCGGCGCCAGCGCGAGCTCTATCCAACGGCAAAGGGCCGCGCGCTCGCCCTCGACCTGGCGCGGCCACAGTCCAGCCGTATCGCGGAGGCACTGAAGGATGCTGCGCCGACCGATCGGCAGGCCGTGGAGCATTTCCTCAAGGCCATGGTCAATCCGGAACTGAGGGCGCAGATTGACAACCTGCCCGGCAACGACCCAGGAAACACCAATGGACACGCCTGAGCTTCCCGACCGCAGCGGCATACCAGGCGACGACGCGCCGCATCTGCTCGTCGTCGACGACGACACGCGCATCCGCAATCTGCTGAAGCAGTACCTCACCGAGAACGGATTTCGCGTGACCGTGGCCGCCGCCGCGGCCGAGGCGCGGCGCAAGCTGGCGGGGCTCGATTTCGACCTGCTGATCCTCGACGTCATGATGCCGGGCGAATCGGGGGTCGAGCTGACGCGCTCGCTGAGGGCGCAGAAGGACGTGCCGATCCTGATGCTGACCGCCCTTTCGGAGACCGATAGCCGCATCGCCGGCCTGGAGGCGGGGGCCGACGACTACCTGCCAAAGCCTTTCGATCCGCGCGAGTTGATCCTCAGGATCAACAACATCCTGCGGCGCGGCGGTCCGCAGCAGACGCCCAAGGTGGAGCAACTGGTGTTCGGTCCCTACACCTTCCAGATCGCCCGCCGCGAACTCAAGAAGAGCGGCGACGTCGTCAAGCTCACCGACCGCGAGCAGGACATCCTGACGATCTTCGCGGAGCGGGCCGGGGAGACGATCGCAAGGCACGAGCTGGTCGCCGGCGAATCCGAGGTCGGCGAGCGCACGATCGACGTGCAGATCAACCGGCTGCGCCGCAAGATCGAGCGTGACCCGTCCAATCCGGTCTGGCTGCAGACCGTGCGCGGTATTGGGTATCGACTGAACGTGGAATAAGCTTCCGCCCGGGCCCATATTCGCATGTGACCCCGGAACGAGGAGCATGAGCGCAACCGACACCGTCCGCCGGCAGACGACCGCCATCCAGGAGCGCCTGGCGGGCAGCGTGCGGCCGTTGCGCCGGATGTGGCACCGCTTCTGGCGTCTCGTTTCCTTCTACATGCCGAAGCGCCTCTACGCGCGCTCACTGATCATCGTGATCGCCCCGATGATCCTGCTGCAGTCGGTGATCGCCTTCGTCTTCATGGAGCGACACTGGCAGACGGTCACGCAGCGCCTCTCGGAGGCGGTGACGCGCGACATCGCCGCGGTCGTCGACATGATCGATACCCTGCCGCCCGGCAGCGACTACTCGAACGTCATCCGGCTCGCCGGCGACCGGCTCGCGCTGAAGGTCGACATCCTGCCGGCCGACCCGTTGCCGGCGCCGGGGCCTAAACCGTTCTTCTCGATCCTCGACCGGGCGCTGTCGGCGGAGATCACCAAGCAGATCAACCGTCCGTTCTGGATCGACACGGTCGGCAACTCGAACATCATCGAGATCAGGGTGCAGATGGAGGGCAAGGTGCTGCGCGTCTTCGCGCGCCGCAGCCACGCCTACGCCCCGAACACCTACATCTTCCTCACCTGGATGGTTGGCACGTCGCTGGTGTTGCTGATGATCGCCATCCCCTTCCTGCGCAACCAGATCAAGCCGATCCTGCAGCTTGCCGAAGCCGCCGAGAGTTTTGGCAAGGGGCGACCGACGCCGCCGGATTTCCGTCCGCGCGGCGCCGAGGAGGTGAAGCGCGCCGGCCTCGCCTTCATCCAGATGCGCGAGCGGATCGAGCGGCAGATCGAGCAGCGCACCGCCATGCTCACCGGCGTCAGCCACGATCTCAGGACCATCCTGACCCGCTTTCGGCTGCAGCTTGCGCTGGGCGGGAAGAAGGTGGACACGGCCGCGCTCAACGAAGACATCGACGACATGGAGTCCATGCTGGAAGGCTACCTGGCCTTCGCGCGCGGCGAGGCCCTGGAAGACACCGGCAGCCTGGACCTCGGGCTCCACTTCGACCGTCTCGCCGAAGAAGCGAAGCTGCGGGGACGCAGCCTGACCACGAGCATCGTCGGCGAGCCGGAAATCATCGTCAGGCCGCACGCGTTCGGCAGGCTTCTGGCCAACGTCACCGGCAACGCCTTCCGCTATGCGAAGACGGTCGCCGTTGCCGCGGTCCACAAGCGCGGCTGGCTGACGGTCACCATCGACGACGATGGCCCCGGCATTCCCGCGGAGCGTCGCGAAGACGTCTTCAAGCCCTTCGTACGGCTGGACGAGGCGCGCAACCAGGACGAAAGCGGCACCGGTCTCGGCCTCGCCATCGCCCGCGACATCGCCCGCAGCCATGGCGGCGACATCGCGCTGGACAACAGCCCGCTGGGTGGATTGCGCGCGGTGATCAGGGTGCCGGCGTAAGGGGAGCGGTCGTCGGTCGTTCCTGCCGAGGATGGTTGTCGGCGGTCTCGAACCGCCATTGAATGAAGTATGCGTTCCCGGTTCGGCTTCCCGAACTCAGAACACGCCGACGGCCAGGTGCCCCCAGGTTGCAAGCATGGCGAAGACGATCCCGGCCGCCGCGATCAGCCGTCCGGTCGTTGCGGGTAGCACCCTCCATGCAAGTTCCAGCGCTGCCCAGGCCCCGCCCAGCAGCAGAGCTGCGGCGACGAAGTCTTCCGGTCCCCATGCCACTTCGTCGGTGAATTGCATGGCGACCAGGGGCGCCAACAGCACGGCCGCGCCAATTGTCAGGAGGATACGCCGCCGGGAACGGGACGGATTTCCATGCATGCGCGTCACGGGCTCCGCTTCCACCGATGCGTGGAATGAGCCGCCAGTCTGGCGATTGTGTGTCGGCGCGGGTAGGCGAGGGCACTCTGCAAGATGCCCTGGAAGCTCAACGCGGCCCGCAGGGCGCCGCCCGCGGCGGAGGCAAACCAGTCCAAGGGTGGATGCGGGCGCTCAGCTTCCCGCGTACTGCTCGTCGCTGACCTTCTCCATCCAGTCCGCGGTGACCCCATCAAGCGCCTCCTGCATCGCCAGATGCGTCATGGCCGTCTTGGGTCCGGCGCCGTGCCAGTGCTTTTCGCCCGGAGCGAAGGAGACGACGTCTCCCGCCCTGATCTCCCGGATCGGCTCGCCGGCGGTCTGGACGAGACCTGCGCCGGACATGACATAGAGCGTCTGGCCGAGCGGGTGCGTGTGCCAGGCCGTGCGCGCGCCGGGCTCGAAGCTGACCATGACGGCGCGCAGCCGGGCAGGGGCTTCCTTCTCGATCACGGGCGTCTGCAGGACGCGTCCCGTAAAATAGTTTTCCGGGGCCTGGATCGTGGCGACGCTGCCGCAGGGGATGATCTTCATCGGGATGTCCTCGGAGTGGGTTGGACGTTCGCCCACCTTACCGCAGCCGCTGCGATGCGGCATCCCCGTTTGCCGCTTCCGCTGCTGGAAGAACATCGCGGTCGCGATCGCCCAACGCAGATGCGCGTCAGTCGCTAATGGAATTACCCCCACCCCTAACCCCTCCTCACAAGGGGGAGGCGACTCGGTTGCATCGCGCCCGGCGTCAATCGTCGACGGGCATGCGCGGCCACAAGATCCCCTCCCCCTTGTGGGGAGGGGTAGGGGTGGGGGTAAATGCCGTCCAAATCGCTTGCCGATTGCCCTGCACGCGAATGCCGCCCTGCGACGCAAAACGCCCGGCGGTTTCCCGCCGGGCGCAACGTTTCGGATGACGGTCCTGCTACTCCTTGGCGTGCAGATCCGTGCCCAGCGTGTCCTTCACGAAGAGCATGCCGATGATGAGCGACATGGCCGCGATCGCGATCGGGTACCAGAGGCCGTAGTAGATGTCGCCGCGGGCCGCGCTCATGGCGAACACGGTTGCCGGAAGCAGGCCGCCGAACCAGCCGTTGCCGATGTGGTAGGGCAGCGACATGCCGGTGTAGCGGATGCGGGTCGGGAACATCTCGACCAGGATCGCCGCGATCGGCCCGTAGACCATGGTCACGTAGACGACCAGGATGAACAGGATGGCGATGATCATCGTCCAGTTCACTTGGGCCGGGTCGGCCACCATCTTGAACGCGCCGGCGCCCGGAACCGTAAAGACAGCGATCTCGGTCGCGCCGGCGGCTTCCTCGGCCGTGATCAGCTTGTCCTTGATCGCCTGCTCGACGGGGACCATCGTCTTATCGCCGCCACGGATCGCCGCGGCGTCGAGTGCGAGCTTCGGATTGGCCGCGACGAGTGCGTCGAGCTTCTGATCGGCAACCTTCACCGGATCGCGGACGAGCGGATAGCCGCCGTCCTGAAGCGCGATGTTCACCGCCTTCGCGAAGGCCGCCTCCTTGGCCTTGGCGTCGTCGCCGGCGGCGACGGCGTCGAAGGACTCGACCGTCTCGTTGCCGATCGTGACCGTGGCCGGTGTGCCCGGCGCCGCCGTGGCGACGACGTCATAGGGAACCGAGTTGCGGGTCAGGAACGAGGTTGCGATGTCGCACGAGGTGGTGAACTTGGCGGTGCCGGTCGGGTTGAACTGGAACCGGCAGTCGCCTGGAGCGGCAGTAACGGTCGCCCGCACGTTCTCCTGCGCGGTGGCAAGGGCCGGATTGGCAGCCCAGGTCAGCGCCTTGAACAGCGGGAAGTAGGTGACGATCGCGAGCGCCAGGCCGGCCATGATGATCGGCTTGCGTCCGACCTTGTCGGACAGCCAACCGAATATCACGAAGAAGATCGTGCCGAGCGCGAGCGAGATCGCGATCATGATGTTGACCGACACGGCGTCGACCTTCAGCACGTTCTGCAGGAAGAACAGCGCGTAGAACTGGCCGGAGTACCACACCACGGCCTGGCCGGCGGTCAGGCCGAACAGCGCCAGCAGCGCGATCCTGGCGTTCTTCCACTGGCCGAAGGCTTCCGTCAGCGGCGCCTTGGAGCCCTTGCCCTCTTCCTTCATGCGCTGGAAGGTCGGCGACTCGTTGAGCGACAGCCGGATCCAGACCGAGATGCCGAGCAGCACGACAGACACCAGGAACGGGATGCGCCAGCCCCAGGCCGCGAAGTCCTCCTTCGACATCATGCCCTGGATGAGCAGGATGACGACCAGCGACAGGAACAGGCCGAGCGTCGCTGTCGTCTGGATCCACGACGTGTAGTAGCCGCGGCGGTCGTCGGGCGCGTGCTCGGCGACATAGGTCGCAGCGCCGCCATACTCGCCGCCGAGCGCCAGGCCCTGCAGCATGCGAAGCACGATCAGGATGATCGGCGCGGCGATGCCCCAGGTCGCGGAGCCGGGCAGCAGGCCGACCAGGAATGTCGACAGACCCATGATCATGATGGTGACGAGGAAGGTGTACTTGCGGCCGACGAGGTCGCCGATGCGGCCGAAGACGAGCGCGCCGAACGGGCGCACCAGGAAGCCCGCGGCGAAGGCGAGCAGCGCGAAGATGTTGCGCGTCGCTTCAGGGTAGGAGCTGAAGAAGGCCGCGCCGATGAAGGCGGCCAACGAGCCGTAGAGATAGAAGTCGTACCACTCGAAGACTGTGCCGAGCGAGGAGGCGAAGATGACCTTCTTCTCCTCCCGCGTCATGCCGCGGCGGGTCTGGCCTGCGGCGGTTGCAATTGACATTTTCTGTCCTCCCCAGATTTGCCATGCATTCGGCGCGCGACGAGCGCAGCCGATGCTTAGGTGCACCCGGCCAGCCTAGCGATTCTCGGGAAGAACAAATATCGATGCTTTGGGATTATGACCTTAGTCTAATGAGGCCGCGCGGGCGCGGCCTCATTCATCTGCGGGACCGCGATCTCAGGCGGCTTTATCCTTGATATCATGGAGATAGCCGTGCTCGCGCAGCCAGCGCGCGAGCACCAGTTCGACCAGCGACGAGACCGAGCGATGGTCCTCCTTCGCCGCCTTGACAAGCGCCTCCTTGATGTCGCGCTCGATGCGGAAGCCGAGGGGATGTGTCTTGGACATGGTGTCCTCCGATAGTGACGTCATCTGCCATCGTGGCGGAACATTCCGCGGCAAATGAAGAGATTCCAATCAGGTTGGGGCAGTCTGGAAGCGGCTTCCGCTTCGGCGGGCCGCGTCAGGCGACGATTGGTGGCGCGCGAGAGTTGAACCCGGCCTGCGGTTGCTCGTCCAGGCACTGCCAAACCCAAATGCAGCCGGCATTTGCAGCCTTGCCGGCATCCTTGATGCCGCAGGCGGCGCCGTCCTCGTCCCCGTCGAGGCAAGGCTCGATCTCGGCGACGGCCAGGCTCGGCGCCACATCCGGCTCGGAGGCGACGACCTGGACCTGGGACGTAGAGCAGTTCTCCGCATTCTTGGCGAAGCAATCGGCCTGGGCCAGTCCAAGCTTGGCGAAGCGGGAGAACTCCCCGAATGCGGGGGCGAACTCGGCCAGCGACAGCGCAGCGAACAGCCACAGCGCCACGCGCATGAGCGACATCGAGCCGGCTCTGCTCCTCGGGGCTGGTTGTGGGTCCATCAAACCTTCGGTGCTCTCATGGCCTGCCGAAGTCTAGTCTGCACTTTCCAGTCAAATCAATACGGATAATGAGATTGTCGTAATGCGCGTCCGGGCGACGTCGCCCGGCGACACGTTCGCGCCAAGCGCGGATGGCCTTCTAGAACAGCCGCCCGCCGTCCGGAACCCTGCGCTCGATGGCGCCCAGGACGACTTCGCCGTCCTCGTCGGGAAATCCCAGGGTCAGCACCTCCGACATGAACTTGCCGATCTGGCGCGGCGGAAAGTTCACCACGGCGAACACCTGCCGGCCGATCAGGGCCTCTGGCTCGTAATGTCTGGTGATCTGCGCCGAGGAGCGCTTGACGCCGATCGCCGGGCCGAAGTCGATCTTCAGCTTGAACGCCGGCTTGCGGGCTTCCGGATAAGGCTCGGCTTCCACGATCGTGCCGGCGCGGATGTCGACCTTGTCGAAATCGGCAAACGAGATCTCCGGCTTGCGTTCGGTCGAGATGCCCATGCCGTGTCAGGCGCTGCCGTGGGTTTCAAACAGTGCGCTGGCGAGCGCATCCTTGGCCGACGTGCCCGACCACACCACGAACTGGAAAGCCTGGAAGTAGCATTCGCAGGCTTCGAGCGCGTTGGTGAGCAGGCCCTCGACCTGCTTGCTCGTCGGCTCGGCGCCGCCTGCCAGGAGAAGCGACTGGCGGAACATGATCGCGCCCTCCTGTTCCCAGAGATCGAAATGCCCGAACAGCATCTGCTCGTTGATCATCGAGAGCAGCCGCATCACTTCCAGCGCGCGCCCGTCGGGCACCTTGAGGTCGAAGGCGCAGGCCAGATGAAGCGCCTCGAAGTCCTCCATCCAGGAGAACGACACCTCGTATTCCGTCCACAGCCCGGTCACGGTGATCGATATCTCGTCGTCGCCGCTGCGCTCGAACGACCAGTCGTTCGTGTTGGCGACCTGCTCGATTACGTCGACCGGATGAATTTCTCGCGACGCTTCGAGTTCCAGCAGTTCCATGATCCCGATCCCTGTCGTTCTGGAATCGCAAATTGCGACTCCGAAGCAAGACGCCTCACAAACGCGCACCCCACCCATTGAGTTGGCGGGAGGCCTTTTGTGTCCCCGGGCCTGCCCGTTGCCTCCGCACCTGATCCGTTTCCGAATCATGCAGCAAATTCAGTGTATTGATGCAGAGTCGGCTGACCAGCCCCTTTTTCGGAAAGGGCTGCCGGACATGTGGAAATCGGACCCCGGCTAAAAGCCCGACTGGCATGTAAGGGATTCACGTCACAGGGTTTTCGGGATCGGCGCCCTGTGGACAACACGGTTAAGATTTTTAACTATTTCTTGGGAGCGGCCCGGCTGGATCGCTTCGCGGCGGCCTCCGGCGCGTCCGCACCCGGGGCTTGCGCGCTTCCCTGCTGCGCCGCGAGTTGCGCCTCGAGCGCATCGATGCGCGCGGCGAGCTTCTGGTTTTCCGCACGGGCCTTGGCAGCCATCTCGCGAACCGCCTCGAACTCTTCCCGCTGGACGATGTCCATCGAGTTGAGCATGCGCTCCGCCTGCGCCCGGAAGGCCGTCTCCACCTCACGGCGGACGCCCTGGGCCGCGCCGGCGGCGTCGGTCATCAGTTTCGCGAATTCGTCGAGAATGCGGTTGGGTCCGTTCGACATGGGGCGTACTCCGAAAGCTCACTTCGAGGTAGGCAAGCAGGCGGCGGAATGCAAGCGGAAACCGGCCGCTGCGACCCGCGCCGGAAGCGCGCTCGCCGATGGCGGAACCAGCGTGCGCCGATGTCGGTTGTGGGCAGAAGCTTGCAACGGCTGGTATTGATTCTGCAGCGGGAATCGCGAGGATCGAGCCAGGGACGAGCCGAGCTTTCGCGGAGAGAAGGGTCACATGGGATTCCTGCCATCGATACGGGCGCGCACGCGCGCGCTGCTCCTGTTCTTCGTCGTCGCCTTGTCCGCCTGTACGGTGGTCGTGGACGATGACGCCGGCCCGATCCGGCCCGGCCCCGGACCCATCTGCACCCGCGAATACGACCCGGTCTGCGCACAGCGCGGCGGCGATCGCCAGACCTTCGCCAATGCCTGCATGGCCGACCGGTCTGGCTACCGAGTCGTCAGCCGCGGCGAATGCCGGCGCGGCGGCGGCGTTGGGGGCGGGCGGTTCTGCACCCAGCAATACGATCCGGTCTGCGCGGAACGTCGCGGCAATCGCCAGACGTTCGGCAATTCCTGCCTAGCCGAGCAGGCCGGCTACCGCATCGTCAGCGACGGCGAGTGCCGGCGCGGTGGCGATCGCGATCGCTTCTGCACCCGCGAGTATGCGCCGGTCTGCGCGCGCCGCGGCGGCCAGATAAGAACGTTCCCGAACTCCTGCGAGGCGGATGTGGCCGGCTTCAGGATCCTCCGCGACGGACCCTGCTGACGGTTGGGCTCGGACCGGCGACCGAGGCGGCGGGGCGGCTCTGCACAACGCTGCTCCTGCCAGCCTGTTGTCAGGAGCCGCCGCGCGTGCGCCGCCGATCGCGCGCCCCGCCCTTTCCATTCGCGTCGGCTGTGACCATATTCGGCCCATGGCCGACTCCGACAAGAAACCTGCGCCGTCGAAGACGACGCGCGACGAACGCCCGCGGCGCAGCCGCGGCAGTCCTGTGACGGATTACCTCGATGCGTCCGAGCCGCTGCATCGGCCCGGCCTCGGCGAAGCGCCGCAGGCCGAACTCTCCGGTACGCCGCTGACCGGCTCGATCTCCGACTGGGCCGAGCAGATTTCGCGCGAGGCGGAGCGGGAAGGGCGCCAGGCAATCTCCCCCCTCGAGGGGGAGGTGTCGCCGAAGGCGACAGAGGGGGTAACCTCAGAAGATAACGGCAAGAAGCGCGCGGCCGCGGGGACCCCATCCAAGTCTTCGAAGCGCATCCCCGAGCGCTCATCCGCCCCGACCAAGACCGCTCGCGGCACCTCGATGGGCGGCGCAGCGACGGCGCGCGAACGCGCGGCGGCCGGCCTCAATCCGGTCGCCGGCCTCGACATCGACCTGGAAGACGCCGAGACGCTGACCAATTCCGGCGTGACGGCGACCGTTGCGGCGCTGTCGGCCCTGATCGAATCCGGCAATCCGCTGCACAAGAACGGCAAGCTGTGGACGCCGCACCGTCCGGAGCGCCCGGAGAAGTCGGAAGGCGGCATCGCCATCCAGATGGTGTCCGAATTCGAGCCGGCGGGCGACCAGCCGACGGCGATCAAGGACCTCGTGGAAGGCGTCAACAATGCCGACCGCACGCAGGTCCTGCTCGGCGTCACCGGCTCCGGCAAGACCTTCACCATGGCCAAGGTGATCGAGCAGACGCAGCGTCCGGCGTTGATCCTGGCGCCGAACAAGACGCTGGCCGCCCAGCTCTACGGGGAGTTCAAGAACTTCTTCCCGGACAACGCGGTCGAGTACTTCGTCAGCTACTACGACTATTATCAGCCCGAGGCGTACGTCCCGCGCACCGACACCTTCATCGAAAAGGAATCGTCGATCAACGAGCAGATCGACCGGATGCGCCACTCGGCGACGCGCTCGCTGCTCGAACGCGACGACGTCATCATCGTCGCCTCCGTCTCCTGCATCTACGGTATCGGGTCGGTCGAGACCTATACGGCGATGACGTTCCAGATGCAGATCGGCGACCGGCTGGACCAGCGCCAGCTGCTCGCCGACCTCGTCGCCCAGCAGTACAAGCGCCAGGACGCGAACTTCGTGCGCGGCTCGTTCCGCGTGCGCGGCGACACCATTGAGATCTTCCCGGCCCACCTGGAGGACCGCGCCTGGCGCATCACGCTGTTCGGCGACGAGATCGAGGCGATCACCGAGTTCGACCCGCTGACCGGGAGCAAGACCGGCGAGCTGAAGAGCGTCAAGATCTACGCGAACTCGCACTATGTCACGCCGCGCCCGACACTGACGCAGGCCGTCAAGTCGATCAAGGAAGAGCTCAAGGGCCGCCTCGCGGAACTGGAGAAGGCCGGCCGGCTGCTGGAGGCCCAGCGGCTTGAGCAGCGCACCCGTTTCGACATCGAGATGCTCGAGGCGACCGGCTCCTGCGCCGGCATCGAGAACTATTCGCGCTACCTGACCGGGCGTCAGCCGGGCGACCCGCCGCCGACCCTGTTCGAGTACATTCCCGACAACGCGCTAGTCTTCGTCGATGAAAGCCACGTCACCATTCCGCAGATCGGCGGCATGTACCGGGGCGACTTCAGGCGCAAGGCGACGCTGGCCGAGTATGGGTTCCGGCTGCCGTCCTGCATGGACAACCGGCCGCTGCGCTTCGAGGAGTGGGACGCCATGCGGCCGCTGTCTGTTGCGGTGTCGGCGACGCCGGGCGCCTGGGAGATGGAGCAGTCCGGGGGCGTGTTCGCCGAGCAGGTCATCCGCCCGACCGGGCTGATCGATCCCCCCGTCGAGGTGCGGCCGGCCAAGACCCAGGTCGACGACGTGGTCGGCGAGATCAACGAGACGACGCGCAAAGGCTATCGCACGCTCGTCACGGTGCTGACCAAGCGGATGGCCGAGGACCTGACCGAGTACCTGCACGAGCGGGGCGTACGCGTGCGCTACATGCACTCCGACATCGACACGCTGGAGCGCATCGAGATTCTTCGCGATCTGCGACTCGGCGCGTTCGACGTGCTGGTCGGCATCAACCTCCTGCGCGAGGGTCTCGACATTCCGGAGTGCGGCTTCGTCGCCATCCTCGACGCCGACAAGGAAGGTTTTTTGCGCTCCGAGACTTCGCTCATCCAGACCATCGGCCGCGCGGCGCGAAACGTCGACGGCAAGGTGGTGCTCTACGCCGACAACATCACCGGCTCGATGGAGCGGGCGATGGCGGAGACCAACCGCCGCCGTGAGAAGCAACTCGAATACAACGCCGCCCATGGCATCACGCCGGAAAGCGTGAAGAGCCGCATCGCCGACATCCTGGACTCGGTCTACGAGAAGGACCACGTGCGCGCCGACATCACCGGCTTCGCCGAGGATCAGGGCGCGATGATGGGCAACAATCTGAAAGCCCACCTCGAGGCCCTCACGAAGCAGATGCGCGATGCCGCCGCCGACCTCGACTTCGAGAAGGCGGCGCGGTTGCGCGACGAGATCAAGCGCCTGCGCGAGATGGAACTCGCCATCTCCGACGATCCGATGGCGCGGGAGGTGGAGGGGCAGAGCCCGGCCAGCGGTCGCGAAAAGGGCAAGCACAACAAGGGCGTCGCGAAGCATCGCACGGCCGAGGAGCAAGAGCGCTTCCGCAAGATGGACGAGGCGCGGACGGCCGAAGAGGCAGCCAAGGTGGCCCGGCCGAACATGTTCCGAAAGCCGGAACTGGACGAGATGGGCCGCGCCGGCGACTACGCTGCGCCTGCGGGTCGCGGCGGCAAATCGCTCTTCGAGAAACCGTCCCTGGACGACATGGGACCGGGCACCGACGCTGTGGCGCCGGCCGGCGCCGTCTCGCGCTCCCTCTTCAAGAAGCAGTCGGCCAAGGAGGCGCATGGCGCCGACTACGGCATGACGGGTTCATCGGACAAAACCCTGTTCCGCAAGAACTCGCTGGACGAGATGACGGTACGGCGCACCGAGCAGCCGGTCGAAGGCGTCAAGCCCATCAAGCGCGCGCAGATCGGCATTGGATCGTACGAGGATCCGGCTGACCAGAAACGCAAGGGGCGCACCAAGGGGAAGACCGGACGCCCGGGACATTGACCGTTGCAGGCAACGTCGGGTTGCTCCGCTGTCCGGCATTCGCTAGTGCTCGAACCGGACCATCCGCAATTCGAGGACAGGCGTGAGGAATCGTCAACGGCTCGGGCTCCTGAGTATCGCGCTTGGGTGCCTGTCTTCCCCGGCCGCTGCCGCCGAGTGGCAGGCAACCGAGGTCGTCAAGACCTACTCCATCGCGGGTGCGACGGGCCAAGAGCTCTATGCCTCGATCGGCGAGCGCGGGCCGACCGTCGGCAAGTCGGGTGGCCGGACGATCGCGCACACCACCTTCGATCTGAAATGGTCGCGCAAATATGTCCCGCAGGCCGACGGCAGTTGCCGGCTCGTCTCGGCAAAGCCGTGGATGACGATCACCTACACGCTGCCAAAGCCCTCGGCCAAGCTGCCCGCCGGGACGCGCGAGAGGTGGGCAACCTTCATCGACGGCCTGCAGCGGCACGAGAAGGTGCATGGCGACCATATGAAGGAAATGGTCGACCGGATCCTGGCGACGACGGTCGGCGTGACGGTGCCGAACGATCCGAAGTGCCAGAAGATCCGCCAGCAGCTCCAGCAGCCGCTGTCCGAGGCGTCCCTGGAGCAACGCCGCCGCAGCGCCGAGTTCGACCGCGTCGAGATGAGCGACGGCGGCAACGTGCACCGGCTGATCCTGGGGCTCATCAACGGCGATTGAGCCGCATCCGCAATGCGCCGCAGGCAGGGGCGGAGCACGAAAACGTGTGTTAGACCCGCCTCAGCAATGTCGCCAAAAATCTCGCAGACAATCGTAGAGGGTGGTAGCGTTGCGCTCGCTGGGCGGTGTCGCACACATACTGCCCCAATCAAGTTTAGGCGATTTCATGAATACCCCGGATGCTGGCGGCCGGCCCCATTGGGACGACGTCTATGCCCGCAAGGACGAGGCCGAGGTCAGCTGGTTCGAGGAGGTTCCCGAACTTTCGCTCGAACTCATCGCCGCGACTGGCGCACGGCCTGATGGGCGCATCGTCGACATTGGTGGCGGTGCGTCGCGGCTGGTGGATTGTCTCCTCGACCACGGCTTCACGGACCTGACGGTGCTGGACCTGTCTCCCAAGGCGCTCGCCCAGGCGCGCTCGCGTCTCGGCGGACGGGCGGACCGGGTGACATGGATCGCTGCCGACGTGACCTCCTGGACTCCTCCGATGCAGTACGAGGTCTGGCACGACCGGGCAGCCTTCCATTTCCTTACCGACGCCGACGACCGCTGCCGCTATGTGAAGACCCTCGAAGCGGCTCTGTCGCCCGGGGGCCACGCGATCATCGCGACCTTTGCGCTCGACGGTCCCGAAAAGTGCAGCGGACTGCCGGTCGCCCGCTACGATCCGGAAGGACTCGCGGAGGCGCTCGGTCCGGGCTTCCGCCTGGTCGAAGCCCGCCGCCACGTTCATGAAACGCCGTGGGGCTCCACCCAATCCTTCCAGTCCAGCCGTTTCGTCCGCAGCTGAACCGGCCCTTGGGCTGAGCTTTCATCGCGCCGCCGGTACGATGAATTCACGTCGCGAGCCCGTCACTCACTCTTCCGGTTCGGTCGTGAACAGCAGCGGATAGCCGGCTGCCTTGCCGGCGTCGGTGGCACGGGTCGCTTTGGTCTCCGCGACGTCCCTGGTGAAGACGGCGACGACGCAGACGCCGCGACGGTGCGCGGTGATCATGACCCGATAGGCCTGGTCCTCGCTCAAACGGAATTCCGCCTTGAGCACGCGGACGACGAACTCGCGCGGCGTAAAATCGTCGTTGACGAGGATCACCTTGTGCAGCTTCGGCCGCTGGGTCTTCGGCTTTGCCCGGGTCTGGGGTCTGAGCTCGATGCCGGCCATCAGACGTCACTCCGATGAGGACGGCATCGTCGCACGGAACGCCGTATTGGTCCATTGTCGCCCGGCAGTGGTCGCGCCGACCGAGGTGACGCCGCCCGAAAGTCGCGATATTCCTTTGCTGACCGCGCCGAGGAGGCAAGCATGGATACGCAGGATTTCATGCCGAACGAAACCGTGCTGGCCCGCATCCGCGCCGATATCGAAGCCTATGAAGCCGAGCGCCAGACGACGCGGCGCAACGCTGCGATACGCGTGCCGGCCTACCTGATTTCCATCATCGTCATCGTTGTCATTCTGGCGCTCGCCCTGAACAGCTTCGCGGACCCCAACGAGCAGTGGGTCTCGGCGCTGCACGTCTTTCTCTATGTCGGCGGGCTTGTGGCCCTGTTCGTCGCCTACAGGTCGGCAACGAGCCCCGTTCGCCGGCTGCAGACCTCCTTCCGTGCAAGACTGCTGCCCACCATCTTCAGCTTCGTCGACGATCTGAAGTATCAGAAGGGCGCGACGCCGGCATCGGCGGCTCGCCTGCCGAAGGACACGATCGGCGACTTCGACCGCATCACCTATGACGATGAGATATCCGGCGCCTGGCAGGGCTTCGGCTTCGAGATCTACGAGGCCGTGTTCTCGCAGCGCTCGGTCAAGGCGCCGTCAACGGTCTTCCGCGGCGTGGTGGTGGCGCTCGAAACCGAGCGCGCGTTTCCGGGCGTTCTCGTCGCGACGCGCAAGGCGAACCGGGTGAGTTCCTTCTTCCACGGCATATTCGGGAACGACCTCCAGGAAATCCGGAGCGGCGTGGACGTGCTCGACTCGGCCTATGATTTCAGGACGGACAATCCCACCGCGGCGCTGCCGCTGGTGACCGGGCGGATGGCGCAGGCGCTGCAATGGCTCGGCGAAGCCTGGCCGGAGGAGCCTGCGCGCATCGCGCTCAAGGATCGCGACGCGTTCCTGCTCTTGCCCCAGTCCAAGAACTTCTTCGAACTTCCGGATGTCTCGCTGCCGCTCGACTACAAGTCGCATGTCGTGCCGATGATCGCCGATCTTGCCTCGCTGCTGGCGACCGGTGCGCTGGTGCGCCGGATCGGCGATGCCGATGCACGCCCGGAGCGATCCTGACCCCTCTCGGTTGCCCCGGGCGGCGCGGAACCTCACGCCTGCAACATTTTCTGTTGCACTTCGTGATCGAGTTCTTCTCGAAACAAGGCGAGCGTGGGGCTCGCGACCCAGCGCGCCACATTCCCCGCAGAGGCAGGAAGGGACGGGCTTTCAAGCCGGCTTCGCGCCGATGCTTCGACGGCTGCAAATCAGCCGAAACAGCCCGGACCGTCCGAATGTGACGAAAATAAGCCTATGAAATCATTTATCAATTTCATCCTTCGTGATTTGAAGGCCCCCTCTTTCGTGGCCTATCTCCGGGTCGTTCGCCGGGCACTTCCGCAACTCCCCCGCAACGAGGCGCCCGGACGGACAAGCTTAAAGAAACGAGGAGTACTCTTCATGAAGAAGTTTCTAGCCACGACCGCCGCCACGCTCGCCCTGATCGGAGCCGCCTATGCCGGAACCGTCGAAGGCGTGGTCCAGTCGGTGGATCCGGCGACCCGGACGATTACCCTCGAAGACGGCAAGAGCTTCGTGGCGCCTGAAGGCACAGCCGTCGACGGCTTGGCCGCAGGCTCCAAGATCAAGGTGACGGTGGACGACAGCACCGGCAACGTCACCGCGGTCGAAACCGCCTCCTAAACGCAGCTTGCAGGTGCGAAGGGCCGGCCGTCGCGCCGGCCCTTTTCGTCGGGCATTGCGCGACAGCGCATGCAACTCCTGTCACAATTGCTCATTATGCCGGGTAAGGACCGACCGGAGAGGGGACGATTCGATGAAGATTGCTGTGCTTGGTGGCGACGGCTTCATTGGCTGGCCGACCTGCCTCAACCTGTCCGACAAGGGCCATGAGGTTCACATCCTCGACAACCTGTCGCGGCGCTGGATCGACACCGAGCTGGGCGTCCAGTCGCTCACCCCGATGGACTCGATCCAGGAGCGGACGCGCATCTGGTACCAGGAGACCGGCCGGCGCATCCATTTCCACCTCATCGACATCGCCCGCGACTACGAGGTGCTGAAGCAGTGGCTGGCCGAGTACCGCCCCGAGGCGATCGTCCATTTCGCCGAGCAGCGCGCCGCGCCGTATTCGATGAAGAGCGACCGCCACAAGAACTACACGGTCAACAACAACGTCAACGCCACCCACAATCTGCTCAACGCGCTGGTGGAACTGGGCCTCGACTCGCATCTCATCCATCTCGGCACGATGGGCGTCTACGGCTACTCGACGGTGGGCGCCGCCATCCCGGAGGGGTATCTCGAGGTCGGCATCGACACGATGGAGGGCGAAACGGCGAGGCAGGAGATCCTCTATCCGTCCAACCCCGGTTCGATCTACCATATGACGAAATGCCTGGATCAGCTGCTGTTCCAGTTCTACGCCAAGAACGACGGCCTGCGTATCACCGACCTGCACCAGGGCATCGTCTGGGGCACGCACACCGAGCAGACGCGCAGGCATCCGCAGCTGGTCAACCGCTTCGACTATGACGGCGACTATGGCACCGTGCTCAACCGCTTCCTCATCCAGGCCGCGATCGGCTATCCGCTGACGGTGCACGGCACCGGCGGCCAGACGCGCGCCTTCATCCACATCGAGGATTCCGTGCGCTGCATCGAGCTGGCCTTGCAGACTCCTCCCAAACGCGGCTCTCGCGTAAAAATCTTCAACCAGATGACGGAGACGCATCGCGTCCGCGATCTCGCCGAGCTGGTGGCGCGCCTCACCGGCAGCCAGGTGGCCTACCTGCCCAACCCGCGCAAGGAGGCGGCCGAGAACGATCTCGTGGTCCGCAACGACCAGTTCATAGAGCTCGGCCTCAATCCGATCACGCTGGAGGAGGGTCTGCTTTCCGAGGTGGTCGACGTCGCCAAGAAGTTCGCCTACCGCGTCGACCGCAGCCGCATTCCCGCCGTCTCGGCCTGGACCAAGGACATCGCGTCGGCGATCGATCGCGATCCGGAGGGAAAGAGGCTGAAGAGCGTCGGCTAGGTGCGCCCAGGCTGTCGAAGGATTTCTCGGGAGTTCAGAAAGCCTTTGGAAGGCCCGCCTGGCGCAGGATCGCGTTCGCAGTGTGCCGGCTGGGAATGCCAATAGGTACGGCGAAATTTCGCTTGGTGATCGGGCTGTGCCAGATTTCGTGGCTTCCCTTGCCCTGCCGGATCAGAGTGCAACCGGCGGCGCGCAGCAACTCTCTCAGCGGACGGTCGAATTGCGGCGCCATTCAGGCCGCCGCCGGCTCCGCTTCGCGCAATGCTGTGATCTGAAGATACACTGATCCGGGATCGACTCCAGGATGATTGTCCGGCAGCAAATCGAGGGCCATCGCCGACATTCGGGCCAGCAAACCATCTAGCGTCGCAGCGTCGGCAGCCGCGGGTATGTCGTCGCAACGCCCGCTCCAAACTGACGCTTCGTCATCCCAGACGGCTGAGATTGTGAAAATGAGGGGTTTCGACATGTTTGCTCCGTCGGCGTGATGGAATTTATAACACGCCCGACGGCGCGCAGCGAGACTTGGTGCCGTCGATCCCTTTATCGCTCGCAAAGCACGGGATAGAAGCGGCAACTATGCCCCGCCACGCCTACGTCACCCTCGTCACCAACGCCGATTTTTGCGAAGGCGCGATGGCGTTGGTCCGCTCGCTGGCGCTCACGGGCACCGCCGCCGACATCGTCGTGATGCACACCGGCGGGGTCGACGATGCGCGCCTTGCGCCGCTCGCCGCACTCGGCGCCATTCTCACGCCCGTCGACCTGCTGCCGACCTCCGACGCCTTCAACGAACGCCACGCCCGCTCCAACATCCACGGCAAAAACCCCTTCACCAAGGGACGAAAGCCCGCCTTCCACACGCCGCTCGACAATTTTGCCAAGCTCAGGCTGTGGGAGATGACCGGCTACGACCGGGTCGTCTTCCTCGACGCCGACACGCTGGTGCTGAAGAACATCGACCGGCTGTTCGGCTATCCCGAATTCTCCGCCGCACCCAATGTCTACGAGTCGCTTGCCGATTTCCGCCGGCTCAACTCGGGCGTCTTTGTCGCCAGGCCATCCGCGGCCACCTTCGCGGACATGCTGGAGCGTCTCGACCGGCCGGATGCCTTCTGGCCGCGCACCGACCAGACGTTCCTGCAGAGTTATTTTCCGGACTGGCACGGCCTGCCGGTCTTCTTCAACATGTTGCAATATGTTTGGTTCGCATTGCCCGAATTGTGGGATTGGAACTCGATCTCGGTGGTCCACTACCAGTACGAGAAACCCTGGGAGGCGGGCCACCCGAAGGCGGAGAGGCTCCAGCCACTGATCGACCTCTGGCATGCCTATCGTTCGGGCGAGGGAATCCCGGACCGGGCATCCCTGCGAAATCCTGGATCATGACGCGGAAGATCGTCGTTTCCGGCGGGACCGGCTTTGTCGGCCGCTTCATCGTCGAACGCCTGCTCGCGGATGGTCATGCGGTGCGCGTGCTCGGCCGCACCGCGCCCCCGGACGGCTTCTTCACCGGGCCGGTCGAATTCGTCGCTGCCTCGCTCGAGCCGACGGCGATCGGTCCAAACCTGTTTGCGGATGCGGGTGCCTTCGTTCACGCCGCCTTCGACCACATTCCCGGAAAATACCGCGGCGGGGAGGGGAGCGATCCGGCGGGTTTCCGGCGGCTCAACATCGAGGGATCGGCGGCGATGTTCGACGCGGCGCGGGTCGCCGGGGTGGAGCGCGTCGTCTTCCTGTCGAGCCGTGCCGTCTACGGAACCCAGGCTGCCGGCGCGGTCCTCATGGAGGCGACCGAGCCGCGGCCGGACACGCTCTATGGCGAAGTAAAACTAGAGGCGGAGCGGCGGCTCCTCGCCATGGCCGGCGCCGGTTTCGCGCCGACGGTCCTGCGCGTCACCGGCGTCTACGGACCCGCTGGACCGGGACGCGCCCACAAATGGCAGCAGCTCTTCGCCGATTTCCTCGACGGGCAGCCCATCGCGCCGCGTGTCGCAACCGAGGTCCACGGCCAAGACGTCGCTTCCGCCGCATCGCTGATGCTGGCGCAGGAACCGCCTGTCGTATCCCGCCAGGTCTACAACGCTTCCGACATAGTGGTTGATCTCCACGACCTGCTTGGCATCGTTGCCCGGGTCGCCGGCGCTTCGGCTCTGCCGCCGGAACGGGCCGATGCCGCCCAGCTCAATGTCATGTCGACGGCCAGGCTGAAGCGTCTCGGCTGGCGTCCCGGCGGGGTGGCGCTGCTCGAGCGGAGCGTCGCGGAACTGGTGCGCATGATGCCGGTCCGCCCTGCCTGATCGACGCTCCCGTTCCTGTGGGTCTGCCCCTTGCCTATCCGCGAGCGGCGTCGGATGGTGAGCCGTCAACCGTGCCGGGAGGAACGCGTGACGGTAGGCGTGATCATGAACCCGGTTGCCGGCGGCGGCAGGCTGAAGCAGGAGTGGCCCGGCATACGGGCCGAGCTGGAAGCCAGGATCGGGGTGTTCGAGCTGCGCGAAACGGGTGAGCCGGGTGACGCGGCGATCTTCGCACATGCCTTTGCTCTTTCCGGCTTCGAGAAGATCATCGCGGTGGGGGGCGACGGCACCGTCGGCGAGGTGGTCGACGGCCTGCTGATGGCGCGGGAGGAAGGTGCGGGCAAGGTCGAGCTCGGGGTGGTGCCGTGCGGCTCGGGTTCCGATTTTGCGCGGGGTCTCGGCCTGCCGCTCGAGCCCCTGGCCGCCGCGCGGCGCTTCGCCGACGGGGAGGCCCACGCCATCGACGTCGGCCGCGTGTGCTATGTCGGGGAGACCGGGCGGCTGGCGAGCCGGCACTTCGTCAACATCGCAAGCCTCGGCATATCGGGCCCGATCGCGCGCGCCGTGAATGACGACAGGCGCAAGGAGCGGGTGTCGGCCGAAGCGCTGTTCTACTGGCGCACCGTTTCCGAGCTAGTCCGCTACCGTTTTCGCCACGTCCGGATTACGATCGATGACCAGCCGCCCTTCGAGGCGCGGGTGGCCCTGGTCGCGGCCTCGAACGGAAAGTTTTTCGGCGGCGGCATGATGATCGCGCCGGACGCTGCGCCGGACGATGGCCTGCTCGACGTCGTCGTGCTCAGCAGCGCGAGCAAGCCTCGGCTGATCTGGGACCTTCGGCTCGTCTATGGGGGCCGTCATCGGCATCACCCCGCCATCACGATCCTGCGCGGCAGGCGCATCTCCGTCGAGCCGCTCGGCGACCCGCCGGACGACTGCGCGCTGGTCGAGGTCGACGGCGAGTGCCCCGGCCACATCCCGGCGACCTTCGAGATCCTGCCGAAAGCGCTTACGTTGAGATATTGAGTCAAGAGCCTCGCATTTTTGTTCACGGTGTTCGCGCGGTGAATCCGATCGACCAGGCAACCTATTGAACTATCAAGGAATCTGCTTCGGAGTGGGATGACATGGTGCAGATCGTCTCCGGTGTTACCGATCGCCAGCTCGACGATGCCCGCGCCCTGATGCGGGCGTTCGTCGCCTGGCATCGCGAACGTCACGTCGAAGACCGTGCTCTGATCGACGCCTATTTCGACGAAGACGAGTTCGCCGCGGAACTCGCTTCCTTACCCGGCAAGTACGGCCCTCCTGACGGGCGCCTCCTGCTCGCCTATGTCGATGGCGAGGCAGCGGGGTGCGTTGCCCTGCGCGACCTTGGTGGCGGCATCTGCGAAATGAAACGGATGTTCGTGCCGGATAGGTTCCGCGGGAAGGGGATAGGGTGGGCGCTTGCGGAGCGTGTCATCGAGGAGGCTCGCACGGCCGGCTACAGCCGCATGCGCCTCGACACCAGCAAAAGGCAGAACGAGGCCATGCGGCTCTACGAGCAGATTGGCTTCCACCGCACCGAGCCCTATTACGAGCTGCCTCCTGACCTCAGGGACTGGCTGGTGTTCTTCGAACGCGAGTTGTGACGCCGCCGCTCAGGGGAACAGCGGGTCCTGCGCCATCTCGAGATGCAGCGCCGTGCCCATGTAGGGATGCGCCTCGCACACGCCCTCGTCGAGTTCCACGCCGAGGCCGGGTTCCTTCGACGGGATGACGTGGCCGTCCTGCCATTCGATCTTCCTCTTCAGCAACTGTTCGTGGAAGCCATCCCACTGCTTCAGCGACTCCAGGATCAGGAAGTTCGGCAGCGTGACCGCCAGCTGGATGTTGGCGGCCCCGACGATCGGCCCGCAATAGCAGTGCGGTGCGACCTGGATGTGGAAGGCTTCCGCCATGGCGGCGATCTTCTTGGTCTCGAGGATGCCGCCGGAGCGGCCAAGGTCCGGCTGCAGGATCGCCGCGGCGCGGTTCTCGATGACGCGCGCGAACTCCCACTTGGTCGTCAGCCGCTCGCCGGTGGCGATCGGGATTTTTGTCCCGCGCGCCACTTCGGCCATCACCTCCGGCATATCAGGCGGCACCGGCTCCTCGAACCAAAGCGGGTCGTAGGGCTCCAGCGCGCGCGCCATGCGCAGCGCGCCCGAGGCGGTGAACTGGCCGTGCGTGCCGAACAGGATGTCCGCGCCGTTGCCGACGGCCTCGCGGATGGCCTTCACCATACGGGCCGAGAGGTCGATGTCGACCAGCCGCGGCTGGTGACCGTCGAAGGCGGTGTAGGGGCCGGCGGGGTCGAGTTTTACCGCATCAAATCCCTGCGCCACGTAGAGCGACGCGCATTCGGCCGCCATGTCGGGATCGTTGTAGACGTTCTTCGGCCCGACATCCTCCGTGTGCACGCTGCCCGTGTGCGGGTAGAGGTAGGTATAGGAGCGGAGGGTCTCGTGCACCTGTCCGCCGAGCAGCTTGTAGACCGGCTTGCCGGCTTCCTTCCCGATGATGTCCCAGCAAGCCATCTCGAGCGCGGACACGCAGCCCTGCATGGAAACGTCGGGACGCTGGGTGAAGCCGGACGAATAGGCGCGGCGGAAGAAGGTCTCGATGTCGTGCGGGTCGCGTCCGATCAGATAGCGCGCCGCGCAGTCCTCGATCATCCGGGCGGTGACATGCGGCCCGAAGGTCGCGTTATAAGCCTCGCCATAGCCAACGACATTGGAGTCGGTGGTGAGACGCACGAAGATGAAATACTTGCCGCCGATGCCCGGCGGCGGATTGCCCACGACCCAGGTTTTTACGTCGGTGATCTTCATGTCTGACCCTCGAAGGTTGGCGATTCCTCTCCCAAGGATGGGGGAGAGGAAGCCCTACTCGCTATCCTCCAACACCACCTCCGCGCCCTTCCATCCGGTCATGATCGACGGGGCGTTGGTGTTGCCGGAAATGTTCTCGGGGAAGATGGACGCATCGATGACGCGAAGTCCACCCAGCCCATGAACCCTGAGTCGCGCATCCACGACCGATTTCGCTGGATCGGGCCCCATGCGGCAGGTCGAGACCGGATGATAGACGGTCCCCGACCGCTTCCTGAAATCCTGAATCAGGTCGTCGTCCGATGTCACTGAAGGACCTGGCAAAATCTCCTCCTCGATGAACTCCGCCAGGGCCGGCTGGGCGGCGATCCTGCGGACGAACTTTACCGCCGCCAGCATCTCCGCGACATCGTGGTCCGTCGCGTAGGCATTTGCGACGATCTGCGGATACTGCCGGGAATCCCTGGAACGGATCATGATCTCGCCACGGCTTGTCGGCCGGCAATTCGACAGGCCGATGGAGAAGCCAGGCCACGGGTCGGGCGTCAGGATCGGCCGCTCTCCACTCTTCGGGATGACGGTCGAGAAGGCCTGGAAGTAGAGCTGCATGTTGGGCCGCGCCTCGCCGGCATCGGTGCGGAAGAAGCCGCCCGCATTGTTCATCGACAGCGACAGCGGCCCCTTGCGCAGCAGCAGGTACTGCATGCCGACGAGCGCCTTGCCCCACCATGGCCGCAGCAGCTGGTTGAGCGTCGCCGTGCGGGCCCTGAACGTGTAGTTGATGCCGAGGTGGTCCTGCAGGTTGCGCCCGACATTCTCGTTTGCATGGAGCACGTCTATCCCGAGCCCCCCGAGATGGTTGCCCGGACCTACGCCCGAAAGCTGGAGCAGTTGCGGCGAGTTCACCGAACCCGCGGACACGATCACCTCGCGGCCAGCCCGGACAGTTTGCGTGCGGCCGCCCTGCTCGTACTCCACGCCGACCGCGCGCTTTCCTTCGAACAGGATCCTGGTCGCCAGCGCGTTCATCTCGACGCGCACGTTCGTACGCTTCATCGCCGGCCGCAGGAAGGCGCGCGCCGCCGACATGCGGCGGCCGTCCTTTGTCGAGATCTGGTAGATGCCGACGCCTTCCTGCGTGGCGCCGTTGAAATCGGGGTTGAAGGGGAGGCCGGCCTGCTCGGCGGCCTTCAGGTAGCGCCGGGTCAGCGGGTGGACGTCGGCCGAGCAGTCGGTCACGTGGACGGGGCCGCGCACACCGCGCCAGTCATCCGCGCCGGCCTGGTTGTCCTCGATCGCCTTGAAGGCGGGCAGCAGGTCGGCATAGCTCCAGCCGGAATTGCCCGCGGCCGCCCAGGAATCGTAGTCGGCGGGATGCCCCCTGATCCACACCATGGCGTTGATCGAACTCGAGCCGCCGAGCAATTTTCCCCGCGGCCAGTGGTCGGCATTGCCGGCGAGGCCGGGGTCCGGTTCGGTCCTGTAGTTCCAGTTGACCGCCGGGTCGAAGAACGTCTTGCCGTAGCCGAGCGGCATCTGCACGTAGAAGCGCCGGTCGCTTCCGCCCGCCTCAAGCACCAGGACGGAATGGCGTCCGCTGGCCGACAGTCTTTCTGCGACCACCGATCCGGCAGACCCGGAACCGACGATGACGAAGTCGTAAGTCTGCATTCGCTGCTTTGGTCCGGCTGTCGCTGAAGCCGAGACTAGCGGGCTCCGCGCAGGCGGTCATCGCGCCATCCGGCATTGCCTGTGACAAAAACGACGGCGTCGCGAGCCGCTTTGGCGGGCTCGACGTCGCGTTGACCAGAACACTGCCGCCCGCTAGGCATTTTTCTGCAGAAACAGGAGTGGCTCGTGGTTCACTACGCCGACGGACAGACCCCCACCGGAGAGCTTACGCTCCGAACGCTGGCGATGCCATCGGACGCCAATGCGGCGATGGACATCTTTGGCGGCTGGGTGATGGCGCAGATGGACCTTGCCTGCGGCATCCGCGCCGCCGAGCGCGCCAAGGGCAGGGTGGTCACGGCCGCGGTGAAGGAGATGTCGTTCGCCAAGCCGATGAAGATCGGCGACACGCTCTGCATCTACACCCACATCACCCGGATCGGGCGGACCTCTATGACCCTCAAGGTGGAGGCGTGGGCGCAGCGCTATCTGAGCGACCTCATGGAAAAGGTGACGGACGCCGATTTCGTCATGGTGGCGCTCGACAACGATCGCAAGCCGAAACCGGTGCCGCCGGAAAGCTAGGACGTCTCGGGCGCGGTCAACCGCGCGCTGCGGAGGGATCTTGCTTTGCCGTCGCGGCCGATGCGGCCTATATCGCCGCTGGGAGGATCGCGAAGCCAGCAGGAGAGATGAGCAATTGAGCAACATGACCCGCCGACAGGTCGCCACCGGCCTGGGATTGCTTGGGATGATGCTTTCGTCGGGCATCGCAAGCGCGAAGCCCCGCACGATCGAGGGGACAGTGATGTATCGCGAGCGGATGGCCTTGCCGCCGAACGCCGTGGTCGAGGTCCGGCTGCTTGACGTCTCGCTGGCGGATGCGCCCTCGCGGACGATCGCAACGACCACGGTGCGGCCGAGGGGCCAGGTGCCGATCCGCTACCGGCTCCGCTTCGACGATTCCACGATCAAGCCGCGCCGGCGCTACGCGCTGCAGGCGCAGATCACGGTCGACGACCGGCTCTGGTTCACGTCGACCACCCACCATCCCGTCTTCACGGGAGGGCGGGATCAGACCGATATCATGGTCCAGCGCGTCGCAGAAGAACCGGGCAAGGATGCCGCGCGAAGCCCGGCCGGCCGCTGGCTGGCCGAGGACATCCGCGGGCGCGGGGTCATCGACAACCTGCAGACCGTGCTCGTGATCGCCAGAGACGGCAGGGTGTCGGGAACCGGCGGCTGCAACCGCCTGACGGGATCCGCAAAAATTTCCGGAAACCGCATTTCCTTCGGCCAGGTCGCCAGCACCCAGATGGCCTGCGTGCCGGCCGCGATGGACCAGGAGGGCAAGTTCTTCGCCGCGTTGAGGGACGTCCGCTCCTGGCGCACCGACGCCCGCGGCAAGCTGCAACTGCTCGACGCGCGCCGCAGGCCGATCATCGTCCTGGCGCGCATGTAGCCCGCTTTCAGCTGGCGGCGGCCAGCCCCAGGGGTTTGTCGGGCTGCGAGGACGCAGCCCGCTCGAACCGGCGCTTGGCCTCGTCCATGCGCTCACGGTTGGCCTTCGCCCATTCGATGAGGCCATGGACGGGCTCCAGCAGGTCGCGGCCGAGATCGGTCAGCGCATATTCGACGCGCGGCGGCACGGTCGGATAGACGGTGCGGGTCACGAAGCCGTCCTGCTCCAGATCGCGCAGCGTCGTCGTCAGCATCTTCTGCGAGATGTTGCCGATGGTGCGGCGCAGTTCGTTGAAGCGCATGGCGCCCTCGCCGAGCTGGCTGACGACGAGCACGGTCCACTTGTCGCCGAGGCGCTGCAGCACGTCGCTGATGGCGCGGCAGTCGGGATGGTCACGGTGCCTAGGTTTCAAGAAAGTGCCTCCTTGCGGCTTCTGCAGTCACTCTCCTATGTAGTGCAGGTATCCAACGGATACCACCTTTGTCCCAAGAGAGGTTATACCATGCCCAAGCCCAAGATCGGGATCGTGGTCGGTTCGGTCCGCCCGAATCGCTTCGCCGATCATCCCACCAAGTGGATCGCCGAGATCGCCAGGAGCCATCCGGAACTCGAGTTCGAAATCGTCGACCTCAAGGATTATCCGCTGCCGCTCTTCAACGAAGTCGCGTCGTCCCTCTATGTCCCCTCGACGAGTGAAGTCGCCCAGAAGTGGCAGCGCAAGATCGACAGCCTCGATGGCTTCATCTTCACGGCGGCCGAGTACAGCCGCGGCCCGACCGCAGCGCTGAAGAACGCGCTCGACTACGCCTATACCGAGTGGAACCGCAAGCCGGCCGCTTTCGTCGGCTACGGCGGCGTCGGCGGCGCCCGCGCCATCGAGCAACTGCGGCTTCACGCCATCGAGCTCCAGATGGTTCCGATCCGCAATGCGGTGCACATCGTCTGGGCAGATATGTTCCAGGTCATGCAGGGCGAGAAGAAGCTCGAGGAGTTCGAGCACCTCAACGCCGCGGCGCAGACCATGCTCAACGAATTCTCGTGGTGGGCCAAGCTGCTCAAGAAGGCCCGCGAAGATGACGCGCGGACCGCTCAGGCGGCCTGATGCCTGTCTACTGACGATTGATGTTCGAGGGCGGCCTTGCCGCCCTCATTTGTTTCAGGCCCGCGCCCGCTCGCGCCGGCCCGCAGACAGGCGCGAGGCCAGGACCTTGTCGATGCGCCGACCGTCGAGGTCGACCACCTCGAAGCGCCAGCCCTGCGCGTCGACCGTCTCTCCCGTGGTCGGGAGGTGGTGGAGGTGGGACAGTACGAACCCCGCCAGCGTCTCGTAATCACGATTCTCGGGCAGATCGATGTCGAGCTGGTCCGCCATCTCGTCGGCCGGCATATAGCCGGCGAGCAGCCACGAGCCATCGTCGCGCTGCACGGCGGTTTCCTCGCCTTCCTCGATATCGGCGCGAAACACGCCGGTGATCGCCTCGAGGATGTCGGCCGGCGTCACCAACCCCTCGAAATGTCCGTACTCGTCGTGGACGAGCGCCACCGGGGTATCGGATTCACGCAGCGTCGCGAGCACGTCAAGCGCATCGGCCTGATCGTGGACGATCGGCGCGCTGCGCAGGTGCTTGCGCACGTCGAGCGGCTTGCCGGCGAGCAGCGCGGCCAGCACGTCGCGCGAGGCGACGACGCCGACCATGGCGTCGACCGTGCCTTCACCGGCGGGCAGGCGCGAGTGCGCCGTCTCGATGAGCGTCTTGCGGATCGCGGCCTCATCGGCGTTGAGGTTGAGCCAGTCGACCTCGGTGCGCGGCGTCATGACGGCGCGCACGGCGCGGTCGCCCAGCCGCATCACGCCGGCGATCATGCGGCGCTCGTCGGATTCGATGGTGCCGTGATGCTCGGCCTCGGCGACCAGCATCTTGATCTCCTCGTCGGTGACCTTCTCCTCGGACTCGCCCTTCTGGCCGAGAAGCCAGAGCACGGCGCGGCCGGAGAAATCGAGCAGGTAGACGAGCGGCGCCGCCACCTTGGCGAGAATCGCCATCGCGGGAGCGACCTTCACCGCGATGCCTTCGGCGTTGCGAAGCGCGAGCTGCTTTGGAACCAGTTCGCCCACGATCAGGGACGCATAGGTGATCAGCGCCACCACGAGGCCGACGCCAAGGGTGCTGGAGACGCCAGGCGATATGCCGCTCTCGATGAGGACCCGGCTCAGGCGGTCGCCGAGCGTGGCTCCGGAGAAGGCGCCGGACAGGACGCCGACGAGCGTGATGCCGATCTGCACGGTGGAGAGAAACCGGCCGGGATTTGCAGCCAGTTCCAATGCCTTGGAGGCACCCTTGACCTTCCGTTCAACCATCGCCTTGAGGCGCGCCGGTCGGGAGGAGACGACAGCCAGTTCCGACATTGCCAGCAGGCCGTTCACGAATATGAGGACGACCACAATGCCGATTTCGACGTATACCATGATGCGTTTCAACTACACGAAGTGTGTGAAAGCTAAAATAGGCAAAGCCAAAAATCGGCAAGTGACCTTGCGCGCGCTCACGATGATGGCGTCAGCACCGTGCGCAAAATCATGCCGTCCGTGAAGTAGCGGTCCCCGCCGCCATTGACGCCGTTCTCGACCGGCCCGATTCCGTCGATCGTTTCAGTCGAGACGACATGCCCGGCCTTCGCCAGATCGGAGATGACGAAGTCTCGCTCTGCATCCAGGTCTGGGTCGATGTGGTGCGTTATTTGACCCGTGAAGTGGCTGACGCCGACGCCCCGGTCGTAGCTCGCCGCGCCGAACCAGGTCGGTCGTTCGTTCGCGCCGGCGTTGGCGTCCAACCACAGGCGGACGTGATGGCGCTTGTCCGGGCTCGTCCCCGACGGCTTCTCGAAGGCGAGGTCCTGTCGGCGGCCGTCGAACAGGAGCGTGCTGACCGGCGCGTCGAGATAGCGCCGGTCGAGCACGACGTCGAGGCCGATTTCCACGCTGGAACTGAGCGTAATCGGATCGGCGGCGTTCCACCTGGCGGCGGCGAAGGCGCGTATGACGTCCTCCTCGGAGCCGATCAGCGAAATATTGATCGGATCGCCCGGAATGCCGTCAGTGGTCGTGGTGAGAAAGTCTGCAGGCGCGCGATCGCGATCGTGCAGCAGCCAGAAAGCAGGCAAGGTGAAGTAAGCAACGAGAAGATAGGCGGCCGCGGCCCACATCGCCAGTTTCGCGGCGCGGGCCGATCGCCGTCGTCGTTGCTGCGGGGCGGCAGGCGTGTCAGCCATGCCGTCCACCGGCGTCAGCGGCAGGCGCGATAGCCGTTGCGGCGCGACTTGATGTCGAAATGGAAGTGGTCGGCATGGTCCGCATTATAGCCCGGCCCCAGCACCGTCGTAAAATATTCGCAGCCGTCCGCCCGCACTGTATTCAGCAGCCCACGCTTGCGGAAAGCGAACAGGCCGGGCTTGCGCACGTCGATCTTCTTGCCGCTGTTCAGCTCGATCTTCATGATGTCGATCGCATTGCCGGCGGAATGCTCCGAAGGCGTTCCGCGTGTGCCGGCAATGTTTCGGCAGGAATAGCTGGATCCCTGATGGATCGCCTTGACCCCGGAGAAGAAGCGCCATCGAGAGGCCGGAACGAGTTCATTCCGGGTCCAGGCGGCAAAAGCCTCCGCCATCTCGCAGTTCAGCGTTGCGGCCGGCCTGATGTGAACGCTTCCGATCCGCGACACCTTCACGGGATGCTCGACGTGACATGCACCGCCGTCGTTGATCGGATCGAGTTCGCGAAAGACGACGCCGAGCTTCTTCAACTGCTTGCGGCAGTTGAGGTCGTCGGCCGACATCGGCGCGATGATGTCGGCCGGCGCATCCATGCGGGGATAGCCGGCCATCACTGGTTCGCTCAGTTGCGGCGGCTCGCCCGCTTGCAGCGGTTCAATCAATTGCGGCGGTTCGATCGGCTGCGACGACGCGATCTGCCGCGGCGGTGCGATCAGTGACGATTGTACGGTCTGGGACTGGAACGTTGCGGACGTCTGGCTTTCCACGTCGACCTGCGGGCGCAGTTCCATGACGTCGCCCGATGTGCATGCGGAAATCGCCAGGAGAGCGAGCGCGGCAAGGGGAAGGCGGATGCGCGCCGTGCCTTGCCGCGCCTGGCGCCGCGCACCGCGGAAGTTGCCTGCCATCGTCCCTCTCCATGCCCGTTCCCCGAAGGCTGAAGCAAAACCGTAAAGGAAGGCTCTCGCGCGCCGGTCACCCCTGCGGCGAAACTGTGGCGTTCACTGACAGAAGGCGGAGCCGTTTCGGCGTGTCGCGAGATCGAAATGAAAGTGGTTGGCGTGATCGGCGTCGCTGCCGGGGCCGAGCACCGTCTTGAAAGGCCCGCAGGCGGCCTTGCGTAATTCGGCCAGGAACGGTCCGGCCTTGGGACCGGTGGTGGCTGCAACGTCGATGCCCGTTCCGTCCGCGAGCACGAAGCGGGCCATGTCCACTGCGTTGCCGAAAGCGTGCTCCGAGAGTTTCGAGCTTCCGTTGCGCGGACGGCAGACATAGGCCGAGGCGTTGGCGATCGATTTCAGTTCCGCGCCGTAGGCTGATTTGGCGGCCGGTGCGACGACGCTTTGCGCGAACTTGGCCGCGGCCTCGGCCATGGGGCAGTTCATCACGCCGGCCGGTTCGAGCGCGATGCCGGGGCCCAAGGTCGAAACCAGAAGCGGAAAGGGCATGCTGCACCCTTGCGCGTCATAGACTGACGATTGGAGCTCGAAGGCGACGCTCATCCGTTTCAGCCGCTCGCGGCATGCCTCATCGGTCCGTCGCAGGCCTTCGCTTACCTTCCGCGTGAAGTTCGTCGCATTGGGACGGCCGACACTGCGGGCCGGCGGCCGGGAGGTCTCTGCGTCGACGGGGGCGCCGGCGGGCGGCTTGACGTCCCGGGCGGCAGGCGGACGGGGTTCTGGGAGCGGGATGTCCTGGACAGGCGTCAGTCGCGGCTCGGTCTGGCCGTCTTGCCCACCTGCAGGCGCGTCTGGTGGCGTGTGCGGCGGTCTCGAGCTTGGGATGGGCGGCGACGAAGGCGGGTTGGGAAGGTTGGATTGATGAGATGATGCGCCCGCCGGGAATGGCGCGAGGGCGAGAGTTCCAATGAGGATCAAAAGCCAGCCATGGGGTGTCTCCATGCAGACCAATTGGAGCCGGAAGCACGCTGCGGCAAGCTCGCCACCGATCACGAAACGTTACGTCAGGCGCCGATCGCCTCGAGGCCTTCTTCCAACCAGTCGCCCAGCATGGGCATGCCGAGCAGATATTGGGCTGTCTTCCTGTTGCTGCGCTGGCGCGCTTCGGCAAGCGCTTCGGGCCACTCGGTTGCCTCGAAATCCCCGCGGCCGATCCACACCAGGGCGACGAGTTCCGCAGCCTCGTCGACGTTGAGATCGTTGATCAGCTCCCGCAGTTCCCTTTCGGTGAGATCCTGCTCCTCCTCCTCCGCCAATCCGTCGTGAAGGTGGCTGTCGCGCGAGCGGTCGTCGATCTCGATCTCGTGCTCGCTGCCGTCGTCATAGTCGGAATTCATGGCTGCGCTGATGGCCTTCGCCTTGAGCACAAAGAGCCGGACTGTGTCCGGGCCGATGGTGAGTTCCCACTCCTTTTCCGGGCGCTGAAGCACCATGTCGCCTCCTGCGTGCGGGGGACATGATAGACGATTTGGCCGTTTCGTCATGTCATCGTTTGTTGAGGACGGCAAAACGCGGCTGTCGGCGGCGCCGTCATTGACAGTTCCGGCGCGGCGCGGCAGCGATGCAGCAGTCCCCTCCGGCCGTGATTCTCCCCGCATGACGACCCTTCTGTCGCCCAAGGTGCTGCCGATCCTGCTGCTTATCGCGTCGAACGTTTTCATGACGTTCGCATGGTACGGCCACCTCAAGTTCAAGTCCGCGCCGCTCTACGCGGTGGTGCTGGTGAGCTGGGGCATCGCCTTCTTCGAGTACTGGCTGGCGGTCCCCGCCAACAGGATCGGTTCAGCCGCCTACTCCGCGGCAGAGCTGAAGACCATCCAGGAGGTGGTGACCCTCACCGTGTTCGCGGTCTTTTCGGTTCTCTACCTGAAAGAGACATTCACCTGGAACCATGTGGCCGGCTTCGCCCTGATCGCAGGCGGCGCCGCCCTGATCTTCCGGGCCTGAGGGGTACAATCAGAGCTGGCAGGGGGCTCTGGCCCGCTGGACATGATTTGCGCTTTGGAGGAAGCTGCGCGGCGCAACCTGCTTCATCATCCTCGGGAGGGGATGTATGTCGAGCCCGGACGATATCTTCGCTCAGATGACGGCGCAGAGCGTCGCGGGGCCACCGCCTGCGCCCCAGCGCCGCTTCGTGGGCGGCTTTCCTCCCCTCACCACGAGGGTGGCCGACCTGCCGTCGATCGAGCAGATCGACCTGCGGATGATGATCGAGTGGGTCATCGAAACGCACAAGATTTCCCCGTTTCCGGTGATCGAGATCAATTGCGTCGGCCATGCCGACCGGGACTTTCAGCGCGGCAAGGCTTTTGAGCAGGGCATCAGCGAAACCCGGGCGCTCTCCATCATGACGTTTCTGAGAAACGAGATCGCCCGGCTCGGCATGGACATCTTCGCGTCGATCACGCAGCCCACCTTCATCCCGATCTTCGCCAGGATCACCTTCAGCTTCGACGGCGTCGGCTCGGCGAAGCACATACCGGCGGTCAACGAAGAAGGCCGCCGACGCAACCGTCGCGTCACGATCGAATTCGTGCGGGGCAAGTCGCCGCAACCTTCGCGATTTCTGGGAGGAGCAGCAGCGTGGACGCGACAACCGGCACAAGGATGCGCCGGGCGACCCCGAGCCAGGCGATCAGGTGCGGCCGGAGCCGAATGAATAGACGGCCGTCGGGAATAAGATGATGGAAATGGGCGTTGTGGGTTGCGACGATCCTGTTTGACAGCAGCAAGACCTGTCGCTCTGGCCTATCAGTTGGAGGAGAACGTCGATGAAGACGCGGTTTTCGGCAGTCGTTGCGGCTGCGCTCGTTGCGGGCCTCACCCTTGCGGTGCCGGCCTATTCCGCAGGGGGCGGAGGCAGCAACGACACGGTCACCAAGTGCAAAAAGGGCATGATCTGGGACAAGGTCCAGAAAAGGTGCGTTCCGCCCAAGCAGGGTGCGGTGGACGACGAGAGCATCTACGAAGCGGGACAGGCGCTGGCTCGAGCCGAACGCTATGACGAGGCCATCGCGGTCCTGTCGCTGGCTGCAAACAAGTCCGACCCGCGCATCCTGAACTTCCTCGGCTTCTCGCATCGCAAGCAGGGCCGGCTCCTGGTCGGCTTCGGCTACTACGAGGAGGCGTTGCGCATCGATCCGGACTATACGCTGGCGCGCGAGTATCTGGGCGAGGCGCATCTGCAGCGCGGCGATCTCGCTGCCGCCAAGGAACAGCTGGCCGAGATCAAGAAGCGCTGCGGCACCACATGCGAGGAGTATGTGGATCTCTCAGGCGACATCCAGGCGTTCGAGAAGCAGAAGAAGGGCTGACGGCCGGAATCCCTAGTCGGCGCGCGAGAGGCGGACGATCTTGCCGTTCGCCTCGTCGGTCAGCAGCCAGATCGATCCGTCGGGAGCAACGTTCACATCGCGGATCCTGCCGAATGCGCCCTCCAGCATGCGTTCCTCGCCGGTGATCTTGCCGCTTGCGTCGCGGTCGAGGCGCGAGACGAGTTCGAACTTCAGCGATCCCACCAGGAGATCGCCGCGCCATTCCGGGAACATGTCGCCCTCGTAGACCGCCAGGCCGGAAGGCGCGATCGAGGGGTCCCAGTAGAACAGCGGCTGCTGCATGCCGGGCGCCTCCGTGCCCTTGCCGATCTTCGTGCCGGAATAGTTGACGCCATAGGAGATGGCCGGCCAGCCGTAGTTCTTCCCCGCCTCGGGCCGGTTCACCTCGTCGCCGCCCTTAGCGCCGTGCTCCACGGTGATCAGCCCATTCGTGGTCGGGTCGAAGGCCGCGCCCTGCACGTTGCGATGTCCCTTCGACCAGAGCTGCGGCAGTCCCACGGCCCCATCGGCGTACGGGTTGTCCGCGGGTATGCCGCCGTCCGGCTTGATGCGCAGCACGGCGCCGGCGCTGTCCTGCATGTCCTGGGCGCGCCTGCCGTCGCCGCGGTCGCCGGTCGTGATGAAGAGCGTGCCGTCGGGATGGAAGACCAGACGGGAGCCGAAATGCTGGCCTTTCCCGGTCTTCTTCTCCATCGAGAACACGGTCCTGACATCCTCCAGCCGGGCCGCGCCGCCATCGCGGACCAGTTTTGCCCGGGCGACAGCCGTGCCTGCGCCGCCATCCCCCGGCTCGGAGAAGGAGAGGAAGATCAGCCCGGAGGTCGCAAAATCCGGCGAGGCTTTCACGTCGAGCAGGCCGCCCTGGCCCTGCGCCCTGACCTCGGGCACGCCGCGAAGCGGCTCCGAGAGCTTGCCCTTCGACAGGATGCGCAACTGTCCCGTGCGCTCGGTCACCACCGCATCGCCGCCGGGGAGGAAATCGAGACCCCAGGGGTGATCGAGGCCATCGGCGACGACGTCAGCCTGGATGGACATGCTGTCGACCTCGAAGACCAGGTGGTCGGCCGCTGCGGCAGGGCGCCAGGCCGTCCCGAGAGCAAACACGACGGCGAGGAGGGGGGAAGCGGAATGTCTCATAGGGGCGACATAAGCGCCCGGCACAGGTGTGCAACCCGTTCGCCGGCCGCCGCGTCTTCACAAGATTGCGAGTTATGCCCAGCTGTGCAACCGACGGCACTTGCACGTCTCGAATTTTGAGCGTGAATATCCGGGCTGGATCGCTATATAATGGCGTAGAACATCAAAGCGGTTCCGCCAGTCGAGGCTGTCGGACCGTTTTCTTTTTGTATCTCGACGCTGCCGGACGTCCGGCAGCCGTGGATTTGGAAAGGCGAGAATGACATGAACAAGGTCCCGATGACCGCTCGGGGATTCGAGACGCTGAAGGAAGAACTGCGCTGGCGCCAACAGGAGGAGCGTCCTCGCATCATCGAGGCCATCGCCGAGGCACGCTCGCATGGCGACCTTTCCGAAAACGCGGAATATCACGCCGCCAAGGAACAGCAGAGCCTCAACGAGGGCCGCGTCAACGAACTCGAGGATTTCATTGCCCGCGCCGAGGTCATCGACGTCGGCAAGCTCAGCGGCGACCGCATCAAGTTCGGCGCGACGGTCGAGCTGGTTGATGAGGACACCGAGGAGACCAAGACCTACCAGATCGTGGGCGACCAGGAAGCCGACGTGAAGGCCGGTCGCATCTCCATCTCGTCTCCGATCGCCCGCGCCCTGATCGGCAAGGAGGTCGGCGAGTCGATCGAGGTCAACGCGCCGGGCGGCGCCCGCGGCTACGAGATCGTCAAAGTCCAGTTCGTGTGAAGAGCCCGGTCATGGCCGCGGAGTCTGGCGGCGGTCGCATCGAGTCAGCCGCCGGCGACCGCGTCGACATGGACGACATCGAGGTGGTCGCCCCGAACCTGAAGCGCCGGCTTTCCGGCGTCACCAGCACGATCATCCAGCTTGTGCCCGTCCAGGCAAGGTCGCTCGGCGTCGCGACGCTTGGCCCCGGCCTGCCTGGCGGTCTTCCCCATATGCGCTGGTGGCAGCTGCCGTCCCTGTTCAGGCGGCCCCACTCCAGGCGGCCGCGGATCTGGCACGCGCGCCGCAACGTGGAAATGATCGCCGGCCTGGTTCTGCGGCGCGTTCTGCGCGCGCCGCTCCGCTTGGTCTTCACCTCCGCGGCCCAGCGCCATCACAGGCCTTTCACCAAATGGCTGATCCGCCGCATGGACGCGGTGATCGCAACCAGCGCACGCTCCGGCAGCTTTCTCGAGGTTCCGCACACCGTCGTCATGCACGGCGTCGATCTTGTGAAGTTCCACCCCGCCACGGCCAGGGACGATACGTTCGCTGCCGCGGGCCTTCCCGGAAAATTCGCGATCGGGTGCTTCGGCCGCATCAGGCATCAGAAGGGCACGGATCTCTTTGTCGACGCCATGCTGGCGCTGCTGCCTCGCTATCCCGACTGGACCGCGGTGATCACGGGACGCGTCACCGTCGAGAACCAGGCGTTTCAGCGCGAACTGCAGCAGCGCATCGATGCGGCGGGCCTCACCGACCGGATCCGCTTCCTGGGCGAAGTGCCGGACGTTGCCGTGTGGTATCGGCGCGTGACGCTCTATGTCGCTCCCTCGCGGAACGAGGGCTTCGGCCTGACGCCGCTCGAAGCCATGGCTTCGGGCACGGCGGTGGTGGCCAGCGATGCGGGCGCCTTCGCGGAACTGGTCCAGCCCGGGCACACCGGTGCGGTGGCGCCGGCCGGCGATGGAGCGGCGCTCACGAACGCGATCGAGGCATATGTCGCCAACCCCGATCTCGCGCAGGCGCATGGCCGCAACGGCCTGGAAGTGGTGCGCGAGACGTTTCCCCTCGAACGCGAGGCGCGCGGCGTCTCAGAGGTCTACGATCAGGTTTGGGCGAGAGGCTGAAGGCGCGCGCAGCCTAAAGGACGGCGCCTGCCGCTTATTCCGGGGGAGCGTCCTTGCCGAGCGACAGCCGATGGAGCTTCGCTTCCGTCAGCAGCGCATATTCGGCGCGAAGCATCGAATGGATGATTCCTGCCCTCCCGCAGACGAAGTAGCGCTGGCCGACATAGGATTTTCCGAACTCCCATACCGCCAGGAATATCATGCGGAACGACCCGGTGCGCACGCCCCGCGCGTGCTTGTCGCGGGCCTTCAGCGTCGAGTACTTGTTCAGCACGGCGGACTCCGCCGCCACCGACATGTTCCGCTCGTGCATCAGCACGCCACGCTTCAGGCGCTGGGTGGGCCCGTCGCTCGACAGCGATTCGTGGACGGAGTGGCTCAGGTCGAAACGCGCCTTGCCCTTGCGCACCAGCCGCAGGAAAAAGCGGGCATGGACGATCGCCGGCGGGTAGCCATAGCCCGGCAGACGGTCGCGACGCCGCATCCAGTAGCCACACGTGGACGTGTCGCCGAGCGGCAAAGCGAGGATCTCCTGTAGCAGATCGTCGTCGACATACTCGTCGGCATCGAGGGAGAGGCACCAAGGGCCTTCGGTCTCGTCCATGGCGAACTGCTTCTGTCTGGCGTAACCCATCCATTCCTGCTCGATCAGCCGGATCGGCTGACCTTCCGCGATCATGGAACGGATGATCTCGAGCGTGCCGTCGGTGGAGCCGGAATCGACCACGACGATCTCGCGACAGAAGTTGAGACTTTCGAGGCAACGTCGAATCGTCGCGCTCTCGTCCTTGCAGATGACGAAGGCGGAGATCTCCGTCGTGGACTTCCGAACCTGCATTGGCCCCGTCAAGACTTTCGAATGAGTTGAGCCCCCAGGCCGCGTCCCCGATCGCTTTTCGCCGCATGCCACCGGCTTGCAGCCGAATTTGGGCAGGGGCGTGCCGGCGGTCAGATCGGCACGAGGCCTTCGTCCTTGACCGGCCGGATCGTCAGGGCGGTCCGAACCGTGTCGACGTTCGGCGCCGAGGTGAGCTCCTCGATGACGAAGGTCTGGAAGGCGGTCAAGTCCCTTGCAACGCAATGCAGCATGAAGTCGGATTCGCCCGATACCATCCACGCCTGGCGGACGATCGTCCAAGTGCGCGCCAGGTCCGCAAATGCCTTCAGTTCCGCCTCTGACTGATGGTGCAGGCCGACCAGGCAGAACGCCACCACGTCCAGGCCGAGCGCCGGCGCATTGAGGAGCGCCCGGTAGCCACGGATGATGCCCGTCTCCTCGAGCCACTTGACCCGGCGAAGGCACGGCGGGGCTGATATCCCGACGCGGCGCGATAATTCGACGTTCGACACGCGCCCCTCCTTCTGAAGTTCGCGCAGTATTTTCCAGTCGATGTCATCGAGATCGGCGGTGAATGGCATGAAGACCCTTGAAACACGGGAGAAGTGCGTTTCGCACATTCTCTAGTGCATGCGTCATTCGACCTCAACCAGTCACGTTCGACCTGTCCGCATCGGCAAGCCGTGGTTGGGGAGGACACAACTCGCCGCCTTGCAGGGGTGGGGGGCAGCACATAGATTGTACGGGATTTACGAACGCCGCGTTCGCCGCACCCTCAGAAAGTTTCGCAATGATCGCCAGACACGTTCCCGTCGTCGTTATAGGCTCAGGCCCCGCAGGCTACACGGCGGCGATCTATGCGGCGCGCGCCATGCTGAAGCCCGTGCTGATCGCCGGCCTCCAGCAGGGCGGACAGCTGACGATCACCACCGATGTCGAGAACTATCCGGGATTCGCCGATCCGATCCAGGGGCCCTGGCTCATGGAGCAGATGCTCAAGCAGGCGGAACATGTCGGCACCGAAGTGGTCAACGATCTCGTCACCGAGGTCAACCTCAACGTCAGGCCATTTCGGATCAAGTGCGATTCGGGTCAGGAGTTTTCGGCAGATGCGCTGATCGTGGCGACTGGCGCCCAGGCGAAATGGCTGGGCATTCCCAGCGAGCAGACTTTCATGGGCTTCGGCGTTTCGGCCTGCGCAACCTGTGACGGCTTCTTCTATCGCGGCAAGGATGTCGTGGTCGTCGGCGGCGGAAACACGGCGGTTGAAGAGGCCCTCTATCTCTCCAATCTCGCCAGGAGCGTGACGGTCATCCATCGTCGCGACGAATTCCGGGCCGAGCGGATCCTGCAGGAGCGACTGGCCAAGAAGGAGAACATCAAGGTGATGTGGGATACGGTGGTCGACGAGATCGTCGGCGAGCCGGCCAAGCACCCGATGCCGCCTTCGGTCAGCGGGTTGAAGCTCCGGAACATCAAGACGGGCGAGGTCACCGAGTTCAAGACGGACGGTCTTTTCGTGGCCATCGGCCATGCGCCGGCGGTCGATCTCTTCGTCGGCAAGCTCAAGCAGAAGCCCAACGGGTATCTGTGGACCGCCCCCGATTCGACCAGAACCGACGTTCCGGGCGTCTTCGCGGCGGGCGATGTGACCGACGACGTTTACAGGCAGGCCGTCACGGCGGCAGGCCTCGGGTGCATGGCGGCGCTCGAAGCGGAGAAGTACCTGGCGGAAATGGAGATGCACCGCGAAGCTGCGGAATAAGACCGGCGCCAAACCGAAAAAGACGAGGGGAACTGATGGCACTGGACTGGGATAAGTTGCGCGTGTTTCACGCGGCGGCGGAGGCTGGCTCCTTCACCCATGCGGCCGAAAAGCTGAGATTGTCGCAGTCGGCCATCTCACGGCAGGTCAGCGCCCTGGAGCAGGACGTCGGCGTGCCGCTCTTCCACCGGCACGCCCGCGGCCTGGTCCTGACGGAACAGGGGGAGATACTATTCCGGACCGCCCACGACGTGCTGATGAAGCTCGAGAACGTCAAGTCCTTGCTCTCCGAGACCAAGGACCGTCCGTCCGGCGTGCTCAAGGTCACGACGACCGTGGGACTGGGCGCAGGCTGGCTGACCGAGCGGATCCCGGAGTTTCTGGAGCTTTATCCCGACATCCAGTTGCAGCTGATCCTCGCCAACGAGGAACTGGATCTGGTCATGCGGCAGGCCGATTGCGCGATCCGGCTGAGGCAGCCGCAGCAGCCGGATCTGATCCAGCGCCGCCTTTTCACCGTGCACTTCCATCTTTACGCCGCGCCTTCCTACATCGCAAAATACGGCAAGCCCGACGCCATCGGCGAGTTGAAGCATCATCGGATCGTGACATTCGGCGAACCGGTGCCGGCGCATCTTTCCGAGCTCAACTGGCTTGAATCGGTCGGCGACTTCGAAGGCGGAAAGCGAATCGCCACGCTGCAGATCAACGACATCCTGTCGATCAAGCGCGCTGTTCAGCGCGGAGCGGGCGTCGCCATGCTGCCGGATTATATCGTCGAGAAAGATTCGGGGCTGGTGCAACTGCTGCCGGAAACCGAGGTGCCCTCGTTCGACACCTATTTTGCATACCCGGATGCGATGAAGAATCAGGCCAAGCTGCATGCCTTCCGTGACTTCGTTCTCGCGAAGGCGCGGAATTGGGCATATTAATCAGAGCCTTGGCTATTTTCGCTGCATCGCAGCAAGCGCAGTACTTTTTGCATGGGTGGAATGCAAACAAGCTGCTTGTTTCTTGGGCAAGGGTCGCCCATATAACAATCATCTCCTGGGCGCGTTCCTCCTCCCATTGGCGCCCGGTGAGTGTTCCCCTCTGGAGGTTTCGCCTTTACAGGCACTTCCATAACTAGCCGGATCATTTGATCCGGCTTTTTTTTCGCCTGGATTCCTGCGGCCGTCGCCGGGAGAGTCGTTTCAGCGGCCCTCGGGCGGCCCGGCGAACGCTTCTGCTCCCTCTCGGCGGGCGACATCCTCACATGTAGAGCGGTTCGCTCTCCAGCCCGGCATAAAGGCCGGCCACTTCCGCGCCGTAGCCGTTGAAGATGTGCGTGGGGATCATCTCGCCGGTGTCGATCACGCGCTCGTGCGCCTGGCTCCAGCGCGGATGCGACACGTCGGGGTTCACGTTGGCCCAGAAGCCGTACTCGCTGGACTGCAGGGCTTCCCACAGGCCCACCGGACGCTCCTCGACGAAGGAAATCTTCCTGATCGACTTGATCGACTTGAAGCCATACTTCCATGGCAGGTGCAGCCTGATCGGCGCGCCGAACTGCTTACCCAGGGGCTTGTCGTAGGCGCCGGTCACCATGAAGGCGAGGTCGTGGCCGGCCTCCTGGATGGTGACGCCCTCCACATAGGGCCAAGGATAGAGGAAATTGTCCTGGCCCGGCGCCATCTCCGGATCGAGGAAGGTCTCGAAGCGGACGTATTTTGCGGACCCGAGGGGCTTCGCCAGCGCCACCAGCGACTTCAGCGGAAAGCCTACCCACGGCACGGTCATGGACCAAGCCTCCACGCAGCGGTGGCGATAGAGCCGTGTCTCCAGGGGTATCTTGCGGACGAGGTCGTCGAAGGCGATGGTGAACGGCGCCTCCACCTGTCCATCGATGGCGATCTCCCAAGGTCTCGTCTTCAGCTGCTGCGCCGCTTCCGCGATCTCCTTGAAGGTGCCGTACTCATAAAAGTTGTTGTAGTTGCCGCTGATCGTTTCGGGCGTCAGCGCCCGGTCGATCGTGTAGGCCTCGTTGCGCTTCGCGGGATAGAGGTCTGCCGTGGGATCGGCGTCCTGCGCCAGGGCAGGGGCGGGGAGCAATCCGCTCAGTCCCGCCAGGCCCATGCCGAAGCCTTGTAGTATCCGGCGACGGTCGAGGAAGACTGCCTCGGGTGTCGCCCGCGACTCGAGTATCGCCCATGACGGTCGGCGATGGATCGCAACCATGTTCACTCTCCCAATGTCGGCGCTTCGCCGGCTTGCCCGGTGCGAAGCGCCAAAGCCGCCGGCCTTCGCCGCGATGTCGCTCCGCACCAGAACAAACGTTATCGCAGCCCGCAAGTTTCCCGCCTGCTCACAGACCGGCAAACTTGCGGCAGAGCGCGCGCTTCTGACGTCGAGCGTCGGTCCGGGGGCAAAATCTGAGCGCCCCCCTGCGCCGCTCTCCTAGGCTGCCTTGGTGTTCGCGTTCATCACCTCGTCGGCCAGTCGCCCGGTCAGTTCCGCCATATGGTCGAAGCTCGACTCAAAGGTGGCGACGCCGGCCGTCGCCGAGCGCAGCTCCACGATGAGGTTGCCGATCTCCGACTGCGGCATGGTCGCCTCGACCACATCCCAGCCCGGCCAGCCGGGACGCGCGTCATAGCCCAGGATCTGGCCGCGCCGCTGCGGCACGATGCCGGTGATCTTGGCCGTGGCGTCCGACGGGGTGAAGATGCGGACCTTCATGATCGGCTCGAGCAGCACCGGCGAACAGGCGGCCATGCCCTCCTTCATGCCCACCTTGGCGGCCATCTGGAACGCCATGTCGGACGAGTCGACCGTATGATAGGAGCCGTCCGACAGGTTCACCGCGATGTCGACGACCGGAAATCCGAGCGGTCCGGTCTTCAGGAAGTCGCGCACCCCGGCCTCGACCGAGGGAATGTACTGCTTCGGCACGACGCCGCCGGTGATGGTGTCGGTGAACTGGAAGCCCGAGCCGCGCGGCAGCGGCTTGATTTCGATGACCACGTCGCCGAACTGGCCGTGGCCGCCCGACTGCTTCTTGTGGCGGCCCCGCTGCTGCGTGCCCTTGCGGATCGTCTCGCGATAGGGAACGCCGGGCGACCGCGAGACGATGGGGATCTGGTATTTGCCCTCGAGACGCTCGGCGGTGACCCTCAGGTGCATCTCGCCATGGCCGGAGATCACCGTGTCGCCGCTGTCCTGGTGGTGCACCGCCAGCGACGGATCCTCGTCCGCGATGCGCTGCATGGCGGAGGAGAGCTTGACGTCGTCCTTGCGCTCCTTGGGACGGAGTGCGACCGAGAACACCGGCTGCGGCGTCTTGAGCTCGAACAGCGGCTTGACGTCGCCCTTGGCCGACGTCAGCGTGGCGCCGGTCCTCGCATCGTCCAGCTTCCCCAGCGCGACCGTGTCGCCGGCGCTGGCGGAGGCGACCTTCTGCTGCTCCTTGCCGAGCATCCTGTAGATGCCGGACACCTTCACCATGCCGCCGCCGGCGATGTTCAGCTCCGCCGCCTCGGCCACGCTGCCGGAAAGCACGCGCGAGATGGACAGCTTGCCGCCGTGCGGCGTGTGGATCGTCTTCATGACCTGGACGACGGTCGAGGCGCCGCTGGGGACGCCCAGCCGCGTGCGGGTCGCCTCGACGTCCGGCGCATCGTGGCGGATCGTCTTGAGCAGCCGCAGCACGCCGTTGCCCTTCTCGGCCGTCCCGATCAGCACCGGCACGACCAGGCCCTCGCGAAGGTCGGCCGAGAGGTCATCGAACACCTCGTCGCGCGGCGGCTCCTTTTCTTCGAGGAGCTGTTCCATGAGGAGGTCGTCATGGTCAGCCAGCGTCTCCAGCATCGAGAAGCGGGCCTCCACCTCGCGCGCCTTCTCGTCGTCCGGGATCTCCGTCACTTCGCTTTCGGCGAACTCGCGCCAGACATAGGCGCGCTCCAGCGCGAGGTCGATCGAGCCAACGACCGCCTCGCCCTTCCGCAGGGGGATCTGGCGCAGCAGCAGGGGCGCTGCGCTGGTCGGCTGCAGCATCTTCAGCGTGTCGCGCACGCCGGCGTCCGACTTGTCGATCTTGTTCAGGAAAAGGATGCGGGGAATGCCGATGTCGTCCAGCTTGCGCATGATCAGCTGCAGCGCGGGCACCTTCTTGGGATCGGCCTCGGCGACGACGACGGCAATGTCCGACGCCACCAGGATGGCGTCCGCCTCGGTGGCGAATTCGATCGAGCCCGGGCAGTCGACGAACGTCATGCTTTCGCCCATGAAATCGACGGTCGCCGCGGTCGCCTCGACGCTCATGGCGTGGGCGCGCGCCTCGGCCGAATGGTCGCCGACCGAACTGCCTGAAGAAACTGCGTTTTGACGGGGGATGGCGCCGACACGCGCCAGAATGGCTTCAAGAAGGGTGGTTTTTCCGCTCGCGAAGGGACCGACAATGGCGACGCATTTCGGTCCCGTACGCCTTCCTCCGGCGCGACTTCCCATGACTGACCTCCACTCTGGCGTTCGCATAGAGCGGCGGCCGGCCTCCTCCGGCCGTCGCGGGTGCAGCCGGTGGCCGCTCCCGAGGAGCATGGAAACATGGGCAGGGGAGGAGGGCAAGGCCGAATTGCCGGGTGAGCGCGGTCAAAAAAGAAGCCCGGCGCGATGGCCGGGCTTGAAGGGCGAATGATCTGCGAGCGCTTCAGGTGAGCGAGGCCGTGAACCGCTGGATGCGGATGCAGGCCTCCTCCAGGAGAGCCTCGGAGGTCGCGTAGGAAATACGGAAGTTCGGGCCGAGGCCGAAGGCGGATCCGTGCACCACGGCGACGCCTTCCGCTTCCAGCAGTTCGCTGACGAAATCCTCGTCGGTCTCGATCACCTTGCCTGCCTGGGTCTCCCGACCGATGACGCCGGCGCAGGACGGGTACACGTAGAACGCCCCCTCCGGCGTCGGGCAGGAGATGCCCTTGGCCTGGTTCAGCATGGACACCACGAGATCGCGGCGCGCCTGGAAGATCGCCTTGTTCCTGGTGATGAAGTCCTGCGGACCGTTGAGCGCCTCGACGGAAGCCCATTGCGCGATCGTGCATGCGCCCGAGGTCTGCTGGCCCTGGATCATGTCCATCGCCTTGATCAGCGGCAGCGGGCCGGCGGCATAGCCGATGCGCCATCCGGTCATCGCATAGGCCTTCGAAACGCCGTTCATGGTCAGCGTGCGGTCATAGAGTGCCGGCTCTACTTCGGCCAGCGTCTTGAAGACGAAGTCGCCATAGGTCAGGTGCTCGTACATGTCGTCGGTCAGCGTCCAGACATGCGGATGCCTGAGCAGCACGTCTGCGATGGCGCGCAGCTCGGCTTGCGTGTAGGCAGCGCCCGACGGGTTCGACGGCGAGTTCATCACCAGCCACTTGGTCTTCGGCGTGATCGCCTTCTCGAGCGCCTCAGCGGTCAGCTTGAAACCGTTGGCGATCGATGTCTCCGCATAGACCGGGGTGCCGCCGCAGATCGCCACCATCTCCGGATAGCTGACCCAGTACGGACGCGGGATGATGACCTCGTCGCCCGGGTTCATGGTGGCCATGAAGGCGTTGAACAGGATCTGCTTGCCGCCGGTCGCGACGATCGTCTGCTCCGGCTTGTAGTCGAGGTTGTTCTCGCGCTTGAATTTCTGCGCGATCGCCTCGCGCAGCGGGGCGATGCCCGACACCGGCGGATACTTCGTCTCGCCGCGACGGATAGCCTCGATCGCCGCATTCTTGATGTTGTCGGGCGTGTCGAAATCCGGCTCGCCAGCTCCCAGCCCGATCACATCGCGGCCTTTCGCTTTCAGCTCGCGTGCTTTCTGCGTGACCGCGATAGTCGCGGAAGGCTTTACGCGCGAAAGGACGTCGGCAAGAAAGGCCATCGTTTTTGAAGCTCCGGTTAGGCCGCCCCAGCGGCGGCGCGTCTTAATGTCCGATCGCTCGCAGAATCGCAAGCACCGCGTCTTGACGCACACTGCAAAGCATCGCCGGATGGCGCAAACGATCCCCAATTAACGAAGAGTAAATGTCTGGATGTGACAGTGGCTTCATTTTGCCGGGGGGCCCGGCCAGAAGGATTTTTTGATGACGCGAAGCGTCGCTCTTGCGCATCTCGTTCGTCAGGACGACGGCCTCGCGGAAGGAGTGTGGGCAGGCCACCGGCTTTGCAGCGCCTTTCAGCCCATCTACAGCTTCCGTGGTGAAAAGCTCGAGATAACGGCCTATGAGGGATTGCTGCGCGCATATCGCGGCGACGAACCCATTCCGCCGATGGCGTTTTTCGCAAGCATTCCGGATCTCGACCGTTTGCATGTCGAGACGCTGACGCGCACGCTCCACCTGCTCAACGCTGCGGTGTGCCTTGAGGAAACCGCCTCGGTCTTCGTCAACTTCAACCCCGCCGTCTTCACGGATCGCTCCGTTGCCGACATCGCATTGCGCGACATGCGCCTCGTCCTCCATGAGGCGGGCATCGATCCGACCCGGGTCGTTTGCGAGGTGACCGAACAGAAGCTAGCCTCCGCTGACGCGCTCCTGAAGTTCATCGAGGCGCTGCGCCTCGGCGGCTTTCGAATCGCCGTCGACGACTACGGCGCCGACGATTCCGACATCGCGCGCGTCACCGAACTGAAACCGGATATTGTTAAGTTCGATGCGAGATGGATCTCGCGCCTGATGGAGTCCAGTCCGGGCTATTCGCTGCTGTCGACCATGGTGGCCTCGTTCGAGAGCCGTGGCATCTGCACCGTTTTCGAAGGCATCGAGGAGGCCTGGCAGATCGACCTCGCCGCCCGGGCGGGGGCTTCGATGCTGCAGGGCTTTGCGCTTGCGCGTCCGGCGCTGGCCGCCGTGCGCGGCGAGCGGGCCTCCCATAGCCTGCAATATGGGCAGCCCGGGGCCGTCGAGCCGGAGGTGCCTGTATCGCATGCTGCCCGTGTGGACAGGCAGGCAGAACGCATATTTGGAAAACGAAACCTGTAGTACTTGTAGTAACCTGTAGTAAGACGAGTCCCCTAGTTATGAGTTTGTCCTCCCTGCTTGATGCCGTCCTCGCCGACGAGGTTGGCATAGAAACCGGCATTTACGACGGTCATCGACTGAAAAGCGCGTACCAGCCGGTTTATGCGCCGTTCGGCGACCACTTGCGGATCGTTGCGGTCGACGCAGCGACGATTGCACAACGCGAGGGCATTGCCGTCGACCTGCAGGCGCTGCTGGCTTCGGGCGATCCGATTGATCCGGGGTTCCTGGCCGGGCTCGCGCAACTGCTGCATGTCGACAATTATCGCCATGTGTCGGTGCCGGACTGCGACCTCGTCCTTGAGCACGACGTGTCGCAGAACCGCCGCCTGTTCGAGGCGCTGGATGAGGCAGGTCGTCAGGCCGAGGCGATGGACGAACCCGTTCTCGAAGCCAGCCGTGTGATCTGCCGCGTCGGCAATCCTGCCGCCCTCGGCGATGATTGCGTGCGCTTGCTGGAGGAGTTGCGTGCAGCCGGTTTCCGGCTTTCGGTCGACCTTTTCGATGGCGTGCTGGAGGATCCGAAGCAACGGCCGCGCTTCACGCCCGACATTGCAGAGATCGACGGCGCCTGGCTGGCGAAGATCGCGCACGAGTCTGCCGCCGCAAGATTGCTGAAACCGCTTGCCGCAGCCTACAAGCGCGAAGGCATGGGCGTGTTCATTCGTGGAATTTCCAGCGTCGAACAGCTTCGGTTGGCCGTCGACGCCGGAGCCGACTACCTGGCAGGCGATTTCCTCAGCCCTCCGGCGCTGGTCGGAACCGTCATCGACGAACAGCCGAAGCCGATGGATGGCGTGTGGGGGCGACCGGACGACATAGTGCAGTTTCGCGCTTAGAGCGCAGCGCTTCCGATTGGACGCGCGGAGTGCCTTCTATCTCCTGAGGGACGCACCATGCTTTCCGAAAATCGATTGCGATTTTCGGGCCGATGCTCTCGGCGCGGCCACGCCCGTCGAACAACGGACGGGCGCGGCGTCCAAATCCTGGCTCAGTGCTTTTCGCCGGTCAGCGAAACGCCGTTGGCAGCCGCGACGAAGTCGGAGAGCGTCGGCACGAAATCTTCGCCCTTGCCGGCGTTTACCGCCATGGCGAAGGAGTTGCGCACGGCCGCGCCCATCGGATTGGCAGCGCCCGACGCGTTGGCGAATGCGGACAGATAGGTCATGTCCTTCAGGGCGTTGCGCAAGGTGAAGCGGTGCGCGTTGGGGTCGCGATCCAGAACCCACTGGAAGAACGTGCGGTAGAACGGGCTGTCCATGCGGCCATCGCGGATCACCGCGTCGAAGGTCTTCGGGGTCAACCCCGCCTTGCTGCCGAGGGTCAGCGCCTCGGAATAGAGCGCGGCGTATCCCATCGCGAGGAAATTGTTCAGCAGCTTCATCGTGTGGCCGCTGCCGACCGGGCCGGTGTGCACGATGCGGGCGGCGAAGGTCTCCAGGATCGGCTTCACCCGCTGGAAGTCTTCATCGCTGCCGCCGCACATCACGTCGAGCGTACCGGCCTCGGCGTCCTTCGGCGTGCGCGATAGCGGGGCGTCGAGCAGGGTGATGCCCCCTTGCGACAGCTCCGACGCCAGCGCGATCGTGGAGGACGGGTCGGAGGTCGAGCAGTCTATGATGGTGATCGGCTTGCCGGCGGTCGCCAGCCCGTCAGCTCCGCCGACGAGCGCTTCGACCTGTGGACTGCCTGTCACGCAAATGACCACGACATCGCAGCGCTCCGCAAGATCCCGCGCCGAGGCCGCCTCGTCGGCCCCGAGCTCCACGAGGCTGTCGACGGGAGCCCGGTTGCGGTGGCCGAGGACCGTGAGCGGGAAGCCCTTGGCAATCACGTTCCGGGCCATGCCATGACCCATCAGGCCGAGGCCGATGAAACCTACCTTCGCTTTCGTCATGTCTGCTCCCTTCGCTTGCGCCGGGCGACACCATAACAGGCCGGTCGGAATCGTCACCCGGCCGTTTGCGGGCAAGGCCTGGCGGCGCGTGCACGAGCGATCCGCACGCATACGATGCAACAGTTCCGGGAAGCATCCGCAGCCGTGTATCGTTCATCTGGAACGGGAGCGTGCGCGCCGGACGGACCCGCCTTGTGATGAAGCCGGCTCAACTGACGGGAACCATCGTCATGAAGGCGATTTACGTTTCGCTAGGCCTGATCCTGATTTCATCCAGCGCCCAAGCAATAGAGCGCTATACATCTACAAGCATGACCTGCGCCCGTGTGAAGGCAGCCATCAATGCGGACGGTGCGGCGATCATGCGCTATACTTCGACGCGTGTTGCAGGCCTGCCGCTCTATGGCAAATATGTGCGCAACGGCAACTTCTGCGATCGGGGGGAGGCGACCGAGCGCGCCTACATCCCCGCGTCCGATACGAGGTCCTGTCCTGTCTGGGAATGCAAGCGCATCGAGAACATCCCGAAAGACAGGTAGCCGCCTGCCACGAAACCTTGAAAGCCGCCCGAAACCCGGAACGCATGGTGTTCGTTCATGTATAGTGTTCGCTAATATGATGGAGGATCGCAGTTACGGTTCCTCCTGCACGGACCTGGAAAGACAACAGGAACGACTGCCATGAAGACGGTTCTTGCAGCATTGTGCCTGATGCTCGTTGCCTCGGAGGCGTCGGCGATCGAGCGCTACAACTCCAGCCGGATGAACTGCTCCCGAGTCCAAGCGACGATAAACGCCGACGGCGCCGCCATCATGCGCTACCCGTCGAAGTTCACACCCGGCTTGCAGCTCTACGGGCGCTATGTGCGCCACGGCGGCTTCTGCACGGCTGGCGAGTACGCCGAGCGCGTCTTCATCACCGCATCGGACACGCGGTCGTGCCCCGTGCGGGAATGCAAGCGCATCGAGGTTGACGACGACTTCCCGTTCATCCTGAGGCATGACTGAGCGGCGCACCAGCCGCTTCGGTCCGCCTCAGAATGCGAACGAGGCCTGTGCCTTCGGGGGCGGCCCGACGGCGACGCCCTCCATTGCCAGCAGCTTCTCCTTGGTGGTCGATCCGCCCGGCGCGGAGAAGCCACCGATCTTGTTGCCGGCGGCAAGGATGCGGTGGCAGGGTACGATGATCGGCACGGGATTGCGGCCGAGCGCGGCCCCGGCTTCGCGGGCCAGCCCAGCATGGCCGGCGGCCGTGGCAAGCCCGCCATAGGTGGTGGTCACGCCGAAGCTGAGCTTGCGCGCCGCCTCGTAGATCGCGAGCTGGAAATCGTCCGCGCCGGCGAGGTCCACCGCGACGTCGCCGAACTCCATCGCCTCGCCGGCGGCATAGCGCTTTACCTTGTCAATGACCGCAAGGATCTCTGCCGGCGGCGGTGAGGGCAGGGCGCCCGTCGCGGCGAGCTTGCGTTCCATCGCGTCGCGGTCGCGCTGGGGCAGCAGCAGGCGCGCGATCCCGCGCTCGCTCCATGCGACGCCGATCCAGCCGATCGCCGTTTCGAAGAGATGATAGGAGAGGGACATATCGCTTTCCTCCTGGGGCCGGCAGTTTACCGCAGCAAGAGTACAGATCAAGAACATCGATGCATCGGGACGTCATCATCCTGCCAAATGATAGGCGGTTGCTGGCGCGTTTCGACACCCGAAACCCATCTTCTGCGCAGGGCAGTTAGACCGGAGCCATTCATTGCTTAACGCAAGGTTGCCCAAATCAGCATGCTGGGCTAATGAGACTCCTCCTGTCGCAACGGAGAGTGCGAAGCATTGGCGGCTTCCAAGCCATTCATTCTTGCGGGCGTTCTGCTCGCAGGCGCCGCCCTGTCGGCCTGCACGTCGACGGCCGAGAACAGCGCGGCCAGCCTTTCGATGACGTCGGTCGCGGCCTATCCGATGCTTCCCGAAGCCATCAACATCGTGCCTGCCGTCACTGACGGCGACGACATGCCGGCAGGCAGCATCGCGGAAGCGACCGTGCTGGTGCCGGCGATTGCCGTGGCGGCGGTGGAAACCGACGCCGGCGACGTCTCTGCAGCGGGCGACGTCACCGAGGCAGGCGTCGCGGCAGCGGCGGTCGCCGCCGCCCCTGAAACGCCCGAACTGCCGGCCACCGTCCAGCTCGCCAGCGCGACGCCGCAGGACGCGGCGCTGCCGGGCGTCGTGCCCGCCTCCTATTCCGGGCCGACCCCGAATTCGCCGCTGGCCGCGAGCGTTTTCGACGACAGCCCGCCCGCCGCCGCACAGCGCCCCACGGTCCATGCGCCGGAGGGTCGCATGGGTCCCGACACCGTGGGCGCGCGCAGCCCCGAACTCGACCAGCTGATGGCGCAGTATGCGCAGCACTACGACGTGCCGGAGGAACTGGTGCGCAACGTTGCCAGGCGCGAGAGCACGTTCAACCCCAAGGCCCGCAACGGCCCGTACTGGGGCCTGATGCAGATCCGCCACGACACCGCGAGGGGCATGGGCTACCGCGGCGACGCAACGGGCCTGCTCGACGCCGAGACAAACCTGAAATACGCCGTGCGCTATCTGCGCGGGGCCTGGCTGGTCGCCAAGGGCAATATCGGGCTCGCCGACAGGCTTTACCAGCGCGGCTACTACTACGACGCCAAGCGCGCCGGGCTGCTGGACGAGACCGGGCTCGGCAAGGACCGCCGGCGGCGGATGCCGCAGTCTTGATTTGACTGGACTGACCTGCCTCGCCTGACATCCGCCCCAGCGCTCAGATGTCCGGCGCATTCCCGATCCGCTCCTTCAGATCCTTCGCCCAGGCGCGACCCTCGTCGCCGCCCCACAGCAGCCAGGCGACATAGCCGGCCGACGGGTTCTCCTCGTTGCCGAAATTTCTGGCGCGCTTGTCGACCTCGTGTCGGGCGAAGAAGCTGACCATGCGCTTTATCGTGTGCGGCGAGAGCGCGGCGCGGCTCACCAACTCCTCCGCCCGCGCCACGCCGACCTCGGTGCCGCCGCGCCTGAATTTTGCGCGCAGCGCCAGTCCCTTGGCGGCGTTCCTGGCGACGATCTCGGGCGGGCGGAAATCGATCTCGTCCATCAAGCACGTCTCCAATCGCGAAAAGTGAAGCGGTCCGCTTTGCATGGCGTTTACCTTTCGAGCAAGGCCGGCCGGAAAAGAAGTGCGCGATTACCGGTGCTTAACCAGCGGCGGCGTTGTTGCGAGCGATGACCAAGAAGCCTGCCAAGACCGTGCCTGCCGCATCCTCCAAGACGCCTCCCGGGACAAAGAAATCCAAACTGAAGCTCATCCTGCTCGCCGGCGCGCCGCTGGCGCTGGCAGCCGGCGGCTATGGCGGCTGGACTTTTTATGGCGGCGCGTGGGCCGGCGGCGGCGAGGCGGCCACGGACGCTGCCAGCGTCGCCGCAATCCCTCCGGAAGTAGCGGCCGAAACGTCCTTCACATACTCCTTCGCGCTGTCGGAGTTCTTGAAACGCGAATGCGGCGCAGTGCGCGTGGCGGCCCTGGAAGCGGCGAGCGCCGAGGAGGCCAGGGCGGACGGTACGCTCGTCAACCTTGCGTGGATGGCGGCCAACCGGCGGATGGATACGATCACCGAAATATCCTGCTCCCGCATGCTGATCGAGGTCCGCGAGGCGAACGCGCAGGCCGCGGCGCAGGCCGCGGAAGCGGGCAAGGACAAGGCGAAGGCGACGCACTAGGAGCGCGCCCAGAACCGTCGCGCGTGGCGCTGCGACCTGCCGTCCCATCATCCTCCGGAACCCGCCTGCGCCGGGCGGGTTCTGTCTCCTTGAAGCAAGGAGACTGACATGAAATCGAAGCTGTTGGCTGAAGGCGACCACGGGCGCACCTTCGTCGTGGTGCTGGACCCCGGCGAGGAAGCGTTCGGCGCGATCCGCGCCTTCGCGACGCAGGAGGGCATCGACGGCGCGCAGGTGACGGCGATCGGCGCCTTCTCCAGCGCTGTGGTCGGCTTCTTCGAGCCGGCGCGGAAGGAGTACCGCCGCATCCCGGTCGACCAGCAGGCGGAAGTGCTGTCGGCGCTGGGCGACATCGCTGCCGGCGACGACGGCGCGCCCAGCCTCCACCTCCACGTCGTGCTCGGGCTCTCCGACGGCTCCTGCCGGGGCGGGCACCTGCTCGAAGCCCGCGTCAGCCCGACGCTGGAACTGATCGTGACCGAGACGCCGAAGGGTTTTCGTCGCCGACGGCGCGAGGAGATGGGGGTGGCGCTGGTGGATGTGTGACCGCGCAGGGGCTTTTTCTCTCGCGGGAGGCGAGATAGCTTGCGCTGCTGCAACCGCGCCACCGACGAGGATTGTCCATGCCGCAGACCATTCCGCTTCCCCTCGACGGGTCGTGCCGCTGCGGCCGGGTCAAGATCCGCCTGACGCAACCCCCGATCTGCACCGCCGCCTGCCATTGCCGCGGCTGCCAGAAGATGGCGTCTTCGGCCTATTCGCTGACCGCCATGGTTCCGGCCGACGGTTTTGAGGTGACCAGCGGCGAGACCGTGATCGGCGGCCTGCACGGCGATGCCCTCCACCACCATTTTTGCGGGCACTGCATGACGTGGATGTTCACGCGGCCGGTCGGCATGGGTTTTGTCAATGTGCGGCCGACCATGTTCGACGAAACGGCCTGGTTCCGGCCCTACATGGAGACATTTGCCAGCACAAAGCTGCCCTTTGCCGAGACCGGGGCGGTGCGGAGTTTTGGCGAATTCCCGGCGATGGCGGAGATCGAGGGGCTGCTGGCGGGGTATGCGGCGTGGGTCGAGGCCGAGCGCCCTCCCGCCTGACCGGGGCGCAGCCGCCGGCGCGGGCGACCGCCGCCGGCCGCCCGTCCAATAACCTTCTTCGATAGCATCGCGCCGTCATGACGTGTCGCGGCGCTCCAGCGCCGTCAGGGCCAGCCAGTGCGTGTCGTTCAGCACCTCGTGGACAGCATGGACGGGGCTTTTTCCGCGCCAGCCGGGCGGGCGGCCGGGGCGCAGCGGCCAGGGGCGTCGCAGGCGGTGACGTCGATCGTCCGGCTGGCCTTCTGCGCCCGCCCCCTTGCCTGCCAGCGCGCAAAGCGCCGGGCGGCGCGCGGCAGGTCGTCAAGCGCCGCTGCCACGGCCCGGAGCCTGAGACGCAGGCGCGCGGCATCGATCGGGTCGTTCGGCGACAGCGGGCGGCGCGGTGTCACGGCAAAGGGTTTTGTCGCGCCGCCGGGCACGGAGATGCGCGGCACGCCGGCTGCGGCCGGACGCCGGGGCTGACGTCTGAAAAGCGGTCGGCGTAATCGGTCGAACAGCGCCAGCGACAGTCTTTCTCGAGTGCGGGCGGGGGCATTGGACGGGGAAGCCGGCGGCGTCGGGAGGCCGGCCGGAGGCCAGGGGCGCGCTTTGCGCGCTGGCGGCGCAGGCAAGGTGTGCGCCAGCGCGATGACCAGCCGCCGCGCGGCCGCTTCGGCTGGCCTGAGCAGCCTGAGCACGGCGCGATGCAGACAGCGCGGCAGCGTATCCGCGTCGGCCGCCATGGCGACGAGCCCGGCAAGGATAACCTTTAGCGCCTCGCGCTGGCGCGCAATCGCCCCGTTCCAGTCCACCGCCGCCTCCTTCGCTCGATCAAACGGCGGCGGGAGTGTCGCATGGGTGGGAGCTGATAGGAATAATGTCCTTTGAAGACTGCTGACACAGGGTGACAAAGGGGGAGGCGGGAAATCGCCTGGAAGGTTTCCCCGACGGACCCCCACCCCTTACCCCTCCCCACAAGGGGGAGGGGGACGTGCCTGCCGCCGCGCCCGGCCAACATCATCACGTTTCGCGCCGAATGAAGCGGCGGAGGGTTTCCACTCCCGCTTTGGGCCGAGGGGTTTGGGCGCGGAGGTCCGTCCGGGCTCGGCGGCGTCCCCCTCCCCGTTGTGGGGAGGGGTTCGGGGTGGGGGTACCCTTTTCAAGCGCTTGCGCTCAGCGGGACGGTCGCTGGCAACGCTGCAGTCGGGGCGATCCGCACGGCTCGGGGGCAAAGCGGGGGTTTCATCCCGCCGCCGCCGTCCCATATTGCCATCGTCGCCCTCGCTTGGCGGCAGGGGTGGCCGCGCGGACAGCAGGGAGCCTGGCTGATGGCGGACGAGACGAAAGGCGAGGCCGTCGGCGCGGAAGCCGGGGGCAACTGGACCGGGCAAGCGGCGACCAAGGCTCCGGGAGGGGCCGGCGGCCGGCCGGACGACGACAGCCTTCGCGCCCAGTCGGCGATGATGTGGCACGCCTTCCTCGGCTCGCCGGTGCGCAACGTGCTGATCCTGATCTCCTTCGGCATCTTTGCCCTGATCGTCGCCACCGCCTTCGGGCAGGTGCTGCTCAACCGCTGGAACCAGCCATTTTACGACGCCATCGAGAAGCGCAACCTGCCGGGCTTCCTGCACCAGCTCGTCGTCTTCGCGGAGCTCGCGGCCGGCCTGCTCGTGCTCAACGTGGCGCAGGGCTGGCTGAACCGCCTCCTGCACATCAAGCTGCGCGAGGGGCTGGTGCGCGACCTGTTCGACGAATGGCTGCACCCGCGCCGCGCGCTGCGCCTGAAGAAGTTGGGCGAGATCAGCATCAACCCGGACCAGCGCCTGCACGAGGACGCCTGGCATCTCGCCGACCTCACGGCCGATCTCGGCATCGGGCTGGTGCAGTCGACGGTGCTGCTGTTGAGCTTCGTCGGCGTGCTGTGGGCGCTCTCGGAGGGCTTTGTCTTCCACTATGGCGGCTACAGCTTCGCCATCCCCGGCTACATGGTGTGGGCGGCGATGGTCTACGCCGGCGCCGCCTCGTGGCTCTCATGGCTGATCGGCAGGCCGCTGGTCCGGCTCAACGCCGACCACTATGCCCGCGAGGCGGAGATGCGCGTGGCGCTGGTGCACGCCAACCAGAACATCGAGGAGATCACGCGAACCGGCGGCGAGGCCGCGGAAAAACGCCGGCTGCTGCACAACCTCGAGGCGGCCCTGCTCGCGACCCGGCGCATCATGACCGCGGCCGTGCGCCTGCAGTGGTTCACGGCGGGCTATGGCTGGCTGACGGTGGTGGCGCCGATCGTGATCGCCGCCCCGGTCTATTTCGCCGGCGACATCACTTTCGGCGGCCTGATGATGGCCGCCGCCGCCTTCACCCAGGTGCACTCCGCGCTGCGCTGGTTCGTCGACAATATCGGCGCAATCGCCGACTGGCGCGCCACGCTGCTGCGCGTGGCGTCGTTCAGGCTGGCGCTGGTGCGGATGGATGGGTGAGGGGGGTGTGCCTTGTGTAAGTCTATGTTCCCCTGCAAGGGACGGCTGGATGACGGTGAGGCTAGGCCCGACGACCGGCATGGCTCAAAGGCGAGCCGGGAACCGGTGAAGCGTGGCGCAGATCTCTTAAGTGACTACCCGAAATGTGGATCGTCAATCAACGGCCCGGGATGCACGGAGACAGCGAATTGTCACGGGAGGATCCCCCCGATCAAGGTTCTGCCAAGAGGAATAAACTCAACCAGTCGCGATTCAGTAGACCGGCCCGTAGAATAGCCTGATTGCATTCGGGGCATGTTCCAGAGTTCACGAGCGACGTTGGTCAGGTCGGTCCTGTACGAGAGATTATTTGCTTGGTGATAGCCAATTCCAAGAGCAATAATCTCAAACGCAGATGTCAAGAACGGACCACGGAATTCTCCTTTGGCTTGGTCCCATCGACGAAACACATTCTCTCCACCATTTCTTTCTATTTCTATAAATGTTCTGACAAAACTTCTCTCCAAGACATTGAATCCGTCTGGATACTGTGTTGCGAGTGCAATCGAGTGATCATCAAGTATTTGTGGAAGGTCTCTTAAAGCAGTCAAAGTTAGTTTGTTCTGTGGCCAGTTGTGTAGAATAAAAAATCTGGTTACTAGTTCAAGGTCGTATCGTTCTTCGATTTGTTTTTCTGTCAGTTGAACTGTAGAGCGAAACTCTTCCAAAGACGCGAGGCGCTCCAAATGAGCGAAAAAGCTTGGCGATGCCGCCACCAAAAGAGCAGATCGCATCTCTTGAGCATTTAGCTGCGATCCATAGCTGTTGAGTCTCTGGAAAAGATCAAATTTAGTTTGAGGAGAAGACTCTCTCTTGATGATCTTGATGTCGATTTTTGATCGCTTGATGTCGAGCCGCTGCGCTTCCGACAAGCTCTTCGTGGGATTAAGATCGTGCCACCGTCTACCTTCTAAGCTGGGCAAGTATTTGGTTGCGCGAAGCTCTAGCATCGATTGCTGAGCACCGTTCCCATCACGAAGCTCGCCCTGAAGCTCGAAAATGGTGGAAAGCCTCTGGAGGCCGTCAACGACTTCCCACACACCACTTTCCGTTTGCGCGACAAAGATGGACGGAAGCGGAATGCCCAAGAGTAGACTCTCTACTAGACGTGATTTTTGGATCTCGGTCCAGCGGAAGAAACGCTGAAATTCTGGGCGTATTACGAGTTCTTTCTCGCGGTATAAGTTGGTAAGCTCTCCAATGCTCATAGGGTATCCATCGGAGGCTATCGCCTGCCGTGCCCGCTTTATCTCGGTTTCCAAGCTCTGATCAGGCGTCATCAAGTTCTCCAACCTTCAACCCGAGATAGCTCTGTTGCGAGTGACACCAGCTCTGGATAGACCATCGTCTCTACGAAGCCGATCGTGTTGAGCTGTTTACGGAGTTCACTTCGATCGCCCTTTATGGCGACGCGCCAGAGAGCGGAAGAGCCTTCTGAAGCAAAGTCCTCAAGGCAGCGAGGATCATCCCCCCAGACCATGAAAGTGCCTCGTTGGGCAACGATGCGACTTGAGTTATGAGTCCCAAAAATTGCAACGGGAGACCGGAGACGGCGTCTGGTTGTTTCCGGTCGATATGGCTCACTCTCATCGTCAGATGTCGTTAGGACGTGTATCTGGTTCCCATACTCCGACAAAACTGGGGTCGATCTGTTCCAAGATATTGGGTCTATGCACCAAACAACTGGTAGATTCTCCTCGCGAGCGTCGTCGGCGATTGCAAAGTGCGCCGCGATGAACATGTTTTCAGACCAGTCAAGGAGCCGTGTGGGCACCCCGTGATGCTGCATAGCAAAAAGGTGCTCCCAGTCATTTTGGGGATAGCCGGCGGGCCAGTACGGTAGGCTTCGTTGGCGGAAGCGCGTTAGTAGACGCTTCTCTCGATCAAATACGTCCGTGGACGGCCTTCCTTCTCGAAGCAAACCGGGGAGCAAAGAGTAGCCAGAACTAGCGTGCCCCCGGTACCATAGGAACCCTCCCTCCGGAAGGTCCCTGGCGATGCGCAATACGGTCTGAAGTAAGCCTTCAAGACCGTCCACTTCCAGCTGTTCAACCGGCAACGCTTTGCCTCCCCAATCCGTCCGATTGAATACCGGTTCCCCGCCACCACTACAATCAATGATTGTAGCAGCGCGATACTATCTTGTTGAAGTCTGCTAGATTCGGCTTGGTGCCTCCTCTAAGAAGTTGGTGAGAACGGATGGCGTGCTGGAAGAAATGAGGCGTTGCGCTCCGGCCAACATCCCTCATCCGAGCTCGCTTCGTTCGGCCACCTTCTCCCACAAAGGGAGAAGGGACGACGCGGAACGATTTTCCTTTCCGGGCGTATCGGAATTGCGCGCTGACTCCGTGGTGGTTGCCAGCCTGGCCTTGGGCGGCGCCACAAGGGAGAGGGACATGAAGATGAAGAGGTGCCTTGCCGCGATTGCGGTCGCAGTTTTTGTTTCGGGCTGCGTCAGCGAGACGGCCGGCTCCGCCGGCTCGGGTAACGCGATGCAGCAGATCAATGCCTATCGCGCGAGCCGCGGGCTTCAGCCCCTGTCCCCGCATCCCGTCGTCCGGAGGCTGGCGGAGCAGCACAGCCGGGACCAGGCAAGGGCGGGAAGGATGGGCCATTTCGGCTGGATGCAGCGCGTCGCGCAGGCGCGGGCCGCCGGCCTGCACTATTGCACCGAGAACGTCGGCTACAATCACCGGAGCGACAGCCATCTTGTCACCCGCTGGTCGCGGTCGTCCGGTCACAGGGCACATCTCTTGCGGCCGAATCTCCGCTACGGCGCCGTTTCCCGCGTCGGCGCCTATTCGACGTTCATCGCATGCGAATGAGATGCCCTTCTCCCCTTGTGGGAGAAGGGAAGGGCGGTGCCGCCCGGCCCTTCGCTAGGGCTCAGGGCGTTCGACACCTATGAAAGGTCCACTGGACCTTTCATTTCGCCTTCGGCGAAGCGGTGTCTCCAGCCGGGTCCCCGTTGCTTCGCAACGTCCCGGCGTTCGCTGGCCTTTCATCGTGCCACTGGCACGATGAATTCGCCTCCGGCGAACCGGCTGCTCACCCCCCTCTCCGTCGCGCTTCGTGCGACACCTCTCCCCCACTGTGGGGGAGAGGAAGGGAACCATTTCAGGCGAAATAGCTCTGCAGCGGGCGCACTTCGAGGCTGCCGGCCTTCAGGGCGGCGATGGCTTCGGCGACGGCGGCCATGCCGGCCAGCGTCGTGTAGTAGGGCACCTTCTGCATCAGCGTGGCGCGGCGGAGCGATTTTGAGTCCGACACCGCCTTCTGGCCGTCCGTCGTGTTGAAGACGATCTGCACCTGGCGGTTGCGGATGGCGTCCTCGATGTGCGGGCGGCCTTCCAGCACCTTGTTGATTTTCTGGGCCTCGACGCCGTTTTCGGCCAGGTAGCGGGCCGTGCCGCTGGTGGCCTGGACCTTGAAGCCGAGATCGGCCAGGCGCTTGACCGCCGGCAGGACGCCGGCCTTGTCCTCGTCGCGGACCGAGACGAACAGGGTGCCCGAGCGCGGCAGGTCGATGTTGGCGCCGAGCTGCGACTTGGCGAAGGCCATGGCGAAATCGCGGTCGAGACCCATGACCTCGCCGGTCGACTTCATCTCCGGGCCGAGCAGGATGTCGACGCCGGGGAAGCGGGCGAACGGGAACACGGCTTCCTTCACCGCGATGTGGCCGATGTCGTTGATATCAGGCTTCGGGCCGTAATGGGCGAACGCCGCGTCGAGGCTTTCGCCGGCCATGATGCGGGCGGCGATCTTGGCGATGGGACGCCCGATGGTTTTTGCCACGAACGGCACCGTGCGCGAGGCGCGCGGGTTGACCTCGAGCACGTAGATGACGCCGTCCTTGACGGCGTACTGCACGTTCATCAGGCCGCCGACTTTCAGCGCACGCGCAAGGGCCGCGGTCTGGCTCTCCAGTGCTGCGACGGTTTCTGGCGAGAGCGTCTTGACCGGCAGCGAGCAGGCGCTGTCGCCCGAGTGGATGCCGGCCTCCTCGATGTGCTCCATGATGCCCGAGACATAGGTGGACGCGCCGTCGCAGAGGCAGTCGACGTCGACCTCGGTGGCGGCCGACAGGTAGGTGTCGAACAGCAGCGGGTTCTTGCCGAGCAGCGTGTTGATCTGGCCGGTCTTGTCGTTGGGGTATTTCTGCTTGATGTCCTCCGGCACGAGGCCGGGCACGGTGTCGAGCAGGTAGGTCTGCAGCATGCCCTCGTCGTGGATGATCTGCATGGCGCGGCCGCCGAGCACGTAGGACGGGCGCACGACCAGCGGGAAGCCGAGGTCGGACGCCACCAGGCGGGCCTGCTCGACGGAATAGGCGATGCCGTTCTTCGGCTGGGTCAGCCCGAGCTTCTGCAGCAGCTTCTGGAAGCGGTCGCGGTCCTCGGCGAGGTCGATGGCGTCGGGCGAGGTGCCGAGGATCGGAATGCCGGCCTTCTCCAGTGCGTCGGCCAGCTTCAGCGGCGTCTGGCCGCCGAACTGGACGATGACGCCGTGCAGCGTGCCGGCGGCCTGCTCGGCGCGAAGAATCTCAAGCACGTCCTCCGGGGTAAGCGGCTCGAAATAGAGCCGGTCGGAGGTGTCGTAGTCGGTGGAGACGGTTTCCGGGTTGCAGTTGACCATGATGGATTCGTAGCCGGCCTCGGCCAGCGCATAGGCCGCATGGACGCAGCAATAGTCGAACTCGATGCCCTGGCCGATACGGTTGGGGCCGCCGCCGAGGATGACGACCTTCTTCTTGTCGGAGACCTTGGCCTCGTCGGCGAGATCACCGGCGAAGGGCGTCTCGTAGGTCGAGTACATGTAGGCCGTCGGCGAGGCGAACTCGGCCGCGCAGGTGTCGATGCGCTTGTAGACGGGGTGCACGCCGAGCTTTTCGCGAGTCTTTTGCACAGCTTCGGCGTCGGTCTTCGTCAGCGACGCGAGGCGGGCGTCGGAGAAGCCCATGGCCTTCAGCATGCGCAGGTTCTGCGCGTCCTCGGGCAGGCCGTGCTCGCGGATGCGCTCCTCGGTCTGCAGGATGCCGGCGATCTGCTCGAGGAACCAGGGGTCGATCCTGCACATGGCGTGCACGTCTTCGAGCGAGGTGCCCATGCGGATCGCCTGGGCGACCATGCGCAGGCGGTCGGGCGTCGGCGTGCCGAGCGCGGCGCGGATGGCGTTCTTGGCCTCCGGGCCGTCGGCGCCCGGGATCTCGATCTCGTCGAGGCCGGTCAGCCCGGTCTCAAGGCCGCGCAGCGCCTTCTGCAGCGATTCCTGGAAGGTGCGGCCGATCGCCATGACCTCGCCGACCGACTTCATGGCGGTGGTCAGCACCGGCTCGGCGCCCGGGAACTTTTCGAAGGCGAAGCGCGGGATCTTGGTCACGACGTAGTCGATCGACGGCTCGAACGAGGCCGGCGTCGCGCCGCCGGTGATGTCGTTCTCCAGTTCGTCCAGCGTGTAGCCGACGGCGAGCTTTGCGGCGATCTTGGCGATCGGGAAGCCGGTGGCCTTGGAGGCGAGCGCGGAGGAGCGCGAGACGCGCGGGTTCATCTCGATGACGACGAGGCGGCCGTCGGCGGGATTGACCGCGAACTGCACGTTGGAGCCGCCGGTCTCCACCCCGATCTCGCGCAGCACCGCGATCGAGGCGTTGCGCATGATCTGGTATTCCTTGTCGGTCAAGGTCAGCGCCGGGGCCACCGTGATGGAATCGCCGGTGTGGACGCCCATCGGGTCGACGTTCTCGATCGAGCAGATGATGATGCAGTTGTCCGCCTTGTCGCGGACGACCTCCATCTCATACTCCTTCCAGCCGAGCACTGATTCCTCGACCAACACCTCGGTGGTGGGGGAGGCGTCGAGGCCGGCCGAGACGATGTCGAAGAACTCGGCGCGGTTGTAGGCGATGCCGCCGCCGGTGCCGCCCAGCGTGAAGGAGGGGCGGATGATGGCGGGCAGGCCGACATGGTCGAGCGCCTGCGCGGCCACCGCCATGGCGTGGCTCATGTAGCGCTGCTTGCGGTCACCCTCGCCGAGGTTCCACTGGTTCTCCAGGTCGTCCAGCGCCTTGTCGAGATCAGCGCCGGCGAGCTTGGCCTTGAGCTCCGCGCGCTCGGCATCGTGCGTCTTGCGGTCGGCGGTCTTCACGTCGGTGGCGTTGGCAAGCATCGACTTGGGCGTCTCCAGCCCGATCTTGGCCATGGCCTCGCGGAACAGCGCGCGGTCCTCGGCCTTGTCGATGGCGTGGGCGTCGGCGCCGATCATCTCGACATTGTAGCGGTCGAGCACGCCCATGCGGCGCAGCGACAGCGCCGTGTTGAGCGCGGTCTGGCCGCCCATGGTCGGCAGCAGCGCGTCGGGCCGTTCCTTGGCGATGATCTTCGCCACCACTTCGGGGGTGATCGGCTCGACGTAGGTGGCGTCGGCAAGCTCCGGATCGGTCATGATGGTGGCCGGGTTGGAGTTGACCAGGATGACCCGGAAACCTTCCTCCTTGAGCGCCTTGCACGCCTGTGTGCCCGAATAGTCGAACTCGCACGCCTGGCCGATGACGATGGGGCCGGCCCCGATGATGAGGATCGACTTGATGTCGGTTCTTTTTGGCATGCGAGGTCCGTCTCTTCGGTCTTGTTCTTGGGCGCTTGCGCGAAAAACCGGCACGGGGATGCCCGGCCGGGGTGCGTCGCTGGAATCTGTCAGGCTAGGCGCGCCTTATAGGGGAGAGAGGCGGCGGATGGAACCCCGGAAATGCCGCTGCGAAGCAGGCGGGAAGCAGGGAATGCAGCAAAGGCTCCGCAGGCGGCCACAGTTCCCTCCATCAAGCGTACGTCGTTGCGGATCCGGCTGAGTCCGCCCGATCTTCCGAGGTGTGTCTCGACATGGCCAGGTTCCGGATGAAAGTTCAGTTGGCGCGGGGGGCGGCGACATTGGCGATCGTCCTCCCGGCGCCATACGCCGACAGGCCGGCCTGAAGGTGGGCAACAATCTCGTGGGCTGCCAGAGCATTCCCGGCGATGCTCAGATGCATGTCGTCATACCAGTACAGAGGCTCTGTCGCTCCCTTGTACTCGGCAAACGGTCCGCTGAGGTCGACATAATCGATGCCTTCTCCCTCGAGCATATTCTTGAGGCTCTCGAAGTAGGCGACATTCCCAATATTGGACAGCGGCGGAACCAGTACAAAAACAAGGTCGGATCCGATCGAGTCGGCGTAGGCCTTGAAGGCGTACAGGCCTTCACGATTTCTCTCGTAGAGCGGTCCTTGATAGCTGGGCGGCGTCGACCCATCGCACACGCCCGACGGGTATATGCCTTGGGTACGGTTGGCGGGCCTGCCCCATAATGCCGACCGCAAGCGGTAGTAGGCGCGTATGACGACGTTCGCGGTCAAGGAGTACTTGCGCAGTTGGAAGCGAACATTGTCGGCGGTCGTGGCTCGTGCCGGTCCACTCCATTGCCCGATCGTCCGGATCTGGATGGACCACGTGTCTCCAGCCTGGACGACGCTCTTGTTCTCGAAGAGCCACCCGTCGACCACGGTGGAGTGCGGAAAGGCAAAGTCGTTGCAAACATCGTTCGGAAAATACTGCACGATGATCGCCTTTGGTGACCTTCCGATCCTGGAAATCACCTTTCGCGCCTTCATCAACTGATGCAGTTGCCCGGTGTGGGGAACGCCACACTTCAAGACGCGCATGTCGGTGCGCTTCTCCACGATCGTTCCGTACTTGGACTGAAACGGAGCAAATCCCCAGGAAAAGCTGTCTCCAGCCAAGTAGTAATATTCAGAGTCCGGCCCCTCCCCAATATCAAAGCAGGAAAGCTCGTTGGCCCAGACTCCGTAATAGAAGCCCTCGACCCAATGGTTCTCCTCACGGGTCGAGGGACTGATGTCGAAGCCCATCGCGCTATCGCTGGTGAAGTATCCCTGTGGAAACAAACGAGAGCCGGCATAGGGTGGAGGTTGGCAGTTCGCGCAACCATACGGCCAGATCCATCGGCCAATCTTCTCAGGAAGCAAGAAGAACGCTGCCGCATCCAGCAATAGCAGCAGTGCGGCAGCCAACGCGACGTTAGCCAATAATGTTCGAAGTGTCCCCTCTAGGCGTGTCACGATCGTTGCACGGTCGACCAGAGTTTATTCTTGTGTCCGTCCATAGAATGCCGGAGCGGTTTGCCAAAACACTTCGATCGCGCCGCGGTTTCTGTCATGTCAGGAAAAGCGCCTTCAAGGTTCGCTCTTTGCGCGTGCGCATGCATCGGGGCTCGAATGCTCTGGCGGGTCCTGCCGTTCCACAGCGTGCCGCTGCGGCCCGGCATGCCCGGCATCCCCTTACCGGCAGATCGCGCTCCGCATTTTTTGGTCGCGCGAAACGCTGGAGTATGATGTTATCCACGGCGCGCAACGGGACGGGTGCGTGCGGAGGAGAGTCATCACATGATGAGTCCGTGGCCTTCCATTGTCCGGCGAGCGTCGGCAGTCTTGTCGATGCTCATGCTCGCGAGCGCCAGCGGGTACGCCGCCGAGCTGACCATCGCGATGCCCAACTGGCCGTCCGGCCAAGCGACCGCCAACATCCTGAAGGTGAGCCTGAAGAAGGAGTTCGGCATCGATGCGGATGCCGTCGAGATGGGCACGCTGATCGCCTTCAATGGCCTCAATTCCGGCGAGGTGGATATCCATCCGGAAGTCTGGCTGCCAAATCTCGACAACCTCGTGAAGAAGTATGTGGATCAGGCGGGCACCGCAGCGGTCAGCCCGATCGGCGGGAAGGCCTGGCAGGGCATTTGCGCCACGCGGGCGGCGGCCGACAAGGTCGGCGTGAAGGATATCGCCGACCTCAGCGATCCGGAGAAGACAGCCGCCTTCGACACCGACGGGGACGGCATGGGAGAACTGTGGATCGGCGCGCCGACGTGGTCGTCGACGACGATCGAGCGCATCCGCGCCAACAGCTACGGCTACGCCAAGACGATGGCGCTGCTGACGATGCCGGAGGACGTCGGGATGGCGGCAGTGGACGCCGCGGTAGCGACGGACCGGCCGATGGTGTTCGCCTGCTACGCGCCGCATGTCGTCTTCAAGCTGCACGACATCGTCCGGCTTACCGAACCTCCCTACGACGCAGCAAAATGGAAAGTCGTGCTGCCGACGGAGGATCCGGGCTGGCTGGCGAAGTCGAGCGCGCCGGTGGCGTGGGACGCGGCGCATTTCCACATCGCCTACGCGACCAAGCTGCGCAAGGACCATCCCGACGTGGTGAAGTTCCTCGAGCGTGTCGACTTCAGCACCGATGAAGTCACCGAGATGAGCTACGCGCTGCAGGTGGAGCGGCGGGACCCCTACGAGTTCGCTGAGAAATGGGTCGCGGACCATCAGGCGCGCATCGACGGGTGGGCCAAGCCATGACCGGCACCAGAACGAACAAGGCAAGGATCGCAGCCGCCGCGCGCCTCTGGAACATCGGGCGCAGGATGCCGGCGGCAGCCGCGGCGCTGCTCGCCCTCAGCCTCGCCGCCTCGACGATCGCGGCGCTGGCCGCGGGCACGCAGGTGTACGATCCGAAGACCCGCAAGTGGATCGACTACGACCGCACCAAGGCCTACCAGTACTACCGCAAGAACAAGCAGGTGCCGGAATCCTTCCGCAGGCAGGTGGTGAAATTCCGCACCGCGGAACGGCCGGGCACGATCATCATCGACGGCAACCAGCACTTTCTCTATCTCGTGCAGCCGGGTCAGACGGCGATCCGCTATGGCATCGGCGTGGGCCGCGAGGGATTCGGCTGGGCCGGCATCGTGCGCGTGGGGCGCACGGCGGAATGGCCGACCTGGACGCCGCCGGCGGAAATGGTCGCCCGGGATCCGAACGCACGCAAGTGGGCCGGCGGCCAGCCCGGCGGGCCCGACAACCCGCTCGGCGCAAGGGCGCTCTACCTCTACGAAGGCGACCAGGACACGATCTACCGCATCCATGGCACGCCCGAGCCGTGGACGATCGGGCTCAACGTGTCGTCCGGCTGCATCCGGATGAACAACGACGATATCGTCGACCTCGCCTCGCGCATCGAGATCGGGGCCAAGGTGATCGTGCTCATGCAGGGCGCTGCTCTTTACAAAGGCGTTTGATTTTCCGGGCGGACGCCATCGTCCGCCGACAATCGGAGAGGGTGGAACATGCACAGGGACAACGCGCCTGCCGCTCGCGGCGGGAAGGGTCTTGCGGTGACGGCCATTCTGCTTGCAACGGGGCTGGCCGCGTGCAGCAGCACGTCGCCAACGCAGGACCAGATGTCGAGGACGACACTGGAGACGGCTCCTGCCGACCTGCAGCTCATCTGCGCAGGACAGGCGGCGAAGACGAGCGGCGTCGAGAGCGCCAAGGTGCTGCCGACAAGCTCGCGCAAGCTCGACGCCAGGAACTATCAGGTGGACCTCAACGCCGGCGGAACCGCAATGCGCTGCGTGGTGGACGCGGACGGCAAGATCGTCTCCGTCCAGGCGGCGTAAGCCAGGCGCCGGCTGCCGGCTAGCGGAGGTGGCGCGCCAGCGCCGGTCGTCTAATCCCTGCTTGTACCTGACCCGTAGGGGGAACCTGCACTCCGGATAACCGTGTCCGTCGCGGCGGACCGACGTATGGCCGTCATGCGCCGCGGCCGTGCCCGGCAGCGGGCAGGCGCGGGCGGCGCAAGCCGACGGGGCGGCCCGATGACCTACTTCGGCATGTGCGCCTTGACGACTTTCTGGCAGTCCGGCGTGAGATCGTTCAAGTGTTTGGAAAGACACTCGATGATGCGGCCGCCGCCTGCCTGCACGCCGGGGCAGAACTTCTCAAAGTCGGCCTGGCATGCGGCGCGATCCGCGGCTGTCTGTGCTGCCGCGATGTCGATGAGTGGCAAGGTCGCAAGGAAAGCTATGCTCAGCACGGCGCGCATGAAGAATCCTCCGATTGTATCGGACCAAAGTATCTCCGCGCTTCCACGATAGCATGATCTGAACTATGGTTTCAGCCGTACGGAGGGGTCCAGATGCGGTTTGTATCGGGTACGTCCTGGGCGGTCGCCTGCGTGTTCGCTATTGCAGCATTGCTGTCGGCATGCAGCAAGGAGAACTCCTATGTACCGCCGCCGCCTCCAAAAGTGGAAGTTGCGCTGCCGCTCAAGGAGACGGTGACGCCCTATCTCTACGCGACCGGCAACACGACTGCGGTGAACTCGACGCCGCTCGTGGCCCGGGTGTCGGGCTTTATCCAGGAGATCGACTACAAGGACGGCGCAGCGGTCAAGGCCGGCACCCGGCTGTTCCTGATCGAGCCTGAGCCCTACGAGCTGGCGCTGGAGCAGGCCGAGGCCGGGCAGGCTTCGTCCGCCGCATCGGCCAAGCAGTCCGCCACCGAGATGAAGCGGCAGCAGGACCTGCTCGCGCAGAAAGTGGTCTCCGCGTCGAGCTTCGACCAGGCCTCCGCCGCAGCCGCGGTCGACGTCGCCAAGCAGCAGCAGTCGGCCGTCGACGTCAAGCAGGCCCAACTCAATTTGAGCTACACCGAGGTGAAGGCGCCGTTCGACGGCATCGTCACGGCCCGCCAGGTGTCGATCGGACAGCTGGTCGGCGGGGCCGATCCCACCACGCTCGCAACGATCGTCCAGCTCGATCCGATCTACGTCAACTTCAACGTCAGCGAACAGGACGTGCTGCGCGTGCGCGCCGACCTCGCCAAGCGAGGGCTCGCCATGCCCGACCTGACCAAGACAAAGGTCGACGTCGAGGTGGGACTGCAGACCGAGACCGGATTTCCGCACAAGGGAACGCTGGACTACGCCGCGCCAGAGGTAAACGCGTCCACCGGCACGCTGGCCGTGCGCGCGGTGTTCGAGAACGCGGCTCGCATGCTCCTGCCGGGCTATTTCGTCCGCGTGCGGGTGCCGCTGCTCAAGGAGCCGGACATGCTGCTCGTCCCCGACCGGGCGATCGGCAGCGACCAGAGCGGCCGCTACGTGCTGGTGGCCGGCAAGGACGACGTCGTCGAGCAGCGCACCGTCGAGATCGGCCAGCTCGTCGGCAACCTCAGGGTGATCATGTCGGGCATCAAGGAGGACGACCGCGTGGTCATCTCCGGACTGCTCACCGCCGTGCCCGGCCAGAAGATCGAGCCGCAGACGAAGACGCTCGAGACGGCCGCCGCGGACGGCGCCGCGCAATGATCTCCAAATTCTTCATCGAGCGTCCCGTCCTGGCGAACGTCATCGCCATCCTGATGGTCGTCATCGGCATCGTATCGCTGATTTCGCTACCGGTGGCGCAGTATCCGAACGTCGTGCCGCCGACCGTCTCGGTGACCACCCGCTATCCGGGGGCCAGCGCGCGCACCGTGATCGACACCGTCGCGCTGCCGATCGAGCAGCAGGTCAACGGCGTCGAGGACATGATCTACATGCAGTCGTTCGGCGCGTCGGACGGCAGCTACAGCCTGACCGTGACCTTCGCCATCGGCACCGACCTCGACAAGGCCCAGGTGCTGGTGCAGAACCGGGTGTCCGCCGCCATGGCGGGATTGCCGCAATCCGTGCAGGTGCAGGGCGTCAACGTCCAGAAGCGATCGAACGCGATCCTGGAAATCGTGACGCTGACCTCGCCGGACGGGAAGTATGACAGTCTCTATCTCAGCAACTACGCGACGATACGCCTGAAGGACGAGATCGCGCGCGTGCCGGGCGTCGGCAGCGTCACGGTGTTCGGCGCCGGGCAGTATTCGATGCGCATCTGGCTCGACCCGGAGAAGATGCAGGCGCGCGGGCTCACCGTGCAGGACGTGATGCAGGCGCTGAGCCAGCAGAGCGAGCAGGTGACCGCAGGGCAGGTCGGGGCGCCGCCGACGCCGAACGGCCAGTCGTTCCAGTACACGATCGAGGTTTCGAGCCGGCTCGACGACCCCGAACAGTTCAGCAACGTGATCGTGAAGACCGGCGCGGACGGCGCGCTGACGCGCGTGCGCGACGTCGGCCGCGTGGAACTTGGCGCGCAGACCTACGGGCAGTACTTCAACCTCGACGGCCAGCAGGCGGCGGGCATGGCCATTTTCCTCGCGCCGGGGGCCAATGCGCTGGAGGTGGCGGAAAGGGTCGCGGCGCGAATGGAGCCGCTGGCGCGCGAGTTCCCGCAGGGCGTGACCTACTCGATCCCGTTCGACACCACGATCTTCGTCGGCCAGGCGATCCACGAGGTCTACAAGACGCTGATCGAAGCGGCCGTGCTGGTGCTGATCGTCATCCTCGTCTTCCTGCAGGACTGGCGGGCGATGCTGGTGCCGGCGACGACGGTGCCGGTGACCATCATCGGCGCGTTCGCCGCGATGGCCGCACTCGGGTTCTCGGTCAACCTGTCGACCCTGTTCGCCATCGTGCTCGCCATCGGCATCGTCGTCGACGACGCCATCGTGGTGGTCGAGGGCGCCGCCCACAACATGGAAAAGGGCATGTCCGGCCACGACGCCGCGATCGCCGCCATGAACGTGCTGTTCGGGCCGATCGTCGGCATCACGCTGGTGCTGATGGCGGTGTTCCTGCCGGCCGCCTTCCTGCCCGGCCTGACGGGCCAGATGTATGCGCAGTTTGCGCTGGTGATCGCCGCGACCGCACTGATCAGCGCCATCAACGCGGCGACGCTGAAGCCGACGCAATGCGCGATGTGGCTGCGGCCGCCCGTGCCGCCTGACCAGCGCAACATCTTCTCGCGCGGCTTCAATGCCGTCTACCAGCGCTGCGAGAACGGCTATGCGCGGCTGATCGGGGCGATGGTGCGCCGCAGCGGCGTCATGGTCCTGATCGCGCTGGCGATCATCGGCGCGGCCGGCTACGGCATATCGCGCGTGCCGACCGGCTTCATCCCGGTCGAGGACCAGGGATATATGCTCGCCACCGTCCAGCTGCCGGACGCCGCCGCGCTGGAGCGCACGCAGGCGACGCTGCAGGAGGTGACGAAGATCGCCAAGGCGACGCCGGGGGTCGACCAGGTGGTGACGATCGCCGGCGTCTCGCCGCTCGACAACAACGCGCCGCTGGCCAACGCGGGCGTCGCCTACATCGTCCTCAAGGACTGGTCGGAGCGCGGCGAGGGCGAGGACCTGCTGTCGCTCTATACGGCGCTGAACAGGAGCATGTCCGACCTGCCGGACGGGCGCGTGCTGGTGCTGCCGCCGCCGCCGATCCAGGGCATCGGCAACGCCGCCGGCTTCTCGATGGTGATCGAGGTGCGCGACGGCAGCTTCGATCTCGCCAAGCTGCAGAGCGCGGTCAACGCGGTGGTGAAGACGGCCGAGACGCAGTCGGGCATCCAGCGCGTGTCGGCTCCGTTCCGCGCCGGCGTCCCGCAATACCAGGTCGAGATCGATCGCGAAAAGGTCCAGCGCGTCGGCCTCACCACGGACGAGGTGTTCCAGACCCTGGCCGGCTATCTGGGCTCCAGCTATGTCAGCCAGTTCAACAAGTTCGGGCGCGTGTTCCAGATCTATGTGCAGGGCGACGCCCAGTTCCGCCTGACGCCCGACGACATCACCCGTCTCACCGTGCGCAACCAGAACGGCGACATGATCCCGCTCGGGACGCTGCTGACGATCACCCCGGCGGTCGGGCCATCGGTGATCAGCCTTTACAACCTCTACCCATCGGCTTCGATCAGCGGCGTGCAGTCAGCCGGGTTTTCCTCGGGCGACGCGATCAAGCTGATGGAGGAGGTGGCGGACGACGTGCTGCCGCCCGGAACCGGCTTCGACTGGACGGCGCTGACTTTTCAGGAAAAACTCGTCGCCAACCAGATCTACTTCGTGTTCGGCATGGCGTTGCTGCTCGTCTACCTGGTGCTGGCCGGGCAATACGAGAGCTGGCTCGCCCCGATCTCGATCCTGCTTGCGGCGCCGCTTTCGCTGGTCGGGCCGACGCTGGTGCTCACCGGGGTGGGCCTCGACAACAACCTCTATGTCCAGATCGGCCTCATCCTGCTCATCGCCCTGTCGGCGAAGAACGCCATCCTCATCGTCGAGGTGGCGCGCGAGATGCGCGCCGCCGGCAAGCCGATCATCGAGTCGGCGATCGAGGCGGCGCGCTCCCGCTTCCGGCCGATCCTGATGACCTCGTTCGCCTTCATCCTCGGCGTCTTTCCGCTGGTGGTGGCGACGGGCGCCGGCGCCAGCGCCCGCAAGTCGATCGGCGTCACGGTGTTTTCCGGCATGATCGCCTCGACCTGCCTCGCCGTGCTGTTCGTGCCGTCGTTCTTCGTCGTCATGCAGCGCTTCGAGGAGTGGCGCGCGGAGCGAGCCGGAAAGCGGAAAGCCGCGGGCGCGATGCCTCCTGCAGAATAGGCCGTAAACTCCCTAATGCGGAATGACCAGGATGGGGTGGGAAGCGGGCTGGCAGGTTCGGGCGGCTGAGTTGGGAACCGGCCATTTAGGTGGCCGCCGCACTTGGACCGCAACGCGCCCCCATTCCGGTCGTTGCTAGGCAGACTGATCGCTCTCGAAACGTGCCGTTCATTCACCTGCCCGGTGAACTCTCCCGATCGTACAACATAGCCCGTTTGAGACCATCTCGACACTGGCGCTGGATGATTTGGGTGCCCAGATGGGAAACTAAGAAGCCGCTTGAGGCCCATCGCGCCCATTGGTGGCGTGATGTCATCCCATCCGAAAATGCTCGGGAAAAGCTGAGTTACCTGTGGAGACGCCCCGTTACCGCATTTATGCTTTTCCACCATGGAGCAAGGCTACATAGAGCGCAGTCTACAACTCGGTGACACGATCATCTCCGAGGAAGATTTGCTGTCGAAATACGAAATCGTCCTTGTCCTGGCCGAGCCTGGTGCCGGGAAATCCGAGCTTCTCCGCAGCCTAGCAGCCCGAACGGGCACCGCGCCAATCCGGGCGAGTTTGTTTCGGCACCGCGAAATTCTGGCGGGCGTCCCTGCACTCGTGATCGATGCCCTCGACGAACTCGCAAAGATCGATCAATCGGCCATCGATCAGGTAATCGAGAAAGCCCGGGCGACAGGTGGCAGCCGCGTTGTCATGGCCTCACGGTCGAGCGAGTGGGACACGCAGCGCACGCACCTTCTCAAGGAAGCCTTTGGCATAGAACCTGCCGTCATCCGGCTACAGCCATTCACACGAGAAGAGCAAAAAGCCCTCTTCGGGCAGCACGTTCCCGGAGAGGACTTTGCCTGTTTTAGCGAGGAAGTCGAGCGGTTCGAGTTGTCGCCGCTCTTGGGCAACCCGCAGTTTTTGAAGCTGTTCGCAGATGCCTATGTCAGGCGCGGGAGACAGCTCGTCTCTAAACGGCAAATCTTTGTGGACGCCATCGAGAAGCTCGCATCCGAGTCCAGCTCGTCGGAATGGCAAAGAAGCCGTCCACCTATCGAAAACATCCTCACCATCGCCGAGGAACTCTTTGCGAAGACGATGCTCGCTGGAGCCAGCGGACTCTCCGTTGCAGACAGCAATGATCGGGATTTTCCCTACCTGTTTTCGCTCAGCGCGGCAAATACAGGTACGGTGACTCTCGCACTCAATACGCGCCTCTTCAAACCCACAAACGAAGTGACCAACCACGAGCCGGTGCACCGGATCGTCGCCGAATACTGCGCCGCCAGATATCTGGTCCGCCGCGCAGAGGATAAGGCCGACAATCTCATGCTCAGCCGCGTCTTGTCAGTCGTTGCTCCCAGCAATGTCGTCCGTGACGAACTTCGCGGACTGCTTGGTTGGATGGCCTCGCTCGGCAATCCGCAGACACAGGAAGCCTGCATACGGATCGACCCCTATGCGGTGTTGGCCAACGGGGACCCGTCGCAGCTTTCCTCCTCCTCTAAACGCCTTTTGCTGAAGGAGCTTCAGGAACTGTCCGAAGTCGACCCGTATTTTCGGCGAAGTGACGCATGGCGTCGTTTCAGCGTGGCCGGACTGCTTACCCCGGAAATCGTGGTGGACGTTCGAACGGCACTGTCGGGGAGTGGAACTTCATCGGATCTTCGCAACCTCCTTCTGGAGTTGCTGGACGGATCGGCGATTGCATCGCAATTGGCCGATACCCTTCGCGATATCGTTCTTGATCCGAGCATGAACGTATACACCCGCATCAGGGCGCAGCGTATCCTGGTCGGTTTTGAATCCTACAACCACACCTCGCTTACCGAGGCGCTGGTGGGCAAAGGCGATTCCCCCTCGCTGCGCATCGCTGTCGAAAGCGTCGAAATTCTCTGGAAATCGATTGAACTGCCGACGATCATCGCCCTCCTGAGGGGGGTCGGTAAAAAGACATCCAAGAGGACGCACGAGGACAGCGACTCCCGATTCAACCTTCGCTATCAGACGAAGCAGATGATAGCCGGGTTTGATCTGGCGACCACAGTCGCGCTACTCGATGACCTGACGAACGATCTGCAATGCACATGCGGCAAGTCGCGATCTTACCAATGCGAGTGCCGACCTGGCCCGAGCAAGATCGTCGGATCGCTGCTCGATCGATATTTCGAGTTGGCTGACGGCCCCTACGATCCACAGCGTGTGTGGCGCTGGACGCAGCACCTCATCTTTCCCGATCACCAGTCGCCCGAGAATTGCACTGCGATCAAGCGCCTTCAGGAGGAGGACGGGTTGCGACGCGCCATCTACCTTATCGCGATGACCGAACTCCCCGACAAACAAGCGGTTTGGGAGGCGCGCACGCGCTTTTGGAGCAACGTTGGCCATGCCGGACTCCGGATGAAATCGGAAGACCTGTTTGCGATCACGTCGGAAGCATTTGCGGCCGGAAATCTGGCTCTCTGGGCTGGTTTCTACGCAAGTCACAATGCCTGGTCGGAAAACAAGGAACCCGATCCACTTAGGGCTCATCTGCGCAATCACGCACGCAGCGATCCGCGATTCTTAAGAATCTGGGCGGACCTTGAAAGATGCTCACGCAAGCATCGTTCCGAGCAGCAGGATCGATGGCCCCGTCGGCAGCGTCGCTGGCAACTTCGGGAAAGCGCCGCGAAAGAAAACAGGGCCAACTTCTTCCGCGAAAACAGAGCGCGTATCGAAGCCGGACAGCATTGGGGCGCGCTTCGTGACATCGCCGATTGCTACATGCTCGAACCGGACAAGCTGGCAGAGTTTCTCGATGATGCTGGAACGGCGGATATTGCGCTTTGCAACGCGTTTCCCCTGTTGGCTCCGGATACGCCAACCCTGGCGACGCTCAGTGCAGACCGACTGGTGGTGACACGCGTGCTTCATGCTGCGTGCCTTGCGACTTTCCGCAGAGACCGGACTTTGGAACGCGTCGATCTCGATGGCCTGAGGGCAGTCAAAACTGATGTGGGCGGTTATCAGGGCTATCGCGATGGCGAGGGCGATGCGTTCGAGGCTGAAATCGATCGCCTGATATTTTCAGGCGATGGCGATGTAGAGGCGTTTGTGCGCGCCTTCATCGAGCCCCAGCTATCACATTCACCGGATGCCGCCACGGATGTTGGCTGGCTGAACCACAAAGCGGCATTCCGAACGCTCCGATCGTATTTGCCGCTTGAGTGGCTGACGCGATTTCCGTCCATGCCGCACAACGCACGCGACACGTTATTTAATCTTGCCGCCGAGCATGGCGACCGAGTTGCTCTCAACGCGCTTATTTTGTCGCGATGTGAAGAGGTTCAGTTAGAGCATCGCGATGAGAACGGCGACCGCCACGGACCCAGCGCATTCTGGTTGCTGCGAGGCTTCTTCTTCCTCTCTGATCCTCCCGAGCCAATCTGGGCATATATGAGGAGCGACCCCAATGTCCTCCTGTCCATCGAGCACTTCGCCGGACGAATGTCACGCGACGAGCATCGCGGCTGGCCGACGCTCTCGGCGAACAAGGTATTCGGCATCCTTGATATCTTTATCGCTGCGTGGCCCAAGGTGCATCTGCCCAGCAGTTGGGGTTCTTGCTCGCCGGACGGAGAAAGAGCATATCGCTTTCTCACTGAAGTGATCTATACCATCAGCCGCGACGAACCGCAGAACGCGCTTGCCGCGCTCGACGGAATTCTGGCTGATCCAAGATTCACGGCATTTCATGCCGAGGCGAAAAGCCTTAAGGCCGCCGCCCTGCGCAAGAGAGCACTCCAGGCCTTCGAGCCACCTTCGGTCGCTGCGGTGAATGAGTTGCTCAATCATAATCGCATCGCAACTGTGGAGGACCTTAGGACGGTGCTCGGGGAGGATTTTTCAGATTATCAGGCATGGCTTCGGCATGCTGAAACTAATCCACTTTCCGTGTTTCATCCGGGGGGAAACCGACTTGACGAGAACGGCTGCCGCGATCGTATCGTAGACCACCTCAATGCCCAGATGCGCGCGCGGAATCTGTCGGTGGTGATCGAGCAGCATTTCGCGGATTCAAACAGATGCGACATTACGGCGGCTGCGATGATCGATGGAGCGCGGCACTTGCTCGTTGTCGAGGTCAAAGGTCAATGGCATCGCGAACTCTTCACCGCTGCGTCGGCGCAACTGCATGAGCGCTACAGCAGCCATCCCGATGCCGCACAACAGGGCATCTATCTCGTGCTGTGGTTCGGGCCTGCGGAATCCTTGGCGGGTCGTCAGACGCACGAAGTGAAATCACCGGCCGAACTGAAGGACATTATCGAGGAGAGAATTCCGCTCGACATCCGAGCTCTAATCGATGTGGTCGTGCTCGACCTTTCACTAAAATCACGGGCTTAATTCTGCTGGGCCGCTGATACAAACGCAGGCAGAACGATGATATATCCCTAGCACAATATTCGCCCCTAAACGCGAAGAGCACTACCGCTCCAGTGACAGAAACGACGCACTTTCCCGCGAGGCCGTCCGGCAGTTGCGAGCCTCTGACAAATTTTCTCTGGCGAGAAAGAAGCTGTGATTCAAGCAGCATCTTGATAGCGACGGCAGGTTTCAGCTTCCGGCACAATCGAACGAACGGCGGGGTGGGGGCGAAAGCAGACCAGGGAAACTTTGCCCGATCACGCAGATCCAGAATCTGATTCAGCGTTGGCATGAGCCGATATGATCTGGCTGACGTCGAATGGTGAGCGATCCAGCCGATATGGCCCAAGCAAAATGGTCCAGCGGGCCTCGGGATCGCGACACCGGCAGACCTGCTCAGGCAGGCGGAAGATCTGCACCCGACGGCTGCGGCGAGGCGGGGCAGGCGCTCCAGAGCCAGACGGAAAGGGAGCCGGAGCGGCCGCGGATGTCGGTCTCGACCGGACCTTGCAGGCGACCCGCCGCGAACCGGGGCGCGTCGCATCCCGTCGCCTGGAACATCTCGTCGCTCATCGCCATGTCCGCCCCATGCGCGGCGGCGATCTCCATCAGGCGGCTGGCGACGTTGACGGTGTCGCCGGTCGCGGTGACGTGCTGGTGCGTGGCGCCGCCGAGCCGCGAGGCAACGATCGTTCCGTAGTGGGCTCCGATCTTGAACCCCAGCCGCGACGACACGGATGCCGGCCACGCGGCCAGCCAGTCCCGGGTTCGGTCCGCGAGCTTCATGCCGCACTCCGCCGCGCTGCAGGCGTCCTTCTCGGCGGGCTCCGGCAACCCGAACAGGATCATGGCTCCGTCGCCCATGAAGCTGCAGACGATGCCGCCGCAACGCGTGACCTCCTCGTCGACCAGCCGGTGAAAGCTGCTCAACATCTCGCGCGTAGGGCCCGGTCCCAGGGCTTCGCTGATGCCGGTGAAGCCCGACAGGTCGATGAAGACGACGGCGGCGTTCTCCTCGACGGGTTCGGCGAGGAAGTCGCGATGCCCGGCCAGCCAGGCGCCCAGGCCCGGGGCCTGCACACGCTGGAGCAACTCGCTCTCGGTGGCGAAACGGCGGGCGCGATTGCGGTCGAGCCACATTTGCGCTGCTCCGAACAGGATCGCCGGCGGGGCCGCGGCCGCTACGGGCAACGTCGCGCTGAGCCAGATGCCGTTCGCGAAAGCAACGACGTTGAGAACGAGCCATCCCGCCACCACGGCGACCACGGCAGCGAGGCCGAGCGCGCTGCGCCGCCATGCGATCAGCGCCACGATGACCATCGGCAGGACGACGGCGATGCCGGCATCGGCAAGACGGGTGCGGCGGTCGCGCACCAGCCCGCCGTCGGTCATCAGGTTCGAGATCGAGGTGGCGACGACCTCGACGCCGGGCAGCACCGCGTCGAAGGGCGTGGGAAACACGTCGCCGCCGCCCGTCACCGTGGAGCCGATGACGACGACGTGGTTGCGCAGGGGATCGGCTTCCATGCGGCCGGACAGGAGTGTCGCCGCACTGACGGTCCGGATCGTGCCGCTCGGCCCGTAGAAATCGATCGGAAGAAGATGGCCGCGGTCGGTGGCGATGGTCCGGCCGGCGAGCGTGAGGCGATTGGGCTCGATCTGCGGGTCGGCGCCGCTCGCCATGGCGGCGACGCGCAGGGGGAGGGAGGCTTCCAGCCGGTCGCCGGCCCGAAAGAACAGGGGCAGGAACCTGGGCGTTCCGGTCGGGTCCGTCGCCACATTGACGACGCCGACGGCGGCGGAAGCGGAGAAGATGTCGAGCGGCAGCAGGAACCGCTCTGCTTCCGGAAGTTCTGAAGTGAGATCGTCCACGTCGGCGGACACCGCCTCGGTTCCGCCGGCAAAGACGGCTGCCGCCGCGATGACGGCGGGGCTCCCGGCCAGCGCCCTCGCAAGCTCGGCGTCCTTCCCATCCGCGCCTGAATCGAGCAGCAAGAGATCCACGGCGATCGCCTTTGGCGCCTGCCGATCGATCTCCGCCACCAGCCGGGCAAGCACGCCCCGCGGAAGCGGATACTGCCCCGCCTTGCCGGCGGTGTCGTCATCTATGGCGACGATGGTGACGAATTGCGGGGGCGGCTTAGGACCGCGGATCACCGTGCGCACGTCGGCCATGGCCGCCTCGACGCGGTCGAGAAAGCCAAGCTCGCCGCGCAGATACAGCACGCCCAGAGCGACGCCCCACACGCCCGCCAGCAAAAGGGCGGCAAGCGTCTGGAGCGCCCGGCTGGCCATCGCCGATCACTGGCCGAACCGGGCCAGCAATGCGGAGACGCGCGGCTGCGGCCAGCGCTTCACGACGAGGGGGGCGGCGTCCATCTCGACATCGACGCCCTGGCCCGGGCCAAGCGAGACGCCGGCTCCCGTGCCCGGCCGGCCGACATCCACCCGGCCGTTGACGACGAAGACAGAGGTCCTGCGGGCCTGCGCATCGACCGCCCACTTCGTGCCGCGCACCGCGGCAATGGCCTGGGGCGTGACGACGACGAAGCCGGAACCGGAGAGCGTGCGCGACACGTCGAGCAGCAACGCCTTGCGCCTCAGGCGGACGCCGTCAGCGATGCTGTCCCGATCGCGGTCGAGCAGCGAGTATCGGGCGCCGTTCTCGACGATGATCGTCACGCCTCTCTGGCAGCGCAGCACCTGTTGCGTTCCGCCCGAGGCCCGCTGCATCGTGCAGCCGTATCCGGCGGTCTGCGATGTTGCAGAATTCGGCCAGAACAGGATGACAGAAGCGATTGCGGCAGAAATCAGCGATCTGGAGATTTCATGCATGGAACTCTCCCTCATCTGCGCGAGATGCTTCTTTTTCTTAACAGCAGACAAGATGTTCGTGAACCGTGCAGGCTCACGCGGAGAAGCATCTCTTCGGGACGAGCAATCGCCGCCGAGAGGCGAAAGTCACGCGACGCCGGCTTCGGCCTGGCGGATGAGCAGTTCGGAGGTGACCTCGAGCCCGTGGTCGTCGCGCGCGGCGGGGAGCCCGGCGGGGTGCGCGGCAAGCGTCAAGTCGCGGGCGCGGATCAGCTGGGCGATCTCGGTTTCGTATGCGGCGAAAACCGCAGTCAGCCAGCGGTTGACGAGGTAGGACGGGCGCGGCATCTCGACGTCGAAGCGGGGCAGCAGCGCGATCGTCGCCTCGGCGTCCAGCCAGTCGTCGCCGACCACCCACTGGTTGACCGTAAAGAGCCGCGTGATCCCGCCATAGGCGTCGACGCCGATGGCCGCGAGGTGGTGGATGGGACCGTCCGGGCCTTCGGGCCGCAGGAAGCAGTGGAAGTGGCCATGCTCCGGCGCGTCCTCCTCGGCCGGATGGCAATGATAGAACCATTGCGCCCCGCTCGCCGGATCGAAGATGTCGCCGGCCGGGTAGTGGTCCCACGCCTTGATCTCGGCAGTGTCGCGGAACGTCTCCGACAGGACGTTCAGCCCGGCCTTGCGCAACACGTTCTCGCAGAATGCGATCTCGGCCAGCGCTCGGCTCCTGGCGTCCTCGGCCATCGGGCTACCCCTGTCCCTCGGGCCGCTGCTTCGGCGGCGGCGGCGGCGCGAGCTTCGGCTTTGCCGGCGGCGGAGGCGGCGCGAGCTTTGCCGGGGCAGCGGCCGCGCAGGGCGCGCCGGCGGCGCATGGGGCTGCAGCGGGCGGTGGCGGCGGGGCAAGTTTCGCCGGAGTGGCAGCGCACGGAGCGCCGGCTGCGCAGGGCGCCGCCGCGGGGGCGGCGGCCGCGCAGGGCGCTGCAGCGGCACAGGGCGCGCTGCCCCCTGAAGCGGGGGCGGCAGCCTGCGACGCCGGGCGCGGGACCGGATGGTGGTAGTGGTCGACGGCGACCGCGGCCGTTGCTGCGGCGAGTGCTGCGCCGAACAGGAAGGTGTTGCGCGCGCTCATTTCTTTGCGAATCCGTCGAGGCCGAAGAAGGGACGCAGCCAGATGCCGGCCAGCGAGCCGACGAAGGCGGCGGCAAACCACAGCCAGCCATGCAGGCTGCCCGAGGCGATGCCCGAGAACAGCGCGCCGATGTTGCAGCCGAAGGAGAGGCGCGCGCCGTAACCCATCAGGATGCCGCCGACGGCGGCCGCGAGCAGCGAGCCGAGCGGCAGCGCTGCCTTGGGCGCGAATTTCCCGGCGAGGCTGGCGGCCAGGCCGGCGCCGAGGATGATGCCGAAATTCATGACCGAGGTGACGTCGGCGAGCACGCTGGAGTTCAGCGCCTTCTGCGGGCCGGGCCAGTTCCAGAAGGCCCAGGTCTCGACCGGGATGCCGGCGACCTGCGCAGCCTTTGCGCCCCACAGGCCGAAGCCGAAGGTGACGGACCAGGGATGGCCGGCAAGGAGCAGCGTGGCGATGTTGAGGATCGCCATGAGCAGGCCTGCGCCGACCAGCGGCCAGGGGCCGTAGAGGAGCCAGCTCCAGCCCGGGCGCTTCGGCGCGGGCTCGGTCTCGAGGTCGCCGTGGACACGCCGTTCGATCAGTGCGGTGACCAGGGCGACGAGGCCGAGGGCGGCGATCGTCGCCAGGAGGGCAGCGGGCACGCCAAGCTCGCGGCCGAGGTCGATGGAGGGCAAGGAGGGCAGCGCGAGCCACCAGGGCAGGTGGGCGGTGCCGATGACGGCGCCGACGATGAAGAAGAGCAGCGTCACCAGCATGCGCGAGGAACCGCCGCCAACCGTAAAGAGTGTGCCCGATCCGCAGCCGCCTCCGAGCTGCATGCCGAGGCCGAAGATTGCCGCGCCGACGAGCACCGAGACGCCGACCGGGGCGAGCGCGCCCACCAGCGCCTGGCCGCCGAGGCTGCCGGCCGCCAGCAACGGGATCATGGCGATTGCGGCGACGCCGATCATCAGCATCTGGGCGCGGATGCCGCGGCCGCGCTTCTCGACGGCCATGCGACGCCAGCCGCCGGTGAAGCCGAAGGAGCCGTGATGGAGGGCTGCGCCGAGCAACCCGCCGACGAGGAAGAGGGCGGCCTGGCGGAGATCGACCAGGCCGGCGATGACGAGGAAGCCGACGACGAGCGCGCCGCCGGCGACGAGGGCCGGCGCGCGGTCCGTCGCGACGGGCGGCAGGTAGTTCGGTCTTGGAAGGGTCAGGTCAGTCATTGCCGGATTTCGAGGCCGCAAGGCGCGCCTTTTGGAGTTTCAGTTGGATGTCCGAAAACGAGGATGCCCGGAAGGGTTTCCGGACATCCTCGGCTCGGGAGATGCGGGGCCCGTGCCCCGGAGGATCAGGTGCCCGAACGGTTCTCGATCGGGCGCGCCGGGTCGGCCGCCCACTCGGCCATCGAGCCGTCGTACATGCTCGTCTTCTTGTTGCCGAGGACCTCGCTCAAGCCGAACCAGGCGACGGAAGCCCAATGGCCGGTGTTGCAGAAGGCGATGTTCTCCTGATCGGCGGCAAGGCCGACCGCCTCCGACAGGGCTTTCACCGTCTCGGGTCGGGCGAAGGATGCGTACTCGCCGCTGTAGAGGTCGCTGTGCTTGATGTTCACGGCGCCGGGGATGGTGCCTTCGACGCGCACGACGGGGCTCTTCGACTTGCCCTCGAATTGCTCCGCAGGGCGGCCGTCGACGAGCTTGACGCCTGATTTCAGCGCCGCCTCGACCTCGGCCGTCGTCGCAAGCAGGTCTTCCTGAAGCTCATAGGCGAAGGTCGCCGGCTCCGGCTTGGCCGGCTCCGCCACGCGCTCGCCGCCCGCGGCGTCGTACTGGCGCCAGCCGCCATCGAGGATCGAGACCTCGTCGTGGCCGAGATACTTGAACGTCCAGTAGACGCGGGTGGCGCCGCCGAACTCGGAGGAGTCTGTGCCCCAAGGCACGATGACGACGTGGTCGTCATTGTCGATGCCGAGGTCGGCGATCAGCTTGGTGATCTGCTCCAGCGGCGGCAGCATGCCGGGAATGCCCTTCACCTCCGTGCGCCAGCCGGCCGTCGCATAGGGCGCGACCACAGATCCGGTGATGTAGGGCTTGTCGCCGAGATCGGTCTCCGCAATCTTGTCGCGGATGTCGAGGACGACGACGTTCTCCTTGCCGAGGTTGGACTTCACCCACTCCGCGTCGACGAGTGGCGTGATGTCGGCCGACTGGGCGAAAGCCGGCGCGGCAATGCTCGCCGCCAGCGCGAATGCAATGTGCGCGATGCGCATGTTGGACTGCTCCCTGCTCGAATATTCTGCCGTGTTTCTAGCCTTCCGGGCGGGAACAGTCACAGCATGCCGGCCCGGGCGGGGAGAGCTGAATAGAAAAGTGTTCCGATATCCGGTCGTATCGCAGAAAAGGATTTCAATCGGGTCTGAACTCGGGCGGGGACGATCGCGACCTCAACGCGGCGCGACGCTCCCGCCTGTCCAAACGATTTTTGGCCGAGCGCGCGCGCGACCATCGCCGACGGCAGCGGGATAGCCGAGCGTCAACACTGCGAATGGGTCGTAGCCATCGGGCATGCCGAGCAGCTCTCTCGCCGTCTCACTGCGGACCCACAGCATCGGCGCGCCGACCCAGCATGCGCCAAGCCTCCGCGCATGCGCGGAGAGCATGAGATTCTGCCCGGCGCGCGTGCAATCCTGCAGGGCCTGGCCGTGGCTGTCGATCCACCCGCAGACCACTACGACAACGGGGGCATTGAAGAAGACCGAGAAACCGGGCCGGTCCACCCAATCGTAGCCGGGGCCGGGCGGACGGTGATCCTTGGCGTACTGGAGGGCGCTTGCGCCGTAGCCGGCGATCCGTTCGGCCCCTTCGACGACAACGAAGGCAAAAGGCTCTTCGCCACTGGCAGGGGTGGTGGGCGCCTGCGCCGCGTCCCACAGGATGTCTTCCACGAGGCTGCGCTCGACAGTTCGAGGCAGGTAGTCACGGATCGAGCGCCGCGTGTGTATCGCCGTGATGGCGTCCATGATCCTGATCCCGAACCGCCGGCGCGATGATAGCACGGGAAATGCGGAGGGATGAGGAACTGCCGGACCCGCGCGACGCCTTTCTGGTGCTCGTCCCGGCGCGTCCAATTGTCGGGCATCGCGCAGTGTGACAAAACAGGCGCGAAAAGGAGGCGGCGCCAATGCGGCGCTTCGCACTTCATACGCTGCTTGCAGCGGTCACCGTTTTCGCAGGCGGACCTGCCGCAGCCTGGCGCATCTATCCGCCCGACGACCGGCCGGACGAACTCATCGTCGAACTGGACTGGGCCGTCGCGGAGACCGTGCCCCTGAAGTCGCTGCCGGGGCCGTTTGACCGCGCGCTGCGCGATGCGGCCGTGGCGCAAAAACTCTCCTATCGATGGCGATACGACAAGGACGCCGAGGGGCGGGCGGCGTTGGTCGTGGACGCGGCGGGCAGGGCGGCGATCCGGTTCGACTTCGCGGCAAGGGAGCCGTTGGACGGACTGCGCTACGGCGCGGCGGTGGTGCTGATGGGCAGCGACAGCCAGCCGCTCCACACCTTCTATGCGCGTGCGGACACGATGGCGCCGGAGGCGCACAGCCGCTACCTTCAGCGAAGCGTGACGCTCGACCTCGCCCGTGCGCCTGCCTGGTGGCGGGACGTCTCCGCGATCGCCTTTTTTCGTATGAGCTACCACCCCTCGCAGAAGCTTGACGACCGCGAGGTGTGGGACGCCATGCGACGGGCCGTCTGGCATCTGACCAAGGGGCGCGGCAGCGAGCAGAGAGGGTAGGCGTTCCGCGAGGCAGGCACAAAAAAAACCCGGCGGTTGCCCGCCGGGTTCTCACTAACGATCAGCTCAGCCGATCAGAAGCTGCGCTGGAAGCGGACGATACCGCCGAAAGCGTCGTCGCCGGCGCCGTTGTCGTAGTAGTTGACTTCAGGCGTGACCTTGAAGCCCGGGACCAGCTCGTAAGCGACGTTGGCCGCAGCGGCGAAAGCCTCGGAGTCGTCGTAGGCGAGCTGCACGTTGACAGCAGCCTTGTCGGAGACCTGAGCGGTCATGCCGCCCCAGATCGCCCACTCGCCGCCCCACGGCTTGTAGAAGTTGGCGCCCGTCGTGGCGACCAGCAGGTTGCCGGCCGCATCGCGACCGACGACCTCGTCGGCGCTGTCGTCGCCGTAGCCGGCCATGACGAAGAACGTCAGCGAGTCGGTGGCCTTGACGTCCAGGCGAGCCTTGACGGACCAAGCCTCGTGGATGCTGTCGTAGCCGCCGACGAGGCCGACGCTGCCCCAGCCCTGCGTGAACTTCGCACCGGCAACCACGTGCGGGACGTAGCTGTCGATCGAGTAGTCATGGCCGAAGGAATCGTCCGAGCCGGTTTCGAGGGCGACGAGGGCCGAGAAGCCGTTGCCGCCGTTGAAGGTGTAGCTGATCAGGTTCGTGTCGTAGGGAGCGAAGCCGATCATGTCGTCGGCGATGACGCCGCCGGCGTAGTCGAGGAAGGTCGCGAAGGCCGACTCGTCCTTGCCGACGCGGAAGCCGCCGAGCTCGACCCAGGCGAAGTTCAGCGAGACGGAGGTGCCGTCATAGCCGTTGCTGCCGCCGGGCACCAGGTTACCGTTGCCGTCCGGGAAGATCGCCGGGCCGCTCGTGCCGCCGTTGCCCCAGGTGAAGCGGGTCTCGGTGAACGTGCGGAGGGTGCCGAGCTCAGTCTCGGTGCCGGTCCAGGTCTGCAGCGACAGACGCGCGTACTTGTCCCAGGTCTGGCCTGCGGAACCGTCCTTGTGCTCGACCGTGGAACGCTCCCAGAGGTCGCCGCCGGCGGCCTGGTAACGGACGTAGCCGCCGATGCGCAGGCAGGTCTCGGTGCCCGGGATGTAGAAGTAGCCGCTGCCGTACACGTCGCAAACGCGAACGTATTCAACGGGCTCCGGCTCGGCGATGACGATTGCGTCTGCAGCGCGCGCGCCGGACACTGCCACGAGAGCCGCGGCTGAGCCGAGAAGAAGGCTCTTGATGTTCATTCTCTGGGATCTCCTAAAACTATGCATGCTTGCAGGCGCCTGTCTTCGCCTCCTCCCAAGAATGACGAATCAAATCCTACGTGCGACTAACCCCGCACGGGCCGACTAGCAGCCTTGAGCGGGGAGCGGGCAACAAATCGGTGCCCGGCGGTCAGGTTTTCGTGTGCCGTGGCCAAAGGGGCACAGTGTTCATATCGCTTGAGCGATGACGCCGCCGGAGGGTTGAAGGGCCTGCTGCATGCCCCTGCGCGATGCGCAAAATCGGCAGTTCCGGGGAACGGCGGCACTTCGACTGCGTTGTTGAGCACACACATCCATCCGAGAGCGGAGACACGCCATGGGCATCGAGCAGGCACCGACGAAGACGGGCAAGGAGGCGGCCCGGGACCTCAGGAAGTCGACCGCGCAAGAGGAGCGGAAGGTGGAAGCCCGGAAGGGCAGCGACCTGAAGAAAGGGGAACAGCGCTTCGAGGAGCGCGCGAAGAGTTCGGACGGCCGCAGCGCGGGCGCCAAACAGCGCGACTAGCGAGCCGACTGCCCGGGTTCGGTCTCATACCAGTTTTCCTGTGACTTGATCCGACCCATCCTGTATTTATCGGGCATTCGTGCCGGCGAACCGCCGGCCGAATGCCAGCGTTTTGAGGGATGCTACGATGCTTTGGAAGGGTCGCCGTCAGAGTTCCAACATCGAGGACCAGCGTGGCCGGAGCGGTGGCGGTTTTCCCGGGGGGTTCCCCGGCGGCGGGCCGGGCAGGGTGCGCATCCCGATCGGGCGCAGCGCCGGAGGCGGCGGACTCGGCACCATCGTCATCCTGGTCGTCCTGTTCTTTGCCCTGCGCGCCTGCGGCATAGATCCCCTCGACATGCTGGCTGGCGGCGGTGCGCCTGGCGGCGGCGGGCAGATAACGGATAACCGGACAAGTCCCGGCGGGACGCAAAGCGCCGACGAGATGAAGCAGTTCGTGTCGACGGTGCTGGCCGAGACGGAAGACGTCTGGAACGGCATCTTCCAGGCCGAAGGCGAAACCTACCGCGAGCCCACGCTGACGCTGTTTTCGGACCAAATCCGCTCGGCTTGCGGCTTCGCGTCGTCCGCGTCGGGGCCGTTCTACTGCCCTGGCGACCAGAAGGTCTATCTCGACACCAGCTTCTTCGCCCAGCTCGACCAGCAGTTCGGCGCGTCCGGCGACTTCGCGCAGGCCTACGTCATTGCGCACGAGGTGGGCCACCACGTGCAGAACCTGATCGGCGTGCTGCCCAAGTTCAACCAGATGCGGCAAAGCATGAACGAGGTCGAGGCCAACCAGATGTCGATGCGCGTCGAGCTGCAGGCAGACTGCTTCGCGGGCGTCTGGGGCCACTTCACGGCGCAGAAGGGTCTGCTCGAAGAGGGTGACGTCGAAGAGGCGCTGAACGCCGCCCAGCAGATCGGCGACGACACGCTGCAGAAGCGCACGCAGGGCTATGTCGTGCCGGAGAGCTTCAATCACGGCACATCCGAGCAGCGCCAGACCTGGTTCGCGCGCGGCTTCAGGAGCGGCAAGCTCGCCGACTGCGATACGTTCAACAACCCGATCTGATGGATTCGCATGAGGCCGGTCTGCAAATGGCGTCGTCCTGTGGTCCGGTGCTCACGGACCTGATGTCCGCTCCGCTCCGGTCCTCGAACGCCACCATTTTCGACACGGCCTGATGCGAATCCGCGTCGCGCCCGGCGGTCTGCAAATGGCGTCGTCCTGCGGTCCGGTGCTCACGGACCTGATGTCCGCTCCGCTCCGGTCCTCGAACGCCACCATTTTCGACGCGGCCTGATGCGAATCCGCGTCGCGCCGGGCGGTCTGCCGATCAAGTTGCCGGCCTCGCTCCATATCCGGACAATGGCAGTTCCAGACGGCGCGTGATGCCGATGGCCTGCAGGAACGCCTCGTCATGGCTGACGGCCAGGAGGGCGCCGTCATAGGCTCTCAGCCCTGCCTCGACTGCTTCGATCGCATCGATGTCGAGGTGGTTCGTGGGCTCGTCCAGGACAAGCAGTTTCGGCGGCGCGGCTCCGCCGATCACGCAGGCGAGTGCTGCGCGCAGCAACTGTCCGCCGCTGAGCGTCGAGACAGTCTGAAGCGCTGCGTCGGCGCGGAACATGAAGCGGGCAAGAGCGGCCCGGCAGTCATTTTCGCTCGCACCAGGGTTCAGGCGAAGGAAATTGTCACGGATTGTGGACGCGGACTCGAGCAAGCTCGCGCGCTGGTCGAGCATGGCGAACGGCACGCCGCGCCGGATGGAGCCCGACCAGGGCTGCAACTGACCGGTCGCCAGCGCGAGCAGCGTGGTCTTGCCCGAACCATTGGGGCCGATGACCGCGACTCGTTCGGGACCGGTTATCGTGAAGGACAGGTCGCGAAGGATCGGCCGGCGGGGCTCGTAGCCCGCGGTCACGGTGTCGAAGGCAAGCACCATCCTGCCGGCCGGGAGATCGGTCGGCGGCAACGCGAACGACAGCGGCTGGAGGACCTCGATGCGTCGGCGCGCGGCTTCCGCCGCTTCCATCGCCTGGTTGCGCCTGTCTTCGGCCAGCCGGGCGCTGGCGCCGCTCGTATTCTCGCTGCGGTTCTTCAGCCCGCCGATCATGATGCGGGGAATGTCGCCCTTGCGTGCCTTCCTCTGGCCGGCTGCGTCGTTGCGGGCCTTGCGTTCCGCCCTCTGCTGCGCGCTGCGCTGAACCTCTGCGACCTGTCGCTCCGCATCCGACAAGTCGTGCCGTGCAGCGGCGAGCTCCAGCGCCTTGCGTTCTCGGTAGCAGCTCCAGTTGCCGCCGTAACGCGTGGCGCCGAGCGTCGTCAGCTCGACGATGGCATCCATCGTGTCGAGCAGATCGCGGTCATGGCTGACGACGATGGCGCCGGCGCGCCAGCCTGCGAGAAGCTCGATCACGGCCTGCCGGCCCTCGCGGTCGAGATTGTTGGTCGGCTCGTCGAGCAGCAGGAAATCGGGTTCGGAGAAGACGAGTGCGGCCAGGCCCGCGCGCGTGCGCTGGCCGCCGGAGAGTTCGATCAGCGGCGTCTCGGGGCGAACGTCAAGGCCGAGGCGGGCCAGCGCGGCGGCAAGGCGCGTCTCGAGCGTCCAGTCGGCATGTGAAAGTTCGTCCAAGGTTGCTTCGCCGCTGTCGGCACGGCGCAGGAGCGCCAAGCCTTCGACAACGCCGAAAAGATCGGCGACGGTCTCGTCCGGCTCGACCTGCACGGTCTGGCGCAAAACGCCCAGCGTAGCGTCCGTGGAGACCGCCCCGGAGAGCGGCGCCAACTCGCCCGCGATGATCCTGAGGAGTGTCGTCTTGCCGACGCCGTTGCGTCCGACGAGTCCCGCGCGTTCGCGGCCGAAGCTCAGGTCGAGATTGGAGAAGAGGGGGCGGCCCTCAGGCGTGGACCAGGCAAGACTGGAAAGGGTGATGGAAGCAGGCATGGATATGGAGTTCCCCGGCGGCAAGGCGAAGTGGCGTTGCGGTCGGGTTGAAATCCATTGCTGTGCGCATCCTGTTGGTCTGGCTGTTCGGCGAGATAAAGGCTCGAAGCCCGAATTTCAACCGTCGGCTGTTCTGCCGCCGAGGCGGGCGCTGGAACACGGTGGTCGCCGGCAGTGCGGGCTCCGGCTTCCGTCTTGAACCAAATGCGCACGCCGGCGTTCGTGTCAAAGAGCGAGCATGGGCAGCGGCAATGGACGAGAAAAAGACGATCGATCCCAGAACGTCGCGTGTGGATTGGGGCGATGGCGCGCCAGGGCGGAAGGCGCGGCGGCCGGGGGAACTGTCGGGGCGCGCCTGGTGGCGCATCCTGAAACGGGTCTGGAACGAGGTGAATGACGACCGCGTGCTGTTGATCGCAGCGGGCGCCACCTACTATCTGCTGCTTGCCCTGTTTCCGGCGCTGGCGGCTTTCGTGTCGATCTACGGATTCGTCGCGGATCCGCGCACCATCGCGGAGCATGTCGCCTTCCTGGGAGGCATGCTGCCGCGCGGCGGACTGGACATCATCAGCAACCAGCTCAACGCACTGGCTTCACAGGACCGGGAGGCGCTCAGCATCGGCTTTGTCAGCGGTCTCGTCATCGCGCTGTGGAGCGCCAACAGCGGCGTGAAGGCGCTCTTCGACGCGATGAACATCGCCTATGACGAAACCGAGAAGCGCGGGTTCATCCGGCTGAATCTCTGGTCGGGCTTCTTCACGCTCGGCGCGATCCTCATTGGCGTGGTGCTGATGGTCTCGGTCGGCGTGGTGCCTGCGGTGCTCGCGCTGCTCAGGCTCGGTCCCTGGACCGAAACGATCATCTCGCTGGCGCGGTGGCCGCTGATGCTCGTCTTCATCTGGCTCGGCATCGCGCTGATGTACCGGTACGGCCCCTCGCGGGAGCGGGCCAAGTGGCGTTGGCTCACCTGGGGCGCGACGCTCGCCACGGTCGTCTGGGTGGTCGTGTCGGCGGGCTTTTCCTACTACCTGCAGAACTTTGCGGACTACAACGCCACCTACGGATCGCTGGGGGCCGTCATCGGCTTCATGATCTGGGTGTGGCTGTCGGTCACCATCCTCATCGTGGGCGCGGAGCTGAACTCCGAGATGGAGCACCAGACCGCGGTCGATTCCACCACGGGCCCGCCGCAGCCGATGGGCGAGCGGGGCGCGCACATGGCGGATCATGTGGCGAAGAGTTGACGACAGCGTGCGCGACGACGCATTCCGACCGGCGGCATCAGCGCCGGTCAGGAGACGGGCATGCGGCGCCGGAGACTACCGCTCGGCCAGTGCGGGCTCGCCCTTCTTCTCGCGGATGAGATTGACGAAACGCTTGAAGAGGTAGTGCGAATCCTGGGGGCCGGGCGAAGCCTCGGGATGGTGCTGGACCGAGAAGACGGGCCTGCCCTTGAGCGCGATACCGCAATTCGAGCCGTCGAACAGCGAAACGTGAGTCTCCTCAACGCCTTCCGGCAGCGATTTCGAGTCCACCGCGAAGCCGTGGTTCATCGAGACGATCTCGACCTTGCCGGTGGTGTGGTCCTTCACCGGATGGTTGGCGCCGTGATGACCCTGGTGCATCTTCACCGTCTTGCCGCCGAGCGCCCGCGCCAGCATCTGGTGGCCGAGGCAGATGCCGAAGACGGGGATGTCGGTCTTGAGCAGGTCCTTGATCACCGGCTCGGCATATTCGCCGGTGGCGGCCGGGTCGCCGGGGCCGTTGGACAGGAAGATGCCGTCGGGCTGCATGGCGAGGATCTGGTCAGCGCCGGTGCTGGCCGGGACCACGGTCACCTTGGCGCCAAGGCCGGTGAGCAGGCGCAGGATGTTGCGCTTGACGCCATAGTCGATCGCCACGACGTGCATGGAAGCCTGTTCCTGCGTGGAGTAGCCCTCGTTCCAGACCCATGGCGTTTCCGTCCACTGCGAGGACTGGCCGGACGTGACCTCCTTGGCCAGGTCGAGGCCGACGAGGCCCGACCAGGCTTTCGCCTGGCGCTTCAGGTCCTCGACATCGAACTTGCCGTCGGGCGCATGCGCGATGACGGCATTCGCCGCGCCCTTCTCGCGGATCAGGGCGGTCAGCGCGCGCGTGTCGATGCCCGACATGGCGATGACGCCGCGGCGCTTCAGCCACTGGTCCAGGTGGCCGGCGGCGCGGTAGTTCGACGGGTCGGTGACGTTCGCCTTGAACACGGCGCCGACGGCGCCGAAGCGCGCGGCGGGCGTCAGGTCCTCGATGTCCTCGTCATTGGCGCCGACATTGCCGATGTGGGGAAAGGTGAAGGTGACGATCTGGCCTGCATAGGACGGGTCGGTCAGGATTTCCTGATACCCGGTCAGCGCCGTGTTGAAGCAAACCTCGGCCACGGCCGTTCCCGCAGCGCCAAGTCCGCGCCCCTCGATGACCGTGCCGTCAGCCAGGACCAGCAGTGCGGTCGGCTTCTCGATCTCCCAGGCGGGTGTCTTAGCGGTCAAGGTCGTGCTCCATCGGTGGCGCGCCGCGCCCCTTGAACACAGGTCCGTCCAGGGCCATATGGCGCAGCGAAAAGCACGGGTTGCCGCCATCCGGCGACCTCCCATGCGCGAAAACATAGTCCATGCAAGGCGCGGAACATAGGGTATGGCCGGTGACGGGTCAACTGTCCCATCGTCTCCGCAGGCAAAATAGTTTCATCAACGAATCCAATGGCTTGAAGTCGGGCAGCCGAATTGCTTCGGCAGTGCGGCAAGGCTATTCTGATAGACGCTGCGACAGGAGACCAAGATGCGCGAGCAAATTTCCGAGGCCTTGAAGACGGCCATCCGGACACAGGACAAGAAACGGACAGGGACGCTGCGGCTGATCAATGCCGCAATCCAGGACCGCGACATCGCCAATCGCGGGCAGGGAAAGGACCAGGTCAACGACGACGAGATCCTGCAGATCCTGACCAAGATGGTGAAGCAGCGCGAGGAATCCGCCAAGGCCTTCGAAGAGGGCAACCGCGTCGAACTCGCCGAACAGGAGCGCGACGAGATCGCGATCATCCGCGACTTCATGCCGAAGCAGCTCGGCGACGACCAGGTGCGCAACGCCTGCCAGCAGGTGATCAAGGAAGTCGGCGCCGACGGCCTGCGCGACATGGGCAAATGCATGAACGCGCTGAAGGAAAAGTTTCCCGGCCAGATGGATTTCGGCAAGGCGAGCGGCATCGTGAAGGGAATGCTCCAGTAGAGTCCGGGTACATTCCCAGAGCAGTCTGAGGCGACGTTCGGCGGGGTTCCGATGGTCGGGGTGGACGTGAATCGCATCTTGATTGGAACGGGCGCCGGCCCGGACGGCCCGGGCTGGGGCGCAATTAGCCTCCGGCCCGAGCCGCCAGTCGAATCCGCCATCGCCAGGGCCGCGCGCCGCCAGAGTGCAGCGTGAAGCCTGCCGCAGGGGGCGGGGGCTGGTTCATAAGCGCCCTTGGCGCAGCGCAGCTATGCTCGTGGGGGACGCTGTTCTACGGCTTTCCCCTGATCGCCGAGGCGATGCGTGCGGAGCTCGGCTGGTCGAAGGCGACGCTCTACGGGGCGGCGACGCTCGGCATGCTTCTGGCCGGCCTTGCGGCATATCCAGTAGGGGCGGCGATCGACCGGGGCCATGGTCGGATCTTGATGTCGGGCGCATCCGTGCTTGCAGGCCTGCTACTCGTCGCCTGGTCGCAGGTCGATGGCCTGGTCTCCTTCTATGCGGTTCTGGCTGTCCTCGGCTGCATGCAAGCTGCCACACTCTACGAGCCGGCCTTCGCCGTCGTCGCCCGTCGCGTGGGGGCCGCCAATGCGCGCCGCGGCATCACGGCGCTGACGCTGTGGGGCGGCTTCGCCAGCACAGTCTTCATTCCGATCATCCAGTTCCTGATCGAAACCCAGGGGTGGCGCGGGGCGCTGCTGGCCATGGCGGCCGTCAATGTGATCGTCTGCGGCGGCCTGAACTTCCTCGCCATCGATCAGCCTCGTGATGTCCCCGTCCGCGCTGCGGAGCCCGGCGAGCCGCTGCCGGTCGCCGGCCGCGCGGCAGTCGCAGCTGCCATGCGCAGACCGTCCTTCTGGGGCCTGATGCTGGCCTTCGTCTCCTACGCATTCGCGTTCTCGTCGCTGACGTATCATTTCTTCCCGCTGCTGCTCGAGCGGGGCCTCGATTCGACGGGCGCGGTCGCGGTGCTGACCGTCATCGGGCCGGCGCAGGTGGCAGGCCGCTTCCTGATCGGGGCTTTCGCCCCGGACGCGCCCCTGCGTTGGTTGGGATCGGCCATCGTCGTGGTGTTTCCGTTTGCCGTGATCGGCTTTGCTCTGGCGCCACCCGACGTGCTGGTGATCGCCGCCGTCGCGGTGTTCTACGGGGCGGCCAACGGCATGATCACCATCGTGCGCGGCATGGCCGTGCCCGAAATGGTGTCGCGCGACGGCTATGGGGCGATCAACGGGTCGCTCGTCGCCCCGATGAACGTGATGACGGCGCTGGCGCCGCTGGGGGCCGCGCTGCTTTGGCAGGCGAGTGGCGGCTACGGCGCGGTGCTCGGCGCCATCTTCGCCGGATCGCTGACGCTTTGCGCCGGTTTCTGGTTTGCGGCGTGGAAGGCGAGAGTGTGAGGCGCGGAAGCATGCCCAGCCTGCCGAAAGTCGCCGACCGACGCTGCGGCAAGGGGGCTTGAACTCGAAGATGGCAAAACAAGACGCCACGGCAACCATTGCGCACCGCGCAAAGTTCTTGCCAATATTCGGGTGCGGGGCGTAGTCACTCCGCAACAGTCGAGGACCGCAGTTGAACGAAATCGAGCGACCCAAGAAGCGTGCGCCGCAGTGGCTGGGCAATTCCGCGCCCGGCACGGCGCTCATATCGCCCGTTTCAGCGGCGCGATGGCTGCTCGTCCTCGTCTTCGCAGCGGGCATCTATTTCTTCCACGGCTTCCTGGTGCCTGTTCTGGCGGCGCTGGTCATCGCCTTCGCCAGCTGGCCGATCTACCAGGACCTCCTGCGCCGCGTCGGCGGCAACCGGACCACCGCCGCATCGGTCGCCATCCTCCTGATCCTCGGCTTCCTCGTCCTGCCGGTCATCGTCGCCGTCAGCTATACGGTCGACGAGATCACCCAGTGGTTCAACTGGGCCGTGGAGACCAATCGTACCGGCGCGATCACGCCTGACTGGATCACAGCGCTGCCGATCGTGGGGACGTGGCTCGACGAACAGTGGCTGCGCTACATCGGGCATCCCGGCGCGGTCGGGGAACTCGTGCAACTGATCAGCGGCGCCAATATCGGCAGCATCTACCGCGGGCTGCTGGCGGCGGGCACAGGCGTCTTCGACCTATTCCTGACCCTGCTGTTCATGCTGATCGCGCTGTTCTTCGTCTATCGCGACGGCGCCGGCTTCGCCGCGCAGATCGACACGATCGGCGAGCGCGTGTTCCCGGAGCGTTGGGAGCGCATCTCCCGCATCGTGCCGGCGACCATCAGCTCGACCGTCATGGGCATGACGCTGATCGCCATCGGCGAGGGCATCGTGCTCGGCGTCGCCTACTGGATCGCCGGCGTGCCGTCACCAGTGACGCTCGGGGTGCTGACGGGCATCATGGCGCTGATACCGGGCGGCGCGCCGCTGTCCTTCAGCCTTGTCTCGGTCTATCTCATCGCCAGCGGGTCGCCGATCGCCGGCATCGGCCTGTTCGCCTGGGGCTCGATCGAGCTTTTCATCGTCGACAAGACGCTGCGGCCGAGGCTGGTCGGCGGTCCCATTAAACTGCCCTTCCTGCCGACCTTCTTCGGGCTCATCGGCGGGGTGAAGACCATGGGCTTCCTGGGATTGTTCGTCGGACCGGTGCTGATGGCGCTGCTCGTCGCGATCTGGCGGGAATGGGTGCGTGAAGTCGATCAGTCGAACCAGGCGCTCGCGGCAGCGGCGCTGCCGGGGCGCGAGGGCAATCTTCCACGCCAGCGCTGACCTGGAGCCGCGGTCTGTCGAATGCCAGTCCGCCGCTCCATCTGTTCTACAGTCGCATTTGTGCGACGCCAGACGGTTTCGTCTGGCTGCAAAATGCTCGAAGGGCTCACTCCGCCTGGAGCCGCGACCCGCGCAGCAGGCCCTGCTGCTCGAGAACCGGGTACGCGATGGAGGCGAGCAGGGAATTTATCTGCTTGAGATCGCGAATGGTGTCGAGATGGATCGAGCTTGTCTCGACGCTCCTCTCCGAGCCTTCGCCGAGGCGGGAGAAGTGGCTGCGGCTCGCTGCCTTCTCGAGGTCGCGCAGGCGATCCTTCTCCTGGACGAGCAGGCGCGCCGCGCCGGTATCGCGTGAAACGACCACGTTGAAGGCAAGACGCGCGTTGGCGAGAACCGCCGCGTGGAAGGCCGACAGTTCGCGCCAGCCCTGGTCGGTGAAGGTGAGGCCGCGCTTCAGCTTCTTGCGGACGTGGACGAGCATGTTGCGGACGATGATGTCGCCGACCTGCTCGAGCTTCACACATGCGTCGATCAGTTCGAGGCAGCGGACCGCGTCATCCTCCGACAGCGCGTTCTGGTTGATCTTGGCAAGGTAGAGCTTGATGGCCGCATACAGGCGGTCGACCCGGTCGTCCAGCGCCGCCAGCGCCTTGATCCTGTCCTCGTCCGCGCTCTCGTACAGCTCCATGATGCGGCTCAGCATGATCTCGATGGTCTCGCAGACGCGCACGACCTCGCGCGTGGCGTTGGCGAGCGCGAGGGTGGGAGTCCCCAGGGCGCCCGGGTCGAGGGCGCTGAGTTCGGCAGTCTCGAGGGATTCCGATGTGGATGCGGGGCCGCCGAGCGCCACGGCCTTTTCTGCCAGGCGGCTGACCAGGCCGGCGAGCGGGATGCCTATCACGGCAAGAGCGACGTTGAACGCGATATGCGCATGGACGATCTGGAGCGCGGGCGAGGTACCGAGCAAGGTGGCGTCGGGGGCAAGGAAGACGAAGGCGATCAGGGCGATGATCGCGCCGCTGCCGCGCAGGATGAGGTTGCCGAGAGGGACGGTGCGCGCCATCGGCGGCATGGTGCGTGACAGCATGACGGCGATGAGCGCGCCGCCGATGTTGGCACCGAGGACAAGCACGATGCCAAGCTCCGCCGGAACGAGGCCCCGGGCTGCAAGCGCGACGACGAGCAGGATGGCCGCGACGCTGGAGTGGAACAGCCAGGTCATGATCGCGGCGACCAGGAAGGCCGTTGCCGGATCCCCCGCCAGATAGTTCACGATGACCGGCAGAAGCCGGCTTTCGCGAAGCGGTTCAGAGGCTTCGCCGATAAGGCGCAGAGACAGAATCAACAGGCCGATGCCGATGAGGATGCGGCCGACTTGCAACAGGTCGCGGCGGCTGGTCGACATGAAGAGGATGGTGCCGGCGACGAGGCAGACAGGAACCAGCAGGCTGAGGTTGAAACTGAGCAGCTTGACGACAAGCGCTGAGCCGACGTCGGCGCCCAGTACGGCGAGAAGGCCAGCCTGTCCGCTGACGATACCGGACCCGGCGAAGGAGCCGACGATCAGCGCCACTGCCGTCGCGCTCTGCAGGGCGATGGCGAGGGCCGCTCCGGCTCCGACCGCCATCAGCGGATTCCTGAGGATCGAGCGGAGCTTCAGCCGGAGCACGTCGCCATAGGCGCGCTCGACACCGGTGCGCACCATGCGGGTGGCGAACAGCAGCAGGGCGACTGCGCCGGCAAGGTTGAGCAGGACGATGGAGCCGCTCATCGCGAGGCCGCCAAAGCGCTGCCGGGACCGCATGCGCGCGATCGCCGGGGCACAAAATCAGGGGTGCGAATCAGGTTCATTTGGATCGGAGTATCTTAGCCGGATAATGTTTCGGGTCCATGCCGCGCGCGGTCCCCCGAGCGAAGGGCAGGGTCGGCGGACGTGTCTTCCGCAGCGCCCGAGAGTGCACGGGGCGCCACGCCATCAATATAGGTACTCGGGCGTGCAAAGGAGCGGGCTGCTTTGCACGACGATTCCGGCGTTCATCAATCAACCGTCGCAAGATGCTGGAATCATTACGCAACGTTAATGTCGACGTTCAGCTTCGGTTCACATCGCGAACGATACTCCTCAGGCGTCAGAACGAAGGAGTATTTCATGAAACGTCTCGCTCTCGTTGCCGTCGCGCTTTCCATGCTGGCGCCCGCGGTGCAGGCGCAAGCCGCGCCCTCCCATGCGCCGCAGGCCAGCGTCGAATATGTCTCCGACAGGCACGGGCCGCAGCGGCACGACTCCCGCAGGCACGAGCGCCGGGAGTACGACGCCCGGGATCGCCGCCATCAGAGCAAAAAGTATGAAACGCGCCGGGACTACGAACGCAGGCACCACTGGAAGCGCGGCCACAAGTATTCGGACTGGAAGCGCCATCGCGCGGTGCGAAACTGGCACCATCACGGCCTGAGGCGGCCGGGACACGGCCAGCACTGGATCAAGGTCGACAACGACTATCTGCTGGTCGGGATCGCCTCGGGCCTGATCGCCGGCATCGTCGCCGGACGCTAAGCCGAGTTGAAACCGGGAATGCGAAGGCGGCCAGAACTGGCCGCCTTCTTCATTCATGCAGCCTGGGCGCATCGGTTGGATCGCGCCATGTCCAGGCGCGGCGGCACGGCGCCGCTACGGCGCTCGAAGTGATAGGAGAGCAGGGCGACGAGCGACGCCAGCAGCATCGCGCCGACGCCGAGCAGCGGAAGGCTGCGATAGCCGTGGCCTGCGTTGAGGATCATCGCGCCGACCGATGCGGCCAGGGCGATGCCGATATTGAAGCCCGACGGGATCATCGAGGATGCGAGGTTGGGGGCGTCGGCGGTCCAGCGGAGAATGCGGGTCTGGACGGGCGTGCCGATGGCGAAGCTGAGGCAGCCCCAGACCGAAATCACGCCGACCATGGGAATCGGGTAGGGGCTCGCCAGATACATCGCCGCAAGCACGACCGCCTGCATCGCCGTCAGAGCAATGAGGGAGGGCATAAGCTTCCAGTCTGCAAGCTTTCCGCCAAGGAAGACACCCAGCGTCGCGCCGACGCCGTTGAGCAGCAGCACCCACGGCACGAACGCGGCATCGAGCCCGGTGACCTCCTGAAGCATGGGGGCGATATAGGTGAACGGCACGAACTGGCCGATCATCAGCATCAGCATGAGGATGAGGGAGGTCCAGACCTGCTGGCGGCCGAGGACGCGCACCTCGCGTCTGAAGCCGGCAGGACGGTCCGACGATCCCGTGTTGCGGGGCAGGAGAAGCAGCATGGCGGCAGTGGCAAGAAGGCCGAGGCCGAACATCGCCCAGAACGTGGCGCGCCAACTCCAGAGATTGCCGATTGCAGTGCCGGCGGGGACGCCGACGATGTTGGAGATGGTCAGGCCGGCGAGGACCAGCGCGACGGCCGTGCCGCGCTGGTCCTCGCGCACCAGCCCCACGGCCACCACCATGGCCACGCCGAAATAAGCGCCGTGCGCGATCGCCACGGCGACGCGGATCGCCAGCATGGACGCGAAGTCGGGCGCAAGCGCGCAGGCGAGCTGGCCGAGGGTGAAGGCGATCGCCAGCCCGACCAGCAGCGTCTTGCGCGAAAGCCGTGCGGTCGCGAGCGTCAGCAGCGGGCCGCCCACGGCGATGCCGATCGCATAGCCGGAGACGAGATAGCCCGCCGTGGGGATGGACACGTCGAGGCCTTGCGCCACCTGCGGCAGGACGCCGGCGATGACGAACTCCGTGGTGCCGAAGGCGAAGGCGGCGATGAACAGGGCGAGAAGCGGGAGAGACATGGGCCGACCGGTGAGTTGGGTGGCCGTCAAATCATGGGTCGCGCGATACGGCAACCGAGAGTTTGTGAGGCGGGGTTCAGCTTTTCTTGATGCCAGCCGAGAGTTGCACGGCTCGCGCGCTTGGTCGTGAACTGCGGCCGGGCCGTGACATTGCGCGTTCGCGCAAGTTGAGACGAACGCGTGCGGCCATCAGAATGCAAGGCGAAGGCGGAAGCAGCAAGCGCGGAGCCAGCCCGCGCCATCGGAGGGGATCGGCCGCTCCGACCGTGGCGACGGCCTCGCCTTCAACGGAGGTAGTGCTATGTGGCGATCGCCATTCGGCATTACCCTTAGAATCACAAGGACCCGGACGGGCTGGACAATCTCGTTCCGGGTCCAAGTGATCATCTAAGGAAAGGATCGGCGGAGCAATCCGCCGATCCGCTCCGGAAACATAGGCGATTTCCGAGGTTTTTCCAATATGCCTGCTACAGGCGCGTCGTACAGCCGGCGCGCCTGCCCTCGCTTTCAGCAAAAACTCGACGGGCCTGTGAATCGCGGGTATGCGTGCCCTGCACCGGTCGCGCGCCAGGCACTCCGCGCCTATATGTATCGGCAACCGACAGCGAGGCCATGCGCTTTTCACCCAACTTCCTTGACGAGATTCGCGACCGCGTGCCGATTTCATCGGTCATCGGCGCGCGCGTGTCGTGGGATCGCAGGAAGACCAATGCCGCCAAGGGCGACTGGTGGGCGTGTTGCCCGTTCCACGGCGAGAAGAGCCCGAGCTTCCACTGCGAGGACAAGAAGGGCCGCTACCATTGCTTCGGCTGCGGCGTTTCGGGTGACCATTTCCGGTTCCTGACAGAGCTGGATGGCCTGAGCTTCCCGGAAGCCGTGGAGCGGATGGCCGACATGGCCGGAGTGCCGATGCCGGCGCGAGACGTTCATGAGGAAAGGCGCGAGAAGGAGCGCGCCAGCCTGCATGACGTCATGGAGCTGGCGACGCAGTTCTTCGAGCAGAAGCTGCAGACCGCGGAAGGGGCAAAGGCGCGCTCCTATCTGCGCGAGCGCGGGCTGGCGCCAACGACGCAGCAGGCGTTCCGGATCGGCTATGCGCTGGACAGCCGCAACGCGCTGAAGGAGTTCCTGGCCGGGAAGGGCGTCGAGAAGGCGCAGATGGAAGCCTGCGGCCTGACCGTCTTCGAGGACGTGCCGGTCTCCTACGACCGATTCCGCGACCGCATCATGTTTCCGATTCCGGATTCGCGCGGGCGCATCATCGCCTTCGGCGGACGCGCGATGGCGAGCGATGCGCTGGCCAAGTATCTCAACTCGCCGGAGACCGAGCTCTTCCACAAGGGCAACGTCCTCTACAATTTCGCCCGCGCCCGCAAGGCCCTGCACAAGACCGAGACGGTGATCGCGGTCGAAGGCTACATGGACGTGATCGCGCTGGCGCAGGCGGGCTTCGAGAACGTCGTGGCGCCGCTCGGCACCGCCTTGACGGAAAACCAGCTTGAACTCCTCTGGCGCATGGCGCCGGAGCCCTTGCTCTGTTTCGACGGCGATCAGGCCGGCCTCAAGGCCGCCTGGCGGGCGGCCGACCTGGCGCTGCCGGTCGTCGAGGCGGGCCGCACCGTCCGATTTGCCCTGCTGCCGGAAGGCAAGGATCCGGATGACCTGGTGCGCAGCGACGGGCGCGAGGCGTTCAGCGCAGTGCTTGGCGAGGCCCGGCCGCTGGTCGACCTCCTGTGGTCGCGCGAGACGTCCGGCCGGACCTTCGAGACGCCGGAGCGGCGCGCCGATCTCGAGAAATCGCTGCGCGAACTGACGTCGCGCATCAAGGACGAGAGCCTGCGCTATCACTATCAACAGGAGATGCGCGATCGCATGCTCCGCTTCTTCGGCTCGACGAGACCTGCGCGCCGCGGTCCGCCAGGAGGAGGGGGCGCCAAGGACCGTCAGGCGGGTCCCTGGGCTTCCCGGGGCGGCGGCAATCCGATCACCGAAAGCCTCGGGCGCTCGGCCCTGCTCAAGCGCAGCGGCGACGTGATGCCGTTGCGCGAGGCGACCCTGGTCGTCGCCATCGTCAACCACCCGGCGCTGGTCGAGGAGTATTTCGAGCATGTCGAATTCCTCGACCTGACGAACGCCGAGCTGCGCCGCCTTCACGCGGTGCTGCTCGACACCTTGGCCCACGACGTGAACGCGGATCGTGACGCGGTGATCCACGGCATAGCGGAAGCCGGCATTACGGAAATCTGGGAAAGGGCGGTGGAACTGGTCAAAAGGGCGCGCCAGTGGCCGGCCCTGGCGGAGGCCGCCGCAGAGGATGCGCGCGACGCATTCGCGCAGGCGCTCCACTTGCACGTCTCCACCCGCACCTTACATAGGGAGCTGAAAGCGGCGGAAACGGCGCTTGCGACCGATCCGTCGGACGAGAACTACCTGCATCTCGTAGAGGTCAAGGCACAAATGCGCGACGCGCAGGCAGCCGAGGCGCTGATCGAGGGGTTTGGGGTTTCGTCGGGGCGCAGCGGCATGAGTTGAGCCAAGTCGTGCTTCACACCATGCAGCCAACGATGGCGATTTTCTGCGAATTCGATGCCGAGGGCGGGCAATGCGCCCTTCGCTTCGATCGAGAGATCGCTTGAGCGTGGCGTCGTGTGGAACCGATGCAGCCGTCGGGTTCTGCGGCAATTGATTCGCTTTTTTAACGCGAATCATGCCAGAGGCGCTTGACGACCCATGGGAATGTCGGAATCAGGACGATTCGGGAAGCGAGCGTGCGGTATAGGCCGCGTAACATCAACAGTGTGTAGCGCTGATGGACTGGACGGGGAACGCGCCCCGCCCCAGATATCGGCGTTAGCACAGGCATAGGGCGCCCGGTACTCGCGGGCCCTTTCGGCGTCAGGTCCATAAGGACACAAGGATGCCGCCAGACGCAACGCAGCGCGGCGGCTCGGAGAAAGCAAGGCATGGCGACAAAGGAAAAGGAAGAGGTCGAGACCGAACGCGAGGGCACGACCGACGGCCCTCTGCTGGACCTTTCCGACGATGCAGTCAAGAAGATGATCAAGGCCGCCAAGAAGCGCGGCTATGTGACGATGGACGAGCTGAACTCGGTCCTGCCCTCGGAGGAGGTGACCTCCGAGCAGATCGAGGACACGATGGCGATGCTGTCCGACATGGGCATCAACGTCGTCGAGGATGACGAGCGCGGCGAGGAAGCCGAGGCCGAGGGCGACGCCGAGGAAGAGGCGACCGAACTGGCCGAGCAGACCGGCACGGCGGTTGCCGCCACCACGACCAAGAAAGAGCCGACCGACCGGACCGACGATCCCGTGCGCATGTACCTGCGCGAGATGGGATCGGTCGAGCTCTTGTCGCGCGAGGGCGAAATCGCCATCGCCAAGCGCATCGAGGCGGGCCGCGAAACGATGATCGCGGGTCTTTGCGAGAGCCCGCTGACCTTCCAGGCGATCATCATCTGGCGCGACGAACTCAACGAGGCGAAGATCCTGCTGCGCGAGATCATCGATCTCGAGGCGACCTATGCCGGCCCCGAGGCCAAGCAGGCGCCGATCGTCGAGCGCACGGAAGAGAACGACAAGCCGAAGGAAGAGGCGCGCGGCGGCGCGCGCCGCGGCCGCGACGAGGAAGACGACGTCACCAATGTCGGCGGCGAGAACCGCGGCGAGGACGACGAGGACGACGAGGACGAGCAGAACCTGTCGCTGGCGGCGATGGAGGCCGAGCTTCGCCCGCAGGTGATGGAGACGCTCGACGTCATCGCCGACACCTACAAGAAGCTGCGCAAGCTGCAGGACCAGCAGGTCGAGAACCGGCTGGCCGCGGCGGGCACGCTCTCGCCCAGCCAGGACCGTCGCCTGAAGGAGCTGAAGGACCAGCTCATCAAGGCGGTGAAGTCGCTGTCGCTCAACCAGGCGCGCATCGAGGCGCTGGTCGAACAGCTCTACGACATCAACAAGCGGCTCGTGCAGAACGAGGGCAAGCTCCTGCGCCTGGCCGAAAGCTATGGCGTGCGCCGCGACGAGTTCCTGAGGGAATACCAGGGCTCCGAGCTCGATCCGAACTGGATGAAGTCGATCTCGAACCTCACCAGCCGCGGCTGGAAGGAGTTCACCAGGAACGAGAAGGACACGATCCGCGACCTGCGCTCCGAGATCCAGAGCCTGGCGACCGAGACGGCCATCTCGATCGCCGAGTTCCGCAAGATCGTGAACCAGGTGCAGAAGGGCGAGCGCGAGGCGGCGATCGCCAAGACCGAGATGGTGGAGGCGAACCTGCGCCTCGTGATCTCGATCGCCAAGAAGTACACGAACCGCGGCCTGCAGTTCCTCGACCTCATCCAGGAAGGCAACATCGGCCTGATGAAGGCGGTCGACAAGTTCGAATACCGCCGCGGCTACAAGTTCTCGACCTATGCGACGTGGTGGATCCGGCAGGCGATCACCCGCTCGATCGCCGACCAGGCGCGCACCATCCGCATCCCGGTGCACATGATCGAGACGATCAACAAGATCGTCCGCACGTCGCGCCAGATGCTGCACGAGATCGGTCGCGAGCCCACGCCGGAGGAACTGGCCGAAAAGCTCGCCATGCCGCTCGAGAAGGTGCGCAAGGTGCTGAAGATCGCCAAGGAGCCGATCTCGCTCGAAACGCCGGTTGGCGACGAGGAGGACAGCCACCTCGGCGACTTCATCGAGGACAAGAACGCCATCCTGCCGATAGACGCGGCGATCCAGGCGAACCTGCGCGAGACGACCACGCGCGTGCTCGCCTCGCTCACGCCCCGCGAGGAGCGCGTGCTGCGCATGCGCTTCGGCATCGGCATGAACACCGACCATACGCTCGAAGAGGTCGGCCAGCAGTTCTCGGTGACGCGCGAGCGCATCCGTCAGATCGAGGCCAAGGCGCTCAGGAAGCTGAAGCACCCGTCGCGGTCGCGCAAGCTCAGGAGCTTCCTGGACAGCTAGGCCGTCCAGCAGCGCATTCATGAAACTTCTGAAAGGGGCGGCTTCGGTCGCCCTTCTCTTTTTCCCGACCGCAGGATCGCTTGCCGCCCGGGAGCGGCGGGATCATAGTTTCGGTCGCGGTGGGCGAACGGACCGGCGTTGGCCATCCTGATCCGATGCTGCACGGCGCCGGAGGGAGGTTGCGATGACCACCTACATCCTGCTGATCAACTGGACCGAGCAAGGTATCAAGGCCGTGAGGGAGTCGCCAAAGCGGCTCGACGCCGTGAGGAAGGAGCTTGCCGACATGGGCGGCGAGTTCCGCGAATTCTACCTGACGATGGGCAAGTATGACATGGTCGCCGTGTGCGAGGCGCCGGACGACGCCGTGATGGCGCGGCTCGCGCTGCGCGTCGGCATGGGCGGGAACGTGCGCACCCAAACCATGAAGGCGTTTTCGGAAAAGGCCTATCGCGAGATCATCAACTCGCTTGGGTGACACCCCGATAGGATCAGAGCAGTCGGTTTCGACCGTGACGCGCGCACGTGCAGTGCAGGCGAACCTCTGCTAGGATCGCCGGCATGAACGAGCACGCAATCCGGTTTGGTTCGATGCCCGGGACCACACAAGCGGCCGACGGGATGCCGCGGCGTGCGTGGACCGTCGCGGAAATCGAGGCGATGGTGCGGGCCGGCATCATTGGGGAGGACGAACGGTTCGAGCTCATCGGGGGGGAGGTGGTGCCGATGCTGCCCAAAGGCGGTCGCCACGAAATGGTGAAGATCGAACTGAACAGGCATTTCCAGAGGAGCGTGGCGGACGATCTCTCGATCGCTCCGGAAACCACGCTCCGACTGGACGACACCAGTTTCCTCGAGCCGGACTTCTGCGTGTTTCCCCGATCAATCTTTCCCGGGGACATGCGCGGATACCATGTGCTGCTGGCGATCGAGGTGGCGGATACGAGCCTTTTCTACGACCTTGGACGCAAGCGCGGCGTCTATGCCGCCTTCGGCATTCCAGAGGTCTGGGTGATCGACGCCAACACGCTGGTCACCCATGTCCACCGGCAGCTCGGCCCGAACGGCTATGCCGACATCCTGGAGATGAGCAGCACGGATACGCTGACCGCGACCAGGGCGCCTTCGGTGTCGATGTGCCTGGAGCAACTGAAACTCGCGCCCCTCTGAGAAAACTCCCTTTTGGGGCAGCTTCCACCCCGGCCCGACCTGAACAGAGCGGCAGGCATTCTGACGAATGCAAATCCGCCGCTCCTCCTGTTTTTGAGCCGCATTCGTGCGACGCCAGACGATTCCGTCTGGCTGCAAAATGCTTTATCGTCGCGCCGGCCATGGAGGTCCCAACTGATGTCGATCGAGTTCCTGCTGACCACCCTGATCATCGTGGCGTCTCCCGGCACCGGCGTGATTTACACGCTTGCGGCGGGACTCGCGCGCGGTGGCCGGGCGAGCCTGCTCGCGGCATTCGCCTGCACGCTGGGCATCGTGCCGCATCTCGTCGCCGCCATGATGGGCATCGCAGCGCTCCTCCACGCCAGCGCGCTGCTCTACGGGATCGTGAAGTATGCCGGCGTCGTCTACCTGCTCTACATGGCCTGGCAGACGCTGCGCGAGAACAGGGCGCTCAAGGTGGAAGCGAAGGCCGATACGCGCTCGGCCTGGCGGATCGTGACCGACGGCGTGCTGGTCAACATCCTCAATCCGAAGCTGTCGATCTTCTTCGTCGCCTTCCTGCCGCAATTCATCCCGGCCGGGGAGTCCAACCCGCTGATGCGGATGCTCGAACTGTCCGGCGTGTTCATGGCCGCCACCTTCATCGTCTTCGCCATCTACGGGCTGTTCGCGGCCGCCATGCGCGATCAGGTGGTGGGCAGGCCGTCGGTGATGGCGTGGCTGCGGCGCACGTTCGCGGCCGCGTTCGTGGCGCTCGGCGCAAAACTCGCACTCTCCGAAAAATAGTCTACAGGCAGGGCGGGCACATCATGAGCGGTCGCAGCCCTGCGGTTCGGCGCATGCGAGGACAGGAATGAGCCAGACAACCCTTGTCATCCAGACGTCGGGTCCGGGTCTCTATGAGTTCACCGACCGCGCGCACGCCTTCGTGCGCGAGATGATGGCGACTATCGGCCTGCTGACCGTTTTCGTCCGCCACACGTCATGTTCCCTGCTGATCCAGGAGAATGCCGACCCGGACGTGCGTCGCGACCTGGAGGCGTTCTTCCGAAGGCTGGTTCCCCCGGCGGACGATCCATCCATGGATTATCTGGAGCACCGCCTGGAAGGCGCCGACGACATGCCGGCGCATATCAAATCGGCGCTCACAGCGGTGTCGGTCAGCATTCCGATCACCGCCGGACGTCTGGCGCTCGGGCCGTGGCAGGGACTCTACCTGTTCGAGCACCGCCTGCCGCCGCATCGTCGCGAAGTGCTGTTGCACCTGAGTGCCTGATATCCTGCAATCGCTCGACGGCATGGCCTCGATTGGCTACGGTGCAAACACATTCATTCGAGGGCCTAGCGATGTCGTTCCTGAAGCGTTTGTTTGGACTTGGGGGCGATGCGTCCGAAGGCGAGGGCGCCTCGACCGGCGGCAAAGTCGCCAAGGAAGTCGAGCACAAGGGGTTTGTCGTGCGCGCAACCCCGTTCAAGGAAGGCGGTCAGTTCCAGACCTGCGGCACCGTCTCCAAGGAGGTTGGCGGCGTCGTGAAGGAGCACAGGTTCGTGCGGGCAGATCGCTTCGCGGGCCTGGAGGATGCCGTCGAAGTATCGATTCGAAAGGGCATTCAACTCATCGACGAGCAGGGCGAGCGACTGTTCAACTGACCGGCCAGGCGGCGATCCTGCGTCATTTCCGATTTGCCAGGCCGTCGATCAGGGCGGCGAGCACGGCGCGGTAGTCAGCAGCGTCGCCCCCGGTTTCGATCGCCAGGGCCGCGCGGTCGAAGGCGGCTGACAGGAGAAGCGTGGTCGCCTCGACCGGCAGGTTCCGGGGCAAGGCTCCCGACTTCACGGCAAAGCCTATGCCCGCCCGCAGGGAGCGGGTAGCGTGGCGGTCGTCGATCTCGTCCATGCCGGCGCGGCCGAGCACGGCGGGGCCGTCGATCAGCAGAAGCCGCGTTCGGCCTGGCAGCGCCATGGCTTGCAGATAGGCGTCGCCGCCCTTGATCAGCGCCTCGCCGGCCGGCAAATCGTCGGGCGCGGCCCGGTCGATCTCGTCGGCGACCAGCGCGGCCTCGTTCTCGACCACAGCGCGAAACAGCGCCTGCTTGTCTGCGAAGTGGTGGTAGAGCGCGCCCCGCGTGACATTCGCGGCCGCCACGATCTCCGGCGTGCCGGTGTCGGCATAACCCTTTTCAATGAAGAGCTGCCTTGCAGCGCCCAGAAGGGCGGCGCGCGTGGCCTGCGTGCGTTCCTTGTTCGAGCGCCGTCCGGATTCCTGTTGCATACATGCAGCCTGTATGTTAATCACGAGAAACATGCAGACTGTATGTCCATGAAGGAGGAAAGGGAACCCCATGAAAACAACCAGCTACTACCCGGTCCTGATGAGCGACGACGTTGCGGGACAGGCGGCCTTCTACAAGCGGCATTTTGCATTTGAGGCGCTGTTCGAGAACGACTGGTATGCGCATCTGCGTTCGACCGAGGACATGAGCGTCAACCTCGGCATCGTGCGCTGGGACCACGAGACGATCCCGGCAGGCAACCGGGCCAAGACGCAGGGCTTGCTGATCAATTTCGAGGTAAAGGACCCGGATGCCGTCTACGAGCGCGTACGGGCAGCCGGCTTGCCCATCCTGCTTTCGCTGCGCGACGAGGAATTTGGGCAGCGCCATTTCATCACGCGCGATCCGTGCGGCGTGCTGATCGACGTCATCAAGCCGATCAAGCCGAGCGCTGAGTTTTTGGCGCAGTATCAGGAGGGAACGGCGGCAGAGTAGGAAACGCGGGCCGGCAGGATGGAAGGCGCGTCATGCCGCTCGCGCGACGTCGCCCTTGAACAGGAGGGGCATCGCTTCGAGCTTGGAAACAGCATAGGCGATGCAGTCGCCAAAGTTGAGGGCTGCCGGGTGGCGGCCCTTGCCGTAGCGCAGGAATGCGGCTCGGGCGACCGCTGCATGGTCGGCCGTGAAAGGCAGGACAACCATGGACGTTCGGTTCAGGAACGCCTCCAGTTCGTCGAGGATTTCCGGAGATCCTGAGCCCACCAGCACCATGCTGGTTTCAAGGTGAGATGGCGCGGCAACGAAGCGCTGCTCCGCAGCGACGATTGCGTTGAGATAAATCATGCGGTCGGGTTCGGCGCGAAGGATCGCCACCAACGCCGAGGTGTCGACGATCATCTGGTCGGAGCCCCGAACTCGTCATAGCCGAGGATCTCGTCGTCGCTGAGATTCGAGGGGCGCACCAAAGCTGACGCGCGGTCGCTGATCTCCACGAGTTCGGCCAACAGGTCGCCGTCAGACTTTCTCGGAACCAGACGCTCGCGCTCCACTTCGCGGCGAAGGCTTTGGCGGATCGCCTCGGTTATGGACACCTGCCGGCGGCCCGCAAGCTCGCGCGCAAGCGCTTCCACTTCGTCATTCTTAATGGAAATGCCCATTCTAGAAAACTCCGAGCAGTATAGAAGATAGGCGCGCTCTGAGTTGCTGTAAATGGTCACGCGAGCGACTAGGCCCGCGGCCGCGTGGCGGTAGCCCTCAAGCGGTCCGCGCCTCCGGCACCACGGTCAGTTCGACTGCGGTTGAGCGGCGCAGGACCAGGCAACGCGTGTCGCGGCCGATGCGCGAGCCGTCGAGCAGGCGCACGAGGTCGTCGACGCCGGTCACGGGCTGACCGTCGATGGCGGCGATCACGTCGCCCTCATTGAGGCCGGCGCGGTCGGCGGGACTGCCTGGCTCTACCTTGCGCAGGCGGACTGCCGAGGTGGTGGCAAGGCCGGACATGAGGGCGGCGCGGCGGGGCAGGGCGACGGTGTCGGCCGAGACGCCGATGAAGGCGCGCCGTACCTTGCCGAAGCGGATGATCTCGGAGATGACGAAATTCGCCGTGTTGGAGGCGACCGCGAAGGCGATGCCCTGCGCGCCGCGGATGACCGCGGTGTTGACGCCGATCACCTCGCCGGCGGACGAGACGAGAGGGCCGCCGGAATTGCCGGGATTGAGGGCGGCGTCGGTCTGGATGACGTCGTCGATCAGGCGGCCGGTGGCGGAGCGCATGGAGCGGCCGAGAGCCGAGACGACGCCGGCGGTGACGGTCCATTCGAAGCCGAGCGGGTTGCCGATGGCGATGGCGATCTGGCCGCGGCGCAGGAGTTTTGAATTGCCGAGCGGCGCAAAGTCCGGAAAGCTTGCATGGGAGCGGACGAGGGCGAGGTCGGTGTCGGGATCGCGCCCAAGAACGCGGCCCTCGGCATGGACGCCGTTCGGTATCGCGATGCGCACCGAGGTTGCATCGCCGACTACATGGCTGTTGGTCACGATCAGGCCGTCCGGCGAGATGATGAAGCCGGACCCCTGGCCGGCGCGCGGCTGCGAAATCTCGATGCGGCAGACGGCGGGACCGATGCGGTCGACGGCGTCCGCGACGCTGGCGGAGTAGGCGTCGAGAAGCGCTGCGTCGTCCGACGTCATTTTTTCGGCGGCGACACTCATCCCTGTCTCTCCTTGGGTGGCGGCGTTGCGAGATTGAATCGCGTAGCGCGTCCATCCCCTTGTTTAGCCGCGCGAATTTCCCTGTCGCCCGACCGTGGCGGTCGTGGGTGCGGCAGCGCGCGGCGATGCCTATATGTGGAGAGCCGTCGGGCCTGGCTGCGACCTCGCCAGATGGGCAGCCGCACGCTCGACTAGCCGTCAGGCGAGTAGGAAGCGACGACAGAAACCGCAATATCCGGGCATGCAGCAACCCGGGAGAGTTTCATGAGCGCCCTTGATCTCAGCGCCTTTTCGGATGCCGTCGCAGACATCGCCGAGAAGGCCGCCGCAGCCACCGCCAGTCTTGCGCGCGGGCACCACACGGCCAGCGCCTTTCACTGGCGCGACGGACTTTTCGTGACCGCCGAGGAGGCGGTCGAAGACGACGAAACGCTCGATCTCATCCTGGCGTCGGGCGCGCAGGTCAAGGCGGAGCTTGCCGGTCGCGATCCCTCCACCGGCGTAGCGCTGATCCGCACGACAGGCAGCGATGGCATCCCGACATTCGAGATGGCGGGTCCGCCGCGCGTGGGTTCGCTGGCGATCGCCGTCGGGCAGGCCTGGGACGCACGGCTGGCAAGCCTCGGGACCGTCGGTCTCGTCGGGCCCGCATGGCGGTCGATGCGCGGCGGGGAGATCGCGCGCCGCATCAATCTTTCGGTGACGGCCGGCGGACGGTTTGAGGGCGGGCCGGTGCTGGATGCGAGGGGGGCGCTGCTCGGCATGCTCCTGTTCGGTCCGCGGCGGCGCGTGCTGGTCATGCCGCACGAGAACATCGCAAATGCGGTCGCGGCCCTCGACAGCAAGGGACACGTGGCGCGGGGCTATCTTGGGGCCAGCCTGCATCCGATGCGCGGCGCCGGCATGCAGGGCGCGATGGTGATGAGCCTCGACGACGACGGGCCGGCCAAGGCTGCCGGCATCCAGCTCGGCGATATCATCGTGGCCTGGGACGGCGAGGAGGTGAGCGGGCCGCGCGAGCTGCTGCGGCGTCTGGGGCCGCCAAGCGCCGGCAGGACGGTGACGCTCGGCATCGTGCGGGGCGGGGAGCCGCGCGACGTGACAGTCGCGGTCGGCGAGAAACCGCTGGCGTGAGCGCTGAATGCCGGACCGCACCATCGTTCTTCTCGCAATTCAGGACAGCGTCCGCGCCGAACGGCTGGCTGCGGCGATGGAAGCGGACGGCGACTTTCTGACGACGGTCGATGCAATCGCCGACAGCGCCGACGTGATCGTCATGGAAGCCGTCGAGGATGGGTCGCTGCGCATCTCGGCCGGAGCGGACGGCGGGGAGGGCGAGGCGGAGGCGGTGCTGCCCGCCAGGGTCGAGGATGCGGTTGTCGTCGCGGCGGTGCGGCTGGTGGCGGCAGGTTTTGACGTGTCCCCGGCCGCAAGGCGCAATGGACCGGATGACGGGCCGCTGGCCATGGCGGTCGACAATGCCGGATCCACGCGGCCGCGGACGGCGCTCTCGGCGCGCGAACTCGAAGTGCTGGCGCTGCTCGCCGACGGTGCGCCCAACAAGGTGATCGCCCGCCGGCTCGACATCTCGGTCCACACGGCGAAGTTCCATGTCGCGTCCCTGCTGACGAAGCTCGGCGCGGTTAACCGGACCGACGCCATCGTCATCGCGATGCGGGAGGGGCTGGTGCCGGTGTGATCGCGTTGCGTCCCCCATACCCAACTTGAATCCCGACCTGTGACAGGCGAGGATCGCCAAAAGTCATGAGAGAGGGCTGCCATGTCGCTCAAGGGCAAAACGCTTTTCATTTCCGGAGGCTCGCGCGGCATCGGTCTCGCCATCGCGCTGCGGGCTGCGCGCGACGGCGCAAACGTCACCATCGCGGCCAAGACGGCGGAGCCTCACCCGAAGCTGCCGGGCACGATCTACACTGCGGCCGAGGAGATCGAGAAAGCCGGCGGCAAGGCGCTGCCGGTGCTCTGCGACATCCGCGAGGAGGGCCAGGTGGCCGAGGCGGTGGAGAAGACCGTAGCCGCGTTCGGCGGCATCGACGTCTGCGTCAACAACGCCAGCGCCATCCAACTGACCGGCACCCTGCAGACCGACATGAAGCGTTTCGACCTGATGCACCAGATCAATACGCGCGGAACGTTCCTCGTCTCCAAAATGTGCATTTCACACCTGAAGTTGGCGGAAAATCCTCACATTTTGAATCTGGCGCCGCCGCTCGACATGGAGGCCAAGTGGTTCAAGCACCACGTCGCCTACACCATGGCGAAGTTCGGCATGTCGATGTGCACGCTGGGCATGAGCGCCGAGTTCGCCAAGGACGGCATCGCCGTCAACTCGCTGTGGCCGCTGACAGCGATCGATACGGCGGCGGTCCGCAACCTTCTGGGCGGCGACGCGGTGGCGGCGCAGAGCCGTTCGGCCGACATCATGGCCGATGCCGCCCATGCGATCGTGAGCCGGCCATCCCGAGAGGCGACCGGCAATTTCTATATCGACGAAGAGGTGCTGCGCGCCGAGGGCGTCACCGATTTTTCGAAGTACGCGCCAGGCGCAACGGGTCCGCTCGCCGGGGATTTTTTCGTGCCGGACGAGGTGTTTGCGCGCAGCGGGACACAGGTGAAAGGGCTGTTCTAGGAGGCCGCCCCCAGGATGCGGGGAGTCTGCGTCTGAACGGACAGCCTACAGGCCCGGCTCCTGAGCCTCTTTCTCCTTGCCGGCCTTGCTGAGGCCGGTGACGCGGTCGATGTAGGCGAGGATCAGCGCCGACACGACGAAGGCAAGATGCATGATGGTCATCCACATCAGCTGCGCGTCGGTATAGGTGTTGGCGTTCAGGAACACCTGCAGCAGGTGGATCGAGGAGATCGCCACGATGGTGGAGGCGACCTTCACCTTCAGCGACCCCACATCGATCGTCCCCAGCCAGTGGATCTCGCCATCGTGGTTGTCGAAGCGGCTGACGAAATTCTCGTAGCCCGAGATGATGACCATCACCACCAGTGACGCGACCAGCGCGGCGTCGATCAGGCCGAGCATCTTCAGGATGGTGTCGGTGTCGTCGAGGATGAGAACCGTGGTGGCGAACTCGACAAGCTTCTTGCCGAAGGAGAGGCCGTAGATCGCCAGCGCCACGCCAAGCCCCACATAGAAGACGACCAGCAGCCAGCGCGAGGCGAGAATGACGGATTCGATGGCGAGTTCGAGGCGCTTCATACAATCTCCACAGGGCGATTCCGCCGGCGTTCTTCCATCGGGAATGTGATTTTTCAAGAGAGGCGGACAACAAAAACCGGTCGGCAGGCCGCCGACCGGTTGGTTTTTCGAGCCTTTGCGCGGAGCCGGTCTAATGCCGGCAGGCGCGGGCGCCAGCGTTAGTCCGCCTTCGCCACGGGCGCGACGAGCGGCGTGATGCGCCGGATGGCCACGCGCCGGTTCTCCCGCTCCTGTGCCTGCGTGCGCACCTTGAGATACTGCTCGCCATAGCCCTGCGTCGCCAGGTTCTCCGGCGGGATGCCGAAGACATTGGTCAGCGCCTCGGCGACGGCCTCCGCGCGCCGGTCTGACAGCGCAAGGTTGGCGAGGTCGCTGCCGACCGCGTCGGTGTGGCCCTCGACCAGGAAGGTCTCCGCAGGGCTATCCTTAAGCATTCGTTCCATTGCCTGCGCGACGCCCTCAAGCCTCTGCACCTCGCTCTCCGCGATCGACGCCGAGCCGAACTCGAAGGTGATGGTGTCGAGGTCGACACGCCGCGTCTTGTCGCGCACGCGTGCCGAGCGCTTCACTTCCTCGATGGAATAGAGACGCTCGACGCGTTCCACCGGGGGCTGATCGAGGAACTCGTAGTAGCGGTCGGGATCCTCGACGCCGCCGGCGTCGAGAATGTATTCCTCGACGGGGATGACAAGCTGCATCGGCGGCAGATCGAGGCCCGGATCATGCCAGATGCCGTCGTCCTCGTAGCGGTCGTCGTCGACATAGGCGAGGACGTATTCGGTGCCGTCGGGCGCGATCCGTGAGCGACGGACGACGTCGCCATAGCGGTTGCGGATGGTCACAACCTGGAAGCCGTTTTCGCGGACCACCGTCTCACGGGTGCGGCCGCGCGGCAGATCCTCATAGTAGACCTCGCGCGCGCCGCGCGTCAGACGCGGCCGGTCGTTGCTTTCCACGATGACCTGGTTGTTGACCTCGATGACGACGCGGTCGCCGATCTCCCGCACCACCTCGACGCCCTGACGCCGCTCCTGTGCGCGGAAGTCCGGCGCGCGCTCGATGCGCGTTCCTTCTTCCGCGGTGACGGGGCGGATCTCGATGGGGGCTACCTGCTGTTGGGCTGCCCGATCGTCGGCCGGCGGCGGACCGGCAGGCTCGGCAGGAACAGGATGTGCCGCTTGCGTGCCGTCCGGCTGGGCCGGCTGTTGCGGCTGCGCGGCCTGACCCGGCTGCTGAGCGCCTTCCGTCGGAGCGCCCTCTGTCGGAGCCGGCGCCGGCTGCTGCTTCTGGCTGTCCAGGACCGGAGCAGCGTTTTCGGGCAGAGGCGCCTGACCGGACTGATCGCCAGGGGCGGGCGCCTGGTCGGAAGCGGGAGGCTGCCCCTCGGCGGGAGCCTGTTCAGGTGTTGGCGCTGCCTCGGTGGGCGGCTGCTCCGGCGCGGGCGCGTTCTCGGGAGCCTGAGGCTGCTCTGCCTCTGCCGGCGCCTGCTCCTCGGCGGGCGGCTGCCCCGGCGCAGGCGCGTTCTCGGGAGCCTGAGGCTGTTCGGCCTCCGCCGGAGCCTGCTCCTCGGCGGGTGCCTGCTCTGGCGCAGGCGCGTTCTCGGGAGCCTGAGGCTGCTCGGCCTCTGCCGGAGCCTGCTGCTCGGCGGGCGGCTGCTCGGGCGCAGGAATTTCCTCGGGAGCCTGAGGCTGCTCGGCCTCTGTCGGAGCCTGCTGCTCGGCGGGTGCCTGCTCTGGCGAAGGCGCGTTCTCGGGCGCCTGAGGCTGTTCGGCCTCTGCGGGAGCCTGCTCTTCCGCCGGAGCCCGCTCCGGGGCGGGCGCTTCCTCGGGAACTGGAGGTTGCTCGGCCTGCGGCTGCTGCGCCGGGGCCTGCTCCTCGGCTGGAGGCTGTTCGGGCGCGGGCGCTTCGGCAGGGGGTGCTTCCTGCTGCTCCTCTTCCTGCTGCTGTTGCTTGCGTTTCAGCAGTTCTTCCTCGGTGGGCTGATCCTGCGCAAGGATGACGGGCGCACGCGCCGCTGCCTCTTGCTCGGGCAGCACGCGCTGCTGGAAGGCCCCGGCGCTGCCGAGCGGCATGGACGCCATCAGCAGTGCAAGAGCGGTTCCTGCCCAGATCTTGGGGTGGCCTGTCATCCAATTCTCCTGTCATTCCAATCAGTCCCATCCGGCACGCAAACTTCCCTCGCAGGGGTTTGGTTCCGATCGGGGAGGATTGTCCGCCCAGGTGGCGTTTGCCCGGCGGCATCGTGTCGGGAAGATGACGCGGGGGTTCTATCCCCGGTGCATGGGCATTGACGCGAGCGCCCGGGAGGTCCAGAGCACGCCGATGAGCCAGCCCTTCTGGAAGACGAAATCACTGGAGGAGATGTCCGCCGCCGAGTGGGAATCGCTTTGCGACGGCTGCGGCAAATGCTGCCTCGCCAAGCTGGAGGACGAGGATACCGGCGAGATCCACTGGACCAGCGTCGCCTGCCGGCTGTTCAATCCCAAGACCTGCCGCTGCCGCGACTACCAGAACCGCCTGGCGAAGGTGTCGGACTGCGTGCAGCTGACGCCCGAGAACGTGCGCACGCTGACCTGGCTGCCTTCGACCTGCGCCTACCGGCTGGTCGCGCATGGCGAGGATCTGCCCGATTGGCATCCGCTGGTGTCGGGCGATCGTCAAAGCGTGCACCGGGCGGGGATTTCGGTGAAGGGCAGGATCACCGCCAGCGAGTCCGACCTGGACGAGCCGGAAGACTATTTCGACCACATGCTCGAGCGCGAGCCCTAGAGCTTCCCGCGCCCGATCTGCAGCTCTCCTGAACCGTACATGAACGCGCGGTTGGCCACGCGTTCAGGCGGAACGTCCTAGTTTCCCCTCATCGCTTCGGCGACGACAGGACCAACCGCCCCCGGAAGGAAGAAACGATGTTCAGAACCTTCAAGACCCTCGCGCTCTCGGCCATGATCGGCCTCGGCGGCCTGGCCGCCATGCCCGCCGCCGCGCAGGCCGACGGCGTCTACCTCAACTTCGGCGGACAGCAGGACGCCCGCTTCGGCGTCTATGTCGGCGATCGCGACGGCCGCCATAACCGGTGGGACAGGCATGACCGCCGGGACCGCCACTGGCGCGCCTGCACGCCGGAGCGCGCTCTCGACAAGGCCGAACGCATCGGCCTTCGCCGCGTGGCGGTTCGCGACGTGACCCGCAACACCATTCGCGTCAGCGGCCGCGACCGCGGCGAACGCGTGGTGGTGACCTTCGGTCGCGGGAGAAACTGCCCGATCATTCGCTACTGAGCGAAAACGGATGACTGAACGAAAGCCGGGGCCGCCGCCCCGGCTTTCTGCATTTTCGGCGTCAGCTGCGCATGGCGCTCTGCTCTGAAAAAGGAAATTTTCTATCATAAGTTGTCTGGTTGTACTAAGGTGCGTGGTGGATGTTTAACTGTTGAATCTCCTAATCTTTTGTGCGATTTCTCACCGTCAATCATCGAAGGGTGTTAACAACGCTATACAAAATGTTCAGCAACATACAAAATTTACATGATCCAGACGTCAAGAAACTCCGAAAGTCAGGCGGACTGTGGTTGAAGAATTTGCGAGAAGAGGCAAATCTTACTCAACGTCAGTTCGCTGAATTGGTTGGATGCGAATACTATACATTCGTATCTCAGATCGAGAATGGAAGGGGCCGTGTTCCACCTGAGCGTTACCGTGAGTGGGCAAAGCATCTCGGTGTCGCGCCCAAAGAATTCGTGAAGGGAATCATGCGTTATTATGATCCGATCACGTATGCCATTCTCTTTGGCGAGCCGGTCTCGCCGCCAATAGCGGCGGTGAATTACTGACGAAGGATGTCGTCGGTCGAGCATCTCGACCGGCGCAGTGAGTGAACCCATCCTGGGTTTGACGCACCAGAAGACGCCGACAGGGGGGCGTCGGCACCGGTGCGATGCGCATGCCGCCGGGGAAACCGGCCGGCGATCGTCGGGCGCGCGCCGATTCCATCGAAATCGTAATCACGCGCTGCCGCAAAGTGCCGGCAGGCGCATCGTGAGCGGCCTGCCGAAGCGCGAGACGGCGCAGGCGAGGGCAGGCGGAACGGGCGCAAACGCAGAGTGCCTCAGGCATCACATCGCGACGCCGGAAGGAAGGATCGGCGGGGATCCAGTGTTCCCCGCCTTTCTGGCAGGCCCAGCTGCGGCCGAGGCCTCTATTTCAGTTCGAAGGTGACGTTGACCTGAACCTTGTAGGCATTCTCGCCGGCCTGGATGGGGACGGCGCGGGCAAGGGCTGCGTCGAACGATTTCGCTTCGATCGGCATGGGCATCGGCGCATAAGACATCTCCGACATCTCGATGACCTTGCCGACGCCGACGCCGGCGGCTTCGGCGAGCGTCTTGGCCTTGGCCATGGCGTCGCCCACGGCGCGCTTGCGGGCTTCGGTGATGGTGGCGGACGGATTGTCGTTGGTGAAGGTGATGTTGCCGCCCTGGTTGACGCCGAGCGTCACCGCCTGGTCGATCAGTTCGCCGGTCTTGGCGATGTCGCGCACCCTGATGGAGAGGGTGTTGGTCACCTGGTAGGCGACGAGCTTGGCTTCCTGGGTGCCGTCCGGCTTGGGCGTGTAGTCGTAGCGCGGGTTGATCTGGAGGTTCGAGGTCTGCAGATCGCGATCGGCGACGCCGGCGTTCTTCATCGCGGCGATGACGGCTGCGGTGGCGCCGTTGTTGGCGTCGAGCGCCTCGCGCGCCGTCTTGGCCTCGCGCATGACGCTGAGCGAAAGCAGGGCCATGTCGGGCGCGACCGTCATCTCGCCTTCGCCGACTACCATGATGCGCGGCGGCGTCGGTTCGGCGGCGAGCGCGGCGGCGGGCAGCGCGATGGAGGCGGCGAGGGCCGCGGCTAGCAGGCGATTCGGCATGATGGTCTCCGTTGGATCTGTTCCGTGTGCTGCGCTACGCGGCGAATATGGGGCGATTGCGGCAGGGACCATATGACCGGGTGGAAAGTCTTGTGTCGCCGAAGAAAAATCACTAAGCCAGCACCCGGGTGGGGCCTGTAGCTCAATGGTTAGAGCCGGCGGCTCATAACCGCTTGGTTGGGGGTTCGAGTCCCTCCGGGCCCACCATCCCCATGCTTGCCTCCAATGAAATCAAGCGTTTGTAGGCGATTTGTGCTAACCGGGTCATGCGGTTAGCAGATTTATGTTCTCGCGCCGTTCTCACGATGCACCGTAAGCCTTGCTGATGGCGCTGTCCGCCAGCTTCTTCTTGTTGGCATCGCGCACATAGGTCTCCACTTCCGCAAGGTTCCGGTGGCCGGTGATGGACATGATTTCCGACGCGCTACAACCGGCTTCTGCGAGGCGACGGCAGGCGGCTTTCCGCAGCCCGTGGGGTGATCTATGCGCGGCCAGTCCGGCTTCACGGGCAGCTTCGATGATCCAATTGGTGAAAGCCTTCTCGGACCGCGCCGCGCCGTAGGCGGTGACGATGAACACAAGATGCTCGTGATTGATCATGTCCAGCACTGCGCGGAACTCCGGGTGGATCGGGATTGAGAGTTCGGTCCCGGTCTTGCGGGCCTTGATCTCAATTCGGTCGCCCTGAATGTGCTGTCGCCCGATGCGTACAGCATCGGAGCGACGAAGGCCGGTGAACAACAGGATTTCAACGGCGGTGCGCTGGGGCGTCCCTTCCTTCCAATGGGCGCGAAACTTGGTGATGTCAGCTTCCGTCCACGGCTCGTAGCCGGTGGTTTTGTGCTCGACACGCTCCGCATTCAGCATCGGGTTATCGTCACGATAGTCCCATTTGACCGCCAGTCTGAATAGTGTCGTGAGCCGCTTTTTCAGCTTGTGCGCCTGTGCGGTGGACTTCTTGGCCACGTCGCCAAGAATGGCGTCAATGTGCTTCGTCTTGATCTCTCTTACGGGACCGTCGCCATGCTCCTTGCGGAAGGCTTCAAGCTGGTTCTTGTAGGTTGATCGTGTCGTCTCGGCTTTCGACGTGAACGCAGACGAGTTGTAGTATTCCGCGATCAGAGCATTCATCGTCCCCGCAACGGTCTTCGACGCGCCGACGCTCGGCTTTTCCGGGTTGCCAGCAAGGGCTTTGTGATAGTCTGTCCAGAACGCTTCGCTGTAGATCGGACCCGGCAAGGCGATCTTTGGTATGCCGGGTCGATTGAAATAGACACGCTCCTTCCCATGCCGGTCCTGATAGGAATGGATGTATTTGGGGCGCTTGTGCCTAACCATGGTGAAGCACCTTGTCCCAATAGGTGCCGGAAACCGTTTCCGCATTCGGCTTTGTGATCTCCGCGTGCTTCGCGGTCATGATACGGAACGTGCCGTCCGGGTGATACTTCACTGAGACGGGTTCCAGCCCCATCTTCTGCATCAAATCCCACATGGCGCGGACATCGGTGCGGCTGTGCGCGATCTTCTTCCGAGGCATCACGCGGCTCCCTTCACGGTGTTGTTCAACATGATAGTGAACTCGCGTCCGGCCTCGCGCACCAGCGCCATAAACCCGGTGAAGTCGCCAATGTCCTCTTGAAGAATGCTCATCGCCTTCGCCGCTGCGGTCCTACGGATTTCGGCCTTGTCAATGCTGGCAGGGTCTTCGTCGCCGTCCCCGATTGGGGCTTTAGGCTGTGAAATCAATTTCTCGACTTCTGAAACAGGGAGAGGATTGCCGTCTTTGGCTGCTTCCAGCACCGCGCTTCTGGCATCGTCCAAGCCCTTGCCGCTGGCGAGGGGATAGAGCATTTGCGAAGGGATGTAGGTCAGAAGATGATAGTCGTCTCCGAACTCGCGGGCGACGGCCATGTAGTTGAGGGCGGTCTTGTAGGAGAAAGGACACGCAGCCTCGATCCAGTCGCCGAACAACCTACCCTTGCTCTTGATGGCTTCCTTAAACGCTATCAGCGTCCGCCCGGTGTCGAGCACCTTGCTTTCGATAGTGCGGTTGTTCTCCGCGATGCGCTTCGCTGCCTCCTGCGCCATCTGCCGCAGTTTCGGTTCCAGAATGCTGTTGTAGTCGAAGCCTATGATGACCTCGCCTTCCGAGACCTCCGTGTCGGGTTTGACGAGTTTAGTTTTCAGACTGGCCTTGGCCTTGGCAGGAAGACCCTTCTTGAGATGGGAGGCCTTCGGGGGCTTCCCGGCGTGCCCTGTCGTTCCCACTGCGATACCCATTTCACTGTTACTCCTTACCTGTTGACCGGCACGCGACATTGCGATACCAATATACCTACTATACACCTACTAGGTGGATAGAGCAAACCTTACTGATACCTATGAGGTAGATGGCGTGAGTGATGGTAAACGCAAGCAGGCCGGGCATCAGATGCAAATCCGCTTTCCCGAGGGGTCGGACCTGCGTGAGCGGCTGATGGAAAGGGCGAAGGCGAACAACCGTTCGCTGACTGCGGAGATCATGTGGCGGCTTGAGATCAGCCTAGACGCCAACGCAAACGTTCTTCCGGTCACGGACATTCATGACATGATCTTGACCGATCACAACGAGAAGCTGGAAGCGGCGTGGCAAAGGCTCGACTGGCTGGACGATCACTTCAAGGTGGACAGTCGCCCCGAGTGGATGAAGGCGAAGCCTAAGCGCAGAGAGAAGGCCCGATCCAATTCGTAAGTGACTTACGATTTTGTCTGGCTTCTCCACCCGCGACATTTCTTCCCGGCCCCTACAGCTACATGTTCCGGCGCTAGGGCGGCATCGAGCAAGGCCAAGAAAATCTGCTGACGTACTGATCAAAAAGGAACAGTTTTCTCTTTTGACTTACCAGTTCTTTTAGCGACTGCTGGTAGCATCGAGGATGTCTTCGACCAACATCTCGGTGTTGAACGCTCATGGGCCGCGTCAAGCAGAGATACAATCGCCGCGCTGCTGAGAAGCGTTTCGAGCACGTCTACCAACCAGTCGCAGGAGACAGGTGCATCTATTGTGGAATGCCGAACGACGGGAAGCTCGATCACCAGCCGCCCGTTTACATCCTGCACAGGTTCGCCGATGGCGGACTGGTGACGAAGAAGGCCATTCGCGAACGGTTCGGGGAGTGCAGGCTCGTGCCCTGCTGCACAATCTGTAACATGGGGCTGGGTGCCTTTCACGGTCGCGACGACAATGAACGGAGACGAGAGATTGCCAACTGGTTCCTCGTGGATGAGCGATACCCAGAAGATGCACTTGTCGTCGAAGTGGGACGCCAGTTGATCGAAAGTCGGCTCGATGGAAGCCGTGGAACCGAGGTTTACGATTTCCCCGGCGTCGGTCGGGTGATCTACATTCATGCCCTTTTCGGCTTCATGGAAGGCGAGTTCAACGCTCCCGACGAGTTTCCCGACTGGTTGCGGGTAACGCAATCCGAACTGGCGGAATGGCTCCGAGCAGAGCCTAAACGAAAGTCCAAGTACTTCTTGGATATGGCAAAACTCGTCAGCTACGATCTTCTACCTCATGCCCGTGACGATCCTCGCGGACAGCTCAAGACTTTACATGCATAGGCAGTTCGGGAAATCGACAGACGGACGCAACATTTGCTGCGTCGCAAGTAGTGACCTATTTGTCTCCCGGTCGTTCCAGCTTCATGAGCGGAGCCGTGGGGATGATACATTCATCACCGCCGTCCCCACCTTCCCGCGTGATCAGTTCGTCGGATTGGTCCAACTCACGCTCTCCCACGGGAACAGGCTTGCCCGTCCAACCGCACTCGTCACAAACCGGACGTTCCCAAGCGACTTCGGGCAGGTCTTCAAGCCAACCTTTTTCCGGTGACAGGTGAGGCGAACCACACTTCGGGCATTGATCCGGTACTTCACGAATGTGCCGAAGGACGAGCGACGTAGCGATGCCAAGGGCATGTTCTGTCGTGGTGATTGCCACTTCTGCATCGTGCCAGGTAGCGGACTGAGCATGTGTCAGCCAATTCGCGAAAGTCCAGATGTCGCCCATCATGGACTTCAAAAGATGACGCCGCTCCTTTTGACTGGGCCCTGAAAGGGCGACATTGCAGATGAGTTCGTTCCAAGCACGAAAGTCGGCGCGTTTCGGCGTGGCGTCCGTGCTCCATCCGGTGACGTCTTGTGCAGCGGCCACGAAGGCAAGTAGCGCCTCGCGACTGCGCATGCCGATAGCCTGATAGTCCGCTACGCTTTGCGCCTGCCCAAGGGCGTCGGATGCATTCTGGAGCTTGACGAAAACTTCCCCGAAAGGCCGCACCCGCACATCCGAAAGTTTTTGCTTCTGAGTGCGTGGAATGCGCAGGCACAAGCCCATGTGGAAGGTGACGGCTAAATCCATATTCGGGAACTGGTCTTGGGAGTATAGGTTCGTTGGATTTGTGATGACCCACCACCGTCCATCGCTGGCATGGACATCCCAAACGTCATGCTTGTGACCGATCACAGCTTCCGAATAGACCTTCTGTAGGAAATTGACTTTCGCGCCCGGCGATTGTGAGAGATAGTAGGCTGTAACGCCCTCCTTTTCTTCGTCCGTGGCTGTCAACATCTTCAATTTCCGTCGGTCATTGCGGTTTTAGAGCCTCTATCTGATTGCGAAAGCTGCTGGAAAGGAACCCAAACGCTTCTTCGTTGATGCGCTTGAACTCCGCGTCCACGATGTCCTTGCCTTCAACGATTTGAGACATTCTCGGCTTTTCAAGTCGAGGGAGTGTTACCCCAAGAAGCGTTTCACAGTCGCCGGACGTATTGTTCCGTGCTATCTCGAAAAACTCTTCTGTTGTGAAATTGAGACTTAGCTGATTGATGCGGCAACCAGTAGCCTCATAGGGAACCGCGTCGATCTGATTGTTTTCCCAGCGGGTGATCCGATAGGTTTCATCAGCGATCTGGCCAATATGGTACGACTGCGTCCAAGAGTTCTCATCGGGCAATGTCAACGCGATCTGGCGATAGCTGCACCTGCTGGCGGCACGTTCGCATTCGATCACCACATGGTTGACGGGATATGCGATCCTCTCATCAAGTATTTTGACAGTCCCCTCCACCGATGCCCAAACATTGTTGATCACCCCTCCAAAGTCGAAGGGGAAGAAGCTGACATAGGTTAGATTTACACGGGAGGCACGATAGCCAAGGGTGTGGATTTGGCTGACTGTCAGTTCACCAGTAGGTTCTTCTCCGAGGTCGGACTGAAAGGCCTTCTTTGAGGCTTCGTAGTCTGCCAAGCCACTATACATCAACGTGTTCAGGTTTGCCTGCATCACGACATCGCCCCCTTGCGACACCGCTAGATTTGCAGCGCCAGTATACATCATCGGCACGGAACTCGAGCGTTCCTTTTCCGGCAGAGCTAGGAGTTCACGCGGGAGATAGTTCTTGTAGCGTGCCACGGCGTCATCGGCGGCGTATGAATATCCGCACCAAACCAGTGCAATAAAGAATGCAGCGATCCTGACCATCTTGCCCGCCCTCCACAACGGGCAAGGTTTCTCATATCGTCGCTTTGGTCAACTGAATGGGTTGCCCCCACACGGGTGTCGCTTGCTGTAGGTGTTGTCCCGTCACTTCGCGGGACCACGGTGGGTGGGCTGTAGCCGCCGACGGTTGCCGGGGACAAAATCGGCTGGCCCTAGTGGCTACCCGCCACGGCTTTGACGGGGCATCGCTTGAAGGAACAGAAATCCGCCATGCTCAGGCCCCTCGCTTTCGAGCAATCGCTTTCGCGTCCTTTACTGCCTGTGGTTTGGTGCTCTCCAGAGCAGCTTCGTAGCGCTCCATTTGGATCTTCATCAATGATCCCGGAAGAGCGAATGACGCCAAGAACACAAAGGTTGCGAGGCCGAGAAAGCAGGTTTGAAGCCACCACAGTGTTTCCATGTGAGCCTTCGGCACAAGGAACATGGCAAGCGCAATGCCCAATGTGACGAGATATAAAAAGAACAGCGCCTTCTGCCGGAACAACTGCCGCTGGATGGTCGCCTTCATCAACTGCAACTCCTGCCAGTCTTTTGCCCGGCTCAGCGTCGGTTCGGCGATAAACGTGATGACCGCGATGAGGAACCCTGCGAGTATTGAAAAGATGGTGACAACGGTATTCACCGCCTCAGGACTGTTAGCGATTGAGGGCTGAAACCAATACCCGACGAACGCAGACACTATCACCGCCAGAACGATTTTCGTCGCTCTGATCCAGTCGATGCTCGGGCGTTCGCGACGAAGTTGCACTTCAAGCCTCCAACTGGCCGTTTGCGGCCAGTTCCTCCATATAGTGGCGCATCTTCGTCCACGTTTCGTCCGCGCTCACGGAATTCGCCACCGCGTCGATGCTAACCCGTTTCCGGACTGCTACCTCGTCCGGCCTGATGGTTTGGCCATCCCGGAGCTTGATCAGAAAGTCGCTCGCATCTTCATCTTCCGCAACTTCTTGACCTAGATGATCAAGACCCGCCTTCGCAGCGAGAAGATCGCCCTTCTTGATGTTGATGGAGACCGTGACCCTCCCTGCCTCCGCTTCACGAATATGGGCAAGCTGGTCGTCCTGCGCGATGAGAGCGCCTAAAGTAGAGGCGGCGGCTCGTTTCGCACGGTTCCACATGGTGTCGGGACCAGCGCCATCTACGAGTTCGACAGCCGTGGCCTCCGCGATGTCTACGCTTAGTTCAACGGTCTTCACGCCGACGTTCTCGATCATAGCCAAGGCGTTTAGATCACCCACGCGAGCCAGTTCGAACTGGGTCGTATGGTTTGGCAGGCCCGCTGCGCCGAGAAGACCACGCAGATAGTTGGCGAGGGCGGCAGCGTTTCTGCCAGCATTCATCGCAATGACGTGGTTGCCGTGGAAGAACGCCATAAAGTCTGCATTGAGGAAATTTTCCTCAGCATCGGGATGACGCTCTCCGATTTCCGCGTCCGGCACAGGGACCATCGAAAGCACCCCTATCGACTGATTTGCGGTGTATTTCGCGCACTGTATGGCAAAGCCACCGCCTTCGTAGTTTCTAGCTCGAACCCCGCAAACGGACGAGCCATCGGTCTTGATCACTGTTCGGTCGTTCTGAGTGGGAAGCTGACCCCACGCCTGCCGCAGCAACGCCTCTAGACTGTGGCCCGGTGCTAACCATCGCACCCGACGATACTCTAGCGTTCTTCCAACTTTGGGCATTCCCTTCCCCCCTGCTTCGCGCTGAGTTTGGTGCTGGATTGTCTGAACTGCAACACTTGCTTGCAAAGCGTCTGTGGGCGAAACAAAGATGGCCGTAGAAATCGGTAGTGGCGCGACGGGAAGCGCGGCACGGACCAGATTTCTAGGCTACTAAATGTAAAGTGTTTCGGAGGTTAGGTGCTGCGCCTGATCAGGCTGGCGCGAGCTGAGGGGGACGCCGTGCACGAGGCACTTGAACGTATCTGCCAACTTCAGCCGGAATACTCGGCAGCAAACACACCAGCGATGCAGGAGCGCGGTCGCTTGGTGCGAAGTGATCTCAGAGCAGAGGTCGAAAAGCTCGGTCCACGTCTAGCTGCGGCGTTGGGCGCATTCGGTGACGATCTCCTCGTAGATGCTTCGGATGGCATCGGGCGGAAGACAGAGCTTCCTTGGGTAAGGTTCTGCTCACGCAGCATGTCGCCAAACCCGACCGAAGGCTTCTACTGCGTGACGCACTTCTCGACCGACGGGTCGGCAGTGCACGTCACGGTCGGTTGCGGCTCTTCCCGCTTCCACAAAGGAAGCTCAGTCCCGCTCCCAGATCATGAACTGGACGCACAGACTGCTTGGGCGCGACAGGTTGTGGTCGAGGAGTTCGGAACCTTGGTGCCGTTCGATGATCCAGCGGACTTTGGGGCGCGACGCCCGCTGCCGATTTCATTCCAGCGAGCGACAGCCATTTCTCATCGCGTCGCCTACAGTGACATCCGCACCACGGACTTTGGCAGGCTGTTCGAGAAAGCTGCACAACGTCTTCGGCCCATTTACGCGGCCCAAGCCACAGGACGCAATCTCACCGATGCCGATCAGCGCGAGCTTGAAATCGAAGCCGCGCTCAATCCGCTAAATCGGCCCTCCAGACGACAGGGCTATGGGCTGTCTGCACCGGCTCGAAGGGCGGTCGAGAAGCGAGCGATGGATGTCGCTTCGCAGTTTTTGCGCGACAACGGATATGCGGTGCGGGACACATCAGCCACAAGTCCTTTCGACATCGAGGCAACGTTGAAGGGGACGCAAATAAAGGTTGAGGTCAAAGGCACGACGAGCGACCGGGCCGATGGCATTCTGATGACCGCGAACGAAGTCGCACTTCATCGGAGTGAGAAGGGAAACACTGCTCTCATCATTGTATCGAGCATTCGGCTGTCTGAGCAAAACGGAGCCTATTCCTGCTCTGGCGGCAACGTAGAATGGTTGCTTGGATGGGACATTGATGAGTGGTTTCACGAGGCGACCGCGTTCCGTGTCACCCGTCCGGCGATGACGAAGAACCATGCCGCATCATAGAATAGCCCCTGCGGCGTTGTCAGTGAACATATCGCCGACACGAACGTAACGGGCGAGCATGGCCTCGGATGCGTGACGTGTGGTGCGTCGGATGGATAGCGTGCTGACACCCGCAATCACGGCGCTCGTGGCGAGACCCGCACGGAGGCTGTGCCCGCTGTAGGCGTTGGGGTCGAAGCCCGCTGCCGCTGCCCTTTCCTTCACGATGATCGAAACGGCCTCGCCGGAAAGGCGCTGATCGGCAACATGACCGTGGCGATTGATACCACGGAAGATCGGCCCGGCTTCGATCTTTGCATGATCCAGCCAGTCGGCCAGATGCTTGACGGGGCACCAGCGTGAGCGACCGAAGGGGATACCGATCTTGCAGCCCCGCGCCTCCTGATCGGTCTTCGACCTGGGCAGCGTCACGACAATGCCTTGCCGCACATGCTCTATGTCGGCCACATCGAGGCCAATCGCCTCACTTCGACGGAAGGCTCCTGCGAACCCGAGCAGGAGTAGCGCCTTGTCGCGCATGTCCTTGGTGCTGTTGCCCATGCACTCCAGCATCTGAAACAGGTCTTCCCGCAACACTGGCTTCGCTTCCCTGCTTGCGGTGCCGAGTGTTCTCTTTATCCCCCGCATTGTGGCCCGCACGATTTCGGGTTTCGTCGGGTTCGGTGCTCCGATGGCCTCATGCGCCTTTGACAGCGCCGTGACGCGCCGCACGATGGTTGCAGTTTTGTGGGTGCTGGACAGGTGCGCAAGGTAGGCGGCGATGATCTCGGGAGAGGTCGGGATGGTCCCGCCCCACGCCTCGAATTGTGCAATGTCGTGCTGGTATCCACGCTTCGTCCCATCGGACAGTGACGCGCTGATCAACCGTTGCACATCTACCGGCAGGATGCTCGGCGTCATGTTGCCGGTCGGGACCACGGTAACGGCGGCGCTGTTGTGCTCAACGAACATTTGCACGCTCCATGTCAATCGTCGGGAGGTCGGCTCGGATCATATCGAGAAACCCGGCAGGATCGGAGAGCTTCATGTTGTGGTAGCCGCTGTCCGCGAGCCAGCGCAGCGTCATGGCGCAAGGCCACTCGACACGCTGCCTGACCAGACCACCCTCGATCCTGAAAAGCCCACCGGCCAGAACGGTGAGACGGCGCTCGGCAGGAAAGTATCTGCGCAACCAGCGCCCGGTTCTCGTATTCCGTTTCAGGAACCGAGAGAGTGCCGACTTCCCTTCCCACGAGAACGCATCGTAGCAGTAGGTCGGGATGCCCGAGGGCCCGATCACCACAGGAGGAAACTCGTCGTCTTGGGCAGGAAGAACGCCGGACGGCAAGGCAAGGGTCAGCAGCGGTAGCAAGAGCGGAAGGGCTTCCCTCGTGCGGCGAAAGCCCTGCTCGGCCAGCGCCACTATGTCATGCTCGACACCCGCCTCACGCATCGCCGCGAATGTTGCACCGGCATCTGCGGCTTTCCCCTCGACCCTTCCTGTCCACCGGACGCCACTGGCGTTCAGGGCGGCTCCAGCGAGGCCCAGAAGCGCGCCGCGCTCCCGGATGCGGGAAAGGTGCTCCGAGAGGTCAGCGCCCTCCTGCGAGGCCCGTAGCTCGTCAAGCTCATGATGGTGACTGATGGTCAGGAACATGTCGTCGGTCGCCCTGCACTTCCTCGCCTCACACATTCGCGTAACGACCCGAGCAGCTACCGGCCACTCACCACCGTGCTGCTGTCGGACGGACTTGCCCGAGGCCGCCATGACCAGCCTGACGCAATCAAGATCGCCAAGGCCGACATCCTCGAACACGATCCCGGCCAATCGCCTCCACAGCTTTGCCGGGTCGGACTTCAAGAGGGTTGCGGCGGCGCGTAGCCCGAAAATGATGTCGCCGCGCCGCACCGACTTTTGCAGGACGCTCGCCGCCACCCACGACGACACCGGCAGAGGCTCGACGGTCGGAACCTCATAGTCGGAGACCAGAGGTTGGAGGGCGGGGTCGGTGGTGATCAGATCGAAGTGCATGGCGTAGCTCCCGAGGACTGGGAGGGCCGAACATCGACCCCGCTTGAAAGCGTGGGGAGCAACGCGAGTGCATGCGAACAATAAAAATCAGCGTCGCGGCGCTATCCGCTTGATTGGTTAACCTTGGATCGACTTTTGCGGATTGGGCGGAACGCTTGTGCCAGTGCCGTTTACGCGGACTTCACCCGCAGCGTGTTTCCGTCAGACCAGCATAAACTTTTCGGAAATGGTCATGCCTCGAACAGTATCGCCACTTTTGGTCACAGCCATCGCGCCGGGTACCATGAAACTCATATACGCAGTCATGGCCCTGCTGGCGGTCGCTCCCGCATGGGCAAGCGACATCCCACGCTATGACCCGCCAAGATACTGCAAATCCGTTTCCGACTTTGGCGGCGGCGGCGCGATGATCTACAACGGATGCATCCAGATGGAACAAGAGGCTTACGATAGCCTCAAGCGCATCTGGAATGGATTGCCTTCAAAGACAAAGCACTACTGCGATGAGGTCGCCCGTTTTGGCGACCGTTCCTATGCCATTCTAAAAGGCTGCATCGACATGGAAAGTGATGCGGCCTCCAGCACGCCGGGGTTTAGGTTCTGATGATACGCATGCTCGCAGCCATCCCGTTCCTGCTCACCCCCTTGGTTGCTGGAGCGAGTGAACCCGTGGTCGTCAGCTGCAACTTCGAGCGAATGCCCCCGATGCTTTTGACGTTTCGTGGAGGTATGGGAGCCAACGACAATACACTCCAGATTGGTCAGACACCCCCAGTTCCCCTGAGCGTCGGTTCGAGCATGATGCTCGCTTCCTACGGAGCGCAGGAGTTCTCGTTCTCCCTACGTCTCCCTGCCAACGTCTCGGTAAGCGCGCCCGGCCAAGACACCAAGACATTTTACGGAGAGTGCATCAGTTCGTTGCAACCCGGGTGAGCGGAACAAGGACTTCGATGCCGAACGTCAAGATCACAGAAAAGCAACTCGACATCGCCTTCGCGGACATGCTGAACGGGAATGAGGCATTTCGCGACTGGGTGCTGTCAGGATCGAAATTCGCGCATCTGCGTCCCAACCTTCGGCTGCTAACGGAGGAACTGAGCAAGTCCCGCCGAATGCCTGCTCACAGTTGGCGGCACGTCTGGTGCGTCATGCCCGATGGCACAGAAGGCGAGACCGACATCTTCACGGTCTTCGAGGCAAGCGACGGCTACAGGTTCGCTCTGCACTTCGAGAACAAGCCCCCTCACGGCATTCTGCGACCCAATCAGGGCGACGCCTACCCGAAGCGGGCCGAGTTCCTGTCCGGCCATCCTAGATACCTGCGCTACGAAGGATGGGAGACGGCGATCATCGCTCCACAGGCGTTCATCAGCCGCTACGCCGACGAGTGCCGTCCTTTCGACCGGACGATCACCTATGAGGCCATAGCCGAGTGGATACCGCTGTTCGGGCAAGCTCTGGCTGGAGCGGGCGCGTCATCTCGCCCCGCCATCGCTACGGGCGCGTCTATTGTCAGCCTCCCAAGCTAGGTGGTCTTCGAGCGCGGCATTTTCCGCAAGGAAGATCACGAGCCGGTAGATTGGATCAGCTTGTGAAATTGATTTCACAACTGGGTTAGGATCATTTGCGGGAGAGCTATCGCCGAAGGGCAGCATCAATTGCTGCTTGCTGTCTCCAGCCTGCAAATGTCGCTCGTGAGCGTACCTGTCTTTCATGGACAAGGACATGCTATTCGGGACGATCGCCATCGAGCGCAAGCCCTTGTTCTCTTAAGGGTTGCGTATTTAGTCTACTATCGAAGCCCGTATCGGCGGCCATGTCGTTTCTGTCGTTGCGTGTCTCCGCTACAGCCCGCCTTGTCCCGCGAAGCCGTGGACGCTGACTTGTCTGGTCCGGCCTACATCTGGTCGCCAAGTTGATCTTTGAGGGTGGCAGCGGCCTTAGCTTCCACCGCGCTTTGAACTTCCAGTTTGTGGAACCGCTGCTCCATCTTCTCCACCCATTCGCGATCATGGTCCCGGACTATCTCGCGAAGGTGCTGGGGGAGGTTCGGGAAATAGAAATGCGGATTGCGCGTGACCACTCGAACGAAATGCCGCTCGTCGCCATCATCTTCGAGACCAGCGACCAGATGGCCGTCTCCGTCTTCCAGCAAAGACCGGATCAACTCCCCCTTTGTCGCGGGAATATGCTCGCCGTCACCATACTGCCGCTCATGCTGGTAGTAGCGTGCGTCTTGGGAAAAACGGTGATCGTCCATCGTCGGGTTGCAGATGCGGTGACGCTGTTTCGCGGTGTAGATGCCAGCCGGGAAATCCAATTGTGGATAGCCCCATAGCGAGGAGACCGAGAAGGCAATGAAGTTCGCATGAAGGTTCTTCACCGACGGTGCGGGGATGTAGCCCTGCGACATCAGCGCGGGAGAGACGGAACCGGAGTGAAACCGATTTCCCGCGATGATCTCGTCATCCGACCACCCGTTGGGTCTGCGCTTACGTATCGCGCTGAGAGAAACGCCTTGCTGCTTCGCCAGTTGCGCGGTGGAGTAGGTCTGCCCCGTCTTCGAGCAGATGTAGATGAGACTGTCCGACTTGTTGGAGTTCTGGGTTGCCTTGTCTGCCCATCGCACCTTGTGCCGCGCATACTCGGGGTCGGTGTTGTCGATCCTATCGACCGTCATTCCTTTCTGGGGCATCGGTCCCATGATGGACAGGAAGCTGTCGAACTTTTTGAACTCGGGGTGGACAACCGCCCCCTTCGCCTTCACCCGGCTGAGCATGTTCTTGTGGCAGCTTTCCTCGGCTTTGTATTTGGTCCGGAGCTGCGTCTTCGTCAGGGTCTGGAGGTCGGCGATGAAATCGTCACTGTGTGCAGCGTTGGGGATTTTCGCAGGAGCGGGAATAGGATTGACGGGGCTACTCCTGAGGGGGAATTCCGCCTTGTGAGAAAACGTGCCGCACTCGGTGTTTGCTGATTTCGACATGGCGCATTCGATCCTTTCGAGTTGTGATCGGATGCGAAATGCGGTATCCATAGACCCGCTCGTAGCTGAGCATCCAACCAGTTTGACCGTCACCCTTTGCCGAGGGGGACGGTCTTTCATTTTAGGGGTGGGGTGCGGTTAACTTACAAGCGTCGAACGTTCGGGCGGGGCAGCTAGTAGCCCGGTAGCATCTGTGCAAGAACGCTCCGATGGTAGGTCGCGAGCGGCGCTTGCGGTTAGCAGACGCTAGAAAATCCCTTGTGGGTTCAATGAGGGGTTTTAGTTCGGTTAGCAGGTGTAAGGGGTTGAGTTCTCTGGATTGTGCCCGATCCTCCGGGCCCACCAGTTTCACAATTCGTGACCGCGCCCTGTTCGATCTCGCAATCGACAGCAAGCTTCGCGGCTACGACCTGGTCAAGATCGGTGACGCTGCCCCCAGTTTCTATCCAGTTCTGAGTTCGTTTTCCGCGATGGTTTTGGCCTGTTCGGCGGGTGAAGCGACGGGTGAGACGCTCTACGTCGACGGGGCCACCGCATCATGGACGAGCAAGCGCCGGCGATGGTCGCCGTGCTTGAACGTCCGTTCCTGAAGTTTCAGGAGCGGGAAGCTGACGGTCGGCTCACGGCCCCAAGGCTGCCGGGCCTCAATGCGCCCGTTAACTGCCGGGTGCGTTTTCGGGCGAGACGTGACAAAACCGGACGTGGAGCGCGGGATGACTTTTTGGGCCGGGTTCTCCCCATGGCCTATAGACGATTATCGAGACGTCGCCGCGAGGTTCGCGGGCGACCTCCTAGGCTGCGAGGTGGACTTGCTCATGCCGTGAAACATCCGCCGCCGCACCGTCGCTCGCTCATCGGCCTCACTCCCGGCCTCACTCCCGGCCTCAAGAGCACGCTCGAAGCCATAGGGTTGCGAACCGTTGCGTCGTGCGCGTCGCCAGCTTTGCCGAGCCCGACCCATCAATGTTGCGCGGGAAGGACACTTCGGTTGGACGAGCAGGTGGTGACAAATCGGCCACACGACGCGGTTGCTTGTATTCACTACGTCAGTATCGCTTGCAGCATCTTGGGTCATACTTCACTTTGAAGGTGATCGGTATCTCAGATCCGAAAGGACTGGAAGCTTTGATCAAGATTGGCCTCAGCTTGGCTGCTGCAACCGTGTTGCTTGCGACGCGCGCCTGGTCAGCCGACGATTTGCGGGTGGATCAGGCGCCGCCGACCGACGTCGACGTTGTCATCGAACTCGGCCTCGGCGGCATCATTCGGCCTGAATATGAAGGCTCGGAGGATTATGAGGTCTTTCCGTGGCCATTGATCGGCTTCGGCTATCTCGTCATCCCCGGCCTGTTTGCAATCGGCAGCCCAGAGGCTCAGGCTGGCGGATTCGCGGTCGGCCCCTCCTTCAACTACAGCTCTGATCGGGACTTCAACGATGATCCCGACCTGGTCGGGCTTGATGATGTTGACGCTGCATTCGAAGCTGGTTTGCGGGCCAGCTATGAATGGACCAATGCCGAGATTTGGGGCGAGGCTCGCTATGCTTTCGGCGGCGCTGAAGGCGTCGTCGGTGAGTTCGGCGTCAACGCGGTAGCCCGACCCACACCCGAGCTCGAGCTGAAACTAGGGCCTTTCGCGACAGCTGCCTCGGCCGACTATCTGGGCACCTATTTCGGAGTTTCGGCTCAAGAATCGGCAAACACAGGCTTCAGAGTTGACGCCTTTGATCCAGACGGTGGTTTCAAGAGCGTGGGCATCAAAGGAGTTGCAAGATACGAGTTTCGGCCGACCTGGTTTTTGAACGCCGAGGCAACGTACAGTCGGCTTGTGGGAGACGCTGCTGATTCGCCGATTGTCAAGGCTGGCACAGAAGACCAATTCAGTTTCGGGTTGGGTATCTCGAAGAGGTTTTCGTTCGATCTGTTCTAAGCCTTGTCCCGCAGGCCTGCTGTGTAAAATGGCGCTGGCGACGCGTCGTTGCGGAACAGTGCAAATCCGCTCCCGAGAGCTGAAATCCGGAGACTCTGCTCCGGCGGGCTGAGAGGCTGTAATCCGTATCCATGAACCTCATGCAGGCCGCCGTCGGCTTGCTCTGGAAAATGCGACCGACCCGACGCTGCAGCCAAGTGTCTGCTTCTGAACAACGGCAACGAACGTCATGGCGTTCGACTTGAGGTCGGCGACGGAACGGTCGCTTCTCAAAATATGACCCCGTAAGCTGCCCGTTCGTTCTCGGCCCCATCTTGGACGACTAGCCTTGTTTTGCCGACGCCCGGAAGCAGACATTAGGGCCAACCTAAGGGTGCGTTCCGGAGCGGACATTGGTGACCGTCCCGGTCCGACACAGACATTGCCTTGCTAACAAGGTTCCTGAAGGAATAGGTTGCTCTGACAAAATATTGTCGGTCGCGATATTCCTCCGGCTCCCGCCTCTGTTCGTTCTCAAATGACCACCAGTCCTTATGAAACATGCGATGCGGTCGCGCTCGCCGAAAGCGTTGCCCGAGGCGACGTCACGCCAGGCGAGTTGCTCGACGAAGCCCTGAAGCGCGTGGAGGCGTTGAACCCCGCAATCAACGCCGTCACCATGCTGCAGGAAGGCGTCGCGCGCCGCCTGATCGCGGACGGCCTCCCCGACGGCCCGCTGAAGGGCGTTCCGTTCCTGCTGAAAGACCTCGGCGCCGAGGCCGTCGACTTTCCGTCGAACAACGGCTCCCGACTTTTCGCCGACACGCGATACGGCCTGGACTCGTCGATCTATGCGCGGCTGAAGTCGGCCGGCCTTGTCACCTTCGGCCGCACCACTTCGCCCGAGGGCGGCGTCGGGCCGGTTACCGAAGCCGCGGTCTATGGCGGCCCGACGCGCAATCCGTGGAACCTCGAACGCACGCCGGGCGGCTCTTCCGGCGGCGCCGGCGCCGCGGTGGCAGCAGGCATCGTGCCTGCTGCACACGGATCGGACGGCGGCGGCTCCGTGCGGATCCCGGCATCGTCCTGCGGCCTGTTCGGCTTCAAGCCGACACGCGCCCGCCTGCCTGACGGGCCCTATGCCGGCGAGGGCTGGGCAGGCATGGCGATCGACGGTTTCCTCACCCGCTCGGTGCGCGACACCGCGGTCCTGCTCGATGCCACGCAGGGCTCGGATCTCGGCTCGCCCTACATGGCGCCGCCGCTGGAGGAGAGTTTCATCGCGGCCCTCGCACGGTCCCCCAAGGGCCTGCGGGTCGCCTTCGCCGCCACCTCGCTCACCGGCCAGCCGATCGACCCGGAGTGCCGGGCCGGCGTCGAACAGGCCGCGAGGCTGCTCGAAAGCCTCGGCCACCATGTCGAGGAAGCACTGCCCCAGGCCGACACGCGCGGCATGATGGAAGCCTGGACGAAGATCGTTGCGTGCGGAACCGCTTTGTCCGTCGAGTCCGCCGTCAGGAAGCGCGGACGGCCGCTCGCCGATGGCGAGATCGAGGGCATCGCCAGGGGCGCCATCGAATATGCGAGGAACCTGAGCGGCGCGGATTACCTGGAGGCGGTCGGCAAGGTTCATGCCTACGGGCGCGAGATGGCGGCCTTCTTCGAGCGATACGACATCCTGCTCACCGCGACGCTTGCCGAACCCCCCGCAAAAATCGGCCGTTTCGACCACCAGCCGGAGGACTACGTCGACTATCGAATGGGGCCGGGGCGCGTGTTCGACTATTCGCCCTACACCGCCGCCTTCAACGCGTCGGGCCAGCCAGCGGCGTCGCTGCCGCTGCACTGGACGGCGGATGGACTGCCGGTCGGCATCCACCTTGCCGCCGCCTTCGGCAAGGACGAACTGCTGATGGGGCTCTGCGCGCGCATCGAGGAAGCGGCGCCCTGGTTCGGACGCCGGCCGCCGCTGCGCTACGGCATGCCGCGCTCGTAGATGAAGCGGCCGCCGCAGATCGTCGCCTGCACCCTCAACGCGTCGATCTGCTCGGGCGCGGCGTCCTCGATGTCTCCCGAGAGGATGACGAGGTCCGCCATCGCGCCCGCTCTCAGCACACCCTTGCGGCCCTCGGCGAATTCCGCGAAGGCGCCGTCGCTGGTGAATCCGGCAATCGAATCCGCCAGCGACTGGCGCTCGTCCGGCGCGCCCTCGAAGGCGGGCGTGCGCGTCATCGCGGTCTTGATGCCGAACAGCGGGTCGAGCGGCGCGACGGGCCAGTCGCTCGCAAAAACCACGCGCGCCCCGCTCTCGCGGATCGTCTGCCAGGCATAGCCGGTCTTCATACGTTCGTGCCCGACCATCGACAGGATAGGCTCGACCGGATAGGCGCCGCCCGGCGCATGGGTGGGCTGGATCGACGCGAGCACTCCGAGCTGCGCGAAGCGCGGCAAGTCGGAGGGCCTCAGCATCTCGATGTGCTCGATGCGGTGGCGGCTGTCGCGCGCCCCGTTGGCACGCCGCGCCGCCTCGTAGCCATTCAGCGTCCGGTTGACCGCCGCGTCGCCGATCGCGTGCACGGCAATCTGCAGGCCGTGCCGGTCCGCCTCGACGCAGATCGCGTCGAACTCGTCCTGCTCGAAGAAGGAGAAGCCGCTGACGCCCGGCGCGGTGTCGTAGTCCTCGAACATGTCGGCGGTCGTCGACTCGATCACGCCGTCCATGAACAGTTTCACGAAATCCGCCTTGAGCCGGTCCGAATGCCAGCGGCGGCGCATTTCCAGTGCCTTGTCGAGCTCAGATATCGCCATGCCCGGCAGCATACGGAACGGGATGCGCCCGCGCACGCCGAGCCCTTCCGCCTGGTCAATCTCCTGCAAGAGTTCGAGCTGGTAGAAATTGCCGTCCATGTTGTGGAAGCTGGTGATGCCGAGCGAGGCGCAGTAGGCGAGACCGCGCCGCAAAATGCCGAGGTCCACCGCCCGCTGACCGGCCGTCGGGGCAGATTTCGGCTCGTGGCCCTGCAGGCCGAGCATCTCGCGCCCGCCGGTTGGCGTCAGGTCGGAGATCGGCGCGAAACCCTCGAACTCGCGCAGTTCGCCGGTCGCCAGCCCGTCCTCGCCCATCACGATCTCGTTGCCGGGCGGTACTTCACGCCCGTGCAGGATGCCGGCCGCCTCTAGGGCGGGGGTGTTCGCCCACATCGTGTGGTGGTCGCTGGCGAACAGCGCGAGCGGAACATCCGGCAGGATGCGGTCGAGAATGTGACGCGTGATCGGCTCGTTCCCGCCGAACATGAAATAGGCGGCCTGCTCGGCGACCAACACGCCGGGATCGATGTTTTTCGCCGCGCGCTCGCGGATCATGGCGGCGATGGTGTCGAAACCAGTGACGCCGCCGAGCGACAGGCTCGAAAGCTGCGCGCCGCCGGCGAAGAGGTGGATGTGGCTGTCGATGAAGCCCGGCAGTACCGAGGCGCCGCCGGCATCGATCCTGCGGGTCGACCCGCCGGCAAGCTCGCCGACCTCCGTCCGGTCGCCAACGGCGAGGACAGCGCCATCTTTCAGTGCGATCGCCTGCGCCCGGGGACGATCGGGATCCATCGTTAGAATCCGCGCGTTTTCGATGATGATGTCGGCTGTCGTCATTGTCGATGTTCCTCCGAAACCTTCCTACCGAGCCACCTTGCCGGAAGCCAAGTCGTCAAATACGCTGCCTTAAACAGAATGCTGACGCCAGGGTCCTGTACCCATGCCGAGGCACGGGGAACGACAGCAGGTGTGACAGTATGCCGGAGGTTGCCGGGGCTTGCGACAAGCGCGTAGCGATTGAAGCAAGGGGCATCGTCAAGGCCTTCGGGCAGGGGCGTACCGCGCTGCGCGCCCTCGACAACGTGTCGGTCGCCATCCGCGAGAACGAGTTCTTCACGCTTCTGGGGCCTTCTGGCTGCGGCAAGACCACCCTACTCAGGCTGATCGCCGGCTTCGAATATCCGACTGAAGGCGTCATCCTGCTGCACGGCGAGGACATCGCCGGCCTGCCGCCCTTCAAGCGCCCGGTCAACACCGTCTTCCAGAGCTACGCGCTGTTTCCGCATCTCACGGTCGCCGAGAACGTCGCCTTCGGGCTGCAGATGCTCGGCCGGCCGAAGCCCGAGATCGCCGGCCGCGTTTCGGAAATGTTGAAGCTGGTGCATATGGAAGAGCTTGGCGACCGACGCACGGACCAGATCTCCGGCGGCCAGGCGCAGCGCGTCGCGCTCGCGCGGGCGCTCGCGCCGGGCCCGAAGGTGCTGCTGCTCGACGAGCCGCTTTCGGCGCTCGACTACAAGCTGCGCAAGGAGATGCAGATCGAACTCAAGCGCATGCAGAGCGAAACCGGCATCACTTTCGTCTTCGTCACCCACGACCAGGAAGAGGCGCTGACGATGTCGGACCGCATCGCGGTGATGTCCAAGGGCAAGATCCTGCAGATCGGGTCGCCCTGGGACATCTATGACAAGCCTGCCGACCGGTTCGTCGCCGACTTCATCGGCGAGACCAATTTCCTGGCGGCGACGCTGATCGAGACGCGGCACGGGAAGGCGCGGGTCCGGCTGGCATCCGGGGCGGAGATCGAGGCCAGCGTGGCCGAAGGCGTGAAGCCGGGCGGGGAGGTCACCGTCGTGGTCAGGCCGGAGCACGCCCGCGTCGTAACCGAAGGCGGCCAGCTCACGGGGACGGTCGAGAACGTCGTCTATTTCGGGACGGACACGCATATCCACGTCAGGCTCGACGACGGCAGCACCTTCATCGTGCGGCAGCAGAACGCGCGCGCCGAGCCCTGCGGCTTCGCGGTCGGCGACAGGGCAGGCATCGAGATCGCGGCCGACGCCGCCCAGGTGCTGAGGGATTAAAGATGGCGACCGCGGCCGAGATCGCCAGGGCAGGACAGCGGAGGGACATCCGCTCACGCTGGCTGCTCTCGGCGCCGGCGCTCTTCATCATCTTCGTCGCCGCTATCGGCCCGCTGTTCGTCATGCTCGCCTATTCCTTCATGGTAAAGGGCGACTACGGCGACGTGAAGTTCGGGCAGTATTCGCTGGACGGCTGGTTTTCCGTGCTGTTCCAGCGCGACATCTTCGACGACACGCTTGGCCTCGCCGACGCGCACCTGTCGATCCTCTGGCGCTCGATACGGCTTTCCTTCATCACCACGGTGGCGACGCTGCTGCTCGGCTTTCCGACCGCCTACTTCATCGCAACCCGTCCCCGTCATACGCGCGAAATCTGGGTTTTCCTGGTCACCATCCCGTTCTGGACCAACCTCCTGATCCGCACCTTCGCGATGCAGCAGGTGCTCCGCAACGAAGGCGTCCTCAACACCGCGCTGCGCGCCACGGGCATGATCGACCAGCCGCTGCAGATCATGCACACCGACTGGGCCATCCTCTTCGGTATGGTCTATGTCTATCTGCCGCTGATGGTGCTGCCGCTCTATGCCAGCATGGAGAAGCTCGACTTCCGCCTGGTCGAGGCGGGCTACGACCTCTATGCCGGTCGGCTCAGCGTGCTCTGGCGCATCATCATCCCGCTGGTGAAGCCGGGCATCATCGCCGGCTCCATCCTGGTCTTCATCCCCTCGCTCGGCGCCTATGTCATCCCGCGCGTGCTGGGCGGCGGCAAGAACATGATGCTGGGCAACCTGATCGAGATGCAGTTCGGCGCCGGCCGCAACTGGCCGCTCGGGGCGGCGCTGTCCATTACTCTGATGGCGCTGGTGATGGTCGCGCTGCTGTTCTACGTGCGCAACGCCTCCCGTTCGGGAGTGCAGCATGGCTAGCCGGTATTTCGACGTCCGCGCCCAGCCCGGCTTCGGCGTCATCGCGCTGTTCACCTTCGCCGCGCTCTATCTGCCGATCATCACGCTCGTCGCCTACGCCTTCAACGCCAGCGACTCCGTCAGTGTCTGGGGCGGTTTTTCGCTGCGCTGGTTCGTCGAGGCGTCGCGCAACGTCGCCGTGCAGGATGCCGCTTGGCGCTCCTTCGTCATCGCCGTCTGCGCCGCCACTTTTGCGAGCATCGCCGCCACCATGGCCGCCATCGCCACGACGCGCACGGCGCCCTATCGCGGCCTCGGCTTCAAGTACGCCTTCATCAACCAGCCGCTGATGGTGCCGGAGATCGTCACGGCGGTCGCGCTGCTCATCGTCTTCTCGCGCATCAAGGTGTGGACCGGCTATTCCGGCCTCGGCTACCTCGTGCTGGCGCACACCGCCTTCTGCATCCCCTTCGCCTATCTGCCGATCCGCGCCAGGCTGGAGAGCATGGACCTGACGCTCGAGCGTGCGGCGGCCGACCTCTATGCAACGCCTTGGATGACGTTCCGGCACGTCACCCTGCCGTTGCTCAGGCCCGGCATCATCGCCGGCTTCATGCTCGCCTTCGTCATCTCGCTCGACGACGTCGTCATCACCGAATTCGTCAAGTCGGGCGGCCAGGATACCCTGCCGACCTACATGCTCGGCCAGATCCGCCGGACGGTCACGCCTGAGGTGAACGCCATCGCGACCGCGTTCCTGGCGCTGTCGATCGTGCTGGTTACCGCCTTCTTCTTCATCAACCGGAAGAAAACCTGAAACCAACACAAGGGGAATAGCGCATGACCTGGAAACTCAAGGCCGCAACAGCGGCGGCATCGTTGTTCGTGTTCGCGGGCGCCGCCTCCGCGGAGGGCGAGCTCAACATCTTCAACTGGGGCGACTACACCAATCCCGAGCTGATCAAGAAGTTCGAGGAGGCCTACAAGGTCAAGGTGACGGTTACCGACTACGATTCCAATGACACCGCGCTCGCCAAGGTGCGCGCCGGCGGCCACGGCTACGACATCGTCGTTCCTTCCGCCAACTACGTGCCGATCTGGGTCAACGAAGGCCTGCTGCTGGAGGCGCGGCCCGACCAGATGGAGAATTTCAAGAATGTCGACGAGCGCTGGGTGAACGTCCCCTGGGACGAGGGCCGCCGCTACACCGTTCCGTGGCAGTGGGGCGTGTCCGGCATCGGCGTCAACAGCAAGGTCTATGGCGGCGACATCAACACCTCGGCGATCTGGCTCGACCCGCCGGCCGAGCTGGTCGGCAAGATCAACGTCGAGCCGGAAATGACCGACGTGCTGTTCGCCACCATCCGCTATTTCGGCGGCGAGTGGTGCACCGACGACAAGGAACTGCTGAAGAAGGTCCGCGACAAGCTGGTCGAGGCCAAGCCGAAGTGGCTCGCCATGGACTACAGCGTCACCGAAAAACTGCCTGCCGGCGACTATTCGGCGGTCTATTACTGGAACGGCGCCATCCTGCGCTCGCGCATCGCCAATCCGGACATCAAGTTCGGCTATCCGAAGGAAGGCTACCCGATCTTCATGGACAGCGTGGCGATCCTTGCCGACGCCAAGAACGTCGAGAACGCAAAACTGTTCATGAACTTCATCATGGATCCCGAAAACGCCGCGCTGATCTCGGCCTTCGCCAAATACGCCAACGGCATCAAGGGCTCCGACGCGTTCATGCCCGCCGACATGAAGGGTGCGCGGGAACTCATCGTTCCCGACGAGTTCAAGGATGCGGGCCAGTTCCTGACCACCTGCTCGCCGGAGGTCAACGAGCTCTACACGCGCATCTGGACCGACGTGAACAAGTAACGCGTCTGCGCGGGCGGGCTCCGCCCGCGCCATCCCGCATGTCAGACCCGGCCGCACTCGAAGCGGAACAACAGCCCGCCTTGCTGAGCTTGCCCAACACGCTGGCTGGGAATGCCTTAACTATGGGAGTTCAAGCTGATTGATGAGAGACCGCTCCGGATCAAGTTCGCGCACGACCTCAATCGCCACGCGTTTTCCTTGAACGATACCCGCCTCAATGTCGGCCAAATAATGGATACCCGCCAAAAAGCGAGATCGTCCCGCTTGTTGAGCCATCATCTCGAGCGTGACTGCCCTCTTTGGCAGGTAGGACGCGAGCACGTAGGATGCTGCAGTCGAAATGACTGAGTGGCCCGATGGATAAGAGGGGAAGTTGGGATTTGGAATTACTGGCTCTATTTTGCTGTAGACCTGAGACGGTCGCGGTACTCCAAACGTATATTTATCCCGCCAGCAGGCGATCACAGCGTCATTGACGGCAATCATCGTCGCCCCAACGACGAACAGCTTTTGACCGAGGTCAAGATCGCTGGCGTCCAACTCGTTCAGTGCGATTTGAGCCCAATGTCCCGGGGGCGTAAATGTGCCGATGCCGTCAGCCCAGTAGAGCACTTGCGCTCTTTCTGCCGGCGATAGATTGGAGACTGCATTCCACACCAGCTGGGCCTGGCGGTCGAGGCTCCCGTAAGCGTCGGGTTTCTTCGATTGAAACCTCTCTGGGTCTCCGATGAGAAGCGGGCGGACATCGCCCCAATCGGGCCGCAAGGGGTCTGATCCTGGATCAGGATACCACTGACCTGAAGGCGGCGGGAGGCCGACGCCGACGCCGTTCCGCTTCCACAGTCCGTCAAGGAGCCGTGTGACGTCTCTCAGGACTACGAGCATATCCAGCTCAACTTTTGGTCCGGCTGTCGCGCACGAAACCGCCAAGACCGGATACGGCGCCCAGAGCAGCGTGCGGCTGGTTTGCTCTTTCGCCAATCCTAGGAAAAGATCGGGCACTATTCTCGCCGCTTCTTCTGACCCAAATTTCAACGCCGCATGCCGATATATCGCGTCGCTTCCGACGGCGAATGCCGCATAGAGACGACTGGCAAGGGGTGGATCGAGCCGATTGCGGGCAACGAACTGGAATACGGCGTTCCATCCGCATCGGTCGAGACGGAAATCCGCACGGGCGGGGGCGATCGCTGCCACGATCGCGGCACACAGAACCCACAATCCAATTGGGAAGACAAGACAAAATCGTCGAACGAAGGACCGTCCAACTAGACTATTGCTGCCTCCCCTTGCAGCATCAGAGATGCTTCTTGGAATGGACATCTGCCTACCTATACTTGTTGAGGTCTAGATAAGCAACGAAAGCTTGGACTATCCGACTAGATTCGTCGCCGCTGAGGCCAAATGGATTGCGTCAGAGAAACCCACTCCTGCCGACCGCAGTGACTGTCCGAAGCGCAGACAGACCGATTGTTGCTTTTTCGGAGCGCAGAGTCGCCGTACGATCGGCAGTAGCTCTCCGTGCGTCAAGTTTGGGAGTGCGAGAACGTGACTGGCCTTAGAGAATGGTTGACCTCGCTGCAGCTAGAGAACCATTTTGAGAAACTCGTCGAGCAGCGCGTAGATCTCGACGTGCTCCCAGACTTGACCGAAGCAGATCTCGCTGACCTCGGCGTGCCCCTCGGCGACCGCAAGCGCATGATGCGCGGCATCCAAGCGCTGCGTCAGGGCGAGGAGACTGGACCTGCGCGCGGGGCGGCATCAGCGGAGCCTCGCGAGTTTGGCCATGCTCGATCAGATCTACCTCTACTCTATCCAAAAGAGGAATTGCGCCAGCTGACCCTGCTCTTTGCCGACCTCGTGGGCTCGACCCAGTTGGCCAAGAACCTCGACCTCGAGAGCTATCGCGACGCGATCCGCAGTTATCAGCTCTGTTGCTCCGATCTGGTTCGCACACATTTCGGCTTCGTCGCCCAATTCCTGGGCGATGGTGTACTCGCCTATTTTGGCTATCCGAACGCCGAGGAGGATGACGCCGAGCGTGCAGTGGCTGCCGGGCTGCAGATAACGCGGGACGTAGCGCGCCTCGAGCGGGCCGGTCATGTGCCGCTCGCTGCCCATGTCGGCATCGCCACGGGAGAGGTGCTGGTGAGCGATCTCGTCGCGGGCCGGTTGACGATCAAGGGGGCGGTTCTCGGCGACACGCCCAATCTTGCCGCTCGACTCCAGGTTGTGGCGAAGCCGGGCCAGGTCATTGTGGCCAAAAGCACCCGGCGCCTACTTGGTAACCAGTTCGATTGTTCCTTCCTCGGCAATCAGCGGATCAAGGGATTCGATAGGCCGCAGGAGGTCTGGCTCGTCCGTGGCATGAAGGCGAGTACGTCACGTTTTGCCGCGCGGTCACGAGGTCGGATGACTCCGTTGATTGGTCGGGAGGAGGAACGCGAAATCCTGCAGCATCGCTGGGACACGGCGCGCGCGGGCGAAGGACAGGTGGTGCTTGTCTCTGGCGAGGCCGGGATCGGCAAGTCGCGGCTGGGCGAGTGGCTGCACGATGGCATTGCCGCTGAGGCGCATTACCGCTTGAACTATCAATGCTCGCCCTATCACAGCGGCAGCCCCTTCTTTCCGATCATGATGCAACTCGTTCACGCCGCCGGGCTTGGTGACGGCGACAGCGTTGACGAGCGGCTCGACAAACTTGAGCATCTCCTCGCGAAAGCGACCCAGGATGTCATGAGTGTCGCGCCGCTGTTCGCGCACTTGCTTTCGATCCCGTTCGAACACCGCTACGGGCCGCTCGATCAGCCGCCCGAGACGATCAAGGAGCGTACGGTGCTCGCGCTGCTCGAGCAGCTGTTTGGGCTGGCGGCGCGCCAACCCGTGCTGGTCTGTTTCGAAGATCTGCATTGGGTCGATCCCTCCACCGAGGAGCTGCTCGATGTGCTGGTCGAACGGATCGATGGAAAGCCGGTCTTGCTGCTGTGCACATTCCGGCCGGGTTACGAGGCGCCCTGGATCGGACGTGCCGGGGTGACGCACCTGGCGCTCTCGCGGCTTGACCGGAGGCGCTCGCTGGACCTCGTCATGTGGATCGCCTCGCACGAGGACCTACCCGAGGACCTGGTCGAACAGATCGTCGTCAGGACCGAGGGCGTGCCGCTCTTTCTCGAGGAGATGACCAAGTCTGTCATCGAGCACCGACAGCTTTCAGTCGACGGCGCTCCGTTCGAAATCATGCTTCCCGCATCGCTCAAGGAGTTGCTCATGGCCAAGCTCGACAGCCTGTCGAGCGCCCGCGAGGTTGTGCCGCTTTGCGCCGCGATTGGTAGGAGCTTCTCGTATCGGCTGCTGCTGGCAGTCTCGCAGCTTTCGGAGAACGCGCTGCGGCCGATCCTCGACCAGCTGACGCAGTCGCACATCCTGCTGCACCGGGGCGAGTACCCCGACACAACCTTCACCTTCCGCCATGCGCTGATCCAGGAGGCGGCGTATGAGACGATGCTGGCGAGCCGAGCGCGCGCACTCCATGATCAGATCGCCGATGTGTTGAGCACACAATTTGCCGAGATTGCAGAGACCCGGCCGGAAGTGGTGGCTCAGCATCTGAGCCGCGCCGGTCGCGCCGCCAATGCACGCGATCGATGGAGGGCGGCCGCCGCACTTGCGATAGCCAGCTCGGCTAATAATGAGGCGTGCGCGCACCTGAACCAGGCCCTGGGCGAGAACGCGAAACTTGCGCAAAGTCCGGAACGCACAACGGCGGAGATTGCACTGCGCGAAATGATGCGCGAGCCCATCGAGCTTTGTGGTTGGGGGTCCGAAGATATCGAGCTGAATCTTCGCCGGCTCTACGAGCTACGCGAGGAGCATGGCGACAGAGATGAATTGTTCTCGGCAATCTACGGCAGCTGCGGCACGCATTTGCTGGCCGGCCGCATCCGCGCGGCCGAGGCTGACGCCGATCGCATGGCTGCGCTCTCCGAAGAAACAGGGGATCCGGCGCACGGTCTTCTCACCGTCCATACTCGAGCTCTCCTGGCGTTCCTCTCCGGCCGCTTTCCGGTGGCGGTTGACGGCTTCGACCGCGAGATCTGCACTCTCCTCCCTGAGCACGCCGCCCGAATCCGGCGACACTACGTCGCCGACCCCGCAATCGTGGCTCGGGTCATGCAGGCGTGGGCTCTGACGCTTTCAGGCGACGACGCAGGTGCAGCTGCGCGCATAGCCGAGGCCGAGCGGCTGATCGGGATGCAAGGGCAGAGCTTCAGCCGAATCTACGGGCTGACGATCATCGCCTCTATCCGGCAGACCCGCGGCGAAGCCCGGGCGGCCCTAGAGTTGGCCACCGCCGCCTGGCGAATGGCGCATGAGGAGCGGGTGCCGTACTGGGAGGCCTGGGCGGACGTGGTGCGCGGATGGGCGATGACGGCGACCGGCGACGTTGATGAAGGGCTGGCCACGCTGCGCGAAGGCCTTACCGCCTACGCCCGCACCGGCGCGCGCCAGATGCTTCCCTACGGCCGGACGCTTCTCGCCGACGCCTTCCTCAAGGCGGGGCGGATCCAGGATGGACTGGCGGTAATCGAACAGCTTGAGCAAGAGGACGCGGCCAACGAGGTCCGATTCTTCGACGCCGAGCGGTTGAGGGTAGCCGAGGCGCTGCGACCCCAGGCCGGCGCGTAAAGCCGCGCAAGTTCGTGGAGGACGCCAGCATGGCAGGTCACGTTACTTGGTGTTGATCAGCGGCGGATTTTTGCATCGACCGAGGCAGTAGTAGGGCGGTGCGGCCCCGGGCGGCAGGGTCTCTGGGGGATAGAACAAGAACATCATGTCGATGCACGCTTCCGGGTCCGGCAGCAGAAGATGCCGGTAGTTGTCTCTCCAATCGCCATGATCGCGCATCATGACGCGCTCGTTCGGCTCAAAGAAGCCGTCATCATCGTGGTCCACCCACAGTCTTTCCACCTTGATCAGCACCCCCTTGGCCCAAAGTTTGTAGTTGAAAGGAGCCGCCGTCTGAACGTCGACCGGAATGTCACTATCGGGGAACACGTCGTTTGGATCCGCGGTGTTCTTTGCGAGCACCTGGAATACGTTGTCGCCGATCCAGACTTCGTATCTGAACCGGTCGATGTCGACGGTGCCGTTGGGCATCCCGATGGTGATCTGCGTCGTAACGTTGAGGTAACCGCCCTTGTCTTGATGGTCAAAGAAATAGCCGTCGATGTGACCTCGCGCGTCTATGACGATCTTGAGGTCAGGTTCGAACATGCCGGCGGGCGACTTGGCCTCTGCGGCCCTGAGTAAGGCATGCCCGAAGATGCCGCCGAGACCGGTGAGGCCGCGCGATATGATCTCTCGGCTCCTCCCATCGCCTTGCCGGATCTGGTCGATCAACTGTCCGATCGGGAGGTTCCCAATCAAGTCGTCGCGCATACTCCTTAGGATTTGGAGAAGCTTTGTTTCGTCGTCGATTGCCTGCTGAAAACTGTACATGGGCAACGGCGTCGGCGTCTTATCCGCCTGCGCGGCTTGCGGGGACATCGACTCGACGTCCCCCGTCATCAGTCGGGTCGGTTCGTAATAGCCGTTCTGGGCAGCAACCGCCGAAGCAGCTAGCGCGGCCATGGTAGTCAGCCCGAGCAGGAGCATCATCTGGTTGGGCCGCATAGTGGATCCTCCTAGGACCCGTGGCAACGAGAGAGACGCTTGCCCCGGGCAGGAAATTACGCTTGCAAAGCGCTGGCCCCCTTCACGCACGCTCTACCCTAACAATTCAGGAAAAGAGCGTCAATTTTCACTGGAGTCTTCTTTGTTTCCTGAAGACATTCGGCAAGACGTAGGGAGAATTTAAGCAAACAATCCGACAACTACACGCTCAGCTAAACGGGCACTCGTATCACATCCCGACAGCCCGTAGAGACGTTTGTTTTATAGCCGGCTCTGAAGTCCGATACGCGTCGGGCGGGTGTGGCTGCCAATGAATTGGCATGGCTCCCAGCCGTCCTCCGCTCCCGCTGCGCTTAAAATCGAGCCGGCGACCTGTTGCGGTAGCCAGGACCTCACTAATATTTTGCCGACTGGGGGTGGCAGACTCAGGAAGCTCCGCGAACGAACCGAACCCTGCGCCGCGAGCTGGAGAAGTCGCAGAGGCAGACGGACGAGCTCAGGTCGCTCTTCGACGCGATACTCACCCGGATCCGGAGGGCGCACCTCAAGGAAGGACTCACGTTCGACGGGTGGTTCGAGACAGAGCTTGGGCCAGGCATCGTTCCCGCGGATACGATCGGCGCTCACGATGCGTTCGGCGACTCTCGCACCGGCTAATGGCTATCCTTCAGGGTATGGCCAGCTATCCGGCGCGGGCGGATGAATCACTTGGATTCCCCGTTCTGGAAGAACTGACAATCCGCGCGGAGGCCAGACGCAAGATCGACGAGGAGCGTGAGGCGGAGCGAAATGCGTACCAATGCGTGCCAATCCCTTGATGGGTGTGCCCGCCGCTGGAGTCGTCCGATTGCAACTTATGATCAAGATGGTCGAACGATCTGACCGACCTCTAGACGTGCTCTACATAAACTCGATGCCGCGATGCTGAAAAGGGCTTCCTCGTTCTGATCGATCAGTAGATCCAATTCCGACAATGTGGTCACGGCGATTTCCCTATAGGTGTCTTTACCTGAAGGCAGCCGATGTACGATCGTCGAGGCAGAATTATCAATACTGTACGTGCATTTCATTAATGCGATGCGGCGAGCCGTTTCCTGCTGGCCCGGCGCGTGTAGAGCGTCGTCTGCTGCTTCGCCGTCCAACCGAAAATTGCCATGAGCTCGTCGTCGGTCGCGCCGTTCTCGGCGGCGATCGTGGCGGCTGCCTTCCGCAGCCCATGCATCGTGCAGTGGATCAACTCGGCCTTATCGCACCACCGGCGCATCGTGTTTCCGAGACCGTCGGCAGAAAAAGGCCGATCCGTTCATGGGGCGCTGGCACTGCGCGAAAAAATTTGACCGTGCCCATGGGCGCTCTATCTGGTTTCGCACCGGTCCGGGGCTTGGTGACAGGCAGATGAAGGTGGAGAATTTCCCTTCCTGCCCACCCGGAGAGCGGGCTCATGGCCGAACCCTTCGACGAATACTCATCCAGCTACGGCGAGACCGTCGCCGAATCGATCCGCTTCTCTGGTCTCGGCCACGACTTCTTCCTGAAGGCCAAAGCCAATCTGTTGCGGCGGCTTATCCATGAGCGAGGCCTGCGGCGGCAGGGAAGGAGCCTCAACCTGCTGGATATTGGCTGCGGGGTCGGTTCGCTGCATCGGCATCTGGAGGGAATGGTCGACAGCCTGAACGGCTGCGACGTATCCGAACAATCCATCGATCGCGCTCAGCGCGATCATCCCGAAAACGTGTACACACTCTGCACGTCGTCTCGGCTCCCCTATGCCAACTCGACGTTCGACCTCGCGTTGGCGAGTTGCGTTCTGCACCACGTACCGCCGGCGGCCTGGCCAGCATTTCTCGACGAAACGCGGCGCGTGCTGCGTCTGGGCGGAGTTGCCTGCATTATCGAGCACAATCCGTTCAATCCCTTGACGCGCCTCGCGGTCTTCCGATGCCCCTTTGACAAGGGGGCGGTCCTGCTTACTGCCCGCAAGGCAAAGGCGCTCGCTCGTGGTGCGGGCTTCAAGGAGCTCCGCGTCGAGCATTTCCTGCTGCTGCCCACAGCCGGTTATCTTGCTCAAAGGGTCGAACAGAAACTATCCGCTTTCCCCCTCGGAGCCCAATATGCGTGCAGCGGGCGCGCCTGAGTCCCTGCGTGCGTTCGGCGGCCGAGCACGTGATGCGCTTTGGCCTCGTTGGCGCTTTCTCCGCGGTTCTCTTTGCAGCATTGGCGACCGTCGGCTTTCCTGACGGATGCGCGGCCGTTTGTTGTTGGCGCGCTCCTTCCGCTTGGCAGAATGCTCGGACAAAAAAACGGGGGCCCGAAGGCCCCCGCCCAATTGACGTATCGATCAATTACACGATGGACGTGAAGTCGATCTGTGCCAGCGAGGTGTTCGCCAAGCGAACGACCTCATCTGCCAAGCCGCCACCGTTCTGGTCAAAGAAGACGTAGACATCAGCACCGACCTGTTCTGCGAAGTAGAGTACTGTTGCGTTGAATGCCGCGCTTGCGTTGGCATACGCGGCCGCATAGTCCGCCGCTCCAACACCCTCAGCGTAGTTCGCGACGCTACCAGCAGGGCCGGCAGTCGGACCGCCGGTAAAGTCCAACGTGTCGACGCCGAAGTCGTTGAAGTCCGTGATGGTGTCAATGGTCGAAGCCGCCAGCGCTGCCTGAGCGTCCGTGTCATCCTCATTGATGATGACAACGTCGTCGCCAGCTCCGAGGGTGATGGTATCCGCACCGGCCCCACCAATGACGACGTCGTTGCCGCCACCGGCATTGATCGAGTCATTGCCTTCACCACCGTCGATCGTATCAGCACCGGCACCGCCAGTGATCGTGTCGGCCGATCCGCCACCGGTCACGTTGAGAGACAGGTAGGCGTTGGTGATCTGCGACGCGTCGAGGTTCAGAACCGTGTCAGCACCTGCAACCAGCGGGTTGTCGTGCGCAGAGACGTTCAGGGTCTCGACGCCGGTCGTTGCGGAGGCTTCCTGCGTGCTGTTGACCAGGCGATCGACAGTCGCGTTGTCGAGTTCGAGAACGGCAGTCTGCGTCGCAGCCTGGTCGTTGGTGAACTCGATGGTGCCGACGTTCGACACGCCAGCCAGGTCGCCGATGGTCACGACGGCCGAGTTGCGGACTTCGAGAACGTCGGAGTTGCCCGCGTTGCTCAGCGCAGCCGCGCCACCGTCGATCTGCGCCAGGCCGTTCATGTTGGCGTCGGCCATGATGAAGCGGTCCGCCGTCTCGCCGAAGAACTCTTCGCCGTCATAGCTGAAGTTCGACTGCGCGTTGAGGCTGCGTGCATCGATGGTCACGCCCTCGTTGGCGGAGCCCGAGCCGTCGTTCTCCGGATCGTTGTCGTTGACGATCTGGATCAGACGGCCGCCGGTGACCGCCACGCCGTTGCTGGCGATCAGGTCGTTGGTCAGCGTCAGGTTGTAGCTGTTCTTGCCGTAGGCGTCGTTGGCGCCCGGCGCGGTGGCCAGATTGGTGCCGCCGCCGCCCTGGCCGACGAGGTGGATGGTCTCGATGTTGGAGACGTTGGTCCACTCCGACGCGCTGACGTTGATCAGCTTGCCGTCACCGTCGAGGTAGAGCGTGTCGTCACCATCGCCACCGTTCACCTTATCGCTGATCGACAGACCGGCGGTGGTGTTGTTGAGGGCGTCGAAGATGATGTGGTCGTCGCCCGAGCCGCCCAGGATGGTCTGCCCGCCATTGGCGACGGCCGCATTGTTCGACACGCGGACGATCAGGTCGCCCGTGTAGGCCGAGGCATCGACCTTTTCTCCGCTGAAGCGATCCGCAGCGCCGTTGCCAGCGTCCCAGATGCCCGTGCCGTCCGAATCACCGCCGCTCTGGTCAAGATCCAGCATGTTCCACGTCGAGTCGAGGTTGAGGAACTTGCCGGCCTGGTTCTCACCGAGCACCGTGATCGTGCCCTTGACGTCGGCGATCGAGGCGATCCTGACGCTGTTGGACTCCGAGTCGTTGTCGGTGAGGGTGACGTTCTCGACCTTGGCCGCGTTCAGCGTGAAGTTGAAGCGCGGATCGATGTTGATGCCGCGGACTTCGCCGTCAGCCTGGTCGACGATGGTCACGCCGACGAGGTCGGACGCGGTGTCGGCTGCCAGGTTAGCGGTGATCGTGTTCTGCCCCACGCCGTTGCTGCCGGTCGTGCTGTGCTGGATGACCAGATCAGCCGCAACCTCGGCGGACAGCTTGTTGAGGACGAAGTTGACGTCGCCCGGGGATACGTTGCCGAAGGCGCTCGACTCATTGCGCAGGATCACGCTCTCGAGGTCGGTGAACAGCGACGTGTCGACCGTGACGGTGTGGAGGCCGAATGCTCCATTGCCGCGGATATCGAGGTTCTCGACCGCCGTGACCGAACCCTTGGTGACGCTTGCGAACACCTGGACGGTGTCGTTGCCGTCGCCGCCGTCGATCTTGTCGTTGGCGCTGTCCATGCCGTTCAGCAGACGGATGGTGTCGTCATGCTTGGTGCCGGTGAACGAGAAGTCCACCTCGGTGCCCGAAGTGCCGTCCTGGTCGGCAATGACTTCGTCGCCGAGATTGATCTCGATAGCGGCGTCAAGGCCGGAGGCGTCAAGCGTCGTGAACGAGCCCGCAACGTTCTCGAACGCTTCGTCGTAAACGAACGCCTCGACCTGATCGCTTCCGCGAGTGACATCGAAGCTCTCGCCAAGCGACAGTTCAGCATCGCCGGTGATGGTCAGAGTCTCGAGTTCCTCGAGATACATGTCGTGGACATCGTTGCCGTCGCCGGTCGAGACCAGGTTGAGCTTCTCGATGCCCTGCGAGCCGTCGTTGCTCTGCAGGTAAAGCTCGTCGATGGTCACGGTGTCGAGGGTGAGGCTGACCTCATCCGCATCGCCGCTGACGGCCTTGTTCACAAAGAAGAAGCCGACATCACTGTTCTCGTCGTTGGAGTTCGACACGCTGATGGCGAGGTCCGCGGCCGACTGGATGTTGTAAGCCTCGAACCAGTTGCCGTCGACGCCGTCGACGTTGAGGTTCTTCAGGCCGGTGGTGTCCTGCAGATCCAGGTAGCCATCACCATCGAGACGCACGTTGACGTTGATCTCGTTGATGTTGTTGAGCGTCGCGTTGATGTCGTTGTCGCCGGTGTCGGCGTCGTTGACGAAGGTGAAGTTGAGCACGTTGTGGGCGCCCGTGCCGGTCAGCACGTCGTCGTCGTTCAGCGTGTTCATCTGGTCGGTGCCGCCCGGCGTGAAGGCGCGCGGCGCGTTGAACACCTCGCCCGACAGCGTGTCGGCGTTGACGGTCAGCGTCTTGCCGGGAGCCGGGTCGTCGTTGTCGTACTTGGCGCCGTCGGCGGTCTCGATCGGGATGAAGACGTCGCTGGTCTCCGGCAGGTTGGCCGAGCCGTCATTGATGGCGGCCTTCAGGTCGTTGATGGCATCGCCGACGCCCTGGTCGTTGGCGACCAGCATCTTGAGCAGCGAGGCCAGCCCCACGACGGCAGCGCCGTCTTCGCCGGCGACGCCGCGCTCGGCAGCCACGCCCGTGAAGAACGCCTGGGCTTCCGCACGGGTGAAGAAGGCAAGGCCTTCCGCCGTCTGGTGCTCGGCCGGCACATAGGCCTCGTAGATGGCGACGAGCTGGTCCTGCAGGGTGGCGGCGCCGGCGGTGATGGCGTCGAACTTCGCCTCTGCGGCCGGGTTGCCCTGGAACAGCGCGTTGACGCTGTTGATGAAGATATTTTCCGTGTTGAACACGATGTTCGGGTTGTTGGACCCGTAATTCGTCTCAAGCGCGTTGTTGATCAGGAACATGAAGCCGTCGACGCTGGGAACGCCGCCCAGCAAGACTTCGTAAGCGGCTGCGATGCCGGCAAAGGCATCGGGATTGCCATCAATGAGGGCATCCAATTCGGCCAGAGTTGCCATGATTTCTCCTCGAGAAGGTTACAACCGGACCGATTAGGGTCCGATCCGGTCGACTCCTTTACGCTCAACCGAAGGTAACTGTCAATTACACTGTACAAGTAAATTGCAGGGTGATAGCAAACGATCGTAGGTTGAAAATGAGTGCAGGGGGAGGCGTTGCAGATGAGCATCAACACGCAGAGCGTCGAACATCTACTTCGCCGTGATGGTGGGGCGTGGCTTAGGAGTCTGCGTGAGCAATAGGGGCTTACCCAGCGCGCTTTCGCAATAACGGTAGGAACAGACTACTACACCTTCATTTCGCAGATAGAAAACGGCAGGGGCCGGGTGCCACCTGACCGCTACAAGCTTTGGGCCGAGGTGCTGAAGGTCGATCCGAAGGAGTTCATGCAGGGGCTCATGCGCTACTATGATCCCTATGGATATGAGATGTTGTTCGGAGAGTTTCCGCAACCTCGGGGTGTCGGGAACGACAACCGGGACGTCGCCTGAGCCAAGCGGGTTTCCACAACCTCGCATAGCTTGCTCGCGCGCGGCCAAGATTTCCGGCTACAACCGCCTGGTGAAAAGGCGCTGATCTGCTGACTGCTTCGATCGCCCTCGCAGGCCGGTCGAACGCCGCGCTGCTGCACACATTCATCCGCGGCCAGAGACCCCATTTCGAGGAAGCGGGTTACGTCGCCTATAGCGCTTGTGCGGCAAGTCGCTGAGGAAATTGAACGCCGCTACCAACTCCCGGAGCTTGACCGCCGCGACCTCACGCATCGCCTCTTCGTCCAGTGGCTCGCGAGGCGATGTACTCTGCGGTCCCGGGTCCGTCGGATCGCTCAGGCGATCGGGCAGAGCCCGTCAAGAATGTTGGCGGTCGTTACCGTTACATTACTTCTAATGAAGGGAAGCGCGTGGGAAAATCGGCGCTTCGGTCTTCAGGAGGACGCCTCCATGTTCCGAGTGACCGTCGCTGGGGCCGCGATAGACGATTGCGAAAACGGAGCTTGCGGAAGCACCCACTTCCAAACTGATTGCAAACAAAGCCGGGCAGGGCGCGCCTTGGTGTGCCCATTGGCACCGGCGAACTCTTTAGGCGCCGTGGCCGTGGCGAAGCACCGTGATCACGGGTTCGTCGGGAGGCCCCTTTCTCCTTAGTGCGTTGCGCAGGGATATTTTTAGCAAGGGGAGATCGGAAATGACAACCGCGAACGCCTTGCCCAAGACTGCCATGCAGCGCTTCCTCGACGGCGTCGAGAAAGTGGGAAACATGGTTCCCCATCCGGTGATCATCTTTCTCATCCTCATCGCCATAGTGATCGTGCTGTCGGCGTTGCTGGGCGCGTTCGGCGCGTCGATCACCTATGAAGTCATCAATCCCGAGACGCATGAGATCGAGGAGGCGAGCACGGAGGTCCGCAGCCTGCTCACCGCCGAGGGCATTCGCTTCATCTATGCGTCGCTCGTTCCAAACTTCATGGCCTTCACCGCCGTAGGCCTCATGATCGCCGCCATGATCGGCGCGGGCGTCGCCGAAGCGTCGGGCCTGGTCACGGCGCTGATCCACAAGCTTGTCGCCGTTTCGCCGCGCTGGGCGCTGACCTACATCCTCGCATTTGTCGGCATCCTCTCCAGCATTGCAGCGGATGCGGGCTATCTCGTCCTTATCCCTCTCGCGGGCATTGCCTACCTGGCCGTCGGGCGGCATCCGCTTGCCGGCTTGGCCCTAGGCTTCGCCGCCGTCGCCTCCGCCTTCAGCGTCAACATGCTGATCAAGCCACTCGATGCGGTTCTGGTCGAGTTCACCAATGATGCGGCCCGTCTCGTCGACCCGGACAGGTCGATTGGACTTGCGTCGAATGTCTGGTTCTCCTTCGCGTCCGTGCTGTTCCTGACGCTCATCGTCGCCGTCATCACCGACCGCATGATCGCGCCCCGGCTCGGAGCCTATGATCCCAAGAATGCCGCCGAGGGCACCACGACCGATCAGAGCGACATGCTCGGCGAGCAGGAGTCGCGCGGCTTGCGCTTTGCCGGATACAGCCTGCTCGGCCTGGTCGCGGTCTTCTGTCTCCTGACGATCCCGTCCTGGGGCCCGCTGCGCAATCCGACGACCGGCGAGCTGATCGGCAATTCACCCTTCATGAACGGCCTCATAACCCTGGTCGTGTTGATGTTCCTGGTGACAGGCTGGGCGTACGGCATCGGCGCCGGCACCCTGCGGACCCTTTCCGAGGTGATCGCGGCGATCGAGAAGTCGATCAAAAGCATGGGCGGAACGATCTTCCTTTTCTTCGTGCTCAGCCAGTTCGTCGCCTACTTCACCTTCACCAACATCGGCACGGTAATGGCGCTCAGCCTGTCGAACATCCTGCAGGCCGCCAACATCGGTGCGCTGCCGCTGCTGCTCGGGTTCATCGTGGTGGTGGCGATCATCGACCTGCTGCTGACCGGAGCGATCGCCAAATGGGCGATCTTCGCACCCGTCTTCGTCCCACTCCTCATGCAACTTGGCGTCGAGCCGGAGGCCGTTCTTGCGGCCTATCGCGTCGGCGATTCTCCGATGAACGCGATCACGCCGCTCAATGCCTACTTCGCGCTCGTGGTCGGATTTGCCCAGAAGTACGACAGGACCGCCGGTGTCGGCACCATCGTTTCGCTGATGCTTCCCTATGTCGTGTGGATGTTCGTGTTGTGGACCGCCCTGTTCGCCTTGTGGAAGGCCCTGGGCTTACCATGGGGACTGTGACGGCAGCGGCCGAAAGGCCGACCCAACTGCAAGAGGGATGGATGTCATGAGTCAGAACTCACCCCCACTGGATATCGCGGCTGCGGAAGAGCATCTGATCAATTTCCTCTCGGTCGAGGGCGTGACCGGCCAGGAGGCCAACATTGCGGCCGCGGTCAGCAACGCCCTGAAGGATGCCGGGGTGCCAGCCTCGGCCATTCGGTTCGATGACGCCAACAAGCGCATCCCCTTGCCGACCGAAACCGGCAACCTCATCGTGAACCTGCCGGGCACGCGTCCGGGGCCGCACCTGCTGTTTTCCACCCATCTCGACACCGTAGCACTCTGTGCCGGCGCCAAGCCGCGACGCGAGGGTGACCGGATCGTCTCCGACGGCACGACGGCGCTCGGCGGCGATGCCCGCACTGGCGTCGCCCTCCTGGTCGTGCTTGCCGAGACGCTCATCAAGAACAACATTGCACACCCCCCGATCACGCTGCTTTTTACAGTGCGTGAGGAGAGCGGCCTCCACGGCGCCCGGGAGCTCAATCCGTCGGAGCTGGGCGGCCCGGTCATGTGCATAAATGTGGATGGGCAGCTTGCCTCGGATCTGATCGTGGGAGCGGTCGGGCAGGAGAACTGGGAAGTCCAGATAACGGGTCGCGCGTCCCACGCCGGAGTCGCGCCGGAGAAAGGGATTTCGGCGACAATGGTCGGCGCGGTCGCCCTTGTCGAAGCCAGACGCGACGGCTGGTTCGGCAAGGTGGTGAAGCCGGATGGACACGGTACCAGCAATGTCGGGATTTTCGGCGGCGAGGACGGCAAGCCCGCGGGCGACGCCACCAATGTCGTCACCGACTACGCCTTCATCAAAGGCGAGGCGCGCAGCCCGGACGCTGCCTTCGCCATCAGGATCGCCAATGGCTACAAGGACGCCTTCGCTCGGGCGCAGGCCGAGGTGAAAGACGACAACGGCGCCACCGCGAAGGTGACGTTCCTCCAGCAGACCTCCTATCCGCCCTTCGAATTGGCGCACGACTCCCCGGTCGTCCAGCGCGCCAAAAAGGCGGTTGAGATGCTCGGGATGGAACCCAACCTCCTGTTTTCCAACGGGGGGCTGGATGCGAACTGGCTCGACAAACACGGCATCCCGACCGTCACGATTGGAGCCGGCCAGGCGGAGATCCACACGGTCAAGGAATATGTGAACCTCGCCGAGTACGAGAAAGGCTGCCGCCTCGGCCTTCTTTTGGCGACCATGGAGGACTGAAGGCGATCGGCCCGTGGGTGACCTCGAGCGCGGAGGCGCCGCGCTGGAATTCATCGGAAACCTATTGCTGGGTGACCATCATTTCAGACCTGGGCTGGGTATGTGAGGAGCCGAGCGATTGAGTCCGATAGCCTACACCGCCGCCATCATCGCCACCATCATCGTCCTTTTCGTCTGGAACAGGCTGCCTGTCGTCGTCATCGCCATGGCGACCGCGCTGGCGCTATGGGCGACCGGTGTCCTGACACTTGGCCAATCGCTCGGCGGCTTCGGAGACCCCGCCGTCATCTTCATTGCGACGCTTTTCGTGGTGAGCGCCGCCCTCGAGGCCACCGGCGTGACAGCGTGGGCCGGCCAGCTCCTGATCGCAGGAGCCGGGGAACAAAGCCGGACGCGGCTATTGCTGCTGACCATGAGCCTGGTTGCGCTGCTCACGGCCTTGATCAGCGTCAACGGCGCCGTTGCCGCGCTGCTCCCGGTGGTGGTCGTCATCGCTGTCCGGCTCAGGTGGAATTCCTCGCAGCTGCTCATGCCGCTGGTCTTCGCCGCACATGCGGGCTCGAAGCTCGCATTGACGGGCTCTCCGGTGAACGTGCTGGTCTCCGACGCCGCCAGCGACGCCGGGGTGGGCGCATTCGCCTTCTTCGAGTTCGCGCTGGCAGGCGTGCCGGCGCTGGCCGGCACCATGGCCATCATCCTGTTCTTTGGAAAGCGGCTCCTGCCTGAACGCAACGGGGCCACGATGCCGGCAGATTTCAGCCGCCATGCCAAGACGCTGGTCGAGCAGTACGGTCTCGCCACCGGCATCTACCGCGTGCGGGTGCGCCGAACCTCCCCGCTTGCCGGTTCTCCTCCCTCGGCAATTGATCTCGCCGATTATCCCGAGCTGAAACTGGTCGCCGTGCAGGAGGGGGATTCAGCTGCTCCGCTACGCAGGCCGATCGTTGCCGAAGGCGACTATCTGCTGCTCCGCGGCGATAGCGTGTCGGCCGCAGCCTTCGCTGGCGAGAAACATCTCGCATTTCGGGAAGAGGCCAAGTCAGCCGGCGAAGAGACATTGTTCAATCAGAGTTCCGGCCTCGCTGAAGTCGTCATTCCGCCGCGATCGGGGCTGATCGGCCATAGCGTTTTTCCCGGCATGGTCACCGAAAGCGGGGACCTCATCATCCTGGCCGTGCAGCGCGGCGGCGCGGACATCGAATCCGATGCCAGCAAGCAGCGGGGCGGAATCGAGCTGCAAGCGGGAGACACCATGCTCCTGCAGGGGACATGGAAGGCTCTCGACAACCATCTCGCCGATCCCGACGTGCTGGTCGTCAATTCGCCGGATCTCGTGCGCAGGCAGGCCGTGCCGATGGGGCCGGGCGCACGCCAGGCAACCGCCATCCTGCTGGCGATGGTAGTTCTCCTTGCCACGGGGATCGTTCCGCCGGCAGTAGCGGGTCTGCTTGCGGCGGGGGCCATCATCCTGTCGGGCATCATGACGGTCCAGCAGTCCTACCGGGCCATAGACTGGACGACGGTGATCCTCGTCGGAGCGATGATGCCGCTATCCACAGCCATGATGGAGACTGGAGCCGCAAAGCTCCTGGCCGACGGGCTTGTGGAGATTGTCGGCGACGCCGGTCCGATTGCGCTACTTGCGGGCCTGTTCGTGCTGACAGCCTTGTTGGGGCAACTCATAAGCAACACGGCAACGGCGCTGATCGTCATACCGGTCGCGGTTGCTGCCGCCACCACGATGGGGGTCTCGCCGCGGCCCGTGCTGATGAGCACGGCAGTGGCGGCGGCCGCTGCTTTCCTCACGCCGATCGCCACACCGACGAACCTGATGGTGATGGGCCCGGGCGGCTATCGGTTCGGAGACTACTGGAAACTCGGATTGCCGCTCTTGATCTGGTTCTTTGTCGTGGCCGTCTTCGTGGTGCCGCTGATCTGGCGATTCTGACCCGCGGTAAGATCGTGGAGTCCGCTCATCTCATCCCCCACCGGCTCGTTGAAACGCGGCTCGCCGTTGCGCCGCTTTTCCAATCGAGAGTCAGGTTCAACAGGGAGCGAAGTTCGCGCCAGGCCAAATACTAACCTAACCGCCCGCACCTGCGCGAAGCTCCCTTCCGCAAAGTGAGTTGGGCGACAATTCAGGGTGCGGCGGGGCTTTCCGGTTCGTCTTTTGCGGCCTCAGCGAACTTGCGCATGAGCCGCACGAGCTCGTCGATGTCGTGGGCATCCCAGTTGGCGAAGATGGCGCGGGCGCTTCTCTCGCGGGCGGCGTCGATCTTGTCGGTCATCGCCTTGCCCTTCGGCGTGACCACGGCCTCATTCACGCGGCGGTCGGCCGTGCTCTGCCGGCGCTCGACCAGGCCGAGGCTTTCCAGCTTTGCCACCTGACGGCTGACGGTGGTGTAGTCGCGGCCGGCGCGGTCGGCGAGCTCCACGATGCCGATCGGCCCCACGCGCTCTATGCCGACCAGAAGGGGAAACAGGGCGCGGTCGAGGGAGATGCCGGCTTCGCGCACAAGGCTTTCGTCGCGCTGGGGCCGGTTCATGAGGCTGACGATGTCGATCAGCGCAGCGTGAAGCGCACGAATTTGACGGCTCTCGATATGTGTATTTTTCACATTTTTTCTTGACGGCATTCCGACTCTCCTACTATGTGCATATTACACATAAGGAGGCGGCCATGACAAACGGTTTCACGGCGGATGTGCTCATATGCGGGGCGGGCGCATCCGGCCTGACGCTGGCGATCGAGCTTGCGCGGCGCGGCGTGTCTTTCCGGCTGATCGAGAAGCGGGAAGGGCCTTTCCGGGGCTCGCGCGGAAAGGGCATCCAGCCGAGGACGCAGGAGATCTTCGAGGACCTCGGCATTCTCGACAAGGTCGTCGCCGCCGGCGGCATCTATCCGCCGGTGCGCGCCTATGGCGATGACGGCAGCCATGCCGAGAAGGACATCGGCGAGCGGCCGGATCCGACTCCGGCGGAGCCCTACTACATCGCGCTGATGATCCCGCAATTCCGCACCGAGGAGATCATGCGGGAGCGGCTGGCCGAACTCGGCCACGAGGTCGAATTCGGATGCGAGCTGGTCGACTTCGAGCAAAACGAGGACGGCGTCATGGCCCGCCTTGCGGGACCGGATGGCGGGCAAACCGTCCGCGCCCGCTATCTCGTCGGGGCCGACGGCGGGCGCAGCTTCGTACGCGACGCGCTCTGCGTCGGTTTCCCCGGCAAGACGCTGGGCGTGCGGGCGATCGTGGCGGATGTGGCGCTGACCGGGCTGGAGCGCGATGCGTGGCACGAGTTCAACGATGGCGACATGGAGCGCATGGTCGTGATCTGCCCGCTGGCCAGAACCGATCTCTTCCAGCTTCAGGCGCCCATTCCGCCGGACGGCGACGTGGACCTCTCGGCCGAAGGGCTGGGACGGATGATCGGCGAGCGGACGGGGCGGAGCGACATCCAGGTGCATTGGGTCTCCTGGGCTTCGGCCTATGCGATGAACGCGCGGCTTGCCGATAGCTACCGGGTCGGTCGGGTGTTCCTCGTCGGCGACGCTGCCCATATCCATCCGCCGACAGGCGGACAGGGCCTGAATACCAGTGTGCAGGATGCCTACAATCTCGGCTGGAAACTCGCCGCCGTGCTCGGCGGCGGCGAGGATCTCCTGCTCGACACCTATGAGTTCGAGCGGCGACCGGTGGCGGAATGGGTGCTCGGCCTTTCGTCCAGGCTGCTCGATGCGCAGAGAGCGGGGGAAATGCGCCGGGGCCGCGAGGTGCGCCAGCTCGATATCGGCTATCCGGACTCGCCGCTTTCCAGGCAGCTGGCCGAGCGCAGCGGCAGGCTGCGTCCCGGCGACCGTGCGCCGGACGCCCCGGTCATGGGCGCGGCTGGCCAGCCGTCGCGGCTGTTCCAGCTGTTCAGGGGGACGCACTGGACGCTGCTCATCCATGAGGCGGGAGGGGAGACGGTCGGGCCCAGGCCTGGGCTGCATGTCCGCCACATCGGCGCGCAGGGCGACGTCATCGACGCCTGGGGACACGTCCGCGATGCCTACGAACTGGCGCCGGGCGAGGGCGTGCTGATCCGCCCGGACGGCTATATCGGAGCGTTCCTGATGCTCGGCGCAGAGCGGACGATGAAGCTCGAAAGATATCTGGGCCATCTGGGCGTCGGTCGGCTCGAAGAGGAATCGAAGTGAGCGCCGGGATGTGTTCGAAGCACGAGGCCGGCGCGTCGGACAGGCTCGACTGGCGGCTGATGCTGCCGCTGTTTGCCATCGTCGCCCTCTATGCCGCGGGCATCGGGGCGGTTCTGCCCGTCCTGCCATTCCATCTTCGCGAGATGGGGGCGAGTCCGCTGGTCTTCGGCGTCGTGCTTGCCACGGAAGCGCTCAGCCTGTCCGCCGCGTCGCCCTTGCTCGGCCAGCTCTCCGACCGTTTCGGACGCCGGCGGGTTCTTCTCGCCAGCCAGATCGTGGCGGTCGTCAGCCTGCTGCTGCTCGCCCTTGCGCAGAGCATCTTCACGGTCCTCCTGGCGCGCTTCCTGTTCGGACTGACGGCGGGCAACTTCTCGGCCGCGGCCGCCTATGCCGCAGACAACAGTTCGCCGGCGACCCGACGCCAGGCGATCGGCGTCGTCAACGCCGGATTGGGTCTCGGTGCGATTGTGGGCGCAGGCCTTTCAAGCGTTCTCTCCGATATCTCGCTGACCGCCCCGATCTACATGGCGCTGGCCCTGTCGGCTTCCGGAATCGTCGTGACCGCCTTCGGCCTGAGAGGCGGCAAGGTGGCAGGACAGGCTGCACGCGAAGGCGACCGCGAACGGATTTCGATGCGGGCGATCACCGGCCACCCGGTCATCCGCGTGCTCGTCATCGTCATGCTGTGCCATTTCTTGGCTTATGGAATGTATACCTCGCAGCTTCCGATCTTCCTTGCCGACAGGTTTGTCTGGAACGGCCACTCCCTCGGGCCGCGCGAGTTCAGCTACATCATCGCGGCGGACGGGGTCATCAACCTCTTCGTCCAGCTTTTCCTGCTCGGATGGCTCGGCAGGTTCTTCTCGGAACGCCGGCTGATCGTGCTGATCTTCGGCCTCCTCTGCGCAGGCTTCCTCAGCGCCGGACTGGCGAGCACCATTCCCGTCCTCGCCTTCGCCGTGCTCTGCATCAGCACCGCAGACGCCCTTGCAAAGCCAACCTATCTCGCGGCGTTGTCGGTCCATGTCCCGTCGGAGCGGCAAGGGGTGGTGATGGGAACGGGCCAGGCGCTGGTTGCGGTGACGGATATCGCTTCGCCGCTCATGGCGGGCTTCATCGTCGGGCTGGGCCTCTATGGGGCGTGGATCGGCGCGGTGGTGACAATCGCGATCACCGGAGCCGTGATCGCGGCGAGCCGGCTTCCCCGCCAGGGCGACGCCCAGACCGCTGCGGTTGCGCCGCGAGGATGACCAGGCATCGCCGGTCCCCGCCGGCCGTGCGGCGGCCATCGTGCACCGGCCGACCGAAGGAAGATTGGGCACTCCGCTTCTTCCTCGATCACGAAGGCCGCACGCGAGATCGTCCTCTATTCGATCTGGCTGTCTTACAAGGACAAGCGACGCCCGCGACAGCGCGCCAAGCGACGACATCGGCCAAAACTGCGGCCGTTGTTACCGTTACACAACTTTCGGCTCAGCCTCTGATCGATAGACTGTGGACGCTGCGGAACATGCTCCGGGCACGATCCACGGCGCAGGGATTGCAGGGAGATTCATATGCGGATGATATCCAAGATCGGCGCAATTCTGCTTGCGGCGAGCGCTTTGACTTCAACGGCGCCCTCGTGGGCCCAGGACCAGACGAAGCCGAACATCCTCGTCATCTTCGGCGATGATGTCGGCCAGACCAACATCTCGGCCTACAGTTTCGGCCTGATGGGCTACCGCACTCCCAATATCGATCGGCTGGCCAAGGAAGGCATGATGTTCACGGACTACTATGCCGAGAACAGCTGCACGGCAGGTCGCTCGACTTTCATCACCGGGCAGGTCTGCCTGCGTACGGGTCTGTGCAAGGTCGGCGCTCCCGGCGCCACCGTCGGCCTGCAGGACCGAGACATCACGATTGCCCAGGCGCTCAAGCCGCTGGGCTATGCCACCGGGCAGTTCGGCAAGAACCATCTCGGCGACCGCGACGAGTATCTGCCGACCAAGCATGGCTTCGACGAGTTCTTCGGCAACCTCTATCACCTAAACGCCGAGGAAGAGCCCGAGCAAGCGAACTGGCCGAAGGACGATCCGGAGTTCCTGAAGGCATACAACCCGCGCGGCGTGCTGCACAGCTTCGCCGACGGCAAGGTCGAGGATACCGGCCCTCTCACCGTCAAGCGGATGGAAACGATCGACGACGAAACGACCGATGCGGCGATCGGCTTTATCAAGAAACAGGCCGATGCCAAGAAGCCGTTTTTCGTGTGGATGAACACGACGCGCATGCATGTGTTCACGCATGTCCGCGACTCGATGAAGGGCCAGAGCGGCATGCCCGGGAACGAATATGCCGACGGTATGATCGAGCATGACGACGACGTCGGAAAGCTGCTGAAAGAACTGGACGATCTCGGCATCACCGACGACACGATCGTCGTCTACACGACCGACAACGGTCCGAACCAGTGGTCTTGGCCGGATGCGGCTACCACCGCCTTCAGGAGCGAGAAGGACACCAACTGGGAAGGCGCCTTCCGCGTGCCAGCATTCGTACGCTGGCCTGGGCGCATCCCGCCCGGCTCAATCTCCAACGATATGTTTTCGGGCCTTGATTGGTTTCCCACTCTGGTTGCCGCCGCCGGCAATGCCGACATCACGGACCAGCTTCTGAAAGGCACGGAGATCGATGGCAAGCAGTTCAAGGTGCATCTCGACGGCTTCAACCAGCTCGACTACCTGACAGGCAAATCGCCAAAGAGCGCACGGACCAACTTCTATTACTTCAATGACGATGGCGATCTCGTCGCCACTCGTTTTGACAACTGGAAGATTGTCTTCGAAGAACAGCGCTTGCCTGGCGGCTTCGACGTATGGGCCAATCCGTTCACGTCGCTGCGCGTTCCAAAGATATTCAATCTGCGCATGGACCCCTATGAGCGGGCCGATATCGTTTCGGACCAATATAACGACTGGCGGGTCAGGAACGACTTCCTGTTTGTAAAGGGGATACTGCACTCCGCAGCATTCCTGCAGACCTTCGTCGACTATCCGCCCAGCCAGCGGCCGGCGAGCTTCAGCATCGACCAGATCCGCGAGGAGGTGGACAAGTCGATCGAGAAGCACTTCGAGGAGATGGGTCAGCAGTGACCGTGACAGTTGCGCGGCGTGCCAGTCGACAGCGCGTCTGACGGCAGGGCGAAGGTTATCGCCCTGCCTCCGTCTCGGAGAGACCGGACAAAGTGGAGGCTTTGGATGACGAGAAGAGCCGTTACGCGATATCTCCCCGCTGGCTTTCCCATCATGGGATGGTCTTGCGGCGATGCGGCAAGCACGGCGCTTGAGGATCCGCGCCCCTCGAGGAACGAAGAGGCAGCAAAGACTGCTATCGTCGACTTCGTCGCCGAAGTGACCAATGAACGCGGACCGGCATCCGTCACGCCGGCGGAGCGTATGGCCGTCTTCGCCAACGACGGCACGCTGCGGGCCGAGCAGTCCTTCTACTTTTATCCTGCGGGGAATTAGAGGATGCTCTCGGGCGATGTCGTCAAGCGCTTCAGGATAAGTGACGGCGACGATTTTCGCCTGTCCGACATCGATCCTGGCGACACGCTGGGCCTCGACCTGGAGAAGGACGAGGCCAAGGAATTGCTGGCCGCCGGCACCAAGCGCCTCGCCGACCTGCAGGAGCGGCTTTACGCCGAAAGCCGGTGGTCGCTGCTGATCATCCTGCAGGCAATGGACGCAGCCGGCAAGGACAGCGCGATCGAGCATGTGATGTCCGGCGTCAACCCGCAGGGCTGTGCGGTTACGTCCTTCAAGGCGCCGAGCACCACCGAACTCAAGCATGATTTCCTCTGGCGCGCGACCTTGCCGCTGCCTGGGCGAGGGCAGATCGGAATCTTCAACCGCTCCTACTACGAAGAAGTTCTGGTCGTGCGCGTTCATCGCGACCTCCTGGATAAGCAGGGCCTGCCTGACAAGCTGGTCGGCGACGATCTTTGGAGAGACCGTTTCGACAGCATCCGCGATTTTGAGCGCCATCTGGCGCGCAACGGTACGGCGATCCTGAAGTTCTTCCTGCACGTGTCGCGGGACGAGCAACGCAAGCGTTTTCTGGAGCGTATCGACGAGCCGGACAAACGCTGGAAATTCGCGCTCGGGGACGTGGCGGAACGCCAGCTTTGGCCGAAATACATGGACGCGTACGAGGATGCGATCCGCAACACCGCAACCAAGCACGCGCCATGGCATGTGGTGCCGGCCGACAACAAGTGGTTCACGCGATTGGTGGTGGCCGCGACCATCGTCGAAAAGCTGGAGGAAATCGACCCCAACTATCCAAAGGTCGACAGCGCGGCGCTTTCTGCAATGGTCGAAGCGCGCGAGAAGCTGGTCGCGGAACCGTCAGACAGCAAGAGTGGGAAGAGCAACTGACTTTGGCGGGAATCCGCAGAAGGCGGCTAGGCAACCATGACTTCACGTGACGATATCGCTGCGCTCGGCAAGCGCATCAACCAGTCGATCGTCGGCCAGGAGGCGATGGTCGAACGCATGCTGCTCGGCCTCCTGAGCAACGGTCACCTGCTGATCGAGGGACTGCCGGGGCTCGCCAAGACCCGCGCCATCAAGGCGCTCGCCAAGAACCTCGACGCGAAGCTGTCGCGCGTCCAGTTCACGCCGGACCTTCTGCCGTCGGACATCACCGGCTCGGAAGTCTATCTGGCCGAAGGCGGCAAGGGCATTTTCAAGTTCCAGGGCGGCCCGATCTTTGCCAATCTCGTCCTCGCCGACGAGATCAATCGTGCGCCGGCAAAGGTGCAGTCGGCGCTGCTCGAGGCGATGGAGGAACGGCAGGTGACGGTGGGCGGCGAAAGCCGTGCGCTGCCGGAGCTGTTCCTCGTCATGGCAACACAGAATCCGATCGAGCAGGAGGGCACCTATCCCTTGCCCGAGGCGCAACTCGACCGATTCCTGATGCATGTGCAGGTCGGCTACCCCGACGAAAACGCAGAAGGCGACATCATGCGCCTGGTGCGCAACGAGGAGAAGGAAGCGTCCTCCTCCAAGACGGCCGCAAAGCATGAAGTGCTGGCCCAGCAGGCGGTCTTCGACGCGCGCAAGGAGATCACGGCCGTCACCGTCTCAGAGCCGGTGGAGAAGTACATCGTCGCGCTGGTCTATGGGACCCGCACCCCGGCCAAGCTCGACGCCGACCTTGCCAAGTGGATCGAGGTCGGGGTGAGCCCGCGCGCCTCGCTGGCGCTCGACAAGGTGTCGCGGTCCCATGCCTGGCTGAAAACCCGCGACTACGTCACGCCCGACGATGTGCGGGCAATCGTCCACGACGTGTTCCGGCACCGGCTGATCCTCTCCTACGAGGCGCATGCGTCCGGCATGACGGCGGACCAGGTGATCGACCGCCTCGTTGAACGTGTCGCGGTGTCCTGAGGGAGGTGGTGATGGCGCTCTCCCAGTCCGCGCTCGGCAGATCGACAGGCGTGGCGCGGCCCCGCCGCACCGAGGATGGCGAGGCCGGCGCATATGTCTGCGTTGCCGACCTCGTTGCGCTCGAAGCTGCCGTGCGTGCCCCGGGGCTGTGGGCCAGGCAGCCGGGGCACCAGCTGCTCGCCGGTCGTCACGCGTCGCGCGTACGCGGACGCGGCCTCTCCTTCGAGGAACTGCGCGAATATGTGGCCGGCGACGACATCCGCAGCATGGACTGGCGAGTGACGGCGCGTGCGGGAAAACCCTTCGTCCGCGTTTTCACGGAGGAGAAGGACCGGCCGGCGCTGATCGTGATCGACCAGCGCATGAACATGTTCTTCGGGAGCAAGCGGTCGATGAAGTCGGTGGCGGCGGCGGAGGCCGCTGCGCTGTCGGCCTGGCGCGTGCTGTCGGTCGGGGATCGGGTCGGCGGGATCGTTTTCAACGACAATGAGGTCGTGCAGGTCCGGCCGCATCGCAGCCGCGCCGCGGTGATCGATTTTCTCACCGAAGTCGTCCGGCAGAACCGGGAGTTGCACGCCGAGGCTCCCGACCTGCGAGGCCGCGCGCAGCTCAACGTCGCCTTGCGGGCGGCAGCAAGCCAGGCCGAGCACGACCATCTGGTGATCGTCATCTCCGACTTCGATGGACATGATGCCGAGACGCGCGACATGTTGCTCCGGTTGACCAGGAGCAACGACGTGCTGGCGGTGCTGGTCTACGATCCGTTCCTGCTGCAGTTGCCCGAGAGCGGCGCGATGGTGGTGAGCGGCGGCGCCCTGCAGGCCGAGCTACCGTTCGGCCACGGCGACATGCGCGCCAGGATCATCGAATTCGCCAGGGAGCGCGGAAAAGAGCTGCTCCGATGGCAGCAGGAGCTCGGCTTGCCGATGATGCCGGTTTCCGCGGCCGAGGAGACGGCGCCGCAGATGCGGCGCATGATGGCCGAGCTGTCGTGGCGCACCCGGAGGCGCTAGGCCATGGAAGGAACATCGCCTGCCGATCTCGAAACGCGCCAGGCCTTGCAATCGCTGGCCGACATCGTGCTGCCGCAACCGGTTGCCTGGTGGCCGCAGACATGGGGATGGGCTCTGCTTGCGCTGGTGGTCGCCGCACTGATCGTCCTCGCCGTCTGGCGCTGGCTGCATCATAGGCGGATAAATCGCTATCGCCGCGAGGCGCTGGCGCTGCTGGCGGACCTGGAGCAGACCGGGCACGGCGGGCAGCCGGGCTCCGTGCAGGCCGTTGCAGAACTGTTGAAGCGCGTTGTGCTCGCAGCGTGGCCTCGAGAGGAGGTAGCGCGCGTCAGCGGCGCGGCGTGGGTGAAGTTCCTCCGCGATCACGCGGGCGGCGCGATGATCGCCGACGAAGCGGCGGCGCTGTTGGCCGACGGCGAGTATCGTGCCGCGCCGCCGCGGGACAGGCTTTCAGAGCAACAGTTTCGCGCCCTGATCGACACCGCCCGGGCATGGATCGAGAAGCACCGTGTACCAGCTTGAGTATCCCTGGCTGCTCGCCCTGCTGCCACTGCCCGTGCTCGTCTGGTGGTTGCTGCCGCCTTACCGGCAAGAGACCGCGTCGGTCCGCATCCCCTTCTTCGGCGAAGTGGCGCGGGCAGCGGGTGTTTCCCCATCTACCGGCTCCATCGTGCCGAGGATGAACCGGGCGCAACGAATACTGGCGCCCGTCTGCTGGGCGCTGGTTCTGCTTGCGCTTGCGCGCCCGCAATTCATCGAACCGCCGATCGAGAAGGTCGAGCCGCAGCGCGACCTGATGCTGGCCCTCGATCTCTCGCAATCCATGGATACGGCGGATTTCCGCGACCCGTCCGGTAAGGTCGAGCCCCGTGTCGATGCGGTGCGACAGGTCGTGGCGGAATTCGTGAAGCGACGCAGCGGCGACCGCATCGGCCTGATCGCATTCGGCGACGCCCCTTATCCGCTCGTGCCTTTCACGCAGGACCACAGCACCGTGCAGACGATGATCTCCGGAATCCTGCCCGGGATCGCCGGGCCGCGCACGGCGCTCGGCGATGCGCTCGGTTTGGCGATCAAGATGTTCCAGGCGAGTCTCGCACCTGACAAGGTGCTGATCGTGCTGACCGACGGCAACGATACGGCGAGCAAGATGCCGCCCGACAGGGCCGCCGAGATCGCCGGCCGGAACCATATCGTCGTGCACGCAGTCGGCATCGGCGATCCGAACGCCACCGGCGAGGACAAGCTCGATACCGCCGCCTTGCAGAAGATCGCCAGTGCGACCGGCGGGCAGTATTATTTCGGACAGGACCAGAGCCAGCTCGAAGAGATCTACCAGACGCTCGATCGGATCACGCCAGTGAATCAGAAGACGCTGTCGTGGCGACCCAGAATCGAGCTCTTCCACTATCCGCTCGGCGCCGCGCTGCTCATCCTGATCCTCTATCACCTCTCCGCCTGGCTGCTGACGAGCATGCACGGCAAGGCCGGAAGGGAAACCGCCGAATGATCGCGGATTTCCACTTCCTCCGCCCCTGGTGGCTGCTGGCGATCGTCGCCGCACTCGCGCTGGCCTGGCTGGTGTCGCGGCGCGAAGACGTACGCAGCCGTTGGCGCGACATCATCGCGCCCAGGCTCCTCGATCACCTCATCCTCGATGGGGGCGGTGCGGGCTGGTTCCGGCCCGTCTATCTCGTGAGCGCTGCGATCATACTGGGCGCGATCTCAGCTGCAGGCCCGACCTTCGACCGAGAGCGCTCGCCCTTCGTCGACGACAAGGCTCCGCTCGCCATGGTCATCGACCTCTCGCAGACCATGGACGCGACCGACATATCGCCGACCCGCCTCGAACGCGCCAAACTCAAGGTGCAGGATCTGCTCAAGCGCCGCCCCGGCGCCCGGACGGCCGTCTTCGCCTATGCCGGCAGCGCCCATATGGTGCTGCCGTTGACCGACGATGCGTCGCTGGTCCAGACCTACGTCAACGCACTGGCGACGCATATCATGCCGGTGGCGGGAAAGGACACGCGCAGGGCCCTGGAAACGGTGGAGTCGGCCCTCGCCTCGGAGGATACGCCCGGCACTATCCTGTTCATGACCGACGGCGTCGAGGCCGGTGCGGCAGACGCATTCGCAAAGAATGCCGGCGACGACGAGATCATGATCTTGGGCATCGGCACCGCCGCGGGCGGGCCGGTCAAGACCGGCGAAGGACGCTACCTGACCGATTCGTCCGGTGCACGTGTCATCGCCAAGCTCGACGTCGACCAACTCGAAGAGTTGCGAAGCGCAAGCAGCGTACAGGTCGCGACCGTGACACTGGACGACAGCGACGTCGACTGGATCGAGCGCCGCATCCGCACCCATCTCGAGCAGAAGCAGGCCGAGGGGCAGACGCGCTGGCGCGACCTCGGCTGGTGGTTGACGATCCCGGTCGCTGCGATCGCCGCGCTTTGGTTCCGGCGCGGCTGGTCCGTGCACTGGGCGGGTGGCGTGTTGTTTGTCCTGGCGCTCGCCGTACCTGACCACTCGAATGCGCAAACCTCGCCTGTGATGGATATGTGGCTGACGCACGACCAGCAGGGGCGCCTCGCCTTCGACAGGGGAGACTATCCCGCGGCTGCTGCGCTCTTCGACGACCCGATGTGGCGCGGCGTGGCCTACTATCGCTCCGGCGACTTCGCCAAGGCGGTGGATGCCTTTGCCCAGGTCCAGAGCGCCGAAAGCTACTACAACCAGGGCAACGCGCTGGCCCATCTGGACCGGCTGCCGGACGCCGTCTCGAGCTACCGGCAAGCGCTGAAGCTGCGGGCCGGCTGGCAGCAGGCCGAGGCCAATCTCGCGGCCATCGAGAAGCTGATCGCCGACCGCAAGAAGGATGAGGAGGATCAGCAGCCACAGGATCCGAACCAGGCGCCCGACCAGGTGCAGTTCGACGACAAGGGCAAGAAGGGCAAGGAAGGCACGGTCGACGCCGCCCAGCAATCGGCAGAGATGTGGATGCGTACCATCCAGGTCACGCCGACCGACCTGCTGGCGCGCAGGTTCGCCATCGAGTCGAAGGAACCGGACAAATGACGTGCCTCAGGGCGACAGTGCTACTGTTCGCCGCGTTGCTGGCGTTAATGCCGGTCGCGGCGCGCGCGGCCGATCCACTCGCGCGTGCGCAGGTGGAAACCCAGGGGCAAATCGTCGTTGGCCAACAGGTAACCCTCAGAGTCGACGTGCTGGTTCCGAACTTCTTCATGTCGTCACCAGGATTTCCGGAGCTCGACCTGCCAAATGCGGTGGTGACACTGCAGGACGGCGCGCAGAACCTGGTCGAGACTATCGACGGCGCCGCCTATGCCGGCATCCGCCGCACCTACCTCATAACGCCGCAGGCAGCGGGCGAGTATACGCTGCCCGAGGTCCAGATCACCTTCACCTACGCCGCCGTGCCCGGCCAGCCGCCGGCCAATGGTTCGGTGACGCTGCCGACGATCACGTTCACCGTCGGCGGCGCGCCGGGTTCCGGATCCGGTGGTGCGGTCGCGGCCAGGGTCACGATCAATCAGTTCGTCGAGGGTGACCTCAAGAACCTGAAGGTCGGCGACGCCATCGTTCGGACGGTGACCGTAACGGCCGAGGGCATCCAGGCGATGATGATCCCGCCGCCCGACTTCGAAGCTCCCGAGGGAGTTCGGCTGTATCGACAGGACCCGGTGCTCGCGAACGACACCGACCCAAGGCAAGGCCCCGCGACGGCAAGCCGGATCGATCGCGTCACCTACACCTTCGAGAAGGCGGGCGCCTTCACCCTGCCCGCGGTCGAGATCGGCTGGTACGATCCGGCGAGCGCCAAGAACGAGGTGGCAAGCGCTCACGAGATCGCCGTCGACGTGGCCGCGCAACAGGCATTCGAGCCGGCCATAGCGCCGCCGGCCGAGGCCCCGGCACAGCCGGCGAGCCGGCGCGATTGGCTGTGGCCCGCGATCTGGATCGCCGCCGCGCTTCTCGGCGCGACACTGCTGGCATGGGCGGCTGCGCGGCTTTGGCCGCGGCTCGACGCGTGGCGCCGCGAGCGACGCTCGGAGCACGAGAATTCCGAAGCCGCCTATTTCCAGAGGTTCCGAAGAGCCTGCGCTGCCGGCAACGCGAAAGCCGCATTCGCGGCTGTCGACGCGTGGTCGAGGCGCGCGGGAACAGCTCCGTTGCCCCAGTGGCTGCAGCATTTCGGCGATCCGTCGGTGCAGCACCAATATGAGCGCCTCGAACGAGTGCTTTTCGCTTCCGGCGCGAAGGAGACGTCAACTGATCTGCCGGGATTGGGCCGCGGGATCTCATCCGCCAGGCACAGATGGAGAAGACGAGGGAATGTCTCAGCGCCGAGATTGCCTGCACTCCCGGAGCTCAATCCCTGAGACTGAGTGGTCTGCAAGGGCAATGTCGGCGCGTGAGGATCCGCAGGCCGAAGCTGCCCGTATTCTCGGCCCCCTTATGGAGAGCGGTCCACCGCAGCAACAGCGGACGGCAGTTTCCGGGCTACGGACGCCCCCGAGCCCTGCGGGCCGCGTGCTGATCGTCGGGGGCGGCGTCTCGGGACGGCGCACCGCCGCAGAGTTCGCCAAACGGTGGGCCAAGGCGGTGCTCCCTATTTACCGAAGCTTAGCTCCATCAAGCTACAGGCCTGCCCGGGGGGCTCTCCTTCAGGCTCGCGAGGAAGCTGCCGCAGATATGGTTGAATTGAGGTACTGGAGTTCAGTTGCACGAGAGCAGCGCGACGACGTCAAGAAGATCCTGGGATCCATCGTGCGCGAACACGTGGACGCGCTCGTTTCCAGCTTCTATGGCGCGTTTCTTCAACATCCCGAGGCATCGTCATTCCTGAGCCATTCGGTGGTCCAGGAGCGCCTCAGTCACTCTCTGCGGGGCTGGCTGCTCAAGCTGCTGGAAGCCGACCTTGAAAACGCCTCCGAGTTCGAGCGCCGGCAGATCCACATCGGCGAGGTTCATGCCAGGATCAAGCTTCCCGTGCATCTCGTGCTGGAAGGGGCCAGCCTGCTGAAGATCGAGATTGGGCGCTGCGTCCTCGACCTGGACATCGATGCGTCGCTGAAGGCCACCGCGCTGCTGATGATGGACGAGATCATCGACTACGCGATGCGTCTCATGAGCGAAGCCTATGTCGCGGGCGCCCGGCAACATGCACACACCGACGAGGCTTTCCGGCTGTTCTCCATCGGTCAGGACATCACGATCGAGCGGGAGACTCAGAGGGCGGCCCTCATGGAATGGTCCCAGGACGTCCTCTTCAGCCTGGTGACCAACGCCGGCTCGATGCGGCTGGAATCCCTGGGAACCTCCCAGTTCGGACTCTGGGTACGCCACCGCGGCGGGCTGCTCTTTCAAGGATCTCCCTTGCTCAAGAGCATCGAAGCGGTGATCACGCGGATCGATACGTCCATTCTGCCCGCCATCGATACAGCCCAGGCGCGCGACCCTTCCGCCGTCGCAAAGCTTATCGGAACACTGCAGGCCGCCATCGAGGAACTGCGCTTCCTGCTGACCGATATCTTTCAGGCGGCCGCGGAACTGGAGGCAGGACGCGATCCGCTCACCCGCACCCTGAACCGGAAATTCCTGCCCTCGGTGCTGGGACGCGAAATCGCCCTTGCCTCGCGCAACGACACCCCGCTTTCCGTGGTCCTGATCGATGTGGACCATTTCAAGGCGATCAACGACCGCTTCGGGCATGCGGGAGGCGATGTCGTCCTCAGACAGGTGGCAGACCTGATACTGGAGACGGTGAGGGGCAGCGACTTCGTCTTCCGGTATGGCGGCGAGGAATTTTTGATCGTTCTGGTCGAAACCTCACTGGAAAACGCGCTCTCCCTGACGGAGAGGGTTCGCAAGCAGTTCAGCGATCACGACATCCTGATGCCGGACCGAAGCCGGATGACGGTCACTGTTTCTGGGGGCGTGGCGTCCTATGACGGCCATCCAGACTACGAGTATCTCATCAAGCGTGCGGACGAGGCCCTCTATCGCTCAAAGGCGGGCGGCAGGAACAGGGTGACCGCGGGATAGGCCGCCTCCCGCTGAGGCCGCCGGAGCGGCGGGCATTCCAACGAATGCAGGTCCGCCGCTCCATCCATTCCTTGAGCCGCATTTGTGCGACGCCAGACGATTCCGCCTGGATGCAAAATGCTAGTCGGCGGCGCACGCGCCGGGGAAGCGGACGCAGTAGGTTTCGCCCAGTTCCGGGTCCGCATTCAGCACGGCGTGGGTGATGGCGCGCGCATAGACGTCGGCGGCCACCGACAGGATGTCGCGGAACTGCGCGGCCTCGACGAAGTTCGACTGCGCGACCGTCGACGGATCGTCGCCGAGCGTCACGGCGAACACCGTGTCGCCGTCGCTGGTGGAGTGGGCCGGGCGGATGGCCCGGGCCATGCCGTCATTGGCGACGATGGCGAGGCGCTCGGTCTGGCCGGCGGTGAGCGGCGCTGACGTCGCGACGACGCCGATGGTGGTGTTTTCGCCGGCCCGGATCAACTCCATGTCCTTGGGCGAGGTCGAGCAGCCCTGCGGGGGCACCTTGATGTCGCCGAACTCGTCGTCAAGCTCGAGCCACAGCGTGTAGAGTTCGCAGTTGGCGTTGACGTTGTAGACGCGGCCGGCCGGATTGACGACGACCAGAGCGCCGACGACGGTGCCGTCCGCCATCACGGCGCTGGCGGTGCCGAGGCCGCTCTTCATGCCGGCAGCGCGCGCGCCGGTGCCGGCGCCGACGCTGCCCTGTTCGACCGGGCCTTCCTTGGCGTTGCTTGCCGCGATGTAGCCATCCTCACAGGGCTTGTCGCCACGACCGGGAGGCGCGTTGACCGAGCCACGGTCGAGGTCGAAGATAATCGCGCCCGGAACGTGGGCGCGGCCGCCGTAGGTCCAGCCTTTCTCGTCAAGGAACTTGACTACGCCGCAGGCGGTGTCGAGGCCGTAGATGCTGCCGCCGCTCAGCGTCAGCCCGTGCATGACCACGCGCTGCGCGTCCTGATGCTGGGCAGTCAAAAGCGCGCCGAGGCGCGTGCCGGGAGCGCCGCCGCTCGGCGACATCCCCATCAGCGCACCTTCCGGGAAGATCAGGGCGGTGGTGCCGGTCGCGGCGTCCTTGCGTGTGCTGTGACCGACGAGAATTCCCGGCACGTCGGTGATCGCGTTGTTTGGACCGGTGCGCAGATCGACCACCGGGATGGGCGCCTGTGCGTGCGCCAGCCCGATGCCTCCCAGCAACAGCGCATTGGCGACGAGCGCCGATTTGAGGGCGTTTTTGAACGACATACTTATCCTCCGTGTTGTCGTTGAAATCTGCCGGCGAGGGGTTCGCCGGTTATGTGAAGAGCGCCTCCGCCTCCCTGGCGACCTGCAGCAAGGCGAGGTCGCGATACCAGGGCGCGCACAGATGCAGGCCGAGCGGCAGGCCGGCTGCGGTCTTGCCGCAGGGAATGGTGATGGCGGGGTGGCCGGACAGGTTCTGCGGGAAGGTGAACGGGTACCAGGCGCCGCGCACAGTGCCGCAATTGACGCCGTCGATCTCGATGTCCCCGATCGGATCCACCGTGATCGGCAGCGGCGGCGCGGTCAGCGTCGGCGAGACGAGAATGTCGAAGCGTTCGAACAGGGCCTGGAATTCGCGGAAGAGCCGCGTGCGCCCCGCCGTCGCGTTGGACAGATCGACCGCGGAGTATCCGTTGCCGAGCGCGATCGTGTCGATCAGGGTCTGACCGGCGAGTTCCTCGCGGCCCTTCATCGCCGGGCCCGTGCGGGCGGCAAGGCCGACGCGCAGGATGGTGAGGAAGACGGGTTCGTACGCCTTGAAGTCGATGAAGGCTTCCTCGACCAGCGCGCCGGCATCCTCCAGCTTCTTCACGGCGGCGGCGGTGATCGCGGCAGTCTCGCGCTCGACGCGCGCGCCGCCCTCTGCGATGTAGCCGATGCGAAGCCCTGCGAGTGAGGCATTACCCTCATGCAGCAGTCTTGCCGCCTGTCCGTAGGTGTCGTGGAAATCCGGGCCGCTGATCGCGTCGAACACGAGCGCGATGTCCTCGACCGTGCGGGCGAGGGGCCCGACATAGGAGTTGGCGCCGAACAGGTCCGGCAGCTGGAGGTGCGGGATCACGCCGAGCGACGGCTTGAAGCCGACGACGCCGCAGCAGGCGGCCGGGATGCGGCTCGATCCGCCGCCATCGGTGCCTAGCGAGATCGGTCCCATGCCCGTGGCGACCGCGACGGCGGACCCGGAGCTGGACGCGCCGGGGGTGACGGACGGATCGATCGGATTGAGCGTGCGACCGAACAGCGGCGAGGTCGCCGCCTGCAGATGGCCGAACTCCGGCGTCGTCGTCTTGCCGACGAGGATCGCGCCTGCCGCCTTCGAACGGGCGACGGAGACGGCGTCGGAAGTCGGCACGTTGTTTTCGAACAGACGCGAACCCATGGTGGTGCGCACGCCGGCGGTGTTGACAAGGTCCTTCACCGAATAGGGCACACCGTGCAGCGGCGGCAGCTCGTCGCTCTTCATCACGCGGTCTTCGGCGGCCCGGGCCTCGGCAAGCGCCTGGTCGCCGGTCACGGTGATGAAGGCGTTGAGGTCGCTGCGATCGTCGATCCGCTGCAGCACCGCTTCGGTCAGTTCGACCGGGGAAACCTCTTTCGCGCGGATAGCGGCGGCCATCGCGGTTGCTGTCATGTCGGCAAGTTCGGACAAGACCGTTCTCCTCAAATCATCCAGCGCCCGCCATCGATCAGCAGGCTCTGGCCGGTGATGAACCGCGCCTCGTCGCTGGCCAGAAACACCACGGCGGCGGCGACGTCCTCCGGCTCGCCGACGATGCCGGCGGGCGTGTTGGTCTTGATGCGGTCGATGACCTCTTTCGGCATGGTGTCGTGGGCGCGGGTGCGGATCGCGCCCGGCGCAACCGCGTTGACGGTGACGCCGAACGGCGCAAGCTCGCGCGCCAAAGAGCGGGTGAAGCCGATCAGGCCCATCTTGGCAGAGGCATAGTCTACCAGGCCCGCATCGCCGACGAAGGCCGCGTCGCTCGACATGTTGACGATGCGGCCGCCGCGCTCGCGCATGGAGGGCGCAACGAGGCGCGACATGCGCATGGTGCTGAACAGGGAAATCTCAAGCACGAAGCGCCAGACGTCTTCGCTGGATTCGTGGAACGCGGCGCTGCGGCTGCGCCCGCTCTGGCCGACATTGTTGACGAGCACGTCGATCGGCCCGAGATCGCCGGCAACCTGTGCGTGGAAGGCTTCGAGCGTCGGGAGGTCCGTGCAGTCGCCCTCGACGGCGAGCAGGCGAGGGGCCTTGTCCGCCTCAAGCTGCGCCTGCAGCGGGCCGGTGTCGAGGTCGAGCACGGCAACCCGAGCGCCCTCGGCAAGCAAACGTGCGGCAATGCCCGCGCCGATGCCGCCGCCGCCGCCCGTCACGATGGCGACCTTGTCGTCGAAGCGGGCGGTATGCAGCATCGGCATCATCCTCAGTGGAAGGTCCGGCCGCCGTCGACGGCAAGCGCCACGCCGGTGACGTAGGAAGACTCCGCGCTCATCAGCCAGGCGATGCCGGCGGCGATCTCGTCGGGGTCGGCAATGCGGCCGAGCGCATAGCGGGCGCGGACGGCGTCGAGCTGCGCCTCGCCGGTTGCGCCCTCGGCGATGGAGGAGCGGAACAGCGGCGTCTCCACCGCGCCCGGGCAGACGACGTTGACGCGGATGCCGGCTTCGGCGACTTCCATCGCCAGCGACTTGGAAAACATCTGCAGGCCGGCCTTCGACGCCGAATAGGCGCTGCGGAACTTCAGCGGGCTGAGCCCGGCGCCGGACGAGACGTTGACGATCGTCCCGCCGCCCGCCGCCTTGAGAAACGGCGCGGCCGCACGGCAGACCTTCATCGGCCCGTTCAGGTTGACGGCCATCAGCCAGTCCCATGCCTCGTCGGTCATGTCCTCGAGGCGGGATTCCAAGTCGACGCCGGCCGAATTGACGACGCCGTCGAGCCCCCCCATCCTTGCCACGGCCACGGCCACGGCCTCCTGCACCGACGCGGTGTCGGTCACGTCTGCGTGGAGGGCGACGACGCCGTGCGCCTGCTCCATCTGCGCCAGCGCCGCCTCGTCCATGTCGAGGCAGGCGACCTTTGCGCCGCCATTCAGGAAGCGCAGGGCAGCGGCCTTGCCGATGCCCTTGCCGCCGCCGGTGACGAGGATGCGGCGACCGGCGAAGGCGGTGCTCACGCGGTGGCTCCGGTCAGGCGCGGACGCATGTCCTCGACCATCTCGTCGCAGCGCCCCATCCAGACATCGCCATGCTCCAGTGCATGCTTGATGAGGCCTTCCAGGACGCCGATGCGCGAGGGCTGGCCGATCATTTCGGGATGCATGCCGACCATCATCATGCGCTTCTCGGCATAGAGGACGTCGAATTCGGCCTTCCACGCCTCAAGCAGCGCCGACGGGGCCTGCATGGTGCGGCCGGGCAGCACGATCGAATACTGGAAGAACGGCGCGTCATCGAGCACCCAGCGGAAGGGCAGCTCGACGATCTTGGTCGGCTTGCCATCAACCGTGTGGATGTAGGGGGAATCGTCGTCGAAGAAGTTGGAGGAATAGTCGAATCCGTACTCGACCATCAGTTGCATGGAGATGTCGCTGAGCTCGGCGGCCGGCGAGCGCCAGCCACGGGGCGCGAGGCCGGAGGCGCGCTTGATCGACTCGAAGCCCTTTTCCATCTCCTCGCGCTCCTGCTCGTGAGTCAGGTTGAGGATCCAGTTGTGGGTGTAGCTGTGGTGGGCGAGCTCGTGTCCGGCTTCGAGGATGCGCTCGATCAGTTCGGGGCGCTGGTCGATGATGAGGCCGGGAACGAAGAAGGTCGACTTGATGCCGTAGCGAGCCAGTAGGTTGAGCACGCGATCGGCGCCCACTTTCCAGCCATAGGCGCCCTGCGACATCAGGATCGGACGCTTGGCATAGTTGGGGTCGCGCGCCGTCCACATCGTCTCGGCGTCGAGATCGAAGGTGAAGAAAAGGGGAAAACCCTTGGTGGTCAGATGCATATTGGTATCCGTCAAACGAAGCGGTGGAAGCCGGTCCAGCGCTCTGCGACGAGCAGCACGATCGCCGTCGCGATGATGAGGAGCGTGGACACGGCGGCCACGCTCGGGTTCACGCCCATCTCCACCGAGGTGAAGATGAGGATGGGGAGGGTCGTGTCCCTCGGTCCGGCCAGGAAGATCGTCACCGGCACGTTTTCCATCGAGGTGACGAAGGAAAACAGCGCGCCTGCGACGAGGCCGGGCTTGATGAGCGGCAAAGTCACCAGCCTGAAGGTGGTGAAGCCGCCCGCGCCGAGAACGCGCGCCGCTTCCTCGACCGACAGGTCGAGGCCCGAGAGGCTCGCCAGGGCGGAGCGCACGATGTAGGGGACGGTGATGATGACGTGGGCGATCAGCAGCACCCAGAAGCTGCCGCGCATGCCCACCAGCGTGAAGTACTGCAGCAGCGCGACGCCGATCACCACTGACGGGATGATCAAAGGCGCCATCAGCAGCGACGTCAGCGCCTCGGAACCGGGCACCATCTTGCGGAAGATGGCATAGGAGGCCGCCACGCCGAGCACCAGCGAAATGAGGGTCGAGCCGACGGCCAGGATGAGGCTGTTCCAGATCGCGCTGAGATAGATGCGGTCGGTCAGCACCGCCGAAAACCATTTCAGCGTCCAGCCCTGCGGCGGAATGGTCAGGTAGGAGGTCTCGCTGAACGAGGCGAGCATGACCACCACCACCGGGATCTGCAGGAACAGGATGACCAGCAGCGCGAGCGACGAGACGGCGAAACCGGGACGTTGTTCGTTCATGCCAGCCCCGCCCAGCGCTTGGTCATCCGGCTCGAAATCCAGATGATGAGGATGGTGGAAATCGCCAGCGCAAACGACAACGCCGAGCCGCTCGGCCAGTCGAGAAGCTGCATGTATTCGTCATAGATCAGCGTCGCCATGACCTGGTAGGTCGGGCCGCCCAGCATGCGCGGGGTGACCAGGGCGCTGATGGTGAGGACGAAAACGAGGATCGACCCGGAAATGATGCCCGGCGCGGTCAGCGGCAGCGTCACCGAGCGGAAGGCATGCAGGCGGCTTGAGCCGAGCGTGGCTGCGGCGGCCTCGACATCGCGGGGCACGTTCTGAAGCGCGGCCACCAGCATCAGCACCATGAAGGGCAGGTAGATGTGAGTGAGGCCGATCATCAGGCCGGTCATGTTGAACATCAGCTTGAGCGGCTTCTCGATGAGGCCGATGTCGATCAAGAGGTTGTTGACGACGCCGCGATTGGTCAGCAGCACGATCCAGCCGAACGAGCGCACGACGAGATTGAGCATCAGCGGGAAGATGACGAGGAGCGTCAGCGCCAGCCGCCAGCGCGGGTTGCCGCGCACGATGAGATAGGCGACCGGATAGCCGAGCAGAAGGCAGCTGAAGGTAACCGCCACGCCAAGGCCGAGCGTGCGCAGAACGACTTCCAGATAGAAATCATCGGTAAAGATGCGGGCATAGTTGGCTATCGTCCACGCATCCGGGACGATGCCGTGGCCGGGCCGGTATTCCTGAAAGCTGGTCGGCACCAGAAGCAGCAACGGCACGACGAAAGCCGCAACCAGCACGAAGAGCAGCGGCGAGAGCAGCAGGGCTCCGGTGCGCAGCGACTTCATGCGCCTTTCCCGCCCGGCAGCGTGATGATGTCTTGCGGCCTGATGTTGAGGAAGACGGCGTCGCCCTGCGCCAGATTTGCAGCGCCGCCCGAGGACGGAACCTCGACGACGATCTCGGACGTCGATCCGAGCCGCACGACGTACTGGACCTGCGCACCCGAAAACGAACGCAGCGCGATCGTGCCGGGGATGGCCTCGCCATCGTTGCCCGCCTCGCGTGAGAGGGTGACGGCTTCCTGGCGGATGAACACCTCGACCGCAGCGCCATCCGTGGCGGAGAGGTCCGTCGGGCGCAACACGAGCCCGCCCGGAAGCTCGACCGCGCCGCCCTTCACCGTCGCGCTCAGACGGTTCGGCTTGCCGATGAAGCCGGCGACGAAGGCGGTGGCGGGGCGGTGGTAGATCTCTTCGGGCGACGCGAACTGCTGGATGACGCCGTCGTTCATGACGCAGACACGATCCGACAGCGACAGGGCCTCGGCCTGGTCGTGGGTGACGAACAGCGTCGTGATCTCGAGCTCGCGCTGCAGCCGCTTGAGTTCGATCTGCATCTCGTCGCGCAGCTTGGCGTCGAGATTGGACAACGGCTCGTCGAACAGGAGCACGCTCGGACGTGGCGCAATGGCGCGCGCCATCGCGACGCGCTGCTGCTGGCCGCCGGAAAGCTGGCGCGGGTAGCGCTCGCCGTAGCCGGCCAGGCGCACGAGCGCCAACGCCTCCTCGACGCGCGCGTTAAGCGCCGAGCCGCTTTCGCCCTTGCGGCGGAGGCCGAAGGCGACGTTCTCGAAGACGGTCATGTGAGGGAACAGCGCATAGGACTGGAACACCAGGCCGACATTGCGCTTGTTGGGAGGCAGGCGGGTGATGTCGCGCCCGCCGACCGTGATGACCCCGTCGGTCGGCTCGATCAAGCCTGCAACCATGCGCAGTATCGTCGTCTTGCCGCAGCCGGAAGGTCCGAGCAGCGACACGAATTCGCCCTGGGCTATTTCCAGCGACACATCCTTGACCACGGACACCTTGCCGTAGCGCTTCACGATATGCCGCAGAGAAACGTTGCTCATTCGACCTCACAAGGATTGCCCGGCGTCCAACACGAGCGTCATGCCGCAGGGGCGGATCCGGTGGCGGCAAAGCGCAAGCCGGGAGCCGGATCGCCTGGAGGCGACCCGGCAGTCAGTCTTAGCGCAGGACCTCGCGCTGCCAGCGGCGGGTCCACTCGGGCAGCTTCTCGGCCATTTCCGCCGGATCGAGGAACAGCATCTTGTCCAGCGCCTCGCCGGCCGGAACGATGGCGGAAACCTCGTCGGAGAGCACGACATTCTTGTTCACCGGACCGATGAACTGCTTCTCGGAGAAGCACTTCTGGTTGTCCGCATCGAGGATCGTGTCGATGAACTTGTGCGCCAGCTCTTCCTGCTTCGTGCCCTTCGGGATGGAGATCGTCGGACGGATGCCGACTGCGCCCTCGGCCGGATAGGCGGCCGCGAGCGGCAGGCCGTTGGCGGCGGCGACGCCGGCGCGATCAGGATACCAGACCGCCATGTCGATTTCGCCGCGCTCGAACAGCGCGACCACCTGGTCGGCCTGCGAGTAGAGCAGCACCGACGACTTCGCGAGCGGCTTGATCTTCTCGATGCCGGGGGTGATGTCGTCGAGCGAGCCGCCCTCCATCTTGTTGAGCGCCGCGAGGAACTGCCAGCCGGTGGTGCCGGAAATGTCGCCGATGGTCACGCGGCCCTCGTACTTCGGATCGAACAGGTCGTTCCACGAGGTGGGCGGCGTGGTGACCTTCTCCTTGTTGTAGATGATGGTCGTGGCGCCCAGCATGGCGGCGACATAGGCGTCGTCCTTGCCCCAGGCGCCGTCGATGATTTCCGGCGCATTGGAGAGCTTGGCGCGGTCGAGCTGCACCAGCAGGCCTTCATTCGCCATCTGCACGGCAAACGCATCGTCGGCGAACACGACGTCCATGTCGGACTGTCCGGCGGTGGCGCGGACCGCGGCTGCATGTTGCGACGAGCTGCCGAGCTTCATGACGACATCGGCGCCGGTGGCGGCCTTGAAAGGCTCGACATAGCAGGCCGTCACATTGTCGGCGAAGGAGCCGCCGAACGCGCCGAGGACGAGTTCGTCCGCAGCCGCGATGCTTGTGGCCGACACGAGGGCAGCGATTGCGGTTGCAGCCGAGAGGAAGGAGTTTGATTTCATGATCAGGTTCCCTTTGCGGATGCAGGCCCGGGCCTCTCCCGCCGTGCATCGCAAGAAAAAGGGCTATCACCTGTCCATTTGTCTTTCAAGAAAGATATTGTGAAGGTATCCTGTCTTGTTACTAGCTTGGTGCGCGGTGGCCGCCTATTAGCTTAGTGCGCGATGGCCGCATTGCGCAGCGAGCGCTGCCCTATGCCCTGCGCGGCCGAGTGTGAAGGAGGGGGACTTTGGAAGCAGGCGAGGTCGACTATTGGGAGCTGGACCGGGTCGGGCGCGGGATGGAGAACTGGCGTCGCGAGCGGCCGGACATCGACTGCAGCGGCAAGGCTGTGGTCGGGCGCATCCTGCATCTGCACGACATCATCCTGCGTGCTGTCGACAGGGCGCTTGCGCCGCACGGACTGAAATATCCCACCTACGCGGTCCTGGCGACGATCCGGGCTTACGGTGCGCCCTTCCGCATGTCGCCGAGCGAGCTGCTTTCAACGCTGCTCCTGTCGTCCGGCGGACTGTCGAACCTCCTTCGGCGCATGGAAGAGGACGGTCTGATCAGACGCCTCGCCGATGAGCGCGACGGGCGGGGCGTCATCGTGGAACTCACCGAGAAGGGGCTTGCGGCCGCCGATGCAAGCATGGCGGACCATGCTGCGGTCGAGCGCGAGCTGTGCAAAAGCCTGCCGCCCGAGCTGCAGCGAACCGTCGCCCAAGGCCTTGGCATGATGATTGGGGCAGCCCAGCGCTAGGCTGCATCCATCAGGCATGTAGCGAGCCGGTAAGTGGTTTCTGAGGCTGTCTGGACGGGGGGATGAACCGCCCGCGGCGGCGCAGCCGCACGTAGTCGAAGAGCGGTGGCCACGAACGCACGCTCCTTTTGGCCGCATGGGGTTGCGAGATGCTGCGGCTCGCTCGCCGGTTGGCGCGGCATGGACCTGTTCCGCGCCCGCTGAGGAAGCAATTCCCGCGAAGTCGTTGGTCGGCGTTGCGGACCCTCCGCACGGCGTCGGCTCGCGAGACCGGGTTGCCGACTATTTGCCCGGCTTGATGACGCCAGCCTTCGGCGAGAACTTGAAGACGCGCTTGTGGGTTTCGAGGATGGCGCGCGTGTTTACCCGCACGATGCCTTCCACATTGGCGAGCTGATTCGTCAGGAAGTCGACGAACTCCGCATTGGAGGCGAAGGTCGCGCCGGCGAAGATGTCGAAGCTGCCTGTGGTGATGTAGACGAAGTAGATCTCCGGCAGGTTCGACAGCTTCTTGGCGACACGCCGGATGCTCTTGGTCTCGACCTCGATCTCCATCATGATCCAGGTCGTGTGGCCGAGATTGAGCGGATTGGTCAGCGCCACGAACTCGATGACATTCGACTTGATCAGCCGGCCGAGCCGGTTGCGGACGGTCGATTCCGGGACACCGAGCGAATCTGCAATCGCCTTGGCCGGCGCGCGGGCATCGTCATGCAGGTGCTTGATGATGCCGACGTCGAGGTCATCAAGGTTGATTGCCGTTTCCATCGGCGAGCTCCGTCTCTGTTTCGGTGGCATTATTACGGAGCGCGTCTCGCGAACGCAACGAAGGCCTCCGGCATCTCCGTCGCTTACATGCCGCATCTGCCGCTTCTGGCCGCCCGCTGCAATCCGCTCCGTCCACGCGGCAGCGGGTCTGATGCGCCAAATTTGGCATTATCAACGTTCGCAAGTACGAATATGTGCGATATCAGCAAAAACAGTTGCGCATATTGGCGAAAAACATCATATTGCCTGAAGTGAAGCAGAGGATTCCGCCAAGGCGCCGTGCCGGCTCAGCGGGGAGAAACGTGATGTTTGGCATATCGCCGGACGGCCGAGCAGGGATGGAGGACGCAGCGGACGAGACGCTGCGGGCAGGCGCGACCGCCGAGGCCTACGGCCGCTGGCTGTCGGGGGCCTATGCCAGCGATCTTGCAGCGCGCGGCCCCCGAAAGTCCTTCCGCACCGATGTCGGCATCGAGATCGCGCCGCTCTATACGCCAGCCGATCTCGATCGCATCGGCTTCGACTATGGCCGTGATCTCGGTTTCCCCGGCGCCTATCCGTATACGCGCGGCGATCGCGCAGGCATGTTCCGCACCGAAAGCTTCGTCGTCTCCGCCTATGCCGGATTCGGCGACGGCGAGGTCTGCAACAGGCGTTTCAAGCGGCTTCTCGGCATCGGCGCGGAGCAGATCCTCGTCGCCCTCGATCTGCCAACGCAGTGCGGCTACGATTCCGACCATGAAATGGCCGCGGCCGAAGTGGGGCAAGTGGGCGTCGCCATCGACACGCTTGCCGACATGGAAGCGCTTTTCCGCGGCATCCCCGTCGACACGGTCAAGCGGGTTGGCACGCTCGGCAATTCGATCGGTCCGATCGTGCTCGCGCTCTATGCGGCGCTGGGCGAGAAGCAGGGGATCGCCTGGAAGGACTATACGGTCAACCTCCAGAACGACCCGTTGAAGGAATACATCGCCCGAGGCACGCAGATCCTGCCGGCGGAGCCCGCCGCCCGCCTGGCCTGCGATGCGGTGACCTGGTGCATCAACAGTGCGCCGCACTGGTCGCCGATGACGGTCTGCGCCAACCACATCAACGCCGGCGGGGCAGGGGCCTCCATGGCGCTGTCGATCGCGCTTGCAAACGCGCTCCACTACATCGACCTCATGCTGGCGCAGGGCCATGCGATCGACGATGTGGCGCCACTGATCCACATGTTCCCGGACGAGCGGCACGACTTCTACATCTCGGTCGCCACGCTCAGGGCGCTTCGCCGCATCTGGGCTCGCCTGATGAAGGAGCGCTACGGCGCCACCCGGGGCGAAGCGCTGGCGCTGCAGACCACGGTCTACGGCCACGGGCAGGAATCGCTCCAGGAACCGCTCAACAACATCGTGCGCACGGCTTTCGGCACGCTGGCCTATGTGCTCGGCGGGGCGAGCTACGTCTATCTCGCCGGTTATGACGAGGCAGTCTCGACACCCGGCGAGGAATCCATGCGGGTCGCCCTGAGGACGCTGCAGATCATCGCCAACGAACACGGGCTCGCCGACGCCATCGATCCGATGGGCGGCTCCTATCTCATCGAAACGCTGACCGCCGAGGTCGAGACCCAGATCCTTGACGGGCTCGCCGAGATCGAGCGAAACGGTGGAGCGCTCGCCGTCATCGATACCGGCTACGGCCGCCGGCTGATGACCGATGGCGCCGTCCGCCGCCAACGGGCGATCGACTCCGGCGAACGGCCCTGGATCACCGTCAATCAATGGCCGGTCAAGCCCAACGTGCCCAATACCGCCTTCCGCGGCGATCCCGAGGCGACGGCGCGCCAGTTACGGCGGCTTGCCGAGGTGAAGGCCGGGCGTGACGGCGCACGCGTGAAGGCGCTGCTTTCCGATATCGACCGTGCCTGCGCCGAGGGGCGCAACTGCACCTCCGCCGTGCTCGACGCTGTGCGGGCCTATGCGACAGTCGGGGAAATCTGCCAGGTCTGGCGGGACCGTTTCGGCTTGTTCACTCCGTCGACCGATTTTTGAGCAGGATCGAGCATGACGGGAAGACGGCTGCGCGTACTGATTGCGAAGGTGGGGCTCGACGGCCACGACGTCGGTGCGCGGGTGGTCGCGCGCGGCCTGCTCGATGCGGGGATGGAGGTCATCTACACCGGCCTGCGCCGAACGCCCGAGCAGATCGCGCGCGCGGCGATCGAAGAGGATGTCGACTGGATCGGCATCAGCCTGCTGTCCGGCGCCCACCGAATACTCGTGCCGCGCATCCGCAAGCTTCTCGACGAAAGCGGGGCGGGCGACATCCGTCTGATCGTCGGCGGCATCATTCCCCAGGAGGACGTGCCGGAACTCGAGGCTGTCGGGGTCGCGCGCGTCTTCCTTTCCGGCACGCCGATCGCAGAGATCGTCGAATTCCTCAAACAGACCCGCACGGACGCCCAGAATGCTTGACGCGAACCTCGGACACGGCAGCACGGTCGGCCGGCTGATGAGCCAGGCGACGCGCCGCTTCGGATCGTGCACGGCGCTGGTCGCAGGCGGCCGGTCATGGACGTTCGCGGAGTTCGAGGCCATCGTCGCGCGGCTCGCCGAAGGACTTGCCGCACGGCTCGCGCCCGGCAGCCGGGCGGCGCTGATGATGCGCAACTGCGCCGACTACATCTTCCTGCAGATGGCGATCGAGCGAACCGGTCTCGTTCGGGTGCCCGTGAATGCGCTGGCGACGGCCAATGACGTCGCGCTGATCGACGCCGATTGCGCGCTGGGCGCCATTTTCCATGACCAAGCCTCGGCAGATCGTATCCCGGTCCGCGACGGGCTGTGGCGGGTCTGCGTCGATGGCGACGGCGCAGCCGGCGGGCCATCCTTCGCCGAACTTCTCGCAACCGGGCTTTCTGGAGACGCTGGCGCGCGCGAGGGGCCGCGCCTCGACGACCTCGCCTCGATCAACTACACCTCCGGCAGTTCCGGCCGCCCGAAGGGCGTGATGCTGACGCATCGCAACTGGGCGGCCGTCTACCGCAACATGCTGATCGACCGCGACATCCGCGCGGACGACACGATCGCCCACATCGGGCCGCTCACCCATGCGAGCGGCACATACTTCGTTCCCTGGTTCCTGCGCGGGGCGACGAATGTGCTGGTCGACGGCGGGTCAATCGACAACCTCCTCGCCGCCATCGAGCGTCATCGCGTCACCGTCTTCACCTGCGTCCCGACCGTCCTGACCCGCCTCGTCAATCATCCACGCCTCGGAGAATTCGACCTCTCGTCGCTGCGGATGATCGGCTATGGCGCGGAGCCGATCCCGCGCAACACGCTGATGCGCGCGCTCGATCTGTTCGGTCCGATCCTCGTGCAGAACTACGGATTGACCGAGGCAATGATGACCTGCACGACGCTGCCGCCCGAGGATCACTTCGACGACGCCGGCAATCCGCGTTTCGGGGCTGTCGGACGACCCTACACCTTCGTCGAGATCGTCCTGCGCGACGAGGCCGGGCATCCGGTGCCGGCCGGTCATATCGGCGAGATCACCGTGCGCTCCGACCACGTCACCAGCGGCTACTGGGGCATGCCCGAGGCGACCGCCGAGGTGCTGCGCGACGGCTGGCTCTGGTCGGGCGATCTCGCGCGCATGGGCGAAGACGGGATCATCTCGCTTGCCGGGCGCTCCAAGGACATGCTGATCTCCGGTGGTTTCAACATCTATCCTCAGGAGATCGAGGCCGCGCTGACGAGCTGCGCCGACGTGGTCGAGGCGGCGGTCATAGGCCTTCCCGATCCGGCATGGGGCGAGATCGCGGTCGGCTATGTGGCGCTGTCCGCCGGCTCGCCGCGCAACCGCGACGACATCCTCGCCGAGATCAAGCCGAGGCTGGGCATCCGCACGCCCAAGCGGCTCGATATCGTCGAGCACCTGCCGAAGAACGCCAATGGCAAGGTCGACAAGAAGGCGCTGCGGGCGGCCTCCCAGGAGGCCGAGGCGCAATGAGCGGCGGCGTCGTCATCGCAGCACCGGGACGCACGCCGTTCGGCAGGTTCGGCGGTGCGCTGAAGGACATACCTGCGCCCGAACTCGGCGCCTTCGTCATCGATGCGATCGTTGCACGCGCCGGCCTGCCGTCCGAGAAGATCGATGCGGCCTATTTCGGCGTCGGGATGATCGGCTCAGGCATGCTGACGCCCGTGCGCCAGGCCATCCTGCGCTCGAAGCTGCGCCAGGAAACGCCGTCCTTCGGCGTCGACCGCGCCTGCTGTTCGGGCATGACGGCGATCGGTCTGGCCTTCAAGGACATCAGGGCCGGCGAGGCGTCGCTTCTCGTTGCCGGCGGCTTCGAGAGCCTGTCGCGCACGCCGCAGCTTCTGCCGCGCAGCCACGTCCATCGCGTCGGCCGCGTTGCACTGGACGATCCGCTGATGATGCGCGGCGACGTGGTGGAGGCATCGATCTCCGGCTATACGGCGCGCGAGGCGCTGCAACTCGGGGTCGACCGGAGGATGCAGGACGAATGGGCGCTTCGCAGCCATGAGCGGTACTTCGAAGCGGACGCCCGCGGGTTCTTCGATGCCGAACGGGTCGCCTACGAAAGAGGTCCGGTGCGGCTCGAGCGGGACGAGCCTCCGCGCCGCGATACCTCGCTGGAAAAGCTGTCAAAACTCAGAACCGTTTATGACAGCGAAACCGTGACCGCCGGTAACGCGCCGGGCCTTTCGGACGGCGCGGCCGCGATGATCGCCGCCGATGCGGTGGCCGCGCGGGAATGTGGGCTGGAAGTCCAGGCGGAAGTTCTCGCCTATGCGCAGGTCTGCGGAGCGCCGACCTCGGGCTCGTATACGCCGGCGGTGGCGATCCGCGAGGTGCTGCGCAAGGCGGATGTCCGGCTTGACGACATCGCACTCATCGAAATCAACGAGGCCTTCGCGGCCACCCCGCTCGTTTCGACGCTGAAGCTTGCCGATGGCGACAAGGCCGGTGCGGAACGCCTACGCGCGCGCACCAATATCCACGGGGGGGCTGTCGCGATCGGCCACCCGCTGGGCGCCAGCGGAGCGCGCCTGGTCATGACCCTTGCCGCCGGCCTCAGGGCGCGCGGAGGGGGGCTCGGCGTTGCCGCCATTTGTGGAGGCTTCGGCCAGGGCGATGCCATCCTCATCAAGTCGGTCGGGTAGATGGAGGGAAGCGAACGACGGCGGATTGCACGCGCGATCAGCGCCGCGGAGAACCGCGGCGACGATTGCGAGGCAGTTCTTCGCGCTGCCTATGCGGCACGCGGGCGGGCGCGCATCGTCGGCGTCACCGGTCCGCCGGGGGCAGGCAAGTCCACTTTCGTTGACCGCCTCGCCACGCATCTCGCGCGCGCCGGACGACGGATCGCCATTGTGGCGATAGATCCGTCCAGCCCGTTTTCGGGCGGCGCGCTTCTGGGCGATCGGGTGCGCCAGGGTGACAGCGCCGCGGAGGAAAACGTCTTCTTCCGCTCTGTCTCGGCACGCGGCTATATCGGCGGTCTCAGCGAGACCGCCGTCGACGTGATTGCCGTCCTTTCCGGCTTCGGCTTCGACTACGTGCTGCTCGAAACGGTCGGCGCGGGCCAGTCCGACGTCGAAATCCGCGAGATCGCCGACTGCACGCTCGTCATGACCGTGCCCGGTCTCGGGGACGGCGTGCAGGCCTCGAAGGCCGGGCTGATGGAAACCGGCGACATCTTCATCGTCAACAAGGCAGACCTGCCCAACGCGGCCGATACGGCCAAGCACATCCGCGCGGCGGTTTCGGCCGCCTATATGGGCAAGCCGGGGCTGAATGACGTGCGGCCGGCCAAGATGGTCGCCGCGCATGGCCAGGCCAGTCCGGGTCAGCGCGCGTTGATGCGCAGGCACGGCGACATGGCTGCCGATCCTTCCATCTGGGTGCCGCCGGTCCTTTCCGTGTCGGCTGCGCGCGGCGAGGGAATCGCCGAAGTCGCCGCGACCGCCGACACCTATCTGGACTGGCTGTCGCAAACCGGCCGGCAGGGAGAGCGGGAGCGCGAGCGTCTCTACCGGCAGATCCTGCGCACGCTCTCGACCATGCTGATGGCGCGCTTCTCCGCGCCGGCCGGTGCGGAGACGGCGGTTGCCGAGTGGGTGGAGCGCATCATTGCCGGTCGTGCGAGCCCGCTAGAGGCCGCGCGGTCGCTGGCGAGCCAGGGGCAGGGCAGATGACAACAGGCACTGAGGGAGGGTGACATGGCGACTGTCGAACTCGAAGGCGTGCGCAAGAACTTCGGCAATCTCGAAGTGGTCCACGGCGTGGACCTCTCGATCGGCGAAGGAGAGTTCACGGTGCTCGTCGGTCCGTCCGGTTGCGGAAAGTCGACATTACTGAGGATGATCGCGGGCCTGGAGGAAATCACGTCCGGCGCGGTGATGATCGACGGCGAGGTCGTCAACCACCTGCCGCCGAAAGACCGCGACATCGCGATGGTGTTCCAGAACTACGCTCTCTATCCGCACAAGACAGTGGCGGCGAACATGGAGTTCGGCCTGAAGCTGCGCAAGGTGCCGGACGCCGAGATCAGGCAGCGCGTCGCCGCTGCGGCCGACATCCTCGGGCTCGGCGAATTGCTGCACCGCTACCCGCGGCAGCTTTCCGGCGGCCAGCGTCAGCGCGTCGCAATGGGCCGCGCCATCGTGCGCGATCCGCGGGTATTCCTGTTCGACGAGCCGCTCTCCAATCTCGACGCCAAGCTGCGTGTGCAGATGCGGACCGAAATCAAGGCGCTTCAGAAGCGGCTTGCCACGACCTCCGTCTACGTCACCCACGATCAGGTGGAGGCGATGACGATGGCGGATCGCATCGTCGTCATGCGCAACGGCCACATCGAGCAGTCAGGCGCGCCACTCGACCTCTACGAAAAGCCCGCCAACATGTTCGTGGCCGGCTTCATAGGCTCGCCGGCGATGAACTTCATGCCTGGCTCGGTCGTGCGCAACGGGGTGGGCCGGGTGCTCCAGGCCGATGGCGGCCTTGTGATCCCGCTCCGCGACGACTGCGCCTGCGACGAGGGGCGCTCGGTCGTCTGCGGCATCAGGCCCGAGCACCTGGCGATCTGCGGCGAGAGCGAGCCGGACGCGTTCGCGGCCCAATTGCGCTACATCGAGCCGACGGGTTCACAGACTTTCGTCTTCGCCGATATCCCCGGGGGGCAGCAGGTTTGCCTCATCGCATCGCAGCCGCGCGCTCTGACGCCGGGTTCCGCGATCCGGCTCCGCGCGGACCGCGAGGCGATCCACCTCTTCGACCGGGAAAGCGGCGCCTCGCTGCAGTGAGCGGCGTCAGCCCGCCGGCATGTCGAAGGGTTCGGGATCGGCGAAGCGCCGAAGCACATTCCCCGTCAGTCGCGCAATGTCATTGTCGAAGCCATTGTGCGACAGGGCGCCCGCATAGGCGATCGAGCCTGTCGAGAACACTGCTCCGCCATTCGGGCATTCGAAGAACACCATGTCGGCCTTGACCGCCGGGTTGAACAAGGCCCCGGTCCCCAGGTGCGGCACCATCACCATGTCGTTCGCTGGCTGGTAGGCCGGCGAGTGGTTTTCAGAGGATGCGAGCACCAGTGCGTGCGCGGGCGAGCCCAGGCGGGGGTCGAAACTGTCGAGTTCCTCGCCTGCAGCCCCGCCCGAGGCGCCGAAGTCGCCGAGGATTTCGCCTTCGATGCCATCGAAGATGAAGGCCGCGCGCGGATCATGGCTGCCGTTCGCGCGTCGAAAATAGCTCGACCTATCAAAACCCTGGCCGGAGAAGCCGATGCCGACGAGGCGATGCGGCGAGCGGCCCTGCCGACGCCAGAGCCCGCTCATTTCGCCGGAGAAGCCCATATAGTATTCGCCAGGGTCGGCGTCCCAGGCGCGCGTGCCGTCCTCGGCGCGGCGGGTCTCGATGATGCCCTGGTTGTCCGGGTGGTAGGCGATGCGCCAGTAAAAGCCGTTGCCGCCGAGATACATCAGCCGCCCGCCGTCCGTGAGATAGCCTTCGACCGCATCGTACATCTCGGTCGAGTAGTATTCAGGGTGAGCACCGGTCAGGACGACACGGTAAGGTTCGAGCAGCGCCTTTCCCTGCACATGCAGGTCGTCATCGGTGATGACGTCGAAGTCGACGCCAAGCATCTCCAGCCACTCCACGACGAACAGGTCTTCGGCGAAATTCCAGAGCCGACCCTTGGGACGGAAATTGGTCACCGGCCTCAGCCGGGTGCCGTAGGCGACGCCTGAGCCGTCGGAGTGGACGCAGTAGGTCGAGAGCCCGAGCGGATAGTCGAGCAGTTGCAGGTCGGCGACGTCGAAATCGAGCACCCGGCCGCGGATGAGCTCCGTCGTGGGCAAGAAGAAGCGGGCGCGGTTGTTGGCGTAGACCGTGTAGGTCGCCGTCGGCGCCAGGAAGGCGACCTTCGCCTTTTTCTTCGCCGGCCGGACGAAGAAGGGGATGTAGGCCTCTGCAGCGCCGCCCCGCAAGCGGCAGGCGTAGACTCCGCTCGGCCAGTCGTCCGCGACACGAATACTGACGTCTGTCCGCCACCCCGCGTCGTCGATGTCGTCGTCATGAAAATGAATTGCGCCGTAGTGCGAGGGAGCGGTGGTGAAGTCCCGCGCCGCGCCGTCCCAGAGATGGCCTGCCATGGCGCGCGCCGGCTGATTGAGGAGGCGTCCGTCATGGCGGTTCGGGCCGACGTCGACGGCCCGGCCCGTGCCGATCTCGCGTGAAAAATCCCAGGCGGCGACGATGTCGCGACGCACAGCGAGCTCGGCGGAGAGCAGCGGAAGTGCGGAAAGGCCTTCGGCATCAAGGGCGGAACCGAGGATCGCAGGGGCCTCCACCTTGCCGTTGAAGTGGCAGCCATGGCTTTCGCCATGCGCATCGTCTTCATGCCGTGCGGCGATGAGGACCGCGCGTCCGGAGGCCGTCGGCGCGAGTGAAATCCTACCTTCCGCCACCGCGCGGCGCGCCGCGACGAAGCCTTGGCCGGGCAGAGGCTCCTGGACGAGGCGGACAGCGCCGGTCGCCGCATCGTAGCTCGCGGCGACGCGGCTCCATGTACGAAGGGGAAGCGCAACGCCGGTGGTCACCTCCTCGACCCGCTCGCCGTCGCCGAGCTTCAGTGTCAAGGCGCCCGCAGCGTCGAGGAAGAGGGTCACGCCGCTTGCCTGGCTCTCGGACCAGTCGCCCAGAAGCGTGCCCGGATTTCCGTAAAGCGTCGGCCAGACGAACACCTGGATGCTGAACGAGGCCGGCAGTTTCAGCGCATCCGGCATTTTCGCGAAGGAGCCGAGGCGGAGCGGCTGCGTTCGCCCGGCAAAAACGCCGAGGCTTTCGATCTCGCTTTCGCGAAAGCCGGCGTCGTTTACCCCTCGCGCCGGCGCGTGCAGCCGCACCACGTCGGCGCTGTACGTCTCTATACCAGGCGTCGAGACCTTGATCCCAACCGTATCGCCGGAACCGGCCGTAAGCGTGTCGGCATAGGCCAGGATCACGCGGCTTGTGTCGGGAGGCGGGACCGCTTCGGATGCAAGCGCTGCCGCCTCGCCGAGATCGGTGGCGAGGTCGTGGCCGGTCAGAACGTGCCAGCGCAGCTTGAACACGGCCCATTCGGCCTCTTCAATCGAGGAGAAGACGTGGCCCGGCACAACCTGCGGGCGCGGCGGCGCACCGGAGATTTGCGCGAGCAGCCATTTCTCGCGCGGTTTCGCGACGATCAGGCAGTGCTTTCCGTCGATTGGCAGACCGCGCATGCGCGTGAGTACGGCGGTCAGCTCGGCGCTATGCGGTCCAAGCGGCGCTGCACGGAACTCGCGGGCCAGATCGAGGCGGCTGGGATCGATCTCATACATGGAAATCTCGCTGATGGCGTGAGGGCGCCGGTTTCCTGGCCGGCGGCGCGGGCTGTCATTTCTTGCCTGATCCCGGCGCAGTGGCAATACCGCCCGCCGGAGGCTCGGGATAGCTGAAAACGCTTCATGAATAATCAAATTCTGCGATATGCGCAATAATTACCATTAAAATATGTTGAAAGCGCACAAATGCTGGCATATGGTAATCGGCATCGGCAAGAGCGTCAGGAGGGATGTCATGTCAGACGGTAGCGTTTATCGAACGACTCGCAGGGAGTTCATCCGCAGCGCCGGCCTGGCAACATTGGGCGTCGCTGCCGGCGGCCTATCGCTGCCAAGCCTGGCCCGCGCCGCGCCGAAGATCGCGCTCGTGGGCTGGACGTTCCGCCCGGACATGGTCCAGGCCTATATCGACATGTTCAACCAGAAGTACGCCGAGGACGTCGACTATTCGACGCTGCCTTGGCCGACCTTCCACCCGACGCTGGAGCAGCGCTTCTTCGCGGGCGACATCGTCGATGTCATGTATTGCACGCACAACAACCGGCAGCGCTGGTTCGAGCGGGGCATGATCCGCAATCTTGAAGATCTTGAAGGGTTTGAGGAAATCAAGTCGGCGATGCTGCCGGCGGCGCTTTCGAGCCTGACGAGCAAGGACGGCAAGCACGTGATCGCGCTGCCCTACTACTCGGCCTATTTCATCATGATGTACAACGACCCGATGCTGAAGCAGGCGGGTTTCGAGAAGCCGGGCGCAGGCTGGGACGAGATCATCGAGCAGTGCGTCAAGCTGAAGAAGGACGGCATCTCGGAATATCCGATGCTGCCGAACTGGAATCCGACGCAGACCGGCACAAATCCGCAATTCCTGAGCGACTGCTTCGCGGAGGGCGTGGCCCTGTTCGACGACGCCAACAAGCTTCAGGCGGACCAGGACGGCGTCGCCCATGTGATGGAGCGGTGGCAGAAGATGTACGAGCTTGAGCTCGTCACGCCGGAAATCTTCACCCAGGCCTCATCGACCGATACGCACCGGATGATGTTCACCGGCAAGTACGCCTTCCATTCCAATCACTGCAATTACCTTCAGGACACGGCCACCGACGAGAAGCAGTCGCAACTCGCCGGCAAGAAGGCGCGCATCACGCCTTATCCGGGCAAGACCGGTGACACCTATGCCTGGACGGACTCGTATGTCCTCAACGCCAAGACCGAGGCGCTCGACAGCGCCTGGAAGCTGATGCGCTTTCTCGGCGCCAACCTGAACAGCGACTGGCATGTCCAGAAGGAGTGGGCGATCTCGTCCGGCGTGCAGAACCCGTATCCGTCCTTCTACGAGGACCCGGCAGTGATCGCATCGACCGACACCTGGGTCGATCCGGAGATCCTCAAGCAGCAGGCGGCCAAGGGCAAGGTCATCAACGCCTTCAAGGAAGCCTGGTATCCGGAATACGACACGAAGGTCGTTCCGATCATGCACGACATGATCCGAAAGAAGGCCACGGTGCCGGACACGATCAAGGCAATGACCGACCTTTACAGCTCGCTCGCCTGATGCGGCCGCATCGCTCGATCCGTTAGCAAAACCAAGGGGAAAGAGCGGCCGATGGCCGAAATTGCGCAACGCGACAGGACGAGGGCGCCGCTGCGTGCGGGCGCGAAGGGAAGCGGCGGACTTGCCCGCCGCTTCCATCTCTACGCGAATTCGCAGGGTGGATTCGCGACGCTGCTGATCCTGCCGGCGCTGACGGTGATCTTCGCCGTCGTGTTCTTTCCGCTCATCTATTCGATCTGGCTGAGCTTCGCCGAAGTCGACCTGCTCGACACCTCGGGTCCGAGCCTCGATTTCCTCGGCGTGACATTGCCGCTCTACAAATTTGTCGGGCTGGCCAATTACCGCGAGCTCGCGGGAGATCCGCTCTACTGGGACGCGCTGTGGCGCACCGTCTATTTCGTCGCGGCCTTCGTCATCGAGGCGACGGTGATCGGGCTGGCCATGGCGCTGGTGCTCAACACCGAATTCTTCGGCCGGCCGTTGCTCAGGGCAGCGTTGCTGATCCCCTGGTCGATGTCGCGCGTCGTCGTGGGGCTGCTGTGGTTGGGCATGCTGTCATCCGATTTCGGCGCGCTGAATGCCGTGATGCACCGACTCGGACTGATCGACGGCTACATCGCCTTCTTCAAGAACGGCTTCTCGGCGCTCAACACGCTGGTCCTCGTGTATGTCTGGAACCAGGCGCCTTTCGCCACCGTGCTCTTCCTTGCCGGCCTCCAGTCGATCCCGAAGGATCTCTACGCCGCGGCCGAGGTGGATGGCGCAGGTTTCTGGCGCAAGCTCTGGCACGTCACGTTGCCGTCGCTCAGGCCGATGATGTTCCTCGTGCTGGTCCTGTCGACGGTGAACGGCTTCCTGATGCTTGACCTGATCTTCGTCATGACCTTCGGCGGACCGGGCAACGATACCACCACGGTTTCCTGGCTCGGCTACCGCACGGCCTTCAGCTTTTTCCAGTTCGGTCCCGGAACGGCGATCCTGTTCACGCTCACGCTGATGTGCGTGGTGCTGACGGTCGTCTACCAGCGGCTGATCCTGGCGAAATTCCAGGCGGAGTAGAGAATGGCCGCCGTCGTCGCCAACTACCGCCGCCCGCTCGCTCCAAGGATCGCCTCGGGGCTCGGGATCTATGCGCTCGCCGCCCTGGTCGCGATCTGGCTGATGGGGCCGTTCCTGTGGCTGTTCATCACCTCGATCAGCTACCAGCGCGACCTGATGGCCATGCCGACGCCGCTCCTGCCGGTCAATCCGACCCTGGAGAACTATCAGAAGATCCTCGGCCTGACCGAGTTCGACCATGCCGATCAGGCGCGGCTGGTCATCGCCTCGCTCTCCAATTCCTTCATCGTGGCATTCGCGGTGACCGCGATCAACATCGTCTTCGGCTCCGCCGCCGGCTATGCATATGCCCGCCACCGCTCCCGGGCGATGAGCCTGTCCCTCTACCTCGTCCTCTTCACGCGCATGTTGCCGGTCGTCGTGTTGATCCCGGCGCTGTTCCTGATGCTGAGACAGGTCGGGCTGCAGAACTCGCTGACCGGGCTGACGATCGCCTACTGCTCCTTCACCTTTCCGTTCACGATCTGGATCATGAAGAGCTATTTCGAGACGATCCCGCGCGAGCTGGAGGAGAGCGGCCTCGTCGACGGCTGCACGCGGTTCCAGGTCTTCGTGAAGCTGATCGTGCCGATCTCGGGGCCGGGCTTCGTGGCGGCAGGCGCCTTCACGTTCGTTCTGGCCTGGAACGAATTCCTGGTCGCCCAGGTGCTCAATTCCAAGCGTGGCATGACCACGCTGCCGCCGGCGATCGCGGGCATGCTCGGCCAGGCCAATATCGACTACGCGATCATCGCCGCCTCCGGCTTCATCTCAGCGCTGCCGGCGGCCCTGCTTGCTCTCATCTTCCAGCGATACATGGTGCAGGGGCTGACCGCCGGCTCGGTGAAAAGCTGAACCGTCGGCAAATCGGGCCATGGCCCCAACCATCCATCGGCGCCCCCGGGACGCTCACGATCAGGAGACCGAAACGATGAACGTCATGGCAAAAACCCTTCCTGCCTTCCTCACGACGGGTCCGAAGAGGCTCCTCATCGGGGGAAGATGGGTCGAAGCGGTCTCCGGCAAGACGTTCGAGACGGTCAACCCCTCGACCGGCGAGGTGATCGCGAGGATCGCGGAAGCCGGCCGGGAGGATATCGACCGCGCCGTCGTTGCGGCGCGCTACGCCTTTGACGAGGGTCCGTGGCGGAAGTTCAAGCCGTACGACCGGCAGGACATCATCCTCAAGCTGGCCGACCTCGTCGACCGCAATTTCGAGGAGTTCGCCCTTATCGATGCGATGGAAATGGGCGAGCCGATCACGCGGCGCAACAACGCGCGCCGGCGGGTGCTGAGCCTGCTCCGCTACTATGCCGGCATGACGACCGCGATCCACGGCGAGACGATCGAGAATTCGATGCTTGGCGGCGAGTTCTCGACTTTCACCCGCAAGGAGCCGGTCGGCGTGGTCGGTGCGATCGTACCCTGGAATGGGCCGATGGTGTCGTGGATCTGGAAGCTCGGACCGGTCCTCGCGACCGGCTGCACGGCCGTCTACAAGCCGTCCGAGGAAGCCTCGCTCTCGGCGATCCGCCTCGCGGAACTGCTCTGCGAGACCGGCATACCTGACGGCGTCGTCAATATCGTCACCGGCTCCGGCAGCGTTGCGGGCGCGGCGCTCGCCGAACATCCCGGCGTCGACAAGATCGCATTCACCGGTTCGGTCGAGACCGGCCAGAAGATTCTGATGGCATCGGCCGGCAATCTGAAGCGCGTTACGCTCGAACTGGGCGGCAAGTCGCCGGACATCGTCTTTGCCGACGCAGACATGGATCTCGCCGTGCCGGGCACGGCCATGGCCTGCTTCGGCAATACGGGCCAGGTCTGCTCGGCCGGAACGCGCCTGCTGGTCGAGGACAAGATTTACGACGAGTTCAACGAGAGGCTGGCGGCCTACGCCAAGACACTGAGGGTCGGCAGCGCGCTCGAAGCGGAGACGCAGATCGGCCCGCTCGTGTCGGAGAAGCAGCTCAACCGCGTCACCGGCTATCTCGCTCTCGGCCGCCAGGAGGGCGCGAAGGTGATTTCCGGCGGCGAACGCCTGACCGACGATGGCCGCGACAAGGGTTATTTCGTGCCGCCGACGGTGTTCCGCGACGTGAAGCCCGAGATGCGCATCGTTCGGGAGGAGATATTCGGCCCCGTCGTCGGCACCATGCCGTTCTCCTCGATCGAGGAGGCTGCGAAGCGCGGCAACGACACGCAATTCGGCCTCGGTTCGGGCGTGTGGACCCGTGACGTGAGCAAGGCTCACTACCTTGCGAACAATATTCGTGCAGGGTCGGTGTGGATCAACTGCTATCAGATGATGGATCCCGCCATGCCATTCGGAGGCTACAAGATGAGCGGATACGGACGCGAATCCGGCATTGCCCAGTTCGACGACTATCTGAACGTCAAGGCAGTGTGGATCAGGACCGCGTGACCGTGTCGAGGCTCTTCTCACCGATCACACTCGGCGGCATCACACTGCAGAACCGCGTGGTCGTGTCGCCGATGTGCCAATATCGCGCGACCGACGGATCGGCGCGCGATTGGCATATGGTCCATCTTGGCCAGTTTGCCCTGTCGAATGCCGGGATGGTGATGATCGAATCGACCGGCGTCGAGCGCGAGGGGCGGATCACGCCGGGCTGCCTGGGACTTTACTGCGATGACACTGAGCGTGCGCTGGCGCGCGTCGTCTCCACGTTCAAGTCGGTCGGGCGGATGCCGGTCGGCATCCAGCTCGGTCATGCCGGACGCAAGGGATCGAGCCATCTCCCGTGGGAGGGCGGTCACGGCCTTTTGCCGGGGGAGGGGGAATGGCGGACGGTTTCGTCATCGGCGATCGCCTATGACGATCGCCACCCCGTCCCGGCGTCGCTCGACGAAGCCGGGATGAACCGCGTCGAGACGGCTTTTGTCGATGCTGCGCGGCGCGCCCACCGCATCGGCCTCGATGTGGTCGAGCTTCACGCCGCGCACGGCTACCTGCTGCACCAGTTCGTGACGCCGCTCGTCAACAAACGCGCGGATCACTATGGCGGCAGCCGCGAAAACCGCCTGCGCTTTCCTCTGCGCGTCGCCGCGTCGCTGCGTGCCGCCTGGCCCCGCGACAGGATCCTTGGAGTGCGCATCAACGGGCCCGACGGCCTTCCGGACGGCGCGACGATTGACGACACGATCGCCTTCGCCCGCGGATTGAAGGCACTCGGCTACGACTATGTCTGCATCTCCGTCGGTTCGCTCGCCGGCGGACAGCGTTTTCTGGCGTCGCCCGGCTACCTGCTCCCCCATGCGGAGGCGGTTCGCCGTGCGACCGGAATGACGGTCATGGGGGTTGGCATGATCGTCGACCCGTTCCTCGCGGAAGAAGCTTTGGCGACCGGACAGGCCGACATGGTCGCCATCGCCCGCGGTTTCCTCGAGGATCCGCGCTGGGTCTGGCACGCCGCCGAGCGGCTTGGCGTGAAGATGCCTTTCCCTCCGGAGTATCGCGGCGCGGACCCCGCGATCTGGCAGGGCGCGCCCTATCGACCGCTTCTCGTCGATGGCCAGCGGCACAAGGCCGAGGCTTCATAGGTGAAACATGCATCCGGGCCGCCGAATGCGCGACCCGGAACCGGAACGGAGGCTATGATGACGAAGAACATCCGCCACAACCCTGCCGGCATGGCCCCGCCGACGCAGAACCTCTACTCGCACGGCGTCGAGGTGCCCGATGGCGCCCGCCGGCTCTATGTCGCCGGCCAGGTCGGAGTTCGCCCGGACGGAACCCTTCCCGATACGCTCGAAGGCCAGACCGAGCAGATGATGGAGAATTTCCGCATGATCCTCGCTTCGGCGGGAATGGAATTCTCCGACGTGGTCAAGATCACCGCCTACTGCCTGAAGGCGGAAGACATCATCACCTATGCCGGTCTGCGCAACAGGTATTTCGACGGCAATCCTCCGGCAACCACGGCGGTCGTCGTCGCAGGTCTGGCGCTCGCGGACTGGAAGATCGAGGCAGATCTCGTCGCTGCCCGGCCAGCCTGACGCGGACGCCTGTAGGAGGCCTAGTTCCCCGATGAAGCCGCACAAGGGTCCAGTAGATGTGCGTGGTGCTGAATCGTTATTATTAGTGCCGTCATATGGCTGAATACGCAAAATCAATTGACAATTTTGGGCGATTTGGCAAGATTGTTAGGTGGGGCGTTGCGGAGGGCTACGAGGCGGCGCGAAACATGGAAAGGGCAGGACCGTAAGGGAGCGGAGGGCCGTATCTGGCGGGGAGAGCCGGACGGCCAGCGTCCGTTCCGCATTCTGGGAGGAAACCAATGCGCAGACTTATTGCATATGCCGCCATGTGTGCGGCGGCCGTCGCCGGCTCGGCGACGGAGAGCCGGGCGAACAAGGCAGACGATACGCTGACCTGGGCGACCGGCACGGAAATCGACACGTTCGATATCTACTACCAGGGACTGCGCGAGGTCGTGATCGCGTCGCTCTACAATTGTGACTCGCTGATGTTCCGCGATCCGAAAACCAATGAATACAAGCCGCTTCTTGCCAAGTCATACGCCTGGTCGGACGACAAGACGCTCGACGTGGAGCTGCGCGAGGGCATCAAGTTCACTGACGGAACCGACCTCGACGCCGAGGACGTCGCCTATACGTTCAACCATGTCATCAAGCCGGATAGCGGCATCAACGTGCGCCTCACCGTCGACTGGATGGAAAGCGCCGAGGCGATCGGGCCGCACAAGGTGCGCATCCATGCCAAGGCGCCGACGCCCGCCGCGCTCGAATATCTCTCGGGCAACACGCCGGTCTATCCCTCCGGCCACTGGGATTCGGCGCCCGAGGTGCAGGCCGGCGACAAGACGCGGCGCGACTGGGGTGCGGTTCTGCCGGTCTGCGCCGGCCCGTACAAGATGACCGACTTCGAGCCGGGCCGTTCGGCGACCTGGGAGAAGAACCCGGACTATCCTGCCGACAGCCCGAAGGGGCAGCCGCAGATCGGCAAGATCGTCTATCGAACGATCAGCGACAGCGAGGCGCAGCTGGCCGAACTTCTCGCTGGCTCGGTCGACTGGATCTGGGGCGTGCCGCCGGAGAACATGGATCAGCTCTCCGCCTACGACAACATCACCGTCAGCGCGGCTTCGACCACCCGCATGGCCTTCCTCGCGCTCGACGCGGCCGGCCGCTCGGGCGACACGCCGCTCAAGGACGTGAAGGTGCGGCAGGCGATCGCCCATTCCATCGACCGCGAGGCGCTGGCAAAACTCGTCGGGAATTCGGCAAGCGTGCTCAAATCCATGTGCTACGCCGCGCAGGTGGGCTGCACCGAGGATGTCACGCAATACGAGTACAATCCCGAAAAGGCCAAGGCGCTGCTGGCCGAGGCGGGCTTCAAGGACGGGCTGAAACTGCCCTTCTACGCCTATCGCGACAAGCGCTACTCGGAGGCGGTTCTCGCCTATTTCCGAGCCGTCGGCATCGAACCGGACTTCCAGTTCATCCAGAACGTCGCGCTACGCCCGCTGGTCATCGAGGGCAAGATGCCGCTCGCGCATCTGACCTGGGGATCGCAGGGCATGATGGACGCCTCTGCTTCGGTCAGCCTCTACTTCAGGTTCGGCGTCGACGACTACGCGCGCGACGAGGAAGTGAAGAAGATACTCGAGGCGGCGGACACCTCCATGGACCCGCAGAAGCGCAACGAACTCTACGCCGAGGCGCTGAAGCGGATCGCCGACCAGGCCTACTATATCCCGCTCTACACCTACGGCCGCGGCTACGCCTTCTCGAAGGAACTCGGCTACGAGGTGACGCCCGACGAGATCGCCCACTTCTATCTCGCGAAGTGGAAATGACGGGCTGACCCTTCATCCCGCTCTCCCGGCCGGCGTCGCTTCGCCGGCCGGGCCGCATCGGGCGCAGATGCGCTGCGATCGTGGCGTTTCAGGCTTCGGAGTACGGAATTGTTGGTATTCATAGCAAAACGTCTCGGCGTGACCGCTCTGGTCCTCCTGGTGACGTCGATCCTGTCCTTTTCGCTGGTCCATCTTGCCGGCGATCCGGCGGTCGCCATGGCCGGCGAGCGCGCGACGCCTGAGCAGATCGAGGCGATCAGAGGCATCTACGGCTTCGATCGTCCCTTCCACGAACAGTACCTGCAGTGGATGGGCGATGTGCTGAAAGGCGATCTAGGCCGATCCAACTATCTGAAGATGGACGTGGCGCCGGTGCTGGCGGAGCATCTGCCCGTGACGGCGAAGCTCGGCGTGTTCGCCCTGTTCTTCGCGGTCGTCCTTTCCGTCCCGCTCGGCGTGATCGCGGCGCTCCGGCCCAATTCGCTGATCGACCGCGCGGCGCTGATCATCTCGGTGACCGGCCAGTCGATGCCATCCTTCCTGTCAGCTATCGCCTTGATCTTCGTGTTCGGCGTGATGCTGCGCTGGCTGCCGATCTCGGGCAATTCCAGTTTCACCCACTACATCCTTCCGGCGGTGGCGCTCGGCTACTATGCCTCGCCCGCGATCATGCGGCTCACCCGCTCGGGCATGATCGACGTGCTGCAATCCGATCACGTCAAGACGGCGCGCGCGTACGGCCTTTCAGCGTGGCAGACAATCGTGCGGCATGGCTTGAGGCACGCCATCATTCCGGTCGTCGCGGTGGCGACGGTGCAATTCGGCTACATGCTCGGCGGCTCGGTTGTCATCGAAGCGGTGTTTTCGATGGATGGCATCGGCAACCTCGCATGGCTGTCGATCCGCCGCTACGACGTCGAGGTCATCCAGGCGATCCTCCTGATCGTCGCCGCTACCTACGCGGTGCTCGCCCTTCTCGGCGATCTTCTCAATGCCGCACTCGATCCGAGGATCAAAGTCTGATGAGCGCGACCGTGGAGAATGGCTCCGACATGGCGACCTACGAGACGGCGGCCGCGGACGAGGGGAAACGAATCCTGTCGCCAGGGCGGCTGGCGGTCCGGCGCGCGCTCGGTCATTCCGGCTTCTGGATGGGCAGCGTGATGCTCGGCGTCATCCTGATCGCGATCGTCTTCGCACCGCTCGTCACGGGGGCCGATCCATCCACGCAGGATCTGGCGCTCCGGCTGGCGCCACCGATATGGCACGCGCAGGGCGCCTGGGCGCATCCCCTCGGCACCGATCACCTCGGCCGCGACTACCTTGCGTTGCTTCTGCATGGCGGGCGCATCTCGCTGCTGATCGGCGTATTGACCATCCTGCTCTCGACGCTGATCGGGGTAACGCTCGGCGTGGCCGCCGGCTACTTCGGCGGCACGGTGGATCTTGTCGTCAACTTCATCCTGACGGTGAGGCTGACCTTGCCCGTGGTGCTGGTGGCTCTGGTTGCCGTCGCCGTGCTCGGCCAGTCGCTGCCGCTGCTGGTCCTCGTCATCGGCGGGCTGATGTGGGACCGGCTGGTGATCGTCACCCGCGCGACGACGCAGCAGCTTGCCAGTCGCGACTTCATCACTGCGGCGCGGGCGCTCGGCGCATCGACGCCGCGCGTCGTCCTGCGCGAGCTGCTGCCCAACATCACCGCGCCGCTGATCGTGGTGTGCACGCTCGAGCTTGCCCGCGCCATCCTGCTGGAATCGACACTGTCCTTTCTCGGGCTCGGTGTGCTGCCGCCGCTGACGTCGTGGGGGTTGATGATCGCTGAAGCCAAGAGCCAGTTCCTGTTCCGGCCCTGGCTGATCGCCATTCCCGGGGTGGCGCTGGCAGCGCTCGTGCTGTCGATCAATCTCCTTGGCGACGCCCTGCGCGATGTCACAGCCCCGGACGGAAAGGCGTGAGCATGGCACCACTTCTCGATGTCCGTGGACTCAAGATCTCCATCCCGACCCATGGCGGATTGCTGCATCCCGTGCGCGGCGTCGACCTTTCGGTGGGGCGGGGCGAGACGCTGGCGATCGTCGGCGAATCCGGTTGCGGAAAGAGCATGATGGCGCAGGCGATCCTTGGCCTGCTGCCGCGCAATGCCATCCTATCCGCTGAACGGATCGATTTCGACGGCGCCTCGCTGCTTGGACTGTCGGTGAGGCAATGGCGCCAGATCCGCGGCCGGCGCATCGCGATGGTGTTCCAGGATCCGATGACCGCATTCGATCCTTGCTACCGGATGGGGGATCAGATCGCAGAGATCGTGCGCTGGCACCGGCCTGAAAGCGCCAATCCCCGGGCGATCGCCGACATGCTCGCGCGTGTCGGCATCTCCGCACCGGGCGACAGGCTCGGCCAGTATCCGCACCAGCTCTCCGGCGGCCTCAGGCAACGCATGATGATCGCCACCGCGTTGCTTTGCCAGCCGGACGTGATCATCGCGGACGAGCCGACGACGGCGCTCGACGTGACGATCCAGGCGCAGATCCTGAAGCTTCTGGCCGATCTCCAGAAAGAGACTTCGGTGGGCCTCGTCGTCATCACCCATGATCTCGGCGTGGTCGCCGGCATCGCCGACCGCATCGCTGTCATGTATGGCGGCGAGGTGGTCGAAGCGGGAGCTGCGGACGCGATCCTGGGCAGCCCCAGCCACCCCTACACGCAAGGGCTCCTCGATTGCATCCCGACGCCAGGGGAAACGGGCCGGAGACAGACGCTCGGCTGTATTCCCGGTGTCGTGCCGCGTCCGATCGGCGAGCTATCAGCCTGCAATTTCGTCGATCGCTGCCCGCGCGCCGAAGCTGTGTGCCGCGAGGGCAGGGTTCCGCTCAGCGTCCTTGCCGACGGACGCGCGACGCGCTGCAGGCTTGTCGGCAGCGCGGTGCCCGGCCATCGCCGGGACAGGGAGGTACAACCGGCATGAGTTTCGTCGCTGTCAGGGACGTCCAGCGGTCCTATGTGCTCAATCCGGGCTCGCCCTTCAGGAAGGCGGCGGTGCTGAAGGCGTTGCGCGGCGTCGAACTGGATGTCGCCGAGGGCGAGATTCTCGGCCTGGTCGGGGAATCGGGCTGCGGCAAGTCCACGCTCGCCCGGCTTCTCCTCGGGATAGAGGCGCCAACCGAAGGCGAGGTGAGGATCGGCGGGCGCGCGATTTCCGCCTTTCAACCGCGCGAGCGGGCAAAGCTGATCCAGCCGATCTTCCAGGATCCCTATTCATCGCTCAACCCGCGCGTGACGGTTTCGGCGGCGATCGCCGCGCCGCTCGAGATACAGAAATGGGGCGATGCGCGCTCGCGCGCGGCGGCGGTCAGCCGCATGATGGACGCCGTCGGCTTGCCGCGCTATCTCGCGCATGCCTATCCCGTGCAGTTGTCGGGCGGCCAGCGCCAGCGCGTGGCAATCGCCCGAGCACTCATCGGCGAACCGAAGATACTAGTGTGCGACGAGCCGACATCGGCGCTCGACGTCTCCGTCCAGTCGCAGATTCTCAATCTGCTGAGCGAGTTGCACCAGACCTTCAATCTGACGATGGTGCTGATCAGCCACAACCTTGCGGTGGTCAGCCATCTCGCCGACCGCGTGGCGGTCATGTATCTCGGCCGCGTCGTGGAGATCGGCGAAACCGATGCGATCTTCAGCCGGCCGCGGCACCCCTATACGCGGGAACTGTTGCGCGCCATGCTTCTGCCGAAGCAGGGCAAGGGCTTGCCGGAACTGGCGCTCAACGCCGAGTTTCCCAGCCCCGTCTCGCCGCCGCCCGGATGCTCGTTCCACCCGCGCTGCGCCTTTGCGAACGAAGCCTGCAAGGCCCAGTCCCCAATGCTCTCGCGTGTCGACGGGCGCGAGGTCGCGTGCCACCATCCGCTGAGGGGTTGACGAGGGGCGAGCCGCATCTTCCACGTAAAGAAAAAGCGTGAGGCGGTTGAAACCTCGCGCTTCTTCCGAGAAGCCCGCAGACTGTCCGAATGGCTATTCAGAGACGATACGCTCCCAGGTCAGGGTCGCGCGCACGACGCGGCCGTCCCAGGGATTGTTTGAGGGGCCTGCAATCAGCGTCAGCGTGTTGCCGTCGATCCTGAAGCGGCGCGGCTGGTCGGTGTTCGCCCAGGCTTCATTCCAGGAAATTTCGGTGCGGTGGATGAGCGTGTCGGGGCCGGTCACGACATAGCTGCCCGCATAGGCAGTCAATCCCCTGAACAGCGCGAGCGCCTCCTGGTCGGTGGGCGAGAGACCCTTCGGCGCCTCCCGCTCGCCCGGGACATTGAGGATCGAGAAGCGTCCATCATCGGTATAGGTGACGAGGCCACGCGGATTGGCGCCGCGCGGATAGGTGATGGCGCCGGTCTCCATGTCCTCCTGCTTGTGGCTGGCGAGCCGCCACGTGGACACGAGTGGCTTTCTCGCCTCGAACTGGTCTCGATCCGTCAAGTCCTGCTCCTCATGATGCTGCGTGCGCGCGCGATCATGCGCCCGGCACACCCTGTGTGTTGACATAGAGAGAATAGAGCGACCGGCCGGTCACGATGAAGAGCCGGTTGCGCTTGGGGCCGCCAAAGCAGAGGTTGGCCGCCCGTTCCGGCAGGCCGATATGGCCGATTGCCTTGCCTTCCGGGTTGATCACCAGGACGCCGTCCCAGCCTTCCTTGACCGCGCCATAGGCAGCCCAGACATTCCCGTCGACATCGCAACGGATGCCGTCGGGCGCCTCACCTTCGCCGCAGGTGAAATAGACCCGGCCGTTCGACAGCGCCTTCTTGTCGTCGGAGACGTCGTAGACGCGGATCGTCACCGGCTTCGAGCCGGAATCGACGATGTACATCAACTTCTCGTCGGGCGAGAAGCACAGGCCGTTCGGCGCCTTGACGTCGCTGGCGGCGACGGTTGCTGCGCCGCTGGAAGCGTCGAGCCGATAGACATTGTTCGGCAGCTCCGACTTCGCCTTGACGCCGGAGTAGTTGCCGCCGATGCCGAAGGGCGGATCGGTGAACCAGATGCCGTCATCGGTGGCGACAACGACGTCGTTGGGCGAGTTGAGGAGCTTGCCCTCGAAACTGTCCATCAGCACACTGATCGAGCCGTCATACTCGGTGCGCGTCAACTTGCGGCCGTGCTCGGCGGAGATCAGCCGCCCCTGACGGTCGCGTATCAGTCCGTTGGCATAGTTGGAAGGTTCGCGGAAGACGGTGACCGCGCCGCTGGACTCCTCCCATTTCATGATGCGGTTGTTCGGAATGTCGGTCCACAGAAGGAACCGCCCGTCGCCGTAATAGACCGGACCTTCGGTGTACCGCATGCCGCCGGTGTAGAGTTGTTCCACCGCGGCGAAAAAGACGATGTACTTCGAAAAGCTCGGATCGAGCGCCCTTACGACACTATCAGGGTATCGGGCTGCGGGCGTGAACTCAGCCATCGTGCGCGAGGCGACGGTGGTGGCTGCCAATGTCATACCCAATGTCTGCAAAAGCCTGCGTCTGCTGGTTCCTGACATGATGTTTTCCCCTCGGGTTGCTCCCTCAGCCATATTGCACCATGAAATGCTCGATTCAACATATTTTTGGTAAGTTTATTGCGATAAGCGCAGAATTGTAGCTTTAATGCGGTGTAAACGGTGGATCTTCGAGTGGGCTGTCGTGCTGCGGCGGGCCGCTCGAGTTGAAAATCGTTACAAGTCCGAACGCGGCTGATAGCCTCGCCGCGCCAACGCCGTGGGGGAGCGCGAACAACATGTCCGATACGTCAAAGCCAACCATCGCCATCATCGGTGGAACCGGCGATCTCGGTTCCGGTCTGGCGAAAGGCTGGTCGGCGGCAGGCTACAAGGTCGTGATCGGTTCGCGCTCGCGCGACAAGGCTGTGACCGCCGCGCGGGCGCTTGGCGACGGCGTGATGGGCGACGACAACGTCGGCGCCGCCAGAGCGGCCGACATCGTGGTGATCGCCGTCCCGTTCGCCAGTCATGAGGAGACGATCAAGGAGCTCAGGCCGGTGGTGCAAGGCAAGATCGTGGTGGATGCCGCCGTGCCGTTGGCGCCGCCCAAGGTCTCGACCGTGCAGCTTCCGAGCGGCGGGTCGGCGGCGCAGATCGCGCAGCGCCTGCTGGGTGAGGGCGTGCGTGTCGTCTCCGCCTTCCACAATGTCGGGGCCTCCAAGCTCCATGCCGGGGGGCGCGTCGAGTGCGACGTGCTGGTGTTCAGCGACGACAAGGACGCGCGCAACGCGGTGATCGAACTTGCCGGCGTGGTCGCAACGCGCGGCATTGGCGGCGGCGCGCTGGCCAATTCGGCCGCGGCCGAGGCGCTGACCTCGGTGCTGATCTGGATCAACCGCCAGTACAAGGTTGCGGGCGCGGGCATCGCCATCACCGGCCTCGAGAGCGCCACGCAGCCAGCCTGAACAGACGGTGCGGCAGCGGTCGACCGGGGGAAGCGGAAGTGTTCCCGGCACCGCGCCGCCAGTGCCTGCCTCAGGACGCGTCGACCAGCTCCACGGCCCGCGCCAGCCTCTCGAGCTGATTGAGATGGTCATACATCGGGTGCAGGACGATCTCGTCCACACCCTCGTCGAGGATCTTGCGGAGACCTTCGGCGCATTCCTCGACCGGACCGTAGACGGCAACGCGTTGCGCCATGTCGTCGGCGTCGTAGACGGGGTTGGACCTGAAGCCGGCCGACAGAATCTCCTGCACACGGGTGCGGGCATGTTCGCGGTCCGGCTCGACAGCGACATAGACATTGACCGCGATCTTGAAGGATGCGGGGTCGCGGCCTGTCGCTTTCAACTCGTCGTGCAGGATCGCCAGTTCGGCCTGGCGTTGCTCGGGCGGGATCATTGCCGCGCCGGTCCAGCCGTCAGCGATCGAAACAGCGCGGCGCAGCGCCGGTTCGCTGCGCGCGCCGATGAGGATCGGCGGTCCGGGGAGCTGGATCGGCTTCGGCTGCGAGCGGATGCCGGAGAATGAATAGATCTCGCCGTGAAACGCCGCTTCCTCCTGGCTCCACAGCGCGCGCATGACGCCGATCCCCTCGACGAGACGGATCGCCGGCCGGTCCGTGTCGATCCCGAGCGAGGCGAGGCGAGGGCGATGGTAGGCGTTGCCGATGCCGATGCCAACGCTCAGCCTGCCGCCCGAAAGCTGGTCGATCGTGGCGAGATCGCGGGCCAGAACCGCCGGATTGCGGTAGCCGGAGAACAGCACGGAAATGCCGAGCCGCATCCTGTCGGACACGGCTGCCGCGTAGGAAAGCTGATGCAGCGGATCGAGCGAGAAATTCGTGGGCATCAAGGAATCCTGGGTCCAGACGCCGGAGAAACCAAGCTCGTCGGAATTGCCGATGAAGGTCTTGAAGGTAGCCGGATCGCCTCGCAGGGCGATAGAAAATGCCCGGCGCTTTGATCTCGTTCCGGCCGTTTCGGATGTGGAGTGCGCCAACTTTCTGTCCTCCGTAAGGGATGACGTGGAGCCGTCAGCCGGCTTCCTTCCCGCCTTCTGAACCTGCAGGCAACCGGGGATTGCGAAGCGCGGCTTTCACCGGAACAGCTCCTGATCCAGGGGTCGCAGCACGTCGCGCGCGCTCGCCGTAGGCGTATCCGTCCAGTCGAGCCCACGGATCACCACAACCGGCAGGCCGGCGTCTTTCGGCATGAGCAAACCGGTCGCCGCGGCGACCTCGTCGGCGAATGCCGGCAGCGTTGCCTTGAGGTCGCGACCATAGGCGTCCTGTCGCCCCGCCCAGTCGACCAGAGCCGGCACGCCGGCCACGCCGATGGCGATGTTGACCAGACCATTGCGCCAGGGCCGGCCGAACGTATCGCTGACGATTACGCCGATGGGGTCGCCGAACCGGGTCTCGAGGCTGGCGCGGATCGCGCGTGCGCTGGCATCGGGATCCTCCGGCAGAAGCAGGAGTATCCCCTCGCGACCGTCGCCAAGGTTGGATTCGTCGATCCCGGCATTGGCGCAGATCCAGCCATGGCGGTGGCGGGTGATCAGCAGCCCATCCGGCGGTTGGCGACGCGCGCGCAGCACCTCGCTGGATTCAGACAGGATGGCTTCAACCTTGCCGGGGTTCTTGCCGATCGCCTCTGCCAGTTCCAACGCCCTTTCCGAGGGGTGGAAGGCGGCTTCCGCGAAGAGACGCCCTTCGCTCTTGGAGACGACCTTCTGCGCCACCACGACGATGTCGTGACGATGCAGGCTGACGCCGATCCGTGAGAGCGCGTCCGCAATCAGACGCCCGATGTCGTCGCCCGCCTCGATCTCCGGCACGCCTGCGACGGCGAACGCCGTCACTGATCCCGGGGCAGGTGGGCGGGCTGCGCCGCTGGCGAGATGAGCGGCGAGATCGTTCGGCGTATCGATGTCCCTCGAGAGATGAGGCAGGAGCAATCGTTCGCAGGAGCGCCCGAGCTTTCTTGCGGCCGACTGATGGGAGCGCGCCGAGCCGCTGCCGTAGTGGAACGGGATTGCATCGGGTGGCGTCAGGAGCATCGCATTGGTTCCGCCATCACGCGACGCGCCTATGATCACCGAACGGCGCTCGCCGGCGCGCAGCAGGCACGAGAGCTCGTCATCGACAAGCGTCGGGATGTCCGCATGGATGATGAGCAGGGAGGCCGCGCCGATCCCGTTCGCCCAGTCGACCGCGTAGGTCGCTGCGGCATTGATGTCGCCGCCTGGACGATCGGCGATGACAGTCGCGCCTTGCTGCGTGGCGAGCATCCCCACCCGGCCCGAACTGGTTACAACCCCGATCGGCTTGCCGGCATGGACGCGCAGGAAGAAGCGCAGCGTGTTCTCGAAGAGGAGCAGGGCCAAGCGCTCGCGCGCGTCGTCGCCCAGCGCCGAATTGAGACGCGACTTCGCATCCGTCGGATCCTTCATGAGGATGGCGACCGCGACCGTCATGACCTGCTCCGTATGTTGTCGTTGGCGAGGTTCGCGGCCCCCCAGCCGAGAACTTCGGCGGCCAGCCGCTCGGCATCGGCGGGGTCGCGCATGAGAATGTCGGTCTCCAGCACGGCAAGCCCCGTCTTGCGCAAGCTGTCAGCCTGGGCGCCGTCGGAGGAATCGACGACGAAGGCCTGGAGCAGCCCGGCGTAGCGCTTCGCGACGCTCTCCGCGCAGGCGGTCAACCCGAGATCGGCCATGAGCCGGGCAAGCGGACCCTTGACGGCCTTTCCGCCGATCAAGGGGGAAATGCCGATGCGGGTCGCGCGCGCTGTCGCCAAGGCATTGCGGATGCCGTCGACGGCAATGATGGGCTCGAGCGACAGCAGGGGATTGCTCGGCGCGAAGACGATCAGCTCCGCCGCCGCGATGGCGGCCACTGCCGCCGGACTGGCCCTTGCGGCGGAGGCGCCCTGATATCGCAATTCGTGAACTCTTGGCTCGCAGCGCCTGCCGACAAACCACTGCTGAAAATCCAGCCATCCGTCGTCGGTCCGGATCTTGGTCTTCAGCTCGTCGTCGGTCGCGGGCAGAACTCGCGCCGACGCGCCAAGCCGGCGTGCTGCCTCCTCTGTGATGTCGCTCAATGTAGCGCCCTGCGCCAGCCGCCATGAGCGCCAGATGTGCAGGCCGAAGTCGGCATCGCCGAGCTTCATCCAGACCGGTGCGCCGAGCGTATCGAGCACGCCCAGCGCGCGCACGCCGTCATCGGCCACGCCCCACCCCTGCTTGCGGTCGATGCGGTTGGACAACGTGTAGATCAGCGTATCGATGTCGGGCGAGACGTGCATGCCATAAAACTGCTCGTCGTCGCCGACGTTGGCGATCACGGTCAAAGAGCCCGGCGACAGCGCCCGCGCCAGCCCTTCCGCCATGCGAGCTCCGCCGACGCCGCCGGCGATGAGCACGACATTTTTCGGGAAGCAGGGTATCGTCACTCAGCGGCCTGCACGTGCGCGGGCAGGCGGTCGAGGAAGTCCAGCGGATCGGCCTCCGAGTGCCGCTGGACGAGTGGGGCGACGTCGGGCGGGTCGTGATCGGAAAAATCCTCGATGGCGCCGTAGAGCGTGTTGCGCTGGAGGGGGATGCGGCCGGCGGCGCGGATGATGCGCACCATCTCGGCGGATGTGATCTCCTGGCCATGCCTGGCGCCTGCGGCGCGCGAGATGCTCTCGTTCATCAGCGTACCGCCGAGATCGTTCGCTCCTGAGGCAAGCATGGCGTGCGCCATTTCGGGGCCGAGCTTGACCCAGGACGCCTGGATGTTGTCGATATGCCCGGCGAGCATCAACCTTGCGACGGCATGCATCTTCAGGCTTTCGGCAGCGGTGGGACCCGGGCGCGCATCGGGATGATCGCGATAGAGCCGGGTCTGCTCGTGGATGAAGCCCAGCGGGATGAATTCGGTGAAACCGCCGGTATCCTTCTGGATGGCGCGGATGCGGTCGATGTGGGCCGCCCAGTGAGCCGGTCCGTCGATGTGGCCGTACATGATGGTTGCGGTGCTGCGGATGCCGACGCGGTGCGCAGCGCGGATGATGGTTTCCCACTCCTCGGCGGACAGCTTGTTGCGGGTAAGCTGGAGGCGGATTTCGGTGTCGAGGATCTCCGCCGCCGTGCCGGGCATGGAGCCTAGTCCTGCATCCTTTAGCCTCAGCAGGTAGTCGGCGAGCGGCAACCGGCTCTTGCGGACGCCGTACCAGATCTCGAACGGCGAGAAAGCGTGCACGTGCAAGCCGGGGACGCGACGCTTCACCGCCTCGAGGAGCCCGAGGTAGTAATCCGCCGGCAGGTCAGGATGCAGCCCGCCCTGGATGCAGACCTCGGTGGCGCCGCGCCGCCAGGCCTCCTCGGCGCGATCGGCGATTTCGTCGAAGGACAGCCATTCGGCATTGGCCGCGTCCTTGCGCACGCCGAAATTGCAGAATTGGCAGGCCATGTAGCAGACGTTGGTGAAGTTGATGTTGCGCACCACCACGAAGGTGGCCTTGTCGCCCACCTGTCGCCGCCGAACGGCGTCCGCGACCCGCAGCAATGCCGCCAAATCTGAACCCTCCGCGTGAAAGAGCGCCTCGCCATCGTCGCGTCCGATCTCGTGGCCCGACAGGGCCGCTTCGAGGATGCGGGCGATGGCCGGGCTTGCCGCCGAGAGGCGAGCCTCGAGCGGAAGCAGGGGATCGAAGCCGGTGGGGCGCGGAAGAACCATCGAGATCAGCTCACGATCTGGTGGCGCGCGAAGCCATCGGCCGCGGCATGGCGCGACAAAGCGGCGGCAAGCGGCGAGGCGGCGGTGAGGAAGGCGGGATAGACGGTGAGCCGTTCCACCAGCCGGTAGCCTTGCGCCGCTGTACGGCGGGAGAGCTCTGCGAGCTCGGGCCAGGCGCGCTCAGGGTTGATGTGGTCGATGGTCAGTGGCGAGATGCCGCCCCAATCGTTGATGCCCGAGCCGATATAGTCATCGAAGGCGTCGTCGAGATTGGGCGGCGCCTGCAGGCTGATCGACGGGTCGAGGACGAGCCGCGCCATCGCCAGGGTCCGCAGCATGTCCTCGTGCGTCGGCTCGCTCCATCCGGCCATCGCGGTGCCCGGCTTGGCGCGAAAATTCTGGACGATCACTTCCTGCACGTTGCCGTAGCGCTGGTGGATGCGGTCGATGGCGACCAGGCTTTCGATACGCTCGTCGAACGTCTCGCCGATGCCGATCAGGATGCCGGTGGTGAAGGGCACGCCGAGCCGGCCCGCCGCCTCGATGGTGCGCAGTCTCAGCGCCGGCGACTTGTCCGGGCAGGCGTGGTGCGCCATCCCACGCTTCATCAGCCGCCTGGACGTCGTCTCCAGCATCATGCCCATGGAGCCGGCAACCTCACGCAGTCGCGCAATCTCGGCTTCGCTCAGCGCGCCGGCGTTGACATGCGGAATGAGAGAGGTGCGGGCGAGAACCAGCCGGCAGGCGTCGACCAGATAGTCGATCGTGGTGCTGTAGCCGAGGCGACGAAGGGCTTCGCGCGACTCCTCGTAGCGCCGCTCCGGTCGCTCGCCGAGGGAGAACAGCGCCTCCTTGCAGCCGAGCTGCTCGCCCTGCAGCGCGATTTCCAGGACTTCGTCCGGCGACAGGTAGTTCGCACCCGGATCGTCGGGATGCTTCACGAAGGCGCAATAACCACAGGTGTTGCGGCACATCGTGGTGAGCGGAATGAACACCTTGCGCGAATAGCTGATTGCCTTGCCCCAACTGCGGTCGCGCACGGCGCTGGCCTGGCGTCTCAGACGCGCCGTCTCGGTAACCTCGGCGGCGATCGTTCCGTTCTGCTGATGTTTCATTCCGGCGCGGTCATCACTGGAGCCTGCAGGGGCCGGAAGGAGTGGAAAATGACGTTTTCGGCCCCTGCAGGCGGGTCGTCTGGGAGGATGCTTCCGTGGCGGAAAATGATGCGTGGAATTGCTTCTGGTCAAACGAGTTAAGCAAAGGAGCGATTGAGGCCTGCTCAACGATCGGCGCCGGCTCCTTCTGAGTAACGGTTGATCGCACGTCACTCGCGCGTTCCCTTAACTCGTTTGACCCCGGCGCGGATCAAGCCGCAAAAACAGCCGCTGATGAAACGGGCCATTCCGACATGACTGCCCGATGGATCGAGGCAAATGGCGTTCAACTGCGTTACGACCTCACCACAGGCCCGCGCCTGACCGTCGTGCTCATCCATGAAATGGGCGGCACGCTGGAGAGCTGGGACGATGTCGTCGGGCCGCTGAGTGAATTCGCGTCGGTTCTGCGCTACGACCAGCGCGGTGTCGGCCTGTCGGAGAAGGTTCCGGGACCGGTAACGATCGAGCAGCTTGCCGCGGACCTTGCAGGCCTTCTCGACGCGCTGGGAATCCGCCAGCCTGTCGCTGTGGCGGGCGTTGCAGTTGGCGCAGCCGTCGCCGCTGCCTTCGCCGCGCTCTATCCGTCCCGCATCGCCGCGCTGCTGATGCTGGCCCCGGCGACAGACCTCAGGGGAGCAAAGCGTGTCGCCGCCCTGCGCCGCATCGAGGCGATCGAGCGCGCCGGCGTGCGCGCCGCATTCGCCGATGCGCCGTCGAACGCGCCGGCGCGCTTCGCGGTCCTGCGGCTGACCTCCGACCCGATGGGATTGTGCGCGATCTGGCGCATGCTGGCCGATCTCGAAATGAGCCACCTCTTCTCCAGGATTGCCTGCCCGACGCTGGTGGCGGCGGCAATGCGCGACGCCGCGCGTCCGCCAGAGCACGTCTCGGACGTTGCAGACAGGATTCCCGGTGCGCGGCTGATTGCAATCGACACCACCCACTACATGGCTATCGAGACGCCGCAGCTGGTGGAGCGGACGATCGTCGGCTTTCTGAAGGATCGCGGCCTCGGGTGAAACCTGCTCGACCGAAACTCAAGGATATGCGCGGCCACGTCTGATTGCCCTGGGTCAACGAGTGAGGAAAAGTCAAGCGGCGTCCTGGATTAGTCGTTTGACGCTGCGACCGACCATTTCTACCGTCCGGCTAAATTCGAAACGTGTGTGCAGGGGCCGGCAGGTGGGTACGGTAGGTTTCTCGATAGAGGGGAATGTGGCGACGGTGACGCTCGACCGTCGCGAGGCGATGAATGCGATCGACCCCGAGACCGAGGCGGAGTTGCGCGCCGTTTGGCATCGCATCGATACCGATCCCGCAATCCGCGCCGCCGTGGTGACGGGCGCCGGCGAGAAGGCATTTTCGGCAGGCGCGGATCTGAAGACGATGCCGCCGGCCGAAAGCTATGCGGGCAAGGCTTTCGGAGCGGGCGACGACAGTTTCGTTGCCGCCATGCCCAGGGAGAAGCCGCTCATCTGCGCAATCAATGGCTATGCGCTGGGCGGAGGTCTTGAGATCGCACTTGCCTGCGATATCCGCATTGCTGCGCCGCATGCCCGCTTCGGACTTCCCGAGGTCAAGGTCGGCACCATTCCGGGAGCCGGCGGAACGCAGCGCCTGCCGCGCACCATCGGCGCCAGCGACGCCATGCTGATGCTGCTCACGGGCGACATGGTCGACGCGACGGAAGCCTTGCGTCTCGGCCTCATAAGCCGCATCGTGTCTGTCGACAGTCTCCTCGCCGAAGCACAATCCCTGGCTCACAGGATCGCCTCGAATGCGCCGTTGTCGGTCCGTGCGATCAAGCGGCTTGTCGCCGACGGCGGCGCGCTGCCGATCGACCAGGCCGTCCGGCTGGAGCGGCTTGTCTGGGGGGTGCTACGCGACACCGAAGACCGCATCGAAGGGCGGCGCGCCTTCCAGGAGAAGCGCAAGCCGAACTATGTCGGAAAGTAGCAGCGATCTTCGCGGGGGGGCGAAGGATGACGGACTGTTCCGGTTATCAGAAGAGTTGGAACGCGGGATGATCGACAAGCATGTGGAGGACGTCGCACAAGCGCTGTCGGGCATCGCCGACGGTGCGTCGGTGCTCGTCGGCGGCTTTGGTGCGGTGGGCCAGCCGAATGTGCTGCTGGACGCGTTGGGCGACAGCGGGGTCAGGAACCTCACGGTCATTGCCAACAACGCTGGTTTCGAACCCGAACTGGGACTGGGGCGGCTGATCGGGAGAGGCTGCGTCAGCAAGATGATCTGCAGCTTTCCACGCGGCTCCTCGACCTTCGACACGCTCTACCGAGCCGGCAAGATCGAGCTTGAGGTGGTGCCCCAGGGCACGCTGGCCGAACGCATTCGGGCGGGCGGCGCTGGCATACCCGCGTTCTATACGCCGACCGCCGTCGGGACGCAGCTTGCCGAGGGCAAGGAGACGAGGGTCTTCAATGGCCGCACCTACCTGATGGAACAAGCGCTTACCGCGGACGTCGCCATAATCGAAGCCTGGAACGCGGATCGCTGGGGCAATCTCACCTATCGCGGCAGCGGCCGGAACTTTAACCCGATCATGGCGATGGCCGGGCGGCTGACGATCGTGCAGGCGCAGCACCTGGTTCCACTAGGGAGCATTCTCCCGGACGATGTCGTCACGCCTGGCATCTTTGTGAACCGTGTCGTTCACGTGCCCTGCGGCGACCCGCCCGTCGCCAAGGTGGCAGCCGTGCAAGGAGGCAAGAAATGACCGCGGGGCAGACCTATCGGGCATGGGACAAGGGCGAAATCGCCAAGCGCGTCGCCTCCGACATCCCGGAGGGATGGTATGTGAATCTGGGCATTGGCCTGCCGACGCTGGTTGCCGATCACATTCCGCAGGACCGGGAAGTCGTCCTTCATTCCGAGAACGGCATTCTTGGCATGGGTCCGATCCCGACCCCCGACGAGGTCGATACTTGGCTGGTGAACGCCGGCAAGGAAAACGTCACGCTGGTTACCGGCGCTGCGCTCTTCCATCATGCCGACAGCTTCGCGATGATACGCGGCGGCCATCTAGACCTCTGCGTCCTGGGCGCCTTCGAAGTCGGGCAGAACGGGGACCTGGCCAACTGGACGACTTCCCTCAACGATCGCGTGCCGGCAGTGGGCGGCGCGATGGATCTTTCGGTGGGCGCCCGCAATCTATGGGTCATGACAGCCCACACGACGAAGGACGGCGAAGCCAAGCTGGTGGAACGCTGCAGCTATCCATTGACGGCGTCGCAGGCTGTCACGCGTGTCTACACCGACCTTGCCGTGCTCGACATATCGCGGGGGGGATTTGTCGTCCTCGACATGGTCGAGGGACTGACGCGTGCGGCGCTGCAAGAGCTTACAGCCGCGCCGCTGCATTTTGCATAGGGCAGAGGGGGCGATGGACGTCACCGCGCGCATTCCGCGGGACGACGCCTGACGCCAGCCGGGCGGAGGCCGACCCGGCCACCGCGCGGCGATTGTCGAGCCAGCGGCAGGGAACAAAAAGGGGAAGGAAATGAACAAGGCATCGACATCGACGCTGGAGGTGACCGGCCTCAGCAAAATCTACGCGGTCACCGACGACAGCATCGCCGGCGGCATCCACGAGGCGACGTTCTCGCTGGAGCCGGGGACCTTCTTCACCCTTCTAGGCCCCAGCGGCTGCGGCAAGACGACGACGTTGCGATGCATCGCGGGTCTCGAGCGTCCTGATCGCGGCGTCATCCGCCTGGGCAGCGAGGTCCTGTTCGACAGCGCGCGCGGCGTGGCCGTTCCCCTCAACCGGAGAAACGTCGGCATGGTCTTCCAGTCCTACGCGATCTGGCCGCACATGACCGTCTTCGAAAACGTGGCGTTCCCCCTGCGTGTCTCGAAGGATCGCAGATATAGCAAATCCGAAACGGCCAGCATGGTTGGCGACGCCCTGAGGCGCGTCGGTCTCGACGGGTTCCAGTCGCGATCGTCGACGCGGCTTTCGGGCGGCCAGCAGCAGCGGGTGGCGCTGGCCAGGGCGATCGTGCGCCAACCCAAGCTGTTGCTGCTGGACGAGCCGCTTTCCAATCTCGACGCCACTTTACGCGACGAGATGCGGACCGAACTGAAGCGGCTGCAGCAGCAGGTGGGCATCACGACGATCTATGTGACGCACGACCAGACCGAAGCGCTCGAAATGTCCGATCTGGTGGCGGTCATCGACAAGGGCAGGGTCGTGCAGATGGGGCCGCCCCGCGATATCTACAACCGCCCGACAAACGCGTTCGTGGCGGGCTTTGTCGGAGCCACCAACCTCGTGCGGGGCACGGTGCTGAGGGAAGCCGACGACAGCGGGCTCGGCGCCGTGGTGATCGAGGGCGGGCAGGAAATCGACTGCGCATTGAAGAAGAGACTGCCGGCAGGGCAGGAGATCGCGGTATCGATCCGTCCGGAGTCGATCGACCTCAAGGCGATGTGCGTCTCCGACAAGCCGGGCGTCAACCGCCTGAAAGGGGTGGTCACGCTGAGCGGCTTCCTGGGCAACATGATCCGCTACAACGTCAAAGTCGGCGACCGGATCTTCCAGGTCAACACGGAGCCGGAAACCGCCTTCGAGATCGGAGCCGAGGTTCTGATCGAGTTCCCCAAGACGGCCGCGCTCGGCGTGCCATGGGAAGTGGCCGCAGCTCACCAGCCGGGGATGATCGGACAGGAGTAGAACCACGACCTTGTGGAAAAAAAGCGCGGGCCGGTGATCCGGCCCGCGCTTTCTGATGTCCGGGACTGGCGGGCTCAGGCCGCGAGCTCTGCGACTTTCCTGACGTCCTGCAAATGCAGCAGCCGATCAAACAGACGCCGGGCCTTCGGTTCGTCGAGCTGGGCTCGCGAGCAGGCTGCGAACTTGGTCCACAGCTCGTCCTCGCTCATGCGCCGCGTCCAGTGCCCCCGCGCATAAGGCACGCTCGGGCTTTCAAGCATCGTCCCGTTCTTCAGGTGGATGCGGATGCCGCCGCTGTATCCCAGGTTGGGCTGGGTATCGGCCGGGATCGTCTTGTCGGTCGCCGGCCTGATCACCTTCATCAGGGCCCGCACCTCCGGCCGGCTGTAGAATGCCTCCGACAACTCCTCGAACGTGCCCTGGCGGTTGACGATCGCACCGGCGACGGCGAGCTGGATGCTATGGCTCGGCACGAAGTTGATGGTCGACGGCGACTTCGAGACGACGGCGTATTGCGCTTCGCTGATGAGCACGTCGACATGTTCCACGGCATCGGGTGAAACGTCGTGCTGCTTGACCAGATCGATGGCGCCGTCGATGGCGCGCTGGTTCATGTTGCCGAACGGGTACTGCTTGATGTTTATGCCGACGGTCTCGAGGCGCCATGCCTTGCCGAGGTCGGTGATGGGCGTGTCGAGATCGACTGCTCCTTTCGGCGACAGCGCGACAAGCATGCCGCGCCCCGACCGTTCCAGGCCATCTTCGGGCGCCGTCATCCCGGCCTTGGCCAGGCGCGCAGCCAATACGCCGGCGGCGGACCCGCGCCCTACCTGGAAGGGGCCGACATCCGTGTCGAAGCTTGCGGTGATGCCGCCAGGCATTGCAGCTGCGATGCTGATCGCCCGCAGCGTCGTCTCCGTGTCGTAGCCGTGCAGGCTGCACACTGCGATGGCGGCGGCCGTAGGGCCGAAAGCAGCCGTCGCATGCCAGCCCTTGCCGGCATAGGAGTCCGGGTCGCGTTCGGACAGCCGCGCCCAGGCTTCGTATCCTGCCGCGTAGCCGCGCACCACGTCGCGTCCGGATGCGCCCGCCGCTTCGGCTTCGGCGATGAGCGCCGGCATCAGGATCGTGCTGGTGTGGCATCCCGAGAAGGCGACGTCGTCATAGACCACGCTCGTCGTGGTGGCCGAATTGACCAGCGCCGCATCGACCGTCGAAGCGCGTTCCTGGCCGAGAAAGATGCTCGCGTCGCCCGTGTTGCCGCGTGTCCCGATCGCCTCCAGCGCGATTGTGGATACGGACGTGCCGATGCCCGACATCATGACGCCGACCGTATCCGTCATGCCTATGTTGATCGCCTCGACCGCGATTGCGGGAAGCTCTTCGAACTTCAGATTCGCCGCAAACTCGGCCAGGGTGCGGGAGATAGGTGCAGGCATCGCAATCTTTCCTCTTCCTTGGATCTTGCATCGGACCATTGGACCGCCTGCCGCCGTGAGCAACCGAAGTTTCGGCAAGGGCGCGTGAGAAATCGTCCGGCGATCGTGGCGAGCCAACGCCGCGATCGCGCGAAAACCTGCGCCGCGTCAGGCCAGCTTGAACATCGGCAGACTTTCGTCGTCGGTCGTCTTTCGGATGGCGACCTCCACAGGCTTGCCAATTGCGATCGCCTCGAGGTCGCTGTCGACGATGTTGGTCATCATCGTAGGCCCCTCTTCGAGCGTCACGTAAGCGATGGCATAGGGCGGCTTCGCCACGCGCATGATGCTGTAGGAATAGATGACGCCCCGACCGCTGGCGTTCCGCCATTCCGTGTCCGGGCTATCGCAGAAGGGGCAGATGGCGCGCGGATACCAATGGGCTCGGCCGCAGCCGCGGCAGGCTTTGAACAGGAAACGTCGTTCGCCGAGCGCGGACCAGAAGGGTTGCGTTTCCGGATGGTGGTGGAGCGAACTGGACAAGACTGACATCGATTTCTACTCCCGCTCCATGATGAGTGTCGCCGATCCGTGCCGCGTGCCGAGAAGGCCGCCGGTGCCGTGCGCCAGCGCCAGGTCGCAATTGGCAACCTGTACGGCCGGATGCGCCTCGCCACGCAATTGACGAACCGCCTCGATGATCTTGGTCATCCCGCCTCGATGGTTGGGATGGTTGTTGCACAGCCCGCCGCCATCGGTGTTGAAGGGCAGCCTGCCGACGCCGGAAATCAGGTTGCCGTCGGCGACGAACCGGCCGCCTTCGCCCTTCCGGCAGAAGCCGAGGTCCTCCAGCTGGATGATCACGGTCATGGTGAAGCTGTCGTAGAGCGAGACATACTTGATATCGGTGGGCTTCAACCCGGCCTCGGTGAAGGCAAGCGGGCCGCTGCGCGCCCCGGCGGAATAGGTCAGGTCGACGTCGCCGCCTGATAGGTGCTTGATCGCCTCGCCGGCGCCGCGCACTTTCACCAACGGACGCTTGAGGCTGCGGGCTATCTCGGGCCGGGTCACGATCACCGCGCCGCCGCCGTCGCTTATGACGCAGCAATCCAGGCGTCGCAAGGGATCGGCGACCACCGGCGAATTCGCCACGTCCTCGACGGTGACGACGTCACGCAGCATTGCGTTCGGATTGTGCTGCGCGTGGTGCGAGGCGGCCACCTTCACCCAGGCCAGCTGGTCGCTGGTCGTACCGAATTCATGCATGTGCCGCATCGCGCACATCGCATAGGCATTAAGCGTCGTCATGCCGAAGGCCTGTTCCCAGGGGAAGTCCGGCTGGACGGGGTTGTCGGTGCGCTGAGGCGGACCCTTTTGCAGGCTCTCGCTGCGCGGGCGTCCAGCGAGCGTGATCAGCGCGACATCACATTTGCCTGCGGCGATCGCCTGGGCGGCATGATTGACATGGAGGATGTAGGAGGAGCCGCCGATGTTGGTGGAATCGGCATGGCGTACCTTGAGGTTCATGTACTCGACCAGCGAAAGCGGACCGGTGCCGGGCGCATCGCCGCCGCAGAAATAGCCGTCGACGTCATCCTTGCTCAATCCGGCATCCGCCAGCGCGCCGAGCGCGACCTCGGCATGGAGTTGGGCAACGGATTTGTCGGGGGCCTTGCGGGTAGGATGTTCGTAGGCGCCGACAATGTAGGCCATGCCATTGATGCTCATGTTGTCCCTGTTTTCTCTGCCTGCCCCGCCTTCAAGAGGGCCTGTTCATCGAAATATGTTGTCGCAACAACCGAAGGCCGCTTGCCGATCTCTTCGAACCAGCGCGCCAGAGCCGGAAACCGAACGCGCCACGTCGCTTCCTCCTGAAGACGGAAATCCAGGTAGCAAAGTGCAGCGACAATGGAGATTTGCGCCATGTCGAACGGCGCCCGCGTCATGGCCGCAGCGTCGTCGTCCAGCGTGGTGAAGATGCGCGGCAGTTTATGCCGGATGACGTCGATGCGCCTCTCCGAATGCCCTGGCTGGCGTCGGCTGTATTCCGACAGCAGGGCCATAAGCAGCGCGATGAGGCCGTCTCCCAGCGCCAACCGCCGCATCATGGCAATCTCCGCCGCGGGATCGCGCGGATGCAAAGCGCCGGTTCCGAGAATGAGATCGAGGTGGCGACAGATGACCGCCGAATCGTAAAGGACGGAGCCATCGTCCAGGGCAAGAGCCGGAATCTGGCTGAGCGGGGTGACGTCGAGCAGCGTGTGATTGGATGTCAGCGTGCTGACGACCACAGGCTCCAGCACGATGTCGTCGATCGTTCCCGTCTCGTGGGCGGCGATCAGAACCTTGCGGACATAAGGCGATCTGGACGACCCGTAAAGTTTCATCGTTCGCCGTCTTCCATCATTCGAAAAAGTCAACAATACAGCCGTTTACCCGGACGTGGCGATGGAAGCCTAGCGACTCTGCGGCTGTTACGAAGGGATGTAAGAATCGCAGCTACAACAGTTGATCGACAACCCGAATTGCGTCAACATCGACAACAACCGCGCGCCTAAAGAAGTCGAATTCGCGCCAGCGGTCAATTGACCATTCGGAATGTTCAAATGAGCAATTCTCAAGGATAGGCATGTCAAAACGACTCCCTCCGCTGAATGCGCTGCGCGCCTTTGAAGCCGCGGGACGCCACGTCAGCTTTACCAAGGCTGCCGAAGAGTTGTTCGTCACCCCCGGCGCCATCAGCCGTCAGATAAAGTTGCTTGAAGACGTGCTGGGATTGGAGCTGTTCGAACGCACGAGCCGCGACCTGCGGATTCCCGACGAAACGCGGGAATATGCGATCGCGCTCGGCGACGCCTTCGAGCAGATCAACCGCGCGACCAAGCGGCTGCTGACCGCGCATCGCGCGCGCTCAATGCGCATTCATTGCCCGATGACGTTCACGCTGCGGTGGCTGATGCCGCGCCTCCCGCTGTTCCATCGCCTCTACCCGACGCGGGAAATCCAACTGACGACCACGCTTTTGCCGATCCCCGCCAACCTGCTCTATCTGGGGGATGTCGATGTCGTCATCCAGATGGGCAAGGGCGACTGGCCGGACCTGGTTGCGCATCGGCTTGCCGGCAGTGCGCTGATCCCGGTCTGCAGCCCGGCCTACGTCGCTGCTATGGGCGGAAAGATGACCGTGGAGATGCTGGCGGAAGCCACCTTGCTTCGGTCCATGGCCCGTCCCGACGACTGGCGCGACTGGCTCGACGCCGCCGGTGGCCAAAGCATCGACGACCAACGTGGACTGCATTTCGAAAGCTCGAGCCTCGCCTATCAGGCGGCGATCGAAGGCATCGGCATCGCCATCGGCCAGGTATCCCTGATTGCGGAGGACCTGGTGGCTGGACGCCTGGTGACGCCGATCGATTTCGTCCACGACAACGGCAACGCCTACTACCTGACCTATGCCAAGCACTCGGAGAGCGACCCGAGACTGGTCGAATTCCGGGAATGGATACTGGGTCAGGTGGTCGAGTTCGAGGCCTGGCTGGCGAAATCCGAACAGCGCCCCGCCGGCCTGGCGCTCAGCTAGCCCCGATCTCGATGGCGCCGGCCTCGACCAGCGCGGCGATTTCGCGCTCGTCGTAGCCCGCCACGTCGGACAGGATCGACTGCGTGTCCGTGCCCACGCTTGGTGCGCCTCGTTCGATGCCGAGTGGCTGGCCGTCGATCTGGAAGGGGAAACCCTTGACCATCTTGCCGTCGAAGCGCTGGATGGCGTGCGACCAGAATTCAGTTTCGAGACCCAGGATGCCGCCGCCGTCGAGGACCGGCGCGGCCGCCACGCCGGCCTGACGCAGAGCCGCGATCGCGCTTTCCGACCCAATGCAGGCGATATGGCGTTCAAGCGTCCCCCGCAGCGCGGCAACGCTCGATTGCGGATCGATGCCAAGAAGAGAACAGATCGCTGCAAGTTCGGTTTGGCGGACTGATACGGCGATCCAGGCGTCGTTCCTCGCCTTGAAGCAATCTTGCAGCAAGTACGCCTCCTGCGCATTGCCCTTGCGGCCGCCCGGATTGCCGGCGGATGCGGAGACGAACGCCTCGCCGATGAGGAACGAGGTCAGGTCGCGTTGCGAAAGGTCGAGGTGGACGGCGGGGCCGCCGCCGTTGACCGAGCGTAGCGCGGCCATGATCATCCCCGCGGCAAAGACGGCGGCCACCTGATCGGGATAGTTGACGTCGCGGCCGCTGATCAGCGGGTCTTCGCCGGCATATCCGGTGCCCCACGCAAATCCCGCGACGGCCTCCAGCGTGGAGCCATAGGAAACATGCCGCGCGTCCGCTCCGGTTTCCCCCTGGCTGGACACGGAGGCGAGCACGATCTTTCCGTTCGCCGCGCGCAGTTCCTCAAAGGAGAGCCCGAGCTTGGGCAGCACGCCGCGGCGGAAATTCTCCACGACGACATCGCTTGACGCGACGAGGCGCAGCATGACCTCGCGGCCCCTGGCCTGCTTCAGGTCGATGCTGATTGCCCGCTTGTTGCGGTTGGTGGCGCGAAACAGCGGCGGCAGATCACCGGGATTCGGCCCGTTCCCCGTCCAGACGCGAAACGGATCCCGGTAGGTCGGAGATTCAATCTTAATCACTTCGGCGCCGAGGTCGGCCAGGATGGCGGACGTGGCCGCTCCGGCGGTGATGATCCCGAGATCGAGAATGCGGCAACCCTGGAGTACACTCACGACTGGCCGACCGCGATTGTCGCCGGCCCTGACTCGGGCTGTGCGGAAAGAGAGACGCCGTTCCAGAGCACTGGCAGTCGGGGAGCGTGGACGGAATGCGATTCACCGGGGAACTGGGAAAGTTTCTCGAACAAGGCGCGTTCGACGTTGTGCGGATCCGCGATGACCTCGCCGGGGTTCCATACCGGGCCGAGCGGCAAGCGCAGCAACGACGCTTGCTGGTGGATTTGCTGCCTGGTGCGCGACAGGAACGCCGATTCGACGATCTCCGCCAACTCCACGAGATTGTCGAGGCGGTGCTGACGGGTCGCAAATCTTTCCTGGCGCAGGCGGTGGTCTCCCACCATGTCGCACAAGTGCGGCCAGTCGGGTTCCTGGTAGACCAGCGCGACCCATCCGTCGGCGCAACGCACGACCTGCCATTCCGCGGCTGGTCCGGAGCGTCCTGGAGGAATTGGGGCGTCGCCGTCGAGCGGCACGGCCTTCCAGTTCAACCACACGACCGTGTCGAGCAGGCTGGCCCGGACGGTCAGCGCCTCATGCGCGCTTCGCTTACCCGCCAGAAGCCCGGCGAGGCCGCAGAACGCGGAGAGACCGAGGGCGTAGGCTTCCTGATGTCCTCCGAGCCGCAACGGCGCCCGATCGGGGTCGCCCACCATATTGAGAAGCCCGCCAAGGGCCGAGATGGTGAACTCGCTGGCTGGACCCGCGGTGTCGGCCTGCCGCCCGCTGAAAAGGGTCAAAAGCGCGATGTGCTTCGGCAGTGCGTCGGCTCCGATTGCTCGCTGGGCCTGTTGGTCCAGTATGGCCACGTCGGATTCTCGCAGGAGGCGGGAGGTGAATTCGGGGTTAGAGATGTCGCCACGGACCACCGATTTGCGTGCCGACAAGAATCGATCAATCGCGCCATTTTCGGGGGCAGGGGAGGCGTCGAAACGACCGCTGTCGTCGATGACCTGCACGACATGCGCGCCCAGGTCGGCGAAGATGCGGCCGGTCATTGCAGCCGCAAGCCGGAGCGCGCCGTAAGGAGCGCCCGTCACGGCCTCGACCACGGAGAGACCTTCATAGGGACGCTGCATCTTCATCTCAGAGTGCGTTCCCAAAGCATGAACATCTTTGCCCAGGTCGCTTCCGCAGCCTGCGGCTGGTAGGCGCGACCGGCGGCGAAGCAGTAGCCGTGGTGGCTGTCGGGATGAATCTCGATTTCGTGCTTGATGCCGGATGCTTCGAGCGCCGATCGCACCGCGGCGACGGTTTGCGGTGGAGTGGCCGTATCGGTTTCCGCTATGCCGAAGTAGAGTTCGCCCCGCACCTGCGACATCAGCTTGTGCGGCGAGCCGTCGTCTTCGGTCACAAGCCCGACGCCGTAGAGTGAAGCCGCGGAGGCGAAGCGTTCGCCGAAATAGGCCATCAGCGATACGACGTAGCGGCCGCTCATGCAGAAGCCTACGCAGGAGACCTTGTCGGACTTGGCTTCCGCCTCGCCGTCGAGGAACGCCAGCAAACCGGCCGTGTCTTCGTTGACGAAATCGTTGTCGAGACTGCGCAGGCAGGCGCCTACCACCGCCGACATGCGCTCGTCGCGCCGGGGCAGGTCGAAACGGACGACGCCCAATCGGTAGTACATGTCGGGCAGCACGCAGTAATATCCCCGGGCAGCGATGCGCCGCGCCATGTCGCGCAGCTCCTCGCGGATCCCCGGGGCGTCCATGTACAGGATGACCACCGGGTACGGCCCGTTTCCATCCGGCCGAACCGCAAATGTCGGCATCCGGCCATGCTTGGTGACGACGGCTACTTCCTTCTCATGCATGTTCTTCACGTTTCGACTTTGGGGTTGGATGGTCCGCCAGGCTGAAGGCGTGCTGGGTTCGGTTGAGATGCGGACGATAGGTGATGGTAACGGGCTGGTCGATCCAGCTTCCCTCGGGCTCCCCGCCCACCAGATTGGAGACGACGATCGGGCCTTCGGCAAGCCGCACCGCTATGACGTTGTATGGCGGCGGATGATCCTCGAAGTACTGCCGGTGGAAGACGACCCAGGACAGGATTTTTCCCTCTCCGGAGATCTCGGTCCACGCATAGTCCAGCGAGTTGCATTCTGCGCATACCGGTCCCGGCGGATAGCGGAACGTTCCGCAATGCGAGCACTTCGGGAGAGCCATCCTTTCCCGCTGGATGCTTTCCCACATCGGTTGGTCGTAGAGTGTCAGGATACGTTGCGCGTTGGCCATCGTTCTAGCGTCCGTAGATGATCGCGACGGCCTTGCCGGCGACGTCGGAACTGTAGTGGACATGGCGACAGTTCGGGACCTGGCGTTCGCCGGCTTCACCGCGAACCTGCCGCACGGCTTCGATCTGGTGGTTCCAGCCCTGCATGTAGCTTTCCGAGAGATGGCCGCCGCCGGTGTTGAGCGGCAGTCCCCTGGCGAGCGAGATGCCGTGCTCGCGCATGAACTTTCCGGCCTCGCCGGTTCCGCAATAGCCATAGCCTTCGAGCGCCAGCGGGATGTGCAGCGAAAAACTGTCGTAGATCTGCAAGGCGTCCATGTCGCCCGGCCCGAGCGACGCCATGCCGAACACCTGCTCGGCGACCAGCTTCTGCGCGGGCTGGTAGTAGTCGGTCAGGCGCGGCTCGAGGCTCGTGGCGCCACGATTGAGGTCGTGTCGCCCAACCGCGTGGATGGCCACCGGAGCCCGGCCGATACGCTTGGCTCTCTCCGCCTCGGCGACGATCAGGGCGACGCCGCCGTCATTGATCAGGCAATAGTCGAAAATGTGCAGTGGCTCGCAGATGAAAGGCGAGGCAAGATAGTCGTCGATGGTGATGGGCTTGCGCATCAGGGCGGCGGGATTGCGCGCGGCCGCCATTCGCTGCGCCACCGCCACTTCGCCGAGCTCTGCATGGCTCATGCCGCGCTCCTGCATGTAGCGGCGCGCCATCAGCGCATAGAGCGCGCCCTGCGAGGTGAACCCCCAGGGAGCGTGATAGACGTATGAAAGAAACGCGCCGCCGCCCTGGGCGTCGGCGCCGCCGTAGTTGACCGCGGCGGAGCGCTGATCGTTGCCATAGACGAGGGCAACGACCTCGGCCAGGCCGGCATGGATCGCCTGGCAGGCCTCCATCACTCCCAGCATCGCATCGGCCTGTCCGCCCCAGCGCACGTCCAGGCCAAGCAGCTCGCCGACGCGCTCATAGGCCGTGGTCGGACCGACGATCAGGCCGTCGATGTCGTTGCGGGAGATGCCGGAATCCGCGAGCGCGGATACAAAAGCTTGCGCGGCATAGCCGTTGGAATCGTGAGGTTTCTCGCCGGACCTGACGCGCGCGTGATCGCCCACCCAATCCGTCTGGCCGATGCCGATAACCGATGCTGTTCTGGGCGCCATTCCGGCAATTGTCATTGGTTCCACGTCACGGCCAGTCGTTCAAAGGGCGGCCGCCTCTCTTGTCATTCGGTAGGGCGCTTTCCCCGCAGGTTAGCCCGCGTGGAAACCTCTCATCACGGTCGCAAGCCTTCTTGGATCACCGCTGCCAGTCAACCGACTTAACCGTAAGCCTGGTTGAGCTAATCTCACGCGGGGCATGTCGAGCGGTTCCAGGCTGGCCCAAGAGAACTCAAGCGCTGCTCAGATTCTATCGGTTGACGGCGATGCCCCGGTGTCGTGCCTTGCGTAACGGAAAGTAGGGGGCTGTCTTCTGGTGAACATGCAGTGGCTCGAGGCGAATGGCGCACGGTTTCGCTACGACCATCGGCGGCGGTCCGCCGGCACCATCGTTTTCCTTCACGAGATGGGCGGGACGCTGGAGAGCTACGATGCGCTCGTGGAGAAGATTGGCGGCCGCTGGAGCATGCTGCGCTATGACCAGCGCGGAGCAGGGTTTTCCAGCAGGTTCTCCGGACCGCTGTCCGTGGATGGTCCAGCCGGGGATCTGGAAGCGCTCCTCGACGCGCTGTCGATAGACAAGCCCGTTGCCGTGGTCGGCGCGGCCGTTGGCGCCGCGGTTGCGATACGGTTCGCAACCCGCTGTCCCGCAAGAACAAGCGCGCTCGTGCTGCTGGCGCCGTCAACGTGTCTTCTTCCCGAACGCCGCACGGCAACGCTTGAGAAGATCGCCAGGCTGGAGCGGGAGGCCCTGTTGGCCGACGGCGGCGGTGAACCGACAAGCTTCGATGCTGGACCGCCGCCGCGGGACGCGGCGAGCTACGCCGCCACCTGGCGGATGCTGGCCGAGCTCGACCTCGAAGCGGATCTCGCCAGCATCGCCTGCCCGACCCTGGTGGTCGCGGGGCTGAACGACGTCGATCGCCCGTCGGCCCACGTGGCGGAGGTGGCCGGCAAGATACCGGGTGCGCGCCTGGCCACTCTCGGGGCCGGACATGTGATGGCCGTCGATGCCCCCGACCTCGTGGCTGCGACGCTCACCGCGTTCCTCGACGGTGCGGGCTTCAAATGATGGCCATCGGCTACGCGGATTGCTCTTGCGGCTGCCGCCGTCCTTTGAGGAAACCTCATGGGTGCGGTCTATTTAGTCGTTTGACGATTCCGGGCTCCGGCAAGCAACATGCAGCCAGCATGAGCCAGCGGAAAGCCTGCGGCTCGGCGCATTGAGCTTGCCAAATCGTGAATGGGAGGGACCAGACATGCAGACGAGACGGGGCATTCTTAAACTGGCGGGCGCGGCGTTGGCGATTTCGGTCGCCGGCGCCGCTGCACAGGCCGAACCATCGCAGCAGTTGATCGATGCGGCCAAGGCCGAAGGGCAGGTTGTGTGGTACACCGGGCTCATCGTGCCGCAGGTGGTCCGCCCGCTCGCGGAAGGGTTCGCCGCCAAATACGGTATCGAGGTGAAATACGCCACGACGAGCGACGCGGATACCGTCCTGAAGGTCACCAGCCAGGCGCGCGCCGGAAAGATGGAAGCCGATCTGTTCGATACGCCCGGCACGGCCATTCCGCCCTTGGGCGCTGCGAACCTGATCGAGCCCTATGTTCCCGACGCACTGGCGAACTACGACAAGATCTTCAAGCCCGATTCCAAACTCTACTCAGGCATTTACACGCTCTTCCTGACGACCAACTACAACACGGACCTGGTCAAGGCCGAAGACGCGCCCAAGACCTACGATGATCTGCTCGACCCGAAATGGAAGGGCAAGATGGTGTGGACCGATACGCGCGGCGTGTCCGGCCCTGCCGGGTTCATCGGCAATGTGCTGACGACCATGGGCGAAGAAAAGGGCATGGAATACCTGACCAGGCTCAGCGAGCAGGAGATCGCGCGCGATCCCGGCAACCAGCGGGTCGTGATCGACAAGGTAATTGCCGGCCAGTACGAGATCGGCCTGATGACCTACAACCATCACGCGGTGATCAGCAAGGCCAAGGGGGCGCCGATCGCGTGGGTCAAGATGGAGCCGCTCACGGCCAATCTCGGCGCAATTTCGATCGTCAAGAACGCGCCTCATCCCAATGCCGCGAAACTGTTCCTCGAGTACATGTTCTCAAAGGAAGGGGCGACGATCATCCGCGAGGCGAACTATCCTCCGGGTCATCCCGACGTGCCTGCAAAGGAACCGTCGATCAGCCCGATCACCGGAAACTTCAAGTTCACGCTGCTCGCGCCCGATATCGCTTCGCAGGAAGCGGATCCGCTGAAGACATGGCTCAAGATCTACGACGAGCTGTTCAAATGACAGCCATCGTTGATGGTTCAGCACAAGATGCGCGGCCTCCGGTTCTGGAGGCCGCGCATCGTTCCCGCTATCAGGACCCGTTGTGGCTGCTGTCGCTGGCGATGGTTGTGATCGTGGCGTGTCTCGTGTTGCCGCCGTTCTTCAGCCTGGTGCGGAACAGTCTTTTCGAACTGATGCCGGACGGCTCGGCGGGCGCCTTCACTCTCGACAACTTCGCACGCCTGTTCTCGACCGGGCAATTCGTGCAGAGCACCATCAACTCGTTCGTGTTCGCGTTCCTGTCCACCGTCCTGGCGATCCTGATGGGGGGCGGCCTGGCGTGGATCGTCGAGCGCACCAACGCGCCGTTCCGCGATCTCGCCTATCTGATGACGGTCGTGTCGCTCAGCATTCCGGGCGTCATCTACGTGCCGGCCTGGCTGTTCTTCCTCGGCCCCACCGGCCCGCTGAACGACCTCTACCGGCTCGCGGGCGGCGACGGCATGCTGTTCAACGTCAGTTCGATGACCGGCATGGTGATCATCGAAGGCTTTGCCTGGATTCCGCTGACCTTTCTGCTTTTTGCCGCAAGCTTCCGCATGGCAAATGCCGAACTCGAGGAAGCCGCGCGCATGAGCGGCGCGAGCGTCTTCGAGATGATGCGCCGTGTGTCGATCCCACTCGCGGCGCCGGCGGCCTTTGCGGCCGCGCTGTTCATCTTCATCCGTTCGCTGCAGGCCTTCGACATCCCGAAACTGGTCGGAACCGGGGCCGGCATCAAGCTCCTGACCACCGACATCTACGACAGTATCCGGTCGGTGCCGCCGCAAATCGGTCACGCCAGCGCGTTCTCGGTGGCGCTCACCGTCCTGGTCGCCGGGCTCCTGCTCCTCTACAGCCGGCTGGCCCTGAACGCCTCGCGCTATGCGACGGTGACGGGCAAGGGGTACCGGCCGAGGCCACTTGCGCTCGGCTGGGCGCGGTGGATCTGCGGCGCCATCGTCATCATGAACGTGATGGTCGTTCTGGCGCTGCCCCTGTTGACCCTGCTCTGGATCGCGGTGACGCCCTTTGTGCGGCCGGTACGTCTGGCGGCATTTTCTTCCCTAACATGGGAGAACTTTGCCACGGTGCTTTCCGATGACCGCTACTTCGAGCTGATCACCAATACGCTGATCGTGTCCGCGTCGGCGGCGACCGTGACGATGATGCTGACGGTGGTCTGCGGCTGGCTGGTGGCCAGGCGGCGCGTGTACCATACGGTGCTCGACCAGATGATCGCGTTGCCGATGCTCATCCCGTCGATCGTGCTCAGCGTGGCGATGATGGATCTGGCGCTTCGTTCGCCGATCCCGCTCTACTCAACCCTGACCATCGTCGTCATCGCCTTCGTCGTGCACTATCTGCCCTTCGGCATGCGATATACGTTCACCGGCGCCCTCCAGCTCCATAAGGAACTGGAAGAGTCGGCGGGGGTGTGCGGTGCGTCGCCGCTCGTCATGCTGCGCCGGGTCGTCATCCCGCTGCTGATGCCGTCGATCGTCGCCGGCTGGCTGTTCGTCTTCCTCAACGCGTCGCGCGACCTGTCGACGGCGATCATCCTGGCCGGGCCGGACACCAAGACGATCGCGGTGGCGATCTTCGACCAGGCGATCAACGGCCAGTTCAGCGAAGTCGCCGCCCTCGGGTTGCTTTGGTCGCTGATGATGAGCGTCGTCGCCATGGCCTTCTATTTCCTGATGCAGCGCCGCTCGGGCAACGGCATGTCGTTCTGAACGCGTGCGGCAGGCGGCTTTCCGCGAGCGGTGGGGGGAGACGGCGTCATGACGGATTTTGCCGACTGGATCGGCCGGAGAAGCGAGAGCGAAGACATCGTCACGGGGCGGCTGGTCGACAGCTTCCGCGCCATCTTCGAGCCGCATCTGGCGCCGCCGCCGCCCGGCGTCGCCCCGCCGGGCATTCACTGGTGCCTCGCGCCGGCCATTGTCGCGATGGCGGAACTCGGACAGGACGGCCATCCGGCCAGGAACCGCGATCTTCCGCCCGTGCCGCAGCCGCGCCGCATGTGGGCGGGCGGCCGGGTGGAGCACATCGATCCGTTGCGGATCGGCGACCGGGTTCGCTGCGCGTCGACCATTGCCGGCATCGCACGCAAGCAGGGCCGGTCGGGCGAACTCTGGTTCGTGGCGGTGGATCGCGACTATCTGACGGAGCGCGGACCTGCCGTGCGGGAGCGCCACGACATCGTGTATCTGGAAGCGCCCAAAGGGCGCGCCGAAGGGAAGGGGACCGCAGGCGAGGCGCCGCAACGGCGCAGGGTAGATCGGTCGTGGACCGTCCTGACGTCGTCGACTTTGCTGTTCCGGTATTCGGCGATCAGCTTCAACGGTCACCGGATCCACTATGACTTCCCCTATGCCGTGAATGTCGAGGGACATGACGGCCTAGTGGTGCATGCCCCGATCCAGGCGACGCTGCTTCTCAACCTCGCCTGCCGGGATGGAACGCCGCCGCCACACTTCACATACCGCGGCGTGTCGCCGGCGATCGCCGGGAACGACCTCATGGTCTGCGCCGACGATGAACACGGCAGCTTCTGGATCGAAGGGCCAACCGGCCGCGTCTCGATGATCGCTAGCGCGACCCGGCAACCCGGATGACCGCACCGTCCTTCGACGCCAGTCATTCCGCATGGCCTCGAACCCTCCCAGCCTCACAGCGTCGGCCTCATGCAACTCACCGCTCTCAGCAGCACAAGCTTCCGCCTCTACATCGCGGCCAATTTCGTGTCGGTCACCGGCATATGGGTGAACCGCGTGGTGATCGGGTGGTTCAGCTGGGCGCTGACGGAGTCGGCGACGTGGGTGGGCGTCGTCTCTTTTCTGCTCTTTGCGCCGACCTTGTTCGCCGGACCGTTCTTCGGCGTGCTTGCGGACCGCATCGACATCAAGCGCGGCGCACTGGCCACGCAGGCGCTGCTGGCGATGCTCATGCTGGCGCTCGGCATCCTGTTCGCCCACGGCATTCTCGACATATGGATGCTGAGCGGGCTCTCGTTCCTCTTCGGGTTGACGTCTAGCGCCAACACGCCCATCCGCCTCACCCTCATCCCGATGATCGTGCCGCGCGAGGCGCTGGCCAATGCCATCACCCTGATCTCCATCAATTTCAATGCCGCGCGGCTGATCGGGCCGGCGATCGGCGGCGTCATGCTGGAGAAGATCGATCCCGGATCGACGATCGCTGCAAGCATCGTCATGACCTTGCCGATGCTGGTGGCGCTCGCCTTCCTCAAGCCAAGGGCAAGGGAAGTCGCGTCAACCGAGCAGGCCGGCATTGCGGGGCAACTCGTCGAGGCGGTCCGCCATGTCTGCGCCAGTAACTGGCTCGTCCAGGCAATGATCGTCACCACCATCACCGCGGTGGTGGCGCGCGGCGTTCTCGAGGTGCTGCCGGCGGTTGCCGACGGCATGTATCACCGGGGTGCGAGCGGGCTCGGCCAGATGCTGTCGGCTGCGGGCGTCGGAGCGCTGATTTCCGGCATTTCCATCACGTTCCGCGAAGGCAGCCGGCCGCATCTCGAGCAGTTGCGCCAGAGCTACCTCTGGATGATGCTCGGCATCCTCGCCGTCTTTGCGATGGGATTGGCGGACAGCTGGCTGCTTGCGCTGGGCCTCGTTGCGCTGATGGGGGCGTCCGGCACCTTCACGGCCATTGCGACCCAATCGGTCATGCAGCTGGAAACGCCGGATGCCTATCGCGGCAGCACCATCGGCCTCTGGCTGTTCGCCGGCATCGGCGGCAATGCACTCGGCGCCATCGCCTTTGGCGCCATGGCGGACGCGTTGACGATGCGGACGACCCTGCTGGCCCTTGGCGCGATCGGCACGCTGGCCGCCGCCGCGGCCTGGCTATGGTCGCGCGTGAGGTGAAACCGGCGGATTGTCCGGCGGCAAGTCGACGTTCGGTCCGATAATCCAGATTCGGCGGCCGCAGAATAGATTTCGTCAAACGGCATTGCGAATTAGTTGTTTGACGATTTGTCCTATTCTTTCGACCATCCCCCTCGTTCAGAGCGAAGTCCAGCAGCCAGCCGAGCGGATTAAAGCACCGCCACGGTGAAGTGTGCTCGAAAGAGGGAGGAATGTAATTGACTGATCAACTTGGTGTCATCAATCGCCGCTCGGCGTTCAAGGCCGCTTTGCTGGGCGTCGCGGCTTCGGCGATCGCCGCGCCGTGGCAGCCGGCAGCGGCCCAGGCTGCCGAGGATCCCGGCGTCGTGCCGACGCCCTTGCCGCAGCAGAAGCCCCAGAAGGAAGAACTGCTCGATGTCGGCGACGGGCATTCGATCTGGTATTTCGACACGGGCGGCGACGGCGAGGCGGTGGTGTTCCTGCACGCCGGCACCGGCAGCGGCGCGGTGTGGGGCTATCAACAGCCGGTGTTCGCAGATGCGGGCTATCGCGTCATCGGCTACTCGCGACGCGGCCGGCTCAACGCGAAGATGGGCGATCCCGAAAAATCGGGCACGGGAGCCGATGACCTGCTGAAGCTCATCGACCACCTCGGGCTGAAGAAGGTCCATCTCGTCGGCACTGCCGCCGGCGGCATGGTCGCGACCGACTTCACGGTTTCGCATGAGGACCGCGTGCAGTCGCTCGTGCTCGCCAACACCATCGTCGGCATCACCAACGAAGAGTATCGCGCCATCTACAAGCTGATCTATCCGGAGGGCTTCGACGATCTGGCCGGCGATTTCAAGGAGCTCAGCCCGTCCTATCGCCATCTGGATCCAAAGGGCCATGCGACCTGGAACGAACTGGAGCACAAGGCCAAGATTGGGAAGATGAAGAGCCAGAGCTACGCCAACAAGGTGGTGTGGGAGCATCTCGCCGCCTGGAAGCTGCCCGTGCTCGTGCTTACCGGCGATGCGGACCTCTATACGCCGCCGTCGATGCTGCGCGTCCAGCACGGCGCCATTCCCGGCGCGGAGAAGTTCATCGTTCCCGAATGCGGCCATTCGGCCTACTGGGAACGGCCCGAGATCTTCAACCGCATCGTTCTCGACTTCATCGGCCGCAACAAGGCGGCCTGACGGCGACCAGCGGCAGCCAGCCGAAATGCAGGGAGCGCGCGATCATTCGTGCGCTCCCTGTGGCTTTCGGTACGCCGCTGTCTTTCCGCGCCTACGCCCGGGTGTTTGGCGCTGACCGTTCCGGCAGGGCTCAATCAGGCAAGGTCAGGCCCAGATGCCCGTGGCCAAATGCCAGAACCACATCCTTGCCGCCATGCGACGGGCGGATCACCGGCACCGAGTTGGACGCTGGTCTTCGTCTTCCTCGCCTACCTGCCGGTGGTGCTTCTGACGACGTTCATCCCGAGCCTGTCGCCGGCGCTTCCGCGCATGCTGCTGGTCATGCCATAGACAAGAGCCGGAGGCTGTTTCGAGCGGCCCCGGCCCGGACGACCCTTCCCGTGTTCAACGAGCAGCCCTTTCCGGCGGGTCACCCAGCGCCAGCGCGCTCCTCTTCGGCGTCCACCAGTTCGAACAGCTCGACCTGCTCATGCCTGCCTTTGGCCTGGGCCAGGCCGAGCGACCTGAGATTGAATGTCCCGGAACAGCGCGCGCGCACCGCACCGCTGACCAAGATCGTGGTGCCGAACTGCTTGTTCATGCCTTCGAGGCGAGAGGCGACGTTTATCGTATCGCCCATCCCGGTGTACTGACGGCGCGATTGTGCCCCGACGCTGCCGACCACGGCCTCGCCCGTGTGCAGGCCGAAGCGGGTGATCAACACGGGGCGCCCCGCCGCGGCGTGGCTGCGGTTGAGCTCGTCGATCGCCTGCTTGAGTGCGAGGGCGCAGCGGCATCCATGCTCGACGTGGTCCGGATCCGCCACTGGCGCGTTCCACATCGCGTAAATCGAGTCGCCGAGATACTGGACGATGACTCCTTCGTGGCGCTCGACGATGACGTTCATAAGCTCGAAATACTCCGACAGCAGGCCGACCACTTCCTCGGGGCTGTGCTGTTCGGAGATCGTGGTGAAGTCGCGGATGTCGGTGAAGAGGACGGTGACCTCCTGTCGCGTCGCCTGAGCGGCGCTTTCCTGTCCCGCCGACACGATCTTGCGCACCAACTCGCGGGGAACGTAGAGCGCAAACGTGCGGATCGCCTCGCGCGCCGCGGCAAGCGCCGATTCGAGCGTGTTGATCTCCGTGATCCAGGAGTATGACCTCGGCCGTTCCTGGAGTTCGAGGTTGCCGATCTGGCGAGCGTCGCCAGCCAGTGCATAGAGCGCGCGGCTGATGAGGCGGGCAATCACCAGGGCTGCCAGCACGCCTACCACCAGCAGGAGCCCCGATATCCAGAGGGTGCGCTGCAGCAGCGCCATGGCGGAGCCGGTGAAATCCGAAAGCGGCGCGGCGATGACGATGGTGTTGGTGAGCAGCCCGCCGATGTCGACGGTCGAGGCCCGGCCGAGATAGGGTACGCCGCCGCTCATGAAGTTCAGCGCGACGCCATCGGCCTCGGCCGTCCTGGGAAGCCGGGTCTTCACGTCATTGACGACAGGATCGGCCTCGGCGACGAAAGCGGCGCCCGCCCTCGGCGCAGTCGAGAAGGTGTCGAGGATCTTCTGCATGATCGCTGGATCGGAGTGGGCGAGCAGCTTTCCCTGATGGTCGAAGACGTAGCCCCTGGCGTTCTCGGAGATCGCCTGGCGGGAGAGCAGCCGGCTCATGGTCTCCAGGAGGACGTCCACGCCGGCGATGATGCCGGGGTCTTGAGGCGTCGGCACTGCGAGCGTCAGGCTGAGCGAGTTGGTCGATGCGCTCACATAGGGACCGACGGACGCGGGCCCGCGCGCCCGGCTGGCCGCCCGGTACCACGGCCGCTGCGTCGGATTGTAGTTGACCTGTCGGGTGGCGCGCTGTCCGATCTCGCCGCCTTGCCCGTCCAGGAAGCGCCACGTGGCTTCGGTCCCCTCATCGTCGCGAACGATGGTGCGCAGCGCGAAGGCCGTCTCGGGCGGCGCGGACAGCGCCTTGATCCAGCGCGGGTTGGTGGCGACGTTGACCGTCTGCACGAATGACCCGTCGGGATAGCCGACATAGATGTTGTCGAGGTAGGGCGACGCGTGCAGCGTCTTCAGCATGTAGGCCTTCTTGGCGTCGAGATCCGCAGGCGGCTTCGACCGCATCGACGGGAGGACCGAGGTGGTCGAGACGGCCGAGTAGCCGTCGCCGAACACCGTGCGGTAGCGATCGATCGCGTGCGAGCTGAGCAGCTTCATCTGCTGGGTCGCTGCGCTCACCGCTTCCCGCTTGCCTTGCTGGTGGCTCAACCAGATCAAGGGCAGCGCGATGCTTATCAGCAGGAGCACGATGACGACGCTGAGATGGACCCTGAGCGGCCGCGCCCATCTTGATGCGAATGCGTCACCTGGCATGTCGCGACCCCGGGGCGAGACGAGAGGAGGGCCGCCCATTGGAGCGAGGCAATCTCGGAAAAACGCCGCAGGCGCACAGCACGCCGGCTTGCGGCTTGCGGTCGCTGGCGGCCCTCTCCATCAGCGGCTCGAGACCATGGACACTACTCACCGATCCCTCGGCGGGGCTGATGGCTGGCCAATCACCCCGACTGCGATTGCGCGTGCAAGCTGAGGCCGCCGCGGATCAGGGCGCTGACGTCGTCCGCAAGCCCTTGAGCCACCGCAACTTCGCGGGAAGTTGTACCGAACCAACCGGCGTCGAACAAGCGCTGCGGGAGCCGATCACCGGCAGGCTCATCGGGGAGCCGTTCGGGCAACGCATGCGCCCTCATGCGCTCTTCAGCGGTGGCGGTCAGACGGCGACGGAATGCGCTTTCTTCGTCGTGCGCCGGTAGGCGTCGAAGCGGGCGGCGACCGAGCGGGCGAACATCCTGCTGTCCGGCGGAATGACGAAGCGGTCGCCGTTGCGGACGAGCATGTCCGGCGCGGCGCGGGCCAGGCTGTCGGCTTCGCGACAGACATCTTCGGCATCCTTGCCGAAACCCTGCGTGATCGATTGCGTCGAAAAGGCGAAGTCGCACATCAGGCGCTCGATCACCCAACTGCGCACGCGATCCTCCGGCGTGAACGCGATGCCCTTGGCGATCGGCAACTGGCCGGCAACCACATCGCGCTGGTAGGCGGGCATCGGCACATGGTTCTGCGCGTAGCCTTCGCGGAAACGGCTGACGGAGGAGGGGCCCAGTCCGATCAGCGTCTCCAGGCTGTCGTCGGTGTAGCCCTGGAAATTGCGGTGCAGGCGGCCGGTCCGCGCCGCCTGCGCGAGAGAGTCGCCGGGCTTGGCGAAGTGGTCGATGCCCACCGCCTCATAGCCGCCCTCGACGAGTATGCGGGCGGCGAGCTGCGACTGTGCGAGGCGTTGCCTGCCGTCCGGAAGCCAGGCGTCGTCGATCATGGTCTGGTGCTTCTTGAACCACGGCACATGCGCGTAGCCGAACAGCGCGATCCGATCGGGCGCCAGCGTCAGCGCCTGGCGGACGGTCGCGCCCACGCTGTCCTCTGTCTGGTGGGGCAGGCCGTAGAGAAGATCGAAGTTGATGGCGTCGATGCCGCGCCCGCGGAGACCTTGCACGACGTCCCGCGTCAGCTCGAAGCTCTGCTCGCGGTTGATCGCCTTCTGCACTTTCGGATTGAAGTCCTGGATGCCGAGGCTGGCGCGCGTGACGCCGATGGCTGCCCAGGCGTCCAGCTTTTCCGCGGTCATGTCGTTGGGGTCGATCTCGACGCTGATCGCCGCGTCGCCCGCCATGTCGAGATGCGCCCGCAGCGTATCGGCCAGCATGTGCAGATCGTCCGGGCGCAACATCGTCGGCGAGCCGCCGCCGAAATGCAGCGCCTTGATCCTCCCTCGGCCGGCCAGCTTTGCGCCAAGCGCGACGATCTCGGTGCGGAGCAGCGTTAGGAACGCGGTGACGGGTTCGTAGCGATGCGTCTGCTTGGTGTGGCAGGCGCAGAACCAGCACAACTTGTCGCAGAAGGGGACGTGCATGTAGAGCGACAGGGCGTCGTCGGCGGGTATCGCGTCGAGCCAACCGTCGACCGTCCGGGAGGTCACGGCGGCGTGAAAATGAGGCGCAGTGGGGTAGCTGGTATAGCGGGGAACGGTTTCGCCGAGCCGGGCATCCAGGTCATCGGGGTCGCGCTGCATCTGAGGGCTCCTTGTCCGCCCTCACGTGCGCCACGGGTCCGCGCTTCGCCTTGATGTGGATCAAGGAATGCATGGCAGGGACAAACTGGCGCGGGGCAATCGCTGCACTTAACTGCTAGAGGGAAAGTTGAAATCCGGTGCGGCAGTCGAGAATCTTGCGTAAAGACATCCATTCGGACGGTATCCCCGTGCTCTGCGAGTCGTGTGAGGTCCGCCATCGCGGCCTTTGCGGTGTTCTGGAGCCGGATCAACTCGTCGCACTCGCCAAAACGTCCACCAAGCACAAGATCAGCGAAGGCGCCGAATTGATCGGCGACGCCGAGCGGATCGAGAATTACTCGAACGTGCTCTCGGGCGTGGTCAAGCTGAGCAAGGTCATGGCGGACGGCCGCCAGCAGATCGTTGGCCTCCAGTTCGCTCCCGACTTCCTGGGTCGCCCGTTCAGGGCGGAAAGCGACATCAACGTCGAGGCGGCGACGGAGGTGTCGCTGTGTTCCTTCCCCCGTTCGGCCGTCGAGCGGCTGATGAAGGAACAGCCGGAGCTGGAGCATCGACTGCTCCAGCAGACGCTGAAGGAACTCGACGAGGCGCGAGACTGGATGCTGACGCTCGGCCGCAAGACCGCGGTGGAGAAAGTCGCAAGCTTCCTCCTGATGATTGCGCGCAATTCCCATCCGAACGGCCAAGCCGGTCGGCAGAGCCTGAGCTTCGACCTGCCGCTCAAGCGCGCCGATATCGCCGATTTCCTGGGGTTGACGATCGAGACGGTCAGCCGGCAGCTCACCAAGCTGCGCGCGGAGGGAGTCATCTCCATCGAGAACAACCGCCACGTGACGATCGGCAACCTGGCCCGGCTGGAGGCTTGCGCCGGCGCTTGATGCGCGCGCCGGCTCACACGGCCGCGGACGGCGGGCGATACAGGCTCGGCAACACATGCTCCCGCTCGAAGGCGATGTGGCGACGCAGCGTCTCGAAGAATGCCCTCAGCATGAAGCCCAATGCTTCAGGATTGTCGACCGGACCCCCGCGGCCGATCGTCATCAGCACCTCGGTGATGTCCTGGGCGGCGCACTCGTCCTCGACATGCTCGGTTGTCAGCCGACGGATCGAAGACGCGCTTGCCGCAGCATCAGTGAAGCTCTTGCGGAAGGCGGGGAAGACGACGTCTTCTTCGTATCGATGACTGACGCGCAGCAGCGGTACGAGGATGCCTGCGAGCTGCAGGCACCTCAGCCGATCGACGGCCGGTAGAGAATCGGCAAGTTCCTCAAGCGCCTCGCAGAGCCTGAGCTTCTCGTCATGAGCGCTCCATACGTCCTCGCAAGGCGCAGGGCCGTGATTGCCGCAGGCCGCGGCGATCGGGCACCCCTCCCGGATGCTGCACCGGCCTGCGGTCGTCTGCTCAAGCTGAATATTCACACGCATCTCCACCGACCTCTCACGCAGAAGGCTGACGCAATGTCGCACCGTGGGCTTTGATTTGGATCAAGGCGCGAGCTTGAAGCGTGCGGAATGGCTGGCGGCGCGGGCCGTCTCTGAGTCCCGTGCATCGGAATTCCGCGTCGGGGACCTTTTTCATGAGATTCGGACCAGAGATTATCGGCGTCGGCCTGTTCGCGTTCGCCGCCCTCATGGGCGTCGCCTTCGCGGCCGACGACCTCTTCCGCCAGCACATGTGGGTGCTGTTTTTCGTGCTCGGCACGACCACCGTGGTCCTCCTGCGCAGGGCGAGCTTCGCGCCTGAGCAGCGGGTCGATCCCGACGCCTTCATGGATGACCCGATCCGCTACGGCGCGATCGCCACCATGTTCTGGGGCGTCGTCGGCATGCTGGTCGGCGTCATCGTCGCGCTGCAGCTCGCCTATCCGGACCTCAATCTCGAGCCCTGGTTCAATTTCGGCCGCATGCGGCCGCTGCATACGTCCGGCGTGATCTTCGCCTTCGGCGGCAACGCGCTCATCGCCACTTCGTTCTACGTCGTGCAGCGCACGTGCCGCGCACGGCTGTTCGGCGGCAATCTCCCCTGGTTCGTGTTCTGGGGCTATCAGCTTTTCATCGTGATGGCGGCGACGGGCTATCTGCTCGGCTCCACCCAGAGCCGCGAGTATGCCGAACCCGAATGGTACGTCGACCTCTGGCTGACGATCGTCTGGGTCGCCTACCTCGTCGTGTTCCTGGGCACGATCCTGAAGCGCAAGGAACCGCATATCTACGTCGCCAACTGGTTCTACCTGTCGTTCATCGTCACGATCGCGATGCTGCACGTGGTCAACAACCTGGCGATCCCGGTCTCGCTGACCGGTTCGAAGAGCTACTCGGCTTTCGCCGGCGTGCAGGACGCGCTGACGCAGTGGTGGTACGGCCATAACGCGGTGGGCTTCTTCCTCACCGCCGGCTTCCTGGGCATGATGTACTACTTCGTGCCGAAGCAGGTGAACCGCCCGGTCTATTCCTACCGGCTCTCGATCATCCACTTCTGGTCGCTGATCTTCCTCTACATCTGGGCCGGCCCGCACCACCTGCACTACACGGCGCTGCCCGACTGGGCGCAGACGCTGGGCATGGTGTTCTCGATCATGCTGTGGATGCCGTCGTGGGGCGGCATGATCAACGGCCTGATGACGCTCTCGGGCGCCTGGGACAAGATCCGCACGGATCCGGTCGTGCGCATGATGGTCGCCGCGATCGCCTTCTACGGCATGGCCACCTTCGAGGGGCCGATGATGTCCATCAAGGCGGTCAACTCGCTGTCGCACTACACCGACTGGACCATCGGCCACGTGCACTCGGGTGCGCTCGGCTGGAACGGCCTGATCACCTTCAGCGCGCTCTACTACATGGTGCCGAAGCTGTGGAACCGCGAGCGGCTGTACTCGATCCGCATGGTCACCTGGCATTTCTGGCTCGCCACGCTCGGCATCGTCGTCTACGCGGCCGTCATGTGGGTGTCGGGCATCATGCAGGGCCTGATGTGGCGCGAGTACGACGAGCAGGGCTTCCTGGTCTACTCGTTCGCCGAGACGGTCCAGGCCATGCATCCCTACTACGTCATGCGGGCGCTGGGCGGACTGCTCTACCTCTCGGGCATCGTCCTGATGGCCTACAACATCGCCATGACCATCCTTGGCCATCAGCGCGAAGAGGCGCCGATCGGCGGCCGTACGCCTGCGCTGCAGCCCGCGGAATAAGGAGCCTCACAATGGGCATTTTGAACAAGCACGGCACCATTGAACGCAACGCGACGCTGCTGCTGGTCGGTTCGTTCCTCGTCGTGACGGTGGGCGGCATCGTCGAGATCACGCCGCTCTTCTACCTCGAGAACACCATCGAGAAGGTGGAGGGCATGCGGCCCTATTCGCCGCTGGAGCTGGCGGGCCGCAACGTCTACGTCCGCGAAGGCTGCTACACCTGCCACAGCCAGATGATCCGCCCGTTCCGCGACGAGGTGGAGCGCTACGGCCACTACAGCCTGGCGGCGGAATCCATGTACGACCACGGGTTCCAGTGGGGGTCGAAGCGCACCGGGCCGGATCTCGCGCGCGTCGGCGACCGCTATTCGAACGAGTGGCACGTCCAGCACCTCATCGAGCCGCGCTCGGTGGTGCCGGAGTCGATCATGCCGCGCTACGGCTTCCTGAAGGACAAGCCGCTCGACACCAAGAACTTCTCCACGAACCTGGTGGCCAACGTCAGGGTCGGCGTGCCCTACACCGACGAGATGATCGCCAACGCCGAAGCCGACCTGAAGGCGCAGGCAGACCCCAACGCCGACACTTCCGGCGTCGAGGCGCGCTACCCCAAGGCAAAGCTGGGCGACTTCGACGGCAATCCGCAGGCCCTGACCGAGATGGATGCACTCGTCGCCTACCTGCAGATGCTGGGCACGCTGGTCGACTTCACGACCTACGACGAAGCAACCGGATATCGCTGAGGCCAGCCATGGAAACCTATACCGCGCTGCGCCAGTTCGCCGACAGTTGGGCGCTGCTCGCCATGACGCTCTTCTTCATCGGCGTCGTCGTCTTCGCCTTTCGGCCAGGCAGCCGCGCAAATGCAGAAGAAGCGGCGCGCATTCCCCTCAAGGACGACTGACATGAGCGACAAGCATATCGACGAAGTCTCCGGCGTTTCGACGACCGGCCACGAGTGGGACGGCATCAAGGAACTCGACAATCCCATGCCGCGCTGGTGGCTGTGGACGTTCTACGCCACCATCGTCTGGGCCCTGGCCTATACCGTCGCCTATCCGGCCTGGCCGCTGATCAATGGCGCGACGAGCGGTCTGCTCGGCCAGTCGAGCCGTGGCGACGTCAAGAACGAACTGGCTGCGGCGGAGGCTGCGAAGTCCGACTATGTCGCCGCCGTTGCCGACAAGAGCGTCGACGAGATCCTCGGCGACGAGAACCTGCGCACCTTCGCCACCGCGGCGGGCTCCGCGGCGTTCAAGGTCAACTGCGTGCAGTGCCACGGCTCGGGCGCCGAGGGTTCGGCCGGCTATCCGAACCTCAACGACGACGAGTGGCTGTGGGGCGGCTCGCCCGAGCAAATCCGGCAGACGATCGCCCATGGCGTCCGCTTTGCCGGCGACGACGAGACGCGCGTCTCCGAAATGCCTGCGTTCGGCGACATGCTGGAGCCCAAGCAGATCTCGCAGGTGGCGACCTTCGTGACGTCGCTCTCGGGAGCCGAAGGCGATGCCGTCGACATCGATGCCGGCCGCCAGCTCTTCGCCGACAACTGCGCCGCCTGCCACGGCGACGACGGCAAGGGCAATCGCGAGCTTGGCGCACCCGACCTGACCGACGCGATCTGGTTCTACGGGTCATCCCACGCCGCGATCGCAGCGCAGATCAGGGCGCCGAAGCATGGCGTCATGCCAGCATGGTCGGCGCGCCTCGGCGACACCACCGTCAAGGAGCTGACGGTCTACGTCCATTCGCTGGGCGGCGGAGAATAGGGTCCTGCGGCAAAGCGTCGGCGGGGGCCGCCGCGCTGCTGGACAAGGGCGGAAATCCGGCCTTTGCCGTGGTTTCCGCCCACTATGTCGCAGGCGTCACTTGACCTGAATCAAAGTCTCGGCGCGGTCCCTCGGCGACGTTCGCGGGCATCAAGTACCGTCGCCCGACAGCCGAGACGAGGCTGCCGGGCGTCGCAGCCGGATGTGACCATGCTGGATACCAAAGAAGTCGAGAGGCTCGACGCCGAGGCCGTGAACTCGGCGCACACGCGTCAGCCGCTCTACACCGCACGCAAAAAGATCTTTCCGAAGCGCGCGACCGGCCGCTTCCGCAACTTCAAGTGGCTGGTCATGCTGGTCACGCTCGGCATCTACTACCTGACGCCGTGGCTTCGCTGGGACCGAGGCCCCTACGCGCCCGACCAGGCGGTTCTGGTCGATCTCGCCAACCGGCGCTTCTATTTCTTCTTCATCGAGATCTGGCCGCAGGAGTTCTACTTCGTGGCCGGCCTGCTGGTGATGGCCGGGTTCGGCCTTTTCCTCGTCACATCCGCCGCCGGCCGCGCGTGGTGCGGCTATACCTGTCCGCAGACCGTGTGGGTCGACCTGTTCCTCGTCGTCGAACGTGCGCTGGAGGGCGACCGCAACGCACGCATCAAGCTCGACAGCGGACCCTGGACGGCGCGCAAACTCGGCATACGGGTGGCCAAGCACGCGATCTGGATCGCCATCGCGGTGGCGACGGGCGGCGCCTGGGTATTCTACTTCGCCGACGCGCCGACGCTGCTCGTGGATGTGGTGACCGGCAACGCCGCCGTGGTGGCCTACGGGACCATCGCGGTGCTCACCGCCACGACCTACGTCTTCGGCGGGCTGATGCGGGAGCAGGTCTGCACCTACATGTGCCCCTGGCCGCGCATCCAGGCGGCGATGCTCGACGAGAACTCGCTGACCGTTACCTATAACGACTGGCGCGGCGAACCGCGTTCGCGCCATACCAAGAAAGTGGCGGCCGCGGCGCCGGCGGGGGACTGCGTCGACTGCAACGCGTGCGTGGCCGTCTGCCCGATGGGCATCGACATCCGCGACGGCCAGCAGCTCGAATGCATCACATGCGCGCTCTGCATCGACGCGTGCGACAGCGTCATGGACAAGATCGGCAAGGAACGCGGCCTGATCTCCTATGCGACGCTGTCCGACTACAACGCGAACATGGCGCTGGCGACCGCAGGCGGGACAGAGGCGATCGACCCGACGCGCGTGCGCGGATCGGACGGCCGGCTTTCGGACAAGATTGCAAGCCTCGGCCTTGCCAAGGTCCTGAGGCCGCGGACGTATGTCTATTTCGCGGCCTGGTCGCTGGTAGGACTGCTCCTGGTCTACGGCCTGCTCGTGCGCGACAGGCTGCAGGTCAACGTGCTGCACGACCGCAACCCGCAGTTCGTCGTTCTGTCGGATGGTTCGATCCGCAACGGCTATACGGTGAAGCTGCTCAACATGATCCCCGAGCCGCGCACCATCATCGTGACCCTGCAGGGGCTGCCCGACGCCCGGATGAACGTCGTCGGCAGCAGCCAGCCGGACGACCGTTCCTTCGCCGTGCAGGTGGAGCCCGACAGGCTTAAGACACTGAAGGTCTACGTGACGCAGCCGGCCAACCTGGTGCAGCGTGGCGCGCAGGCCTTCAACTTCGTCATCGAGGACAAGTCGAGCTTCGAGACGGACAGCTACACCGCGAGCTTCGAGGCGCCGGAGGCAACCAGATGAGCACAAGGCAATCCAAGCAGGGCGGGTTCACCGGAACCCACATGCTTTTCATCATGCTCACCTTCTTCGGGGTCATCATCGGCGTGAACCTGACGATGGCGGTCTTCGCAAATACGAGCTGGACGGGCCTCGTGGTGAAGAATTCCTATGTGGCGAGCCAGTTCTTCAACGAGAAGCTGGCGGAGGGACGCGAGCAGGCGGCCCTCGGCTTGACGCCCACGCTGACGATCAGCGACGGCGGGATCGGCTTCCGGATCGCCGATGCGGAGGGCCGGACGGTGCCGGCTTCGGGCGGCCAGATCGTGCTGCGTCGTCCGGCCTACGAGGCAGAGGACGCAACGGTGCCTCTGGCGGCGCTGCCGGACGGAACGCTTCACGCAGCTCACCGCGTCCGCGACGGGCTGTGGATCGTCGACGTCAGCGCCGAGATCGGGCGTGAGCGTCCCTATCGCGAGGGCCGCCGTATCGTCGTCAAGGACGGGAGGCTGCAATGAGCTGCTGCGCGCCCGGCGCGGAACTTGCCCTGGACGTCCAGTCGCTGCCCTCCGATGACGAGGTCGGGCTCGCCAGCCGCGCGCTCGGCGACGGTCGGCGTCAGGTGGAACTTGCCGTGCCGGCCGTGCATTGCGGCGCCTGCATCTCCGCCGTCGAGCAGACGCTTGCGCGCCTCGAGGGCGTCGAGGCGGCGCGCGTCAACCTTTCCACCAAGCGGGTCACGGTGCGCTGGCTGGGCGATGCCGTGCCGCCGCTGGTGTCGACGCTCGCGGGCATCGGCTATCCGCCCAACCTCTTCGATTCCGAAGCCGACACAAAGGATGGCACGCTGGGCGAGCTGATTCGCGCCGTTGCGGTCTCAGGCTTCGCCGCCGCCAACATCATGCTCTTGTCCGTCTCGGTGTGGTCGGGAGCGGAGGGAGCGACGCGCGACCTCTTCCACTGGGTATCGGCGATGATCGCGCTGCCGGCGCTCGCCTTCGCCGGCCGGATCTACTACCGGTCGGCCTGGTCCGCGCTCCGGCATGGCCGCATGAACATGGACGTGCCGATCGCCATCGGCGTGACGCTCGCCTATGCGCTGAGCCTCTACGAGACCGTCAACCACGGCGCGCATGCCTATTTCGACGCGTCTGTCACGCTGCTCTTCTTCCTGCTAATCGGCCGCACGCTCGACCATGTGATGCGCGACAGGGCGCGCGCGGCGGTGATCGGGCTGGTCCGGATGGCGCCGCGCGGCGCCATGGTGATCGAAGCCGACGGCGGCCGCAGCTACCGACCGGTGGACGAGATCGTTCCGGGGACACGGCTGCTGGTCGCCGCCGGCGACCGCGTGCCGGTCGATGCGCGCGTCGAGGAGGGCGTCTCGGACGTCGATTGCTCGATCATCACAGGCGAAAGCCGCCCCGTCGCCGTCGCCGCCGGCAGCGTGGTGCGCGCCGGCACGATGAACATGACGGGCGCACTGACGGTCGAGGCCGTCGCCAGCGCTTCGGACTCCTTCCTTGCCGACATGGTGCGCATGATGGAGGCGGCCGAAGGCGGCCGCGCTCGCTATCGCCGCATCGCGGAGCGCGTCTCCGCGGCCTATGCGCCGGTGGTTCACCTGACGGCGCTTGCCGCCTTCGTGGGCTGGATGTTCGTCAACGGCGACTGGCACAACGCCATGACCATCGCGATCGCCGTGCTGATCATCACCTGTCCGTGCGCGCTTGGGCTTGCGGTTCCGATCGTCCAGGTCATGGCGGCGCGCCGGCTGTTCGAGAACGGGGTAATGGTCAAGGACGGCGCCGCGATGGAGCGGCTGGCCGAGGCCGACGCCGTGGTCGTCGACAAGACCGGAACGCTGACCCTCGGCCGCCCACGGCTTGCCAACGCGCCTGAGATCGACCCCGACATGCTGCAGGTCGCAGCCGAGCTGGGGGCACATTCGCGCCATCCCTATTCGCGCGCCGTCGCGATCCACCGCGCGCCAGCCGAGGCCGCGGTCAGGTTCGAAGGCATTCGCGAGCATCCCGGTCTGGGCATCGAAGGTCATTTCGACGGAAGCCTCTGGCGTCTGGGCCGGGCGGAGTGGGCCGCGGGCGAGGGGGGGGGCAACGCAACGACCCTGGCGCGCGACGGCAAGGCCGTCGCCGCTTTCACCTTCGAGGACATTCTGCGGCCCGGTTCGCGCCAGGCGCTCGAAGAACTGGCCGCGAAGGTCGGCCCGGTCGAGATGCTGTCCGGCGACAATGAGGCCGCTTGCCGCGCGACGGCCATGGCGCTCGGTATCGACACCTATTCGCCGGGCCTGCTGCCCGCCGACAAGGTTGCGCGCATCGAGGCGCTTTCGGCGGAAGGCCGCAAGGTCGCGATGATCGGCGACGGACTGAACGATGCGCCTGCGCTCGGCGCGGCGCATATCTCGTTCGCGCCGTCGAGTGCGGCCGATGTCGGCCGCAATGCGTCGGACTTCGTGTTCCTGCGCGACAGCCTGATGGCCGTTCCGCTGGCCGTCGACGTGGCGCGCCGTGCCGGCCGGCTGATCAGGCAGAATCTCGTCATGGCCATCGGCTACAACGTCATCGCCGTACCGCTGGCGATCTTCGGCTATGTCACGCCGCTGGTCGCGGCAATCGCCATGTCGGGCTCCTCGCTGCTGGTCATCGCCAATGCGCTCCGCCTAGCGGCGCCCAGCCTTGGCGCCGGCGAAGCGAAGCAGCCGGACGCACACGAAGGGAGAGCCCAATGGCAACATTGATCTACCTCATGCCGGTCGCGCTGTTTCTTGGCGGCGCAAGCCTGGCCGCGTTCCTCTGGTCGCTGCGCAGCGGCCAGTACGAGGATCTCGATGGCGCAGCCGTCAGGGTGCTGGCTGACGATCCCCCGGCCACACCCAAGGACCGCGACTGACCGCGCAGACGAGCGAGGTCAGGCTCCGTCGCGCCGGCTGGCGCGACGCGGCCGATCACGCAAGTTTAAGATACAAACCGTCCCTGGAGGCGCATTGGCGATTGTCACCGCGATATTCGGTGGCTAGTGAAGGTTCATCGCCCAATTTCTGAGACGGAGACCCGCCCGGGATGACAGATCACGCCCTGCTGACGGTCATGGTTCTGCTGCCATTTGCAGGAAGCCTGGTGACCGCCACGCTGGCGTCTTCCAGCCGTGACGTCGCCGGGGCGTTGGCTGGCGTCGTCGCCCTCCTGTGCCATGTCATCACCTGGGTGCTCTATCCGACCGTTGCAGCGGAAGGCGCGGTGCGGGCGACATTCGCGTGGGTGCCCAGTCTCGGGCTGGAAATTGCGCTGCGGCTCGACGGTTTCGCCTGGCTGTTCGCCTTCCTGATCTCCGGCATCGGACTGCTCGTCGTCATCTACGCGCGCTACTACATGTCCGCGGAAGATCCGGTGCCGCGGTTCTTCTCGTATTTCCAGGCCTTCATGGGCGCCATGCTCGGCGTCGTCGTGTCGGGAAACCTCATCCTGCTGGTCGTCTTCTGGGAGTTGACCAGCATCGTCTCCTTCCTGCTCATCGGCTATTGGCATCACAACCAGGCCGCGCGCGACGGCGCCCGCATGTCGCTGACCGTGACGGGAATCGGCGGGCTCGGTCTGCTGGCGGGCGTGCTGATCCTCGGCCATATCGTCGGCAGCTATGATCTCGACCGCGTACTGCAGTCCGGCGACCTGATCCGGGCGCACGACCTCTACGTGCCGGCGCTCCTGCTCATCCTGCTTGGCGCGCTGACGAAAAGCGCGCAGTTCCCGTTCCACTTCTGGCTGCCCAACGCCATGGCCGCGCCCACGCCGGTTTCAGCCTATCTGCACTCCGCGACCATGGTGAAGGCCGGCGTCTTCCTCATGGCGCGGCTCTGGCCGGTGCTTTCAGGTACGCCCGAATGGTTCACCATCGTGGGGCTTGCCGGCATGGCGTCGCTGGTGCTCGGGGCCTACCTGGCGATGTTCCAGCAGGACCTGAAGGGCCTGCTTGCCTATTCGACGATCAGTCATCTCGGGCTGATCACGCTGCTGCTGAGCTTCGGCAGCCCGCTCGGCGCCGTGGCCGCCATCTTCCACATGATGAATCACGCGACCTTCAAGGCGTCGCTGTTCATGGCCGCGGGCATCATCGACCACGAGACCGGCACACGCGACCTGAGACGTCTCAGCGGTCTGTTCCGGTACATGCCGATCACCGGCACGTTGGCCATGGTGGCGAGCGCCGCCATGGCGGGCGTACCGTTGCTCAATGGCTTCCTCTCCAAGGAGATGTTCTTCGCCCAGGCGGTCGAAACGCATGCGTATTCCTGGCTGGATACCGTCGCTCCCTACGCGGCGGTGCTCGCAAGCATGCTGGCCGTCACCTATTCGATGCGCCTGATCCATTCCATCTTCCTGGGCGCTCCTCCTGAAAGCTTTCCGCGCGAGCCGCACGAGCCGCCGTTCTGGATGCGGTTTCCTGTCACATTCCTGGTGTTCGCCTGCCTCGTGGTCGGTATCGTCCCCGGCCTGACCATTGGGCCTTACCTGCACGTCGCCGTTGAATCTGTGCTCGGCGCGGAGACGCCGGAATACAGCCTCGCGGTCTGGCACGGCGTGACACTGCCGCTCGCCATGAGCGGCCTGGCGCTCGCCGGCGGCGGGCTGCTCTATCTCGCGATCGGCAACTATCTCGAGGCCTCGGAGCGGCCGCTGCTCCTGGGCCGCATCGAAGGACAGCGAATCTTCGAGCGGGTGATGGTCACCATTTCCTGGCGATGGGCGCGTTTCATCGAAAGCCATCTCGGCACCCGCCGCCTGCAGCCGCAGTTGCGGCTGCTGGTGCTGGTCGCCTTCGCGGCCGCCTTCGTTCCGCTGTATCGCGGCGGCTTCGTCCTCGCCGCCCCGGACGCGGCCGGGACCGATCTGGTCTTCGTCGGGCTGTGGACGATCGGCGTGGCCTGCGCCGTGGCCGCCGCCTACCAGGCAAAATTCCACCGGCTCGCGGCGCTGGTGCTGCTGGGCGGCACCGGACTCGTCACCTGCGTGACCTTCATCTGGCTGTCCGCGCCCGACCTTGCCGCGACCCAGCTCGTCGTGGAGATCGTGACGACGGTGTTGATCCTGCTCGGTCTACGCTGGTTGCCGAAACGATCAAGGGATCTGATCGAGCCGAGCGGCGCGATGGTGCGGCTTCGCCGCTTCCGCGACCTTGCCCTGGCGGTGGCGGCAGGCGTCGGCATGTCGGCGATAGCCTACACCGTGATGATGCGCCCCTCACCGGACACGATCGCCGACTTCTTCCTGGAGAAGGCGTACAGCGAGGGCGGCGGGCGCAACGTCGTCAACGTCATCCTCGTCGACTTCCGTGGCTTCGACACGCTGGGCGAGATCACGGTGCTCGGCATCGTGGCGTTGACGGTCTTCGCGCTGTTGCGCCGCTTCCGTCCTGCTCCCGACAGCATCGAGCGCCCCGAGCAGCAGCGCATCCAGCATGCCTATGACGAAGCGCATCCCAACCGCGCCCCGGACGCAACCGCGGTCGACTATCTGTTCGTGCCTGCGGTGATCATGCAGTGGATGTTCCCGGTGATCATCGTGCTGGCGGCCTATCTGCTGCTGCGCGGCCACGATGCCCCGGGAGGCGGCTTCGTCGCAGGGGTCGCCATGGCCGCTGGCTTCATCCTGCAGTACATGGCGGCGGGAACCACATGGGTGGAAGACAGGCTGCGTATCCTGCCGGTGATGTGGATCGGCGGCGGCCTGCTGATCGCGCTGCTGACCGGCGCGGCTGCCTGGCTGTTCGGAGAGCCCTTCCTGACGTCGTATTTCCGGTACGCCGACCTGCCGTTCATCGGCAAGATTCCGCTGGCGTCGGCAGCTCTCTTCGACTTCGGCGTGTTCTCGCTCGTGGTCGGCGCCACGGTGCTGATGCTTATCGCACTTGCCCACCAGTCGATCCGCCGGCTCCGCGCGGCGCGAATCGAGGAGTCGACCTGATGGAACTGACGCTTGCCATCGCCATCGGTGCACTCACCGGATCGGGCGTCTGGCTGATCCAGCGACCGCGCACCTATCAGGTCATCATCGGCCTTTCCTTGCTGTCCTACGCCGTCAACCTGTTCATCTTTAGCATGGGCAGGCTGCGCATCGGCGCGGCACCGGTGCTCGGGCAGGGCGGGACGGTCAATCCGGCTGACTATGCGGATCCGGTTCCGCAGGCACTGGTGCTCACGGCGATCGTCATCGGTTTCGCGACCACGGCGCTGTTCCTCGTCGTGCTTCTCGCGTCACGCGGGCTGACGGGCAGCGACCACGTTGACGGGCGGGAGCCTCGCTGATGGGCTGGTCGCAGCACCTGCTGATCGCTCCGATCCTCCTTCCGCTGGCAACCGGGGCGACCCTGCTTCTGTTCGACGAGCGGCGGCACGTCCTGAAGGCAGGCCTCAACTTCGTGTCGACGCTGATGTTTCTGGCGCTGTCGATCGCGCTGCTGCGGCTCGCCGACGCGCCGCCGGCGGAAGCCGAGGCGCTGACGCGTTCCTATGCGCTGGGGAACTGGCCGGCTCCGTTCGGCATCGTGCTGGTGCTCGATCGACTGTCGGCTCTGATGCTTCTGCTCTCGGCCGTGCTTGCGATCGCATCGCTGGTGTTCTCGCTGGCGCGCTGGCACAAGGCCGGACCACACTTCCACACGCTGTTCCAGTTCCTGCTGATGGGGCTGGGCGGAGCCTTCCTCACGGGCGACCTGTTCAACCTGTTCGTCTTCTTCGAAGTGCTGCTGGCCGCCTCCTACGGGCTCATGCTGCATGGCTCGGGGGTGTTCCGTGTGCGCGCCGGGCTGCACTACATTGCCGTCAACCTTGCCGCTTCGCTGCTGTTCCTGATCGGGGTCAGTCTTGTCTACGGAGTCACCGGCACGCTGAACATGGCCGACCTTGCGGTGCGGCTGCCCGGCGTCGCGGACGAGGACCGGATGCTGCTGGAGGCGGGTGTCGCCATCCTGGGCGTCGCTTTCCTGGTGAAGGCCGGCATGTGGCCCCTCTGCTTCTGGCTGCCGGCGGCCTACATGGCGGCAGCCGCGCCGGTGGCGGCGCTGTTTGCGGTGCTGAGCAAGGTCGGCGTCTATGTGCTCCTGCGCCTCACACTGCTCCTCTTCGGCAGCGAAGCCGGCGCGCTGACCGGTTTCGGCGGTCCCGTTCTGCTGTTCGGAGGCATGGCGACGGTCGCCTTCGGCGCCTTCGGCGTGCTGGCCTCCCAGGCGATGGGGCGGCTCGCCGGGTACAGCCTGCTGGTCTCGTCGGGCACGTTGCTTGCAGCCGTCGGCATGGGAGACACGGCGGTCGTTTCGGGCGCACTCTTCTATATGGTGAGCTCCACGCTGACGATCAGCGCGCTGTTCCTGCTGATCGAACTGGTCGAGCGTGCGCAGGAGCCGGGGGCGGACCTGCTGACCGTCACCATGGAAGCATATGGCGACGAGGTCGAAGCCGAGGAGGACGAGGAAGAGGAGGTCGGCGTCGTGATGCCGGGCGCGCTTGCCATCCTCGGCGTCTGCTTCGGTTGCATCGCCCTCCTGCTTGCCGGTCTGCCGCCTTTGTCGGGCTTCATCGCCAAGTTCGCGTTGCTCACCGCCATGTTGAACCTGGACGGACTCGGCGCGCCCGCGGATATCCCTGCTCGGACCTGGGTGCTGGCGGCACTGCTCATCCTGTCGGGCCTGGCCGCGCTGCTCTCGATGATGCGTACCGGCATCCGCACCTTCTGGGCGCCGCTGGAGGTCATCGTCCCCCGCGTCCTGGTCGTCGAAGTGGCGCCCATCATCATGCTGATCGGGCTCTGTTTCGCGCTGACCGTGCAGGGCGGGGCCCTGATGGGCTATACCGATGCGACGGCGCGGTCCCTGCATTCACCGGGCGGCTATATCAGCAGCGTACTGCCGAAGGCCGGCGTGGATGACGGGGCAGGGGAGGCCGCACAATGAGCCGCGTGCTGCCCTATCCGCTGCTGACGGCATCCCTGATCCTGATGTGGATGCTGCTCAACGCCTTCTCGCTGGGCCACTTCCTGCTCGGAACGGTCGTCGCGCTGATCGCGTCCCGCGCGATGGCGGCGCTGCATCCCTCCAAGCCCAGGCTGCGACGGTGGCGGCGGATTCCGCAGCTTCTGGGGATCGTGCTGCTCGACATCCTGCGCTCCAACATCGCCGTCGCCAGCGTGATCCTCCACGGCCTGCGGCGCCAGCGGGTTGCAGGCTTCGTCGCCATCCCGCTCGCATTGCGCGACCCGACGGGATTGGCGGTACTCGCCTGCATCGTGACCAGCACCCCCGGCACGGCGTGGGTGGAGTACGATTCCGATACCGGCATCCTGCTGATCCATGTGCTCGACCTGCTCGACGAGGAGGAATGGATCGCCCTGATCAGAAATCGCTACGAGGCCCTGCTGCTGGAGATATTCGAATGAGCGCCGTCGTTCTCGTGTGGGCGGTGACGATTGCACAGTGCATGCTCGTCGTCGCCATGGGCTGCAATGTCTATCGGCTCGTGCGCGGCCCCCGCGCGCAGGACCGCGTGCTCTGCCTCGACGCGATGTACGCGAACGCCATGCTGCTGATACTAACGTTCGGTATCCGCACCGGCAGCACGTTCTATTTCGAAGCGGCGCTGGTGATCGGCGTCATCGGCTTCGTGTCGACGGTGGCGCTCGCCAAGTTCCTGATGCGGGGCGAGGTGATCGAATGACCCATGCGGAAGCCTTGCCGGCCTGGGCGGCGCTGCTGACGGCCTTCTTCGTGCTCCTGGGCGCGAGCCTTACGCTGATCGGCGCGATCGGCACGTTGCAGCTGCGTACCTTCTTCGAGCGGATCCATGCGCCGACGCTTGGCACGAGCTGGGGAACCGGCGCGATCGTCATCGGCTCGATGATCTGCTTTTCCGTGCTCCAGACCCGCTTCGTCTTGCACGAAATCCTCATCGGCATCTTCGTCACGGTGACGACGCCGGTGACGCTGATGTTGCTCGCCCGCGCCGCGCTCTATCGCGACCGCACCGAGGGAAACGTCGAGGTTCCGCCCCACGAAGTGGTGGCGCAGAAGGATGGATCGGGCGAGCCGACCGGATCCTGAACCGGAAAGGGCGCGCCCCTGCATGGACGCGCCCTCGACCGAAAAAAATGCGGCGGCAAATGGCGACTATCGCCGCTTTGCAGGCGATCCCGCGCTTGCGCTGAGCTGCGAGATGGAGCCGGCCTCCACCTTCTTCTCCTTGTTCTGCTTGGGCTTGCGCGCTTCGCGATTGCCGCTTCTCTTTGCCATCTCGGGCACCTTTCCAAAGTTCCATGACCGCCGGGCCGCGCGCAAAACTGCGTGCGGGTGCGGCAGATCCAAAAAATGTACGTTGTTCAGGAAGGTTTTCCCTGGTCCGGCATCGCGTCGGCGAAGTGCCAAACCAGGGCTAGCGGCCGATTTGGGGACGCTTCCGGAAAGGAAGCCCGATGGAAGAAATCTTGCTCACGGCGCGTGATCATGGCCAGATCCCCGGGAAAGTCAAACCACTGAAGAAAAAAGAAAATCTTTAACCGGTGACATCGCGTCGCCCTTGAAAGCGCCGTGCCGACAGCCTAGGTTGAAGCTATGTGCATGGAGACTTTCATCAGGATTACGAGGCTTGCCGGAAAAGCACGGGGCTTTTCCCGGAGCGGGCTTCCTAATCCTGAATTCCGCACGTAATTCTGCTCCGGGACAATTCAGACATGCGGTTCATTTCTTGCGGTGCTTTGCAGCGCCGCATTGATGGAGCGTATCATGAGAATACTTCATCCGAAGCGCCTTTGTACTTCCTGTAACCGTTATCTCCCCCGGGCGGCCGCCCGATGCCCCTGGTGCATTGCGTCGATCGTCGTTTCGCCGACGCGGCCAACTTTCGCCGCGACCGTCTCGACGGCCGATCTGGGCATGCGCGGAATCCAGCCTTGAGCGTGATGGAGATGCCCGTGCCGCAAGCCGCCAAGGCGAACGACAAGGCCGATCTCGCCCAGCAGTATGCCGCGCTGCCCTGGCGGGTCAGTCGCAAGGGCGTGCTTCAGGTGCTGCTCGTCACGTCGCGGCGTCGTGGGCGCTGGATCGTGCCGAAGGGGTGGCTGGCGAGGGAGCGATCGCCGGCGCAGTCGGCGGCGCGCGAGGCATTCGAGGAGGCGGGCGTGATCGGCCGGACGGGTGACGAGCCGATCGGCAGCTACCTGTACTCGAAAGTCCATGACGACGGCAGCATCGAGCCGCGGAACGTGACGCTGTTCGATCTGCACGTGAAGGGAACGCTGCTCAACTGGCCGGAAAAGGGCGAGCGCAAGCGTGGCTGGTGGCCGATCGACGAAGCGGCCGCGATGGTGGGCGAACCGGAACTGGGCGAGTTGCTCCGTTCGCTGGAGCTCACCTCGAAAAGGACCGCATGACGCCTTGCAGCCGGACGCCGGGAACACGGGACGTCCGGCCGCAGAGCGCGATTTCGGCGGGCGCTTGACTTCGCTTCGGCCATACCTACGTTCGGCGCATGTTGGCTGTCCCTGTCATTCATTCCCGAGGAGCCCGGCTCCTCAAAGCGGGATTTTAGCCCGGACGCGATCTGAAGCCCTGGCTTCGCGTCCGGGACCGCCAGGTTTCCACCCTTTCCAATGTTGGCGTCGCCGCTGAGCGATGCCGCCGGCGCGCGCCCGCAGAGGCGGACCACGCTTGCCGATGACGCGGAGGCGATCATGGACATCGGTAAGGTCCTGCGGGAGCAGGACATCATGCTCGGGATGCCGGCCAGGGGAAAGAGGTCGGCGTTAGCCAAAATCGCCGCCTCGCTCGCAAAACGGGCTGGTGCGAGCGACGGCGAAGTCCTGGCAGCGTTGCTTCGCCGTGAACGCCTCGGATCGACGGGCATCGGTCATGGCGTGGCCGTACCCCACGCGCGGCTGGACGGGATCGAAGCGCCTGCAGCGATGCTGGTGAGGCTGGAGAAGCCTGTCTGCTTCGACGCGCCCGACAGCGACCCGGTGGACCTGGTGCTGGCCCTGCTGTGGCCGAAGGCGGACATCGCACGCTTTCTGCCTGCGCTGTCGCGCATGTCCAGGCTGCTGCGGTCGGCGGATCTTCGAGAGCGCCTGCGTTCGGCGCAGACGGCAGCGGAAGCCTTCGCGTGGCTGAGACTGCATGAGCCGCCCTCGGCCGCGCGGCCGGCTGTCGGTCCGCGGCGGGCGGGTGGGCTCCGGCCCCTCGGTGTCGGCCTGGAGGCCAGGGCATGAGCGAAATTATGAATCATACGCGCGTTGCGGCTTGGCATACAGGCTGGCTGGACGATGCGGCGCTTGCAGCGGCCTTGCAATGCGAAGTGGACATCGTCCGCGCATTGCTCGGCGCTCCCGGATTCCGTGACGAATGCGGTTCCGGTCGAGATGCAGGCGTCCGCAGGCTGTCGCCACGCCTGAGGGTCGGCCTGGCGGTTGCACATGCGTTGCATCGCCAGGCCGGCCTGACTTCAGAGATCGCGGCAGAGATCGTCGCGCGCTCCTGGCGGGTCTGTGCCTCGGTCGTCGCCACGCTCGATTTCGTTCCGCCCCTGGACGAGGCGTCAGAGATCGACCTCGCCGCGCAGCCGGCCGGAAGGACGGAATGTGATCCGTTGATGCTGTTCGCCGCGCATGCCAGCGAGGAGATCCCGATCCCGGCGATCGATGAGTACCTCGACCTGATCGACGGCAGGCGCCTGATCTGGAGGAAACCCAAACACGACGCCTACCGTCTGGCCTGCGACCTGCACCGCCTCTCGGACCCGAAGGGGGCCGCCCCCACGCCGAACCGCCAGGAGGAGTTCCTCACCCTCCTGTCGCGGATGCGGGAGCGACCGGGGCATGTGGGGGAATGGATCGGCATCGTCGACCGGCGTGGATTTCGGCCGCGGCCGGACCGGTTTGCCGACAAGACGCCGTTCCTGCGCCACGGGGTCGACTTCAGCCGCGATCCACACGGTCTTGCCGAACCATACGGCAGCAAGGTGTCGGTCAACATCTCGCTTGCGGCGCGCTCGATGAAGCGCAGAGCGCTCGGTCTCGAGGTCGTCGGGGTGCTGGACCGGCCACCGCGGACCGCATATCCGGCGCGCCGGGTCACTTTTGACGGTTCCCTCATCGGGAGTTTGCCGTTAGGACCGGCCCCGGCACGACAGTCAGAGACCTGAAGACTACCGGACGACCATGATCCAGACACCATACTACCTGATCGACAAGAGCAAGCTTCTTCGCAACATGGAGAAGATCGCCCTCGTGCGCGAGCGCTCCGGCGCGAAGGCGCTGCTGGCGCTGAAGTGCTTTGCGACCTGGTCCGTGTTCGACTTCATGCGCGAATACATGGACGGAACCACGTCCTCATCTCTCTACGAGGTCAGACTGGGGCGCGAGAAGTTCGGCGGCGAAACGCACGCGTACAGCGTGGCTTATGCCGATCATGAGATCGAGGAGGTGGTGTCGCACGCCGACAAGATCATTTTCAATTCGATCGGGCAGCTGGAGCGTTTCGCCGATAAGGCGGAAGGAATCCAGCGCGGCCTTCGTCTCAATCCGCAGGTGTCATCGTCCACCTTCGACCTTGCCGATCCCGCACGCCCCTTCAGCCGTCTCGGCGAATGGGACGCGGCAAAGATCGAGAATGTCATGGACCGCATCAGCGGGTTCATGATCCACAACAACTGCGAGAACGCCGATTTCGACCTGTTTGACCGTATGCTCGGCCAGATCGAGGAGCGGTTCGGATCGCTCTTGTCGCGCGTCGAGTGGGTGAGCCTCGGCGGCGGCATCCATTTCACGGGCGAGGGCTATCCGATCGAGGCGTTCTGTGCGCGGCTGAAGGCATTCTCGGAGCGGTTCGGCGTGCAGGTCTATCTCGAGCCCGGCGAGGCCGCGATCACCAAAAGCACGACGCTCGAGGTCACCGTGCTCGATACGCTGTTCAACGGCAAGAACCTCGCGATCGTTGACAGCTCGATCGAGGCGCACATGCTCGACCTGCTGATCTATCGCGAGAAGGCCAAGATCGAGCCCAACGCCGGTCCGCACAGCTACATGGTCTGCGGAAAGTCGTGCCTGGCCGGCGACATTTTCGGCGAGTTCGACTTCCCGGCCGAGCTGAAGGTCGGCGACCGCATCTCGGTCGAGGACGCGGCCGGTTATACAATGGTCAAAAAGAACTGGTTTAACGGCGTGAAGATGCCCGCGATCGCGATCCGCGAGCTCGACGGATCGGTCAGGACCGTCCGCGATTTCACCTTTACCGACTACGAACAAAGCCTCTCCTGAGGCCGATACATTTCACAAGCAGAAGGAAATCCTCCCCCGAAATGAAGAAGAACGTCCTCATCATCGGCGCTGGCGGCGTGGCCCAGGTCGTGGCGCACAAGTGCGCCCAGAACAATGACGTGCTCGGCGATATCCATATCGCTTCACGCACTGTGGAGAAGTGCCGCCAGATCGTGGCTTCCGTCCGGGAGAAGAAGTCTCTCAAGACGGACGGCGTGATCGAGGCTCATGCGCTCGACGCGATGGATGTGGAAGCGACCAAGGCGCTGATCGAACGCACCGGAAGCCGCATCGTCATCAATGTCGGCTCGGCTTTCCTCAACATGTCGGTGATGTCTGCCTGCATCGCCACCGGCGCGGCCTACATCGACACGGCGATCCACGAAGACCCCAAGAAGGTCTGCGAGACGCCGCCGTGGTACGCCAACTACGAGTGGAAGCGCCGCGAGGAGTGCGAGAAGGCGGGCGTGACCGCCATTCTCGGCGCCGGCTTCGATCCGGGTATGGTCAACGCCTACGCGAAGCTCGCCCATGACGAGTTGTTCGACCGCATCGATTCGATCGACATAATCGACATCAATGCCGGCAGCCACGGCCGCTACTTCGCCACCAACTTCGATCCGGAGATCAACTTCCGCGAGTTCACCGGTCAGGTGTGGTCGTGGCAGGACAGCAAGTGGACGTCGAACAAGATGTTCGAGGTCGGCAAGGACTGGGACCTTCCTGTCGTCGGCACCCAGCGTGCCTATCTGACCGGTCATGACGAGGTGCATTCGCTCTCGCACATCCTCGGCGTGCCGAACGTGCGGTTCTGGATGGGTTTTGGCGACCACTACATCAACGTCTTCACGGTCCTGAACAATCTCGGCCTCCTGTCGGAAAAGCCGGTCAAGACCGCGGAAGGGCTGGAGGTCGTGCCGCTCAAGGTGGTGAAGGCGGTGCTGCCCGATCCGGGCTCGCTGGCGCCTGACTACACCGGCAAGACCTGCATCGGCGACCTGGTGAAGGGCGTGAAGGACGGCAAGCCGCGCGAGGTCTTCATCTACAACGTGGCCGACCACAAGGAAGCCTTCGAGGAAGTCGGCTCGCAGGGCATTTCCTACACGGCCGGCGTGCCCGCCGTCGCCGCAGCGATGCTGATTGCCTCGGGCGACTGGGACGTGAAGAAGATGGCCAACGTCGAGGAACTGCCGGCGCGGCCCTTCCTCGCGCTGCTCGACCGGATCGGCCTGCCGACGCGCATCCGCGAAGGCGCGGACGACCGCCCGGTCGCCGACGTCTGACGGGACAAGAGAAGAGGGCTGTCCCGGGAAAGTGAAGCCCGGAACGGCTCCCAAGAAAAAGGCCCTGCCGCAGCGATGCGGCAGGGCCTTTTTCACATCAGCCGGATGGCCGTTTCGATCAGCTCGTGAAGAAGCTCTGCGTGCCGTGCGCCTCAATGGCTTCGGCAAGCCGGCTCAGCGCGTGGACATAAGCCGCCGTGCGGACGGTCGTGCCCTTCTCGCGGGAGACGTCCCAGATGGCGCGTCCCTCGCGCTCCATGATGGTGCGCAGGCGGCTGTGGATGTCCTCGACGGTCCAGTAATAGCCCTGCTTGTTCTGCACCCACTCGAAGTAGGAGACGGTGACGCCGCCAGCATTGGCCAGGATGTCGGGCAGGATGACGGTTCCGTTGGCGGCGAGGATCTTGTCGGCTTCCGGGGTCACCGGGCCGTTGGCAAGCTCCAGCACCAGCTTGGCCTTGACCGAGGCTGCGTTGCGCTCATGGATCATGTTCTCCAGCGCAGCCGGCACCAGCAGGTCGCAGTCGACGCCGACGAGACGTTCGGACGAGATCACGTCATGGCCGCCCTGACCTGCGGTCGCAGTGACCGACTGGCCCTTGGCCTTGGCGTCAAGCAGCAGATCGACATGCAGGCCGGCCGGCGAATAGACGGCGCCTTCCGAGTCGGAGACGGCGACAATCTTGTGGCCGTCGGCTGCCAGCAGGCTGGCGATGTGCTGGCCAGCGTTGCCGAACCCCTGGATGGCGACGCGCATGGTCTTGCTCAGGCCAAGGTCTTCCGCGAGGTGGCAGACGAGATAGTAGCCGCCACGTGCGGTGGCGTCGCCGCGTCCGAGCGAGCCGCCCAGCGCGATCGGCTTGCCGGTGATGACCGCAGGCTCGGCCCGGCCGACGATTTGCGCATACTCGTCGGACATCCAGCCCATGATCATGGAGTTGGTGTAGACGTCGGGGGCCGGGATGTCGCGATCCGGGCCGATGATGCGTGCGAAAGCCTGGATGTAGGCGCGCGAGAGGCGCTCCAGCTCAGCCTTCGAGAGCTTGCGCGGATCGACCTGCACGGCGCCCTTGCCGCCGCCGTAGGGCAGGTTCATCACGGCGCACTTGAAGGTCATCCAGAAAGCCAGCGTCTCGACCTCGTCGGCGGTCGATTCCGGATGGAAGCGGATGCCGCCCTTGGTCGGGCCGCGCGTGTCGTCATAGCGGCAGCGCCAGGCGAGGAACGACTTTCGCGAGCCGTCGTCCATGCGGATCATGAGACGGGCTTTGGTAGTCTCGCGCGCGAATTTCAGTTTCTCGATCACGTCCGGGTCAATGCTCAGATGGGCGGCTGCTTCGTCCAGGCGGACAAGCGCGTGATCAAGAAGGCTGTCTTCGGACATCGTGACTCCTGAAGGGGTGGGTGGAAAAACTGCACTTGCATAAAAGGCGGGCACGCACTCCGCAATAAAGAAGTCAGCATTGCTGACCTATTTTTTCATTTGTTGCGCTCTAATGTGGCAAATTGCCGCGAAATTAGGCGGCGTTTCCGCCGCCGACAAAAAAGGTTTGGGTCGAAGGCCGTCCTGCAGCATTCGAAAGCGGTGACTGATCCGCCCCTTGACCGATAAGCGCGCACTCCCTGACGCCCACAGGCAGTCACCAGGGCTTTCAGTGGGCAAGGAACGGCCGCGTCGAAGCGCTTCCAAAGCGCCGCCCGCCTTGTCTATCGCAGGCCGGCTTTCCTCAGGCCCTCGACAAAGATCTCGAGATCCTCGGGGTACTTGTTCGGTGGCACCTTGCGCCATTGCTCGATCGTGAAGTTCGGGTGCACCTCCATGACGCCGCGGGCGTGCCTCTCCGCCTCGCGCTGGTTTCCGATGAGCGCATGGCTGGCGGCGAGCAGCCTGTGGCCTTCCGAGAGGTCGCGCATGCGCTGGAGAGTGTGGATGGTCTTTTCGTACTCGCCGAGCTGGAAATAGGCATCGCCAAGATACCAAAGATATGAATCGGGATGATACGGGTTCAGCCGTATCGCCTGCTCCAGGAGTGTTACCGAGCGCTCGGCCTGTCGCACATAGACGAGGCAGTCGCCCATCTCCGCCAGAAGATCGGCGTCATTCGGGTTGAGCTGTAGCGCGCGTTCATAGGCCGCGATCGCCTCCTCATGCTCCTTCCTGTAGAGGTGCGCCAGCCCCATTTCGCCGAAGCCACGGGCGTCGAGATCGTCATACTGGACGGCGAGCTGGGCCAGGTTCAGGGCCTCGTTCAGCGCCGCTTCCGGATCACTCGTCCAATTGTAGCGCCACTCGACGTTGAAGGTCCGCGACATGGCCGAATAGCTGCGGCCATAATGCGGTTCGAGGGTTCGCGCCTGCGCATAGAGGCGCCGCGCATGCGCGTTGCTGTCCGGGCGGAAGCGGAAGCTGAGGTCCTGTCCTCGCAGAATGAGGCCGTAGGCATGAAGGTTTGGCCGGATATGCGTGGAAAGCCGGCGTCGCTCCGCCATGTCGATGTGAACGGCCAGGCGCGCCGCCGTCGTGGCCGTGACGTCGTCCTGGAAGGCGAAGATGTCGCTGAGGGAGCCGTCATAGCGTTCCGACCAAAGGGTGTTCTCGGTCTGCGCTTCGATCAGGTCGACGGCGATGCGCAGCCGGTTGCCGGCGCGGCGAAAGCTCCCGGACAACAGGTATCGCACGCCGAGATGATTGCTGATCTCGCGCAGCGACTTCGAATGCGCCGAAACCAGGAAGCTGGAATGCCGCGCAATGACGAGCAGGTTGCGGAAACGGCACAGGTTCGAGATGAGATCGGCGACGATGCCTTGGCACAGGTGGATGTCGGCCGGGTCGCCCGACACGTTCTCGAGCGGCAGGACGGCGAGGGAGCCCTCGGGCGCCGTCGAACGCGCCACCGGGGTGGGAAGCGGAGCGGCGGGAACTCCATCGGTTTCCCTTTCCGCGAAGTCGACGGCGAACACCTCGACCGCCTCGTCGAAATTCTTCAGCGTCTGGCGGCCCATCGAACGGAAGTGGAATTCGGGATCGCCGTTGACCAGCTTGTAGACGGTTTCGGCGACACAGACGCCGCCTGGAACGGCTAGTGTCTGGATCCGCGCCGCCATGTTGATGGTCTGACCATAGATTCCGGTCTCGCCGGCGATGGTGTCGCCCACCGTGATGCCGATGCGGTAGAGGATCGGTTCCTGGTCGCCGCACCACACTGCTTCGTTGGACAACTCGCGCTGCATCTCGCCGGCGAAGTGCAACGCCTGGCGGGCGCTGGGGAAAAGCGCCACCAGGCCATCGCCCGCCACGCTCACGACGGCGCCGCCGTAGTCTTCCACCAGGTTGCGGATCAGCGTCAGGGAGCGCGTCAGCCGAACGACAGTTCCCTCCTCGTCCCGGCCCATCAAACGGCTGTAGCCGTGGATGTCGGCAAAGAGGATGGCCGAAAGCTTACGAATGAGCACGTCCGGTCGCGTGACCGCCATTCTGCGCCAAGCCTCGGTTGGGACTCGCGAACTGACCGCGAGGCAAGAAAGTGTAACACGCGCGCAAACGTTTCGGCATCCCGAGAAATCGTGCTAAAACAAATGCGTTCGGAAGTTGCCTATCCGCAAAGTCGTCAATCTTGAATTGTGGCGCGCGACGCCGTGCCGAGGGCGCCAGCGCCGTACGACGCTCAATCTCCGTTGCCGCCGCGGGCATTCATGCCTCTCGCGTTCATGCCGCGAGCGTTCATGCCGCGAGCGTTCATGCCGCGGGCATTCATGCCGCGCGCGTTCATGCCACGCGCATTCATGCCGCTCGAATCCCCCGGTCCGCCCAGCATGGCGGCAAGGAGGACGTCCTCGAACATGCCGGTCTCGACATCCATGCGGATAGTGTAGTCGGCCTTGTCGTAGGACCAGACCATGATGTCGTCGGCGAACTGGAAGTCGGCCTGACCCAGCCCGGTCTGCGACGGATCGCCGGGGGCGCGGGCGGCCCTCACCGTACCGAACATGCCGGTCCTTGCCTCGCTCACCGGATATCCTTCGCCATGAACAAGGAAGACGACCGGCCACGGCAGATCGTAGTAGAACCCCTCGAAACTGAACCCGTATATTCGCGCGAAGGTTGGATCTTCATCGAGCAGCAGTTGCTGCTCGAGTTCGCTCGCCAACCCGGTTCGTGGTCTGGCGAATGGCCCGTGCCGATCGTCGGGAATCTTGCCCGACTTCGTGATCACACCGGCTGCGTCGATATGAAAGACCTCACCCTTGTTTCCACCACCTTTCGATCCACGCCTGACATACACGTCGAGAGGGAGACCGCCCGGTGGAGTATAAGGAACAGGCTTCTTGTTTACGATCTCGTATATTCCATTCTGTGCTGCAGTGGCCTGATCCTTCAGCAGTACATACTTGCCCGATTTCAGGTTTACAGTGTCCAGACTAGGCAGGGGGTTCGCCACGTTGACGTTGGCGGTGGACGCGGCAATGACCTTGAACGCCCCCGGCGGAATGACAAGAGGTTCGGTGATCGTGAGGTCATCCATGACGCGCCCGAACAACAGCACGTTAGACGGACTTAAGAGTGTTTCGGCCATCGACTTTCTCCATCTTGAAAACCTGTTTTCGCGTCAGGACGCCGGAAGTCTGCACCTGGCCTCCAAACCCGGAGCGTGAGCTTCTCCTTCAGGGGAGCGCCAACACGCTCTGATACTTCTCTCGAAATGACGGCCGCCGCCGTCCGCAGCACTGCGCATGGTTCCCCGGCACGAACACCCGGGCCAGATCGAAATGGCTGTCGCCGGCAGGCGGTGCGATGCGCGGACCGGGCCTTGCGAAGCCGATGGCGCGGCGGCGCAGGTTCACGTCGATGATCCTGCGCCAGCGTCCGCCCGACATCATGCGGTCGACGGCGCGCAACGTGTCGCCCACTTGCGAATAGCGAAGGTCGCGAGGCGATAGACGACGCCAGGTTTCGGCGAGCATCATCCCCATCTCGTCCCGCGTCGCGACGAGCGCCTCGCGAAAGGCGTGCGGAGCGGCCGCGTAGGCTTCATCAAAAATCGGCTGGATCACACGAAAATACTCGGGATCGTCCTCGAGCTGGTCGGACAGATCCTCCTGGCTCGCGCTGATGAGTTCGCGCGCCACGAGCTCCTCGTGGAACAGGTCGACGAACATGTCGAAGACCGCGCCGGTCAGCGGCTGCGCCAGATCGTGCTCGTCGGTCCAGCCGCGGACGAAATCGAGCAGCGTGAGCGGATTAGCGGCGAGCCGGATCTGCTCGTTGTCGGTGAGCTCGGCGAAGCGGTTGGCGAGGTTGCGCGTGTAGAGGTTGCCCCGGCTGCTGGCGAGCAGCTCGTCGATGACCCTGTCGAAATGCAACGCGGCGATCAGGGCGGTCAGATCCGCCGCCGATTCATGGAAGCCGTAGTATTCGGGCGAGTCGGTTCCGGGATCGGGAGTTCCGATCATGGCGTAGACGATGCAATGGCCGATCTCGTGGGCGATCACGTCGAAGTTGAGGCTGAAGGGCTCGATGCGCCGATCCGCGGTCTGGTGTACGCCCACCTCCAAAAAGCCGTATCCCATGAAGGCGTTCTCGAGCAAATTGCGCTCGATCACCAGTTCCAGGCGGTCGAGATCGGGGGCGAAATGCCACTCGATCGGATGACCGAAGTACTTTTCCCAGACGTCCAGCGTGAAGCGCGCGACTCCGAACAGGTGCGCCGCTTCGAATTCTGGACTGCCGGGAGCGATATGGTCGAAATGGCCGTCGGCATCGGGCAGGGCGGGCGGGAAGACGGCGCCGGTCCACGGAGGCATCAGATACGCAAAGCTGCCGCGCAGGTCTTCGGCCGCGCCGTAGGCGAAGGGTTTGCCGATCGGGTCGACCACATACATGCGATCGTCAGCCGGGCCCGGACCGACCGAACCGGCGGGTGACGAGACGATCACCGTCTCAGGCTCGTGAAACGGCTCCAGGAAGGGCGCCTGGGCATACAGCCTGAAGCGCGTCCCCGCTGTCGATGTCGGAACGTTCCCTCCAACTGCCACGCTCGTTCCCCGAGATACGGAGCGGAAGCATGCAATTCACATCGGCGGCCGCTGCGAAAACTGCCGCTGCGTCAGACTATCGGCGTTTTTGCCTTTGCACCAGTGACATTCCACACAGTTTCTGCCGCGACGAAAGCATATTCGGCCGCCAGCAAGTCATAAAAGTGGTCCACGTCGTCAATGCCCAGGGCAGAGACGTAGTCAGCCAAGTTATCCGGAACCGGAATGCCCATCCGCTTGTCGAAATACCACGACAGGAGGACAGGATGAGGAACTCTAGTGAGGGATGTGCTGGCCGTTTCCTGTTTGGCCCAGGCGCGATTGCGCAGTTTTGCGAAGGCATCGATTTCCCGCGCACGGTCGAGGATCTCCCTGCGCAGTTCGATGTCGCGCATACTGGCAAGCCGTTCGACAGCAGCCCTGTCGGCCATCATGCGCTCGAACCCAGCCGCACTCATGCCATTTCCCTCGCACCAGCCGATGAGATCGTTCTGGCGGAACAGACCGCGCTGCATACGGAACGAATTGGTCTCCCGAGCGATCGCGCGCCGTTCCGGTTCGGTGTCTTGCGCGGCAAGCGCTTCGCGGGCCAGCAGCCGCAGCAGCGCGTCGCGCCGCAGCCGCCCGTAGCTGCCCTCCAGGCGGATCTCGTCGAGAATGGCCTCGTCGGCCTTGGACGATTCCTCGCCACCGCTCTGCGCCGCAGTCCGCCAGGGCGCGTTGTTCCAGCTTTCCGTCCATTCGAACGCAAAGCCCGGCGGTTCGTAAAGCGACGGGTGTCGGCAGAATGCCTGAATGGCTTCGAGCATCGACAGGGCGTCGGCGCGCTTCTGGTCAACCTTGCCGGTCGTCAGCCAGGTTTCGAAGGGTTCGCGCGCCGGGTCGCCCGGATCGAACTGTTCGAGCACGTCGGCCCAGCTGCGATCCTGATAGAAGCGCGCTTTGGCACCCGCCATGAGGCGATCGGCGGTCGGTTGGTCGACCGAACCTTCGCGAACCGCGCGCTGCAGGGTTGCGCGGATGTTGACCATCGGCTCGCTGAGCTTCAGGTAGCTCGTCTCCGCCGGGCCATGAATCAGCGCCACCTCGTCGTCATCCGTCAGGACACCGTCGCGATACGCCTCGAAGATCCAGCCGACGCCGCGCATTCCGAACGTGTGCAGCTCCGCCGCACGCAGCGCGCCCATGCTGGATGCGCCGAAAACCGCAATGCCCTTGCTGAGCGCCCACAGGATTTCCTTGTGCCAAACGGCGGGATGCCCGTCGAAATAGCCGTCGACGATGCCGATGACGCTCGGGTTCTCGCGGGTCGCTGCAAACACGTCGCCCTGCTGCACGGGCGGGCGGAATTCGAATTCGGGGAACCGCTGGCAGTCGGCCGGCGCCAGGGTGGGGCCGTTGAAGACGATGACGCTCATCCCTGCGCCCCCAGCAGGTTTCGCGCCCTTGCGCCGGGCACGTAGGCGTCATGGTCGTCCGGCGCCTCGAGCCCAGGAATGACGACGCGCATCACCGGGATACGGAAGTTCTCCTTGCTCAGATCGACGGCGACGACCTCATCGATGCCGACGGCGCGCAGACGTTCGATCAGCCGCGCGAGATCCGAGGAAAAGTCGGCCAGGGACCGGTCGGCGACAGCGGCAAAATCCCTGATTGGCGAATGCTCGGACATCAGCCGGGCGGCGCCCTGCCGCCGCGCGGCGCGCTGCCGTTCGCCGAATTCCACTGGCAGAAGGTCGTCGCGCGTGCCGGAGATGTAGGTCGTGCGCACCTGGACCGCTTCGGTGAGAGCCCGCAGCAAAGCGATGTTCGGGGCCAGATGCGAGCCGGCGCCGATGCCATGATGACTGGCCGGATCGCGGCGATCCGTGATCATGCAAAAGAAGGCGGGCACCCCGACGTCGGACGTCGTCTCCCAGGCGGCGATCTCGAACTCCGCGCAACGCAGGCGAGCCAGCACCTCGCGGCAATTCCCGTCGCCGACGCTCCCGAGGTCGAGCCCGGTGGCGGCGCGCGTCCTCGCCGGCATGCGGTTCCAGAGCGTCGTGGCGTCGCGCTCGATCACCTCGCAGATTGCGTGGCAAAGCGCTTCCTCGTGCGTGTTGCCGGAGGCCAGGCCGTTGCTGCTGAAGTCGAAGCAGCCGCTGCCCGTCGGAAAGGGCAGGGTGAAGTTCGTATGGACGCACTCGTAGGGCAGCCAGCGCGGCTCGTCTGAAACCAGATCGCGCCCCTCGATCCACAGCATCTCGAGATTGGGGGCAAAACGGTTGCCGGCGACGCGGGCCAGTCGGGAGACATCCGCAAGATCCAGCGATCGTTCCAGCTGCGCCAAGCTTCCCAGTCGCAGCGGCAGTTCGATGTGCTCGGCATGATGGAGCTCGATCGCCTCCATGAGGCCGGAGGCGCGCGCCGCGTCGAGATCGACGCCTTTGCCCTGCGAAACCGCGAGCGAGCGGGCATTGGGCCGGCACACCATCACCACCGGCACGCCGATGCGGTCCAGCCCGGTCACGTCGGCCACGCGGGTGATGCCCATCTCCGCGCAGAGCGGCAGAAGGCGCATCACAGTTTCGGAGGGATGCGCTGCCCGGTGGGTGCCGGACAGATGCCGCTTCAGATCCGGCCGGTCGACCAGCCGGTCAGGCGGAGACTGCTCAGGGCGATGCCGCCAATCCAAGGATGTCCCTCATATCTCAACGACAGCGCCAGCCTAGCCGGTTTCGAGAGCCTCCGAAACTGGGCCCTGCGCGCATCTGGCCCGCGCTCGTGCGTCGCCGCCGCGCCACCAACGCTATCGCCAATGGCTGTCGTCGTCCTCCGGCCAGCCTTGCTCGCCCAGCAGCGGAACGAAGAGCACGCCCCCTAGGTCCACCATGTCGAAGGTGGCATCGCCGGTGCGCGTTATCTTGACCAGGCGCTGAACGCGCGGTGCGTCGCCGACAGGGATCACCAGCCTGCCGCCGATGGCAAGCTGGTCCTTCAGGGCCTGCGGGGCGAAGGGCGCGCCTGCGGCCACGAGGATGGCGTCGAAGGGGGCGGCCTCCCGCCAGCCTTTGGTGCCGTCGCCGATCCTCAGCTCGATGTTGGCGTAGCCGAGTTCATCGAGGCGCTTGCTGGCAGTCTCGCCCAGCTCAGCGATCCTCTCAATCGTGTAGACCTGCTCAGCGATGCGGCTCGCCACCGCTGCGGCATAGCCGGAGCCGGCCCCGATCTCGAGCACGCGGTCGCCCGGCTCGATCACGGCGGCCTCGATCATCAGGGCGACGATGTAGGGCTGCGAGATGGTCTGGCCGGCGCCGATGGGCAGCGGCCCGTCCTCATAGGCGAACTCTTCGAACGCAGGCTCTACGAACTTTTCGCGCGGCACGTCGCGCATTGCATCGAGCACCCGCGGATCGCGTATTCCGCGCCCGGCGAGCTGGGTTTCGACCATCCGGTTCCTTGCCTGCGGCAAGTCGAGCATGACTGCCCTCGGCCGGCGTTGCCGGCAAGTCTGAGCGCGCCTTTCACACCGGCGAATGGGCAGGCGGGGCCGCGCTACGCTCCCGACCCGCCCCATATGGGCGCGCCGCATCATACACGCCTGCCGACATTCGTCCGCAAATTTCGAGGCCTGAGAGCGGGGCGTCAGGCTCGCTCGATCTTATCCATGAAGGCAGCAAGCTCGGTCGGTTCCATGCGGACGATGTGCTTTTCTTCGGGATAGGCCTTGCTGTTGACGTCGGCCACGAACTCCGAGAACGCCGCCACGCGCTCCTGTTGAAGCCGATCGTATTCGGCGGCGAAGTTGCGGTAGACCTTGGAATGGCGCGGCATGTGGCCCCGGTTGGTTCCCAGCACATCCTCCGCGAACAGGTATTGCGCGTCGCAGCCCGTGCCTGCGCCCATCGACAGCAGGATCAGCGAGGTTCGCTGCGAGATCGCCTCGGCGACCTCGACGGGCACCACCTCGATCTCCGCCCCGAAGGCGCCCAGCTTCTCATAGGTCTTCACGGCTTCGAAGATCTGCATGGCAGTGTCGGCCGTCTTGCCGACGGCCTTGAAGCCGCCGGTCCAGGTGGCCCGAGACGGGATCAGGCCGACATGGCCGATGATCGGGATGTTGTCCTCGCAGAGGCGTTTCACGGTCGGGAAGCCCGCTGCGCAGTAGATCGCATCGGCGCCTGCCTTGTAGAGCTTGAAGGCGAAGCGCACGAAGTCGTCGGTCGAGCCGAACTCGAAGAAGTTGTCGCCGGGCATGGAGAAGAGGCTGGGCGCGGCGTCGCGGTACTGCGGGTTGAGCAGCAGTTCCGGCGGGATCGAGACGATGTCGACCCCCGCCTTTTCCGCGGCCTCCGCTTCCTCCAGCGTCATCACGCGCAGCATGGTGAGCTGCCGCTTTCCCTTCATGGCGCGAATGTCTGCAACTGTCGGACGCTTGCGGCTCATGAGACTTCTCCCTGCGTTCCAAATGTCCGGTTCGGCGAAACGGCCATGCGCTTCAAGGCGCTGCCGGCGCGTTCAGCCGATGTCGATGAGGACGGTGCCTCCCTCGACCTTGACCGGATAGGTCTTGAGGTTGACGCAGACGGGCGCGCGCAGCGCCTGGCCAGTCTTGTAGTTGAAGCGGCCGTTGTGCTTCGGGCACTCGATCACGTCATCCATCACCAGCCCACCGGACAAATGCACTTTCTCATGCGTGCACAGGCCCTCGGTGGCGAAGAATTCGTCGTCCGGCGAGCGATAGATCGCAAACGTTCGCCCGCCATGGTCGAAGCGGATCACGTCCTCCTCGTCCACGTCGTCCACGGCACAGGCTTCAACCCATTCTGACATTTCCGTATTCCATAGTTGTTGGTTCAGGTGTTCGGGGCCGGGGCAGGCGGCCCAGACCTGCGGGACGTGCCCGCATCGTTCCTACTCGGCCGCTGACGGCATCGCGAGGTTGTGGAACTCCTCGCGGTAGGGCCGCGCGGTCGGGGGCAGCTCCCGCCGCAGATAGTAGTCCTCGTAGCGGAGCTGCCTCAACACGACGGGCCAGACCTCCTTGTAGGCGTGCCACATCGATGGGTTGGCGTCAGGCAGGTCGTGCTTGATCAACTCATGCAGCCTGGGCAGCGCGTGATACGGAATCATCGGGAACATGTGGTGTTCGACATGGTAGTTCATGTTCCAGTAGATCCAGCGACTGATCGGGTTCATGTGCACCGTGCGCGAGTTGAGCCGGTGGTCGATGACGTTGTCAGCCAGGCCGATGTGCTGAAGCAGCCCCGTGAGCACCATGTGCCACATGCCGTAGACGCGCGGTCCGCCGATCAGCATGAGCGGGAGGAACGACCAGGTGTAGATCGCGACCGCCACCGTCGCGACATAGATCGCCACATGCCAGCGCGCCGCCACGATGGCCTTGGGCCGTTCGCTCTCCGGGATGTAGCTCTTCTCATCCTCGCTCAGCCGGCCAAACGCTTGTCGGAACAGGGCGGGCAGCGCGTAGCGGAAATCCATGACGCCGACGAAGGTCAGCGCCGCCTTGAGGAGATCCGGCGGGCGCATCACTGCGATCTCGGCATCGCGGCCGACGATGATGGTGTCGGTGTGGTGGCGGGCATGGCTCCAGCGCCAGACGACCGGGTTGCGCATCAGCATGAAGCTCGCGATCTGGTACACGACGTCGTTCATCCAGTCGGTCTTGAACGCCGTGCCGTGGCCGCATTCGTGCCAGCGTGAATCGCTGGAGGAACCGTAAAGGACGCCGTAGACGAGGAAGAAGGGCACGCACCACCAGGTGCCCCAGAAATAGATCCCGCCGGCCGCGGAGCCGAGGATCAAGGCGATCCAGATGACGGTGTCGCGGATGGCGGGGCCATCGGAGCGCTTCATCAGCTCCTTCATCGTCTTGCGGGGCACATCGGTATGATACCATTCGGCCGAGGCGAGGCCGGTCTCGATCGCACGTCTCGTGCTTTCCCCGACGAGGCTGTAATCCCGCTTCTTCGCTATGGTCGTCTCAGCCATTGCTGTTCTCCACTTCCATTGCCCGGGCGGAGGAGGCGTTGCAGCACCCTGGTCCGCCCGAAGCATGCTTCGCCGCGCGTTTCCTGCGGCCTCAATGCGCCACTGCCTGGCGCAACTCGCTTTCCGACATGCCGGTGATCACTTCCTCGACCTGCTGCACGGTCGTCGTCTTCGGGTCGATGTCGTCGGCCACGATCTTGCCCTGCCGCATCACCACGATCCGGTCGACGACCTGGAACACGTGATGGATGTTGTGCGCGATGAAGATGCAGGAGTGGCCGGAGTCGCGCGCGTTGCGCACGAAGCGCAGCACCCCTTGCGTCTCGGCGACGCCGAGATTGTTGGTCGGCTCGTCGAGGATGATCAGGTCGCTGTCGAAATGCATGGCGCGGGCGATGGCCACCGCCTGGCGCTCGCCGCCGGACAGCGAGCCGATCGGCGTCGTCGGCGGGATATTCTTGCTGATGCCGACCCGCTTCAGGAGGTCGCGCGCCACCTGTTCCATGGCCTCCTGGTCCATCCGGTTGAGGAAACGCGGGCCCTTGATGGGTTCCCGGCCGAGGAACAGGTTGCGGGTGATGGAGAGCTGCGTCACCAGCGCCGAGTCCTGGTAGATGGTCTCGATGCCGTTGGCGATCGCGTCGGTGGTGTTCCTGATCTCGACCTTCCTGCCCTTGATGGTGATGTCGCCGCCGGTCGGGCGCACGGCTCCCGACAGCACCTTGATCAGCGTCGACTTGCCGGCGCCGTTGTCGCCGAGCAGCCCGACGATCTCGTTCCTGAAGACGCGGAACGTCACGCCGTCGAGCGCGCGCACGCGGCCGTAGTACTTGCTGATGTTCTCCATGCGGACGAGTTCTTCGGCCATCGGCTCAGTTCCCCGAATGGTTTCGACGTTCGAGGCCCGAATGCAGGGCCATCATGCCCAGGATGATCGCGCCGATGAAGATGTTGTAGGCGAGGCCGGGCACGCCGATCATGACGATGCCGTTGCGCATGACGCGCAGGATGAAGATGCCGATCACCGTGCCGATGATGGTGCCGCGGCCGCCGGTCAGCGCCGTGCCGCCGATGACCACCATGGCGATCACCTCCAGCTCGTAGCCGGTGCCGCTGTTGGGGTTGGCGGCCGAGGTGCGGATCGAGCTGATGATGCCGGCGAAGGCCGCGAGCGTGGACGAAAGGATGAAGAGCGCGACCTTGGTGCGGTCGACATTGACGCCGCGGGCGCGCGCCGCATTCGGATTGCCGCCCGACGCCTGGATCCAGTTGCCGTACTTGGTCTGCGTCAGCGTGTAGCCGAGCACGCAGGCCACGAGGATGAACCAGAACAGCGACATGTAGATGCGGAAGGGGCCGACATAGAAGTCTCCGACGAGAAGCTGCGCCAGCCAGTGCTCGCCCGAGTTCCAGGTGCGCTGCGGGAAGCCGTCGGTGATGAAGAGGGCCGTGCCGCGGGCGACCAGCAGCATGCCGAGCGTCACCAGGAAGGACGGGATCTTCAGGCGCGTGACGAACAGGCCGTTCACCCAGCCGATGAAGGCGGCGACCAGCAGGGCCACCACGAACGACACTTCGAGCGGCAGCGAGCCGGCGTTGAACAGCGTCCACATGATGACCGGCGACAGGCCGAAGAGGGAGCCGACCGACAGGTCGAACTCGCCCGACGTCATCAGCAAGGTCATGGCCAGCGCCACAAGGCCGAGCTCGACGGAGAAGGCGAGCGTGTTGCTGATGTTCAGCGCCGAGAGGAACTGCGGATTGATGGCCGTGAAGACGAGAAGCTCGGCGAGCAGCAGAACGAGCGGGCCGAATTCCGGCTTGGCGAACAGGCGCTGGATCAGGGTTGGCTCTCCGGCGCGTGCGGGAGAAGACTGAGCCACGTCGGCGGGTTGCATGCGGCGGTTTCCTTGTTCGGAACGTCCGCGGCGACCGGAGCCGCCGCGGACATCGACTGACTCGCGTTACTTGCCCGACATCACGTCGGCGTAGACCTGCGCGGTGTCCTTCTCGTAGAGCGCGCCGGTGATGATGTTGAAGGCCGGCGGAACGCCGTCGGTCGCCATCAGCGCCAGGGTCAGGGCGAGGTAGCTGGTCGCCTGCGGGTCCTGCCACTGCGCGGCGTTGACGTAGCCTTCCATGACCTCCGCCGTGGTGTCGAGCGAGTTGCCCCAGCCGACGACCGGGATCTCGCCGGGCTTCACGCCGACCTGGTCGAAGACGCGCTTGATCGAGCCGGTCGCCAGATCGCCGAGCCCGATGATCGCCTTGATCTTGGCGCGGTTGGCGTTGAGGTAGTCGCTCATGCGGGTGATGACTTCGGCCTGGTCAAGCGTCGTCTCGGTGACTTCCCAGGTGATGCCGAGCGGTTCGAACACCGACTTGATGCCCTTTTCCTCCTCGACGCCGTAGCTGGCGCCGGGAACCTCGACCGGCATCCAGACGAAATCGCCCTGCTTCACGAAACCCTTGTCGACGAGATACTGCGCCCAGCCTCGCCCCACGACGATGAGGTCGGTGCCGACATAGGCCTGGAAGTTCGCCGACGGGTCAGGCGTGTTGAAGTTGATCAGCGGGATGTTGGCCGCCTTTGCCTCCTTCACGATCTCGACAAGGCTGCCCGGATCGGGGCTCGTCGTCACGATCGCATCCGCCTTGGCGGCGATCGCGGCGCGGATCGCTTCCTGCTGGGACGGAACGTCGCCATTGTGGAACGAGGTGTTGACGGTCTGTCCCGTCGACTTCGCCCACATCTCCGCGCCCTGCAGGAAGTAGGTCCAGACCGGATCGGCCGGGCCGCCATGCGAGATCCAGTAGAGCGTCTTGGCCTGCGCGGCGACCGGCAGGGCCAGCGCCATCATCAGGCCGCAGATAAGTAATCCCAGTTTCTTCAGCATTGCCTTCCTCCCATTTGAACGAACTCCAGCTGCAGCCGGCGCGCGACCCGCCTCCGTTCGGATCGCGACGGCATCTGAAACATCGACCGCGAGCAAACGCCCGGTGCGGACGTTGGTCGAAATTGGTCGGACCAGCATTGAGAGGCCATTGGCAGCCCCATGTCAAACGCCGCCCTTGCCGGTATCGCCGCCACCACGCCCGGCAAGCGGGACGTGGTTGTTGGACGGTTCCGGAAAGCCTTCCGACGGCTGCCTGGCGATGCCGGTGATGCGCGTCTCGGCGGCGGCGATCTCGTCTGCGCCGGCCAGGATGCGGAAGGTGACGTCGTAGCGGCGCTCCTCGCCGTGCTCCAGCCAGATGATCTCGCCGCGCTCGCGCGCCGCCTCATGCCCGAGCACATGGTTGGTGGAGGGCTCGAGGCCCAGCACGTACAGGCCGGCCTGCATGTTCTGCCATTGCAGCATGCACGGGAACTGGTCCTTGCGGCTGACCACCTCGAAGCCGATGCCGAGCCGGTCGTTGACGATGGCCACGGGCTGCTCGCCTGCGGCGTTCGTCCCGAGCTCGTGCTGCCAGACCTGCTCGCGGAAATTCTGCTGGGGGGCGGGCATGGTGTGGTAGGGCACGTTCTGCTTGCGGTAGTTTTCTCCCGCATGCGCGGCCCACACCACGTCGGTGATCGGCGCGAGGTAGCGCGAGCCCTCGGCCACGACCGGGTGGCCGACATTGACGTGGTACATGTACATATGCGGCGTGCGGTAGAAGCCCCGGTTGACCACGCTGTCGTGCAGGCGGATCTCGTTCGTCCCCACCTTCACCTCGATGCGCCGCGTCAGATGCAGGTCCTCGCCGAACACGGTCGCCTGGCTGACCACGCCTTCGCACCACAGCGTGCATTCGTCGCCGTCCCAGCGCTCGCCATAGCCCGACAGGCGGGCAGGGGTGTTGGCGACGCGCCCATGGATGCCGTGCGGGACGCTGTCGCGCCCGCGATACTGGTAATGGTCCGCCGGCTCCTCATACTTGAACAGGATGTGGTCCAGCCCACAGGTGGCGAGCAGGCCGGAGAAGCTGCGCAGCCAGCCGAGGCCGTTCTCTCCCTCGTAGTCCAGATAGGCGGGGTGCTTGAAGCCGGCCGGCGAGTGCCAGCCGATCGCCATGCCGCGGTACTCGCACTCCGCGACGTCGAAGCCGCGGTCGACCATCACCGTGAAGCGCAAACCCGTGCCGGTGCGGAACTCCAGCATCCTGACGCCGCGCTCCGTACCGTCGCCCAGTGTCATCAGCCGGACGCCGGCGAACTGCGAGAGCGAACCCGCGCTGGCGTCGATGTCACGCCGCGTGCGCTGTTCTCCGTAGAGTTCCACCATGGCCGCCTCCGTCAGAGACCGTTCGCCCGGAGCTTGCCATCGAGGAATTTTTTGGCCCGCGGCACGTCGTCCTCGGCCAAGTGCTCGATGATGATCGGAATGTTCGAGTGTTTCTCGGCCAGCCGCCTGAGGTACAGATCGTAGTTCAGCGAGCCGAGGCCGGGCGCCGGCAGCTCGATCTCGCCGACGCCGCGGAAGGTGTGGCTTTCCATCGCGTCGGCATCGCCGATGTCGTCGTGCTTCTCGCCCTTGTCATCGCCCGAGCGTTTTACATCTTTCGCGTGGGCGATCTTGATCTTGTCGGAAAGCGTGTCGAACACCTGGTTCAGGATCTGGTCCATCCTGTCGATGTTGTGCGCCTCGAAATAGTTGGTCGGGTCCATCAGCAGGCCAAGGCCCGGATGGTCGACCTGCGCGAACATCCTCACGGTCTCCTCGACGGAGCCGACGACGTTGTTGACGTAGGTTTCCAGGCAGAAGATCGCGCCGTGGTCGTAGGCGGTCTGGGCGAGGTCGGCGATGACCTTGCGGCATTCCTCAAAACCTTCCTCGGTCTTGTTCTTCGGGTGATGCACCCAGTCGGATTCGGTGTTGTAGGTGCCCGTCTCGGAGATGACGTAAGGGCTGCCGAGATCGCGCGCATTGCGGATGATCTCCTTCAGGTAGCCGACGCGCTTGTCGCGCTCGGCCCTGTCCGGATGCACGATGTTCGTGTAGCCCGACACGCAACAGATCGGCAGGTTGTGGTCGCGAAAGGTGTCGCGGACCTTCCGCGCCTTGTCCTTCGTGATCTGGCCGGCCGAGAGGTCGATGTCCTTGAAGTGGAGGTCGAGCTGGACGGTGTTGAAGTCGAGCGCGCGGATCTTTTTCGCCGTCTCTTCCAGGCCGTACGGGAAGTAACCCGTGAAAATGCCGGTCTGCATCATGATCGAAAACTCCTCCCTGTGCGCATTCAACCAATCGAGATTTCGGACAGCTTCACGGTTCGACCCTTGTCGATGGATCGATAGCCTGCCTCGACGAGCTGCATTGTCCTCACATTGTCCGCGATGCTGAGCGCCGGAGGCTCGCCGGACTTCACGGCGTGCTGAAGCTGCTCCATGACGCCGATGAAGGCATGCGGAAACCACATGGTGTCCCACTGGGGCGTCACCCACTTGCCCTTGGTCGACTTCGTCGATGCATAGGTGAGGGTGGAGGCCACGCCCGTCGGCCAGCCGATCGTGCCCTTGGCGACGCCTCCCGTGCCGTCGACCCGCCAGCTGATGTGCTGGTCGTCCTCGTAGCCCTTCTCGCGCGGCCCCGACCATACGTCTTCCAGCGACACCGCCATGACCCCGGACGGGAACCTCAGCGTCGACACCGTGATGCCGTCGGAGTGATCGAATGTCGTGCGGGGATCCTTGCGGGTCAGCGTGGTGATCTCGTCGGGATCGCCGAACAGAAAGCGCAGCACGTCCAGGTGGTGGACCGCCATGTTGGAGAGCGTCAGGCGATCGTAGTCCACCAGAAAGGTCTGCCAGTGGGGGATGGCGTGCATGTCGATCTGGGCGAAGACGATGTCGCCAAGCGCGCCAGAATCCATGATCTGCTTGAGCACGCGCATGGACTGGTCGTAGCGCATGTTCTGGTTGACGGAGATGATCTTGCCGGCCTTCTCGGCCTCGTTGCGCAGCTTGATCGCCTCCTTCAGCGAGAGGGCCAGCGGCTTCTGCGCCAGGATCGCCTTGACGTGCTTCTGCTTCAGCGCGTGCCGGATGAGCGCGGGCTGCTGGTCCGGCGGAAAGGCGAGGTCGATGATCTCGACATTCGGGTCCTCGATCAGCGCTTCCGGCGTCTCATGGACCTTCGGAATGCCCCAGCGTTTCGCGACCTTGGCGGCATTGGCCTTTGTGCGCGAGGCGATGGCGACGACCGGAAAGCCGGCCTCCTTGTAGGCGGCGAGATGGCACTCCGCCATGATCATGCCGGCGCCGATGCAGCCGATCCTGTACTTCCGTGTCCGGACCTTTACGTCCGGCGCGAACTTTTGGCCTGCCATGTTCCTCCCTCAGACCTCACGGTCTATGAGGAATATTGACGGTCGCTCGGAAGGCTGTCAACGTCATAACACATCAAAATACAGCATGATCACTCATCACCTGCTTCCAAAGAGACCGAATGCCTCACCAAGAACGCACATGTCAGGTCAGGGCGGATACATCATTTCACATCAGAAACGGCTATGCGCCGTGCTGAGATCGAGATGAAGGGTACGTAGACTTGCGGTCCACACTGAACGACGTCGCGCGCGAGGCCGGAGTTTCACCCGCCACGGTGGATCGCGTGCTGAACAACCGGACCGGGGTGAGGACACGGACGCGCGAGATCGTCGTCGAGACAGCCCGGCGGCTGGGCTATATCTCCCCGGCCCCTGATGATGCGGGCCGCCAGCCGAGCGTCCCCGACGAGGTCGTGAAGCTCAACTTCGCGCTCCCGGCCGGCACCAACACTTTCATCAAAATGCTGCACCGTGAAATCGAGGCGCAGGCCCTCTTGCGGCCAAACCTCGACGTCCATGTCGAAGCCATCGAGGGATTCGATCCCGACGGGCTGGCGCGCGCGCTGCTTGACCTGCGCGGCAAGACGCAGGGCGTGGGCGTCATCGCGCTCGACCACCCCACCGTGCGCGAGGCGATCCGTTCGCTCGCCGCCGATGGCGTGAAGGTGGTCACCATCGCCTCGGACATCCTGCACGTTCCGCGCGTCGCCTATGTGGGCATCGACAACCGCGCTGCAGGGCGGCTCGCCGGATATCTGGTCGGCCGCTTCATGCGGGGGGATGCATCGGGCAAGGCGGCGGTCTTCGCCGGCTCACGGTCCTATCGGGGGCACGAGGAGCGGGAGATGGGTTTTCGCCACATCCTGTCCGAGGCGTTTCCCCGGATCGAGGTGGTCGAACTGCGCGAGATGCTCGACGACCGTGAGAAGGCGTATTCCGAGGCGTCCGCGCTTCTCGACCGGCATCCCGACCTGGCCGCGATCTACAATATAGGGGCGGGGAACCCCGGCATTGCGCGCGCGCTCAAGGAACGGGGCAGGGAGCATTCGGTGGTTTTCGTCGGCCATGAGGCGACGGAAGGCACGCGGCAACTGCTGCTGGACGGCACGCTGGACGCGGTGATCGACCAGAACCCGCGGGTTGAGGCGCGCGAGGCGCTCAACATCCTGAGCCAGTCGGTGCGCGGGCTCCCCTTCGATCCTCACCCGCCCCGGCTGGCGGCAATTTTTCGCGAGAACATCCCGGAAGCCTGACAGGAGGAGCGGCGCGTCGGAAGCGCCGCGTCCTCGTTTTCGTCAGTGTTCCAGCGCGGGCTCGGCGGCCGCGACCGGCTCTTCATGCGCCGCGTGGTCGCGACGCGCGATGTAGGTGTAGAACATCGGAACCACGAAGAGCGTGAACGTCGTGCCGATCAGGATGCCGGCGAAGATCACGAGGCCCATCGAATAGCGCGCGGCGGCGCCGGCGCCCTGGGTGGTGATCAGGGGCACGACGCCGAGCGCCATGGCGGCCGTCGTCATCAGGATCGGACGCAGGCGCGTCTTGGCCGATGCGATGATGGCCTCTTGGATCGACAGGCCGTGCTCTTCCCGCTGCTGGTTTGCGAACTCCACCAGCAGGATGCCGTGCTTCGTGATCAGCCCTATCAGCGTGATCAGGCCGACCTGCGTATAGATGTTCAGCGTGCCGAGCCCCAGGTTGAGCGGCAGGATCGCGCCGAAGATCGACAGCGGCACCGACATCATGATGATGAGCGGATCCCGGAAACTTTCGAACTGCGCGGCGAGCACCAGGTAGATGACGACCACGGCGAGCGCGAAGGCGATGGCGATGGTCGAACCCTGCTCCTTCTCCAGGCGCGACTGGCCCGAATAATCGAGGAAGAAGCCCGACGGCAGCAGCGGCCGGGCGATGTCCTCGATCGTCTTGAGGCCGTCGCCAGTGGTGACGCCCGGCAACGGAAGAGCCGAGATCGTCGCCGAGTTCAGCTGGTTGAATTGCTCGATCGAGGCGGGCGACGCGTTGGTCTCGATCGAGACCACTGCGGAGAGCGGCACCATCTCGCCGCTGGCGCTGCGGATGAAGAAGTCGCCGAGGCGCTCGGGATTCTGCCGATACCTGTCCGGGACTTGCAGGATGATATCGTAGCTGTTGGAGTCGCGGTCGAACTGCGCAACTGAGCCGCCGCCCACCAGCAAGCCGAGCGTCGTGCCTATGTCGCTGATCGGCAGGCCCAGGGCGGCAGCGCGGTCCCGGTCGATCGAGACGGTCACCTGCGGAGCGTCGAAGGAGAGCGAGTTCTGGACGACGATGAAGCGCCCGGAGGCCTGAGCCTTCTGCTTGATCTGTTCGGCAACCTCGAACACCTGGCTGGGATCGCCGGTCGACTGCACGACCATGGAGATCGGCAAGCCGCCGCCGGTGCCGGGCAGCGTCGGTGGCGCGAAGACCAGCGCCTCGACGCCAGCGACACTCTTGAGGCGCGCCTGAATGTCGGCCTGGAGTTCCTTCTGGGAACGCTTGCGCTCCGACCAGTCCTTGAACGACCAGATCGAGAAGCCGGTATTCGTCTCGCCGCCCATGCCGACGATCGAGAAGCTCACCTTGAGTTCTTCGAGATCCTTCGTCAGTTCGCGGATTTCGGTCGTGTAGAGCGCCGTGTATTCGCTGGTCGCATAGCGCGGCGCCTGCACCAGAGCGAACAGGGCGCCCTGATCCTCTTCCGGCGCCAGCTCGCCGGAGGTCTTGGTGAACATGTAGCCGGTCACCGACACCAGGGTGAGGACGACCAGAAGCGTGACCGGCCGGTACTTCAGCGAGCCAGAGACGAGCCGCTCATAGCGGTTGGCGATGCGGTCGAAGGTGCGGTCGACGAACGACTGGAACCGGCTGTGGCCGCCTGCCTTCAGCATGCGCGCCGACATCGTCGGCGTGATGGTCAGCGCGACGATGCCTGAAATGACCACCGCGCCCGCCAGCGTCAACGCGAACTCGCGGAACAGCGACCCGGTCAGCCCGCCGGTGAAGGCGAGCGGCGCAAACACGGCGGCCAGTGTGATCGTCATGGCGACCACCGGGCCGGTGATCTCCGACATTCCCTTGAAGGCCGCCTGCATCGGCGTCATGCCTTCCTCTATGTGGCGGTGGATGTTCTCGACCACCACGATCGCGTCGTCGACCACCAGACCGATGGCAAGCACCATGGCCAGCAGCGACAAGAGATTGATCGAGTAGCCCAGCACGAAGAGGAGGAAGCAGGCGCCGATCAGCGACAGCGGGATGGTGATGATCGGCATCAGGACCGAACGGAAGGACCCGAGGAACAGGATGATCACCATGACGACGATGGCCACCGCCTCGGCAATGGTCTTGAAAACCTCGCTGATCGAGGCGCTGATGGTCTCGGTGGAATCGTAGACCAGCGTGATCTTCATCCCGTCGGGCAGGCTTTCCTGGATGGCCGGAAGCTCGTCGATGACGGCGGCGGCCGTGTCGAGCGGGTTGGCCGCCGGGGTCGGGAACACGCCGATGAAGGTGCCCTGTTCGCCGCCGAAGTCGACGATGGTGTCCGTGCTCTCTGCGGCCAGTTCCACATGCGCGATGTCGCGCAGGCGCACCACGCCCGTCTCGTCGGACTTGAGCGGGATCGCGGCAAAGGCCTCGGGCGTCTTGAGCGTCGACTGCAGCGTGATCGAATAGGCGACGTACTCGTCCTTGGTCTTGCCGGGCGCCGAAAGGAAGTTGGCGCGGTTGATGGCGGCAAGCACTTCCGTGGCCGTCATGTTGCGGGAGGCGAGCTTGATGGGGTCGACCCAGACCCGCATCGAGTATTCCGCCGCGCCGAGCACCTGGACTTCGGCGACGCCCTCGATGGTCGACATGCGGGGCCGGATGACGCGCTCGATATACTCGGTCAGCTGCTCGGCCGTCATGTTCGGGTTCTGCATCGCCAGATACATCAACGCGAACTGCTGGCCGGTGCCCTTGACGATGACCGGATCCTCGGCGGCGATCGGCAGCTCGCCGCGCACGCCCTGCACCTTCGACATCACCTCGGTCAACGCCACGTCCGGGTCGGAACCGAGCTGCATCTGGACCGTCACGACGCTCGCCGAAGGCCGGCTCTGCGAGGTGACGTAGTCGATGTTCTCCGTCGTGGCGACGGCGCGGGCGATCGGCGAGGTGATGAAGCCCTGGATCAGCTCGGGACTGGCGCCGGCATAGGTCGTGGTGATCGTGATGACAGTTTCCTCGACCTCGGGATACTGGCGCACGGACAGATTGAACATGCCCTGGAAGCCCAGGAGCAGGATCATGGCAGCGACGACGGTCGTGAGGACCGGCCGCCGGATGAAGATGTCGGAGAAGCTCATCGAGCGGCAGCCTCTGCGCCGGAGTTCGTCGGCGTCACCGAATTGTTGATCACGACCGGCGAGTTGTTGGACAGGCGATTTTGGCCGGCAGTGACGACCTCATCGCCGGGGGAAACGCCCTCGGTGATCTCGATCTTGCCATTGCTGCGCCTGCCGATCTTGACGAAGACCTGCGATACGGTGAGGGCCGGTTCCTCTGTCTTGGCGGCGGCGCTCTCGGACGGGTTCTGCTGGGCCGTAGCCGCGTCTGCTGCCGGCTGCTGCTTGGCTGCCGCGGACTTCACGACGAAGATGAAATCGCCATAGAGGCTGGTGACCACGGCCGTCTCGGGAACCGCGAGTACGTCGTTCTCCTCGGGCAGCTCGACGCGCACCTGGACGAACTGGCCGGGGCTCAGCTTGCCTTCGGGATTGGAGATCTCTGCGCGGATGGCAACCAGCCGGCTGGACGGATCGACCTTGGGTTCGATGCCCTTGATCGAACCCTTGAAGGGCATGTTGTCCGCGTTGACGCCGAAGATGACCGGCTGACCGATCTGCAGCAGCGACAGTTGCTGCTCCGGAACGGAAAAGTCGGCGCGCATGGTGTCGAGATCCTGCAGCGTCGCGACCACGGTGCCCGGCTGGACGAACTGGCCGAGCTCGATGCGCGGAATGCCCATCGTCCCCTTGTAGGGCGCGCGCAGCTGCTTCTGGTCGAGGACGGCCTGCAGCTTCTGGACCTGGGAGGCCGACGTCTCTGCGGCGGCGCGGGCGGCGTCCAGCGTCGCCGTCGAACCGACGCCGCGCTGCTGCAGTTCGATGGCGCGGGTCAGCGCCAGCTGGTCGAGGCTGGACTGGGTGCGCGCCACCTCGAGATCGGCGCGCTGCACGCTGTCGTCGAGCTGCACGAGTATCTCGTCCTCGGCAACGCGCTGATTGGAATCGAAGAAGATCTCCTTGACCACGCCAAGGGTCTCGACGGTCAGGTCGACGCCGCGCGAGGCGGCGACCGTGCCGATCGCCTCGATGCCCGGGTTCCATGTCGACGGCTCGACTTTCACGGTGGACACCGTGACGGAGGGAACCGGCATGGATGCGAAATACTGCTGGATGGCGCGATCGCGGAAGGTGTTGAAGCCGACGATGCCGCCGACGACGACGGCGAGGAGGATCGCGGCGATGATGAGGCGCTTGATCAAAGGAATTTTCCCAAAGGGTGTTGCAGGACCACTTGGGGAAGGGACCACGCAACGTCAACGATTTTGGGAGAGCTACTGTACCGTCTGGACGGTAATGTCAATTGGACATATGCTGCCAGCAAGCTTGGAGGGACACGTGTCGCAACCGAAGGGAAGCTCAAGAGACAGGATCCTGGCCGCCGCCGCCGAGGTAGCGCGCGAGGCCGGCGCCGGGAAACTGTCCCTTGACGCCATCGCCGCGCGCGCAGGCGTGTCCAAGGGCGGACTGCTCTACAATTTTCCGACGAAAGCGGCGCTCATGCGGGCGCTCGTCGATACATTTCTCGCGGAGTTCGAGGCCGAACTGAACGCGGCGACTGAGGATCCCCAAGCCAATGTCGATGTGCTGACGGCCTATGTCAGGCTATCCGCCATCGAGTGCGAGGAGACAAAGCCGGGCGGGGCCGGCGTGCTTGCCGCGATCGCCGAGGATCCGGATTTCCTGAAGCCGATAGCGGCGTTCAAGCGGCGGCTTCTCGATCGCCTGAAGGCAAACGCCGCGGACGTCGAATCCGTGCTGGTGATCTATCTGGCGCTCGAAGGCATGCGCAGCATGAAGCTGTTCGAGATCGACGTGCTGACCGCTGACGAGCGCGAGCTCGCCGTGGCGGCCATGCTCAATCGCTTCGCGCGCGGCTAGCTGCCTCGGTTTCCACACATTTCTCGCCTCCCGCTTTGACGCGCTCGACAACGCTGAATAGGTTGGCCGGCCATCGAGGGGAAAGACAGCTTTGACGTTTCGGAACATAACACAGCACATCGCCCTCACATTCGGCCTGGCGATGGCGCTGGCCGGACTACCGCTGCCGGCGCTGGCCGCGGAGTTGCAGGGCGAAACCATGTCCCTCGCTTGGGCCCTGCCTTTTGCGGGCATTCTGCTGTGCATCGCCACGGGACCGTTGCTCTACCATCACTTCTGGGAGCATCACTACGGCAAGATCGCCCTGTTCTGGGCGCTGACGGTTGTGATCCCGATGGCCGTGGCGTTCGGTTTTTCCGCCATGCTGACGGCGGTGCTGCACACCATCCTGCTTGAATATCTGTCCTTCATCATCCTGCTCTTCGGGCTCTTCACTATTGCCGGCGGAATTCTGGTCGCAGGCAACATTCACGGCACGCCCGGGACGAATGCGCTGATCCTGGTGATCGGCGCGGTGCTCGCCTCGGTTGTCGGGACGACCGGCGCGTCGATGATCCTCATCCGGCCGATCATCCGCGCCAACGACAACCGGCCGTTCAACGCGCATGTGATCGTGTTCTTCATCTTCCTGGTGTCGAACATCGGCGGCTCGCTGACGCCGCTCGGCGATCCGCCGCTCTTCGTCGGTTTCCTGCGCGGCGTCGATTTCTTCTGGACGACATCGCATCTGTGGCCCGACACGCTCTTCGTAGGGGCGATCGTGCTCGCGGCGTTCCTGGTCATCGACTACATCCTGCACCGCCGCGAGGAAGGCATGCCGAAGATGAAGGATCCGACGCCGGATTCGAAGGTGCGGATCCGCGGGGTCGGGAACATCCCGCTGCTTTTCGGCGTCATCGCCGCTATCCTGATGTCGGCCGCCTGGGATCCCGGCGTCAGTTTCATGGTCCACGGTGTCGAGGTTGAGCTGCAGAACATTCTGCGCGACCTCATCATCCTCGTCCTGGCCGGCGTCTCGCTGGTCATCACCAAGAAGGAATACCGGCGCGCCAACGGCTTCAACTGGGGCCCGATCCTCGAAGTCGCAAAACTGTTCGCAGCGATCTTCATCTGCATCATCCCCGTGATCGCGATCCTCAAGGCCGGCATGAGCGGGGCTCTTGCGCCGCTCGTCGCGATGGTCACCGGGCCGGACGGTGCGCCGAACGATCTCGCCTATTTCTGGATGACCGGCATCCTGTCGTCGTTCCTCGACAACGCGCCGACTTATCTCGTCTTCTTCGAGCTGGCGGGCGGCGATCCGCAGCAACTGATGACGACGTACGCCACGACGCTCGCCGCCATCTCGGCCGGTGCGGTCTTCATGGGCGCCAACACCTATATCGGCAACGCGCCGAACTTCATGGTCTATGCGATCGCACGCGAGCGCGGCGTCAGGATGCCAAGTTTCTTCGGCTACATGCTGTGGTCGGGTGCGATCCTCATTCCGACCTTCGTCATCTCGGGGTTCCTGTTCTTCTGACCCTGTCCGCCGGCGAATGCAGAGTCGTTTCCGCCGCTTATCGCTCGTCCCTGAGAAATGCCTCGAGCTTCTCCGGGGCGAGAGCCGCTTCCTTGGCGATGCGACGGGCGAGCTCTGCCGCCGCCGGGCGCGGGCGTCCGACAGGACGGTCGATCCAGTAGGCGACCGGATTGAGCACGGTGCGGGCGTCGACCGGCACCAGCCGCCCGGACGCGAGCTGCGCTGTGGTCAGCGGCGGGCGCGCAAGCGCCACCCCGAGGCCGTGGGCGGCCGCATCGAGCACCAGGTTGTAGTCCTCGAACCGTCGATCATGGGCGCGCGGGTGGTAGTCCATGCCGAAGTCGCCGAGCCACGCGCGCCATCCAGAGGCGTCGGAATCGTGGATCAGCGGATAGTTCAGGATCGCGTCGGGGCCGCCCGACCCGATCGCTTCCGCGATCGCCGGCGAGGCGATCGGAAAGCAATGCTCCTCGAAGAGTTTTGCCGATACCCGGCCCGCGATGGGGCCGCGCCCGCAGCGCATCGACAGGTCGACGCCTTCCTCGTCGAGGTCGACCTGCCGGATGTCCACCTCCAGCACGATGCGCAGCGGCGTTTCGCCCAATTCCAGCTTCTTGAGGCGCGGGATGAGCCACAGCCCGCAGAGCGAGGGGATGGTCGCCAGCCGAACGACGGCGCCGCCGCGCGGCTCCGTCCAGCGATCCGTGTTGTCGGCGATCAGCGCAAAGGCTTCCGCCGTGCGTATGTACAGGCGATTGCCTTCAATGGTCAGCGCCACGCCGCGCGCGCCGCGGTCGAACACCTTGAAGCCCAGCCAATCCTCCAGCTTGGCGATCTGGCGGCTGATAGCGCCGTGGGTGAGGTTGAGCCCTTCCGCGGCGGCCGAGAAACTGCCGGTGCGGGCTGCCGCCTCGAACGCCCGCAGCGTCTCGAGAGGCGGTATGGGGCGCGAGCTGTGATCCATGCTCACAGCAGATGCTTGAATTCGTCGTTTGTCAATCAGCTCAGCCCGGGATGAGATGGGTGCAATCAAGCCGGAGAAGAGGTCATGAGCGCCGTGCAGTCAGTTTCGCCTGTTTCTGAGCGGTCGGTCGATCTGGTCGCGATGGCCGCGGTCGGCGTCACCATTTTCGGCTGGGCGTCAGCCTTTCCGGCCATTCGCGTGGGGCTTGGCCAGTTCGGACCAGCCGAGCTTGGAGCGCTGCGCTTCCTCGTCGCGGCGCTTCCGGCGGCGCTGTTCCTGGCCATTCTGAGGCCGGGCCTGCCGAAGCTCGCGGAAACCTGGCGCTTCATGTTCGGCGGCATCGTCTTCGTCGCGCTCTATACCATTCTGCTCAATTTCGGCGAGCTGACGGTATCGGCCGGCGCGGCGAGCTTCATCATCAATGTCAGCCCGATCCTGACCGCCATCCTTGCCGTGTTCGTGCTTGGCGAGCGCTTCCGGATGATGGCCTGGGCGGGCACGCTGATCTCGTTCGCGGGCATCGGCCTGATCGCGCTGGGCGAGGGGGAAGGACTCGCGCTCAACCAGGGCGCGCTGCTGATCCTCGGCGCGGCCGTCTGCACGGCAACCGCCACCATCGTCCAGAAGCCCCTGTTCAGGACGCACAAGCCGCTGGTGGTGTCGGCCTGGAACATGATCATCGGGACCGTGTTCATGACGCCCTTGCTGCCCGGCGCCCTCGACCAGCTGTCCGCGGCGGACGCGCAAGGCATCTTCGCGATGCTCTTCCTCGGCCTGGTTTCGAGCCTCGTCGCTTATGGCGCATGGGCGATCGCGCTGTCGCGCCTGCCTGCCGCCCGCGCCAGCAACTATCTCTACTGCATCCCGCCTGTCGCCACGCTGATCGGCTTCCTGTGGCTAGGCGAGGTTCCGGGAACCCTCGGCCTGATCGGCGGCGCGCTGGCGCTCGGCGGGGTGATCGTCGTCAGCCGGGCGAAGTGAGGCCGCCGTTCGAGGGCAGATGAAGTCTGTGGGAGATGGCGATCAGCTACGCGGCTGTGCTGCTTCCAGACTGAGGCACCTCACGCCTCGCGGCTGAACCCGACGCTGGCCCGCAGGAGGTTCTGCGTATAGGGCTTCGCCGCCCGGCGCTCCGCAAGCTCTGCCGACGTCAGCCGCTCGACCTCCTCGCCGTTCTGCATGACCATCAGCCGCTCGCACATGTGGGCGATCACGGCGAGGTCGTGGCTGACGAAGACGAACGTCAGCTTGCGGTCGCGGCGTATCTGTTCCAGCAGGTTCAGCACTTCCGCCTGTACGGACGCATCCAGCGCCGAGGTCGGCTCGTCGAGCAGGAGGACCGACGGCTCAAGGATCAGCGCGCGGGCGATGGCGACGCGCTGGCGCTGGCCGCCCGACAGCTGATGCGCGTAACGGAAGCGGAAGCCGGCGCCGAGACCCACCTCTTCCAGCGCCCGCACTATCCTGGATTCCGTGTCCGAGAAGCCGTGGATCGCGAGTGGTTCGAGCAGGAGCCGATCGACAGTGTGGCGAGGGTGGAGGGATCCGTACGGATCCTGGAAAACCATCTGAACCTGACGGTAGAAGTCCTTGTCGCGGTTGCCTTTCAGGGCGCGGCCATTGACGGAGATCTCGCCTGACGCGATGGGCGCGAGGCCGGCTACGGCGCGCAGCAGCGTCGATTTTCCCGATCCGCTCTCACCGACCAGCCCGAAGGATTCGCCCGCCATCACGTCGAGGTTCACGCCTTTGAGCGCGTGGAAGTGGTCGTACACGACCTCGAGGCCGCGGATGGACAGCGCCGGCGTCATGCAGCCCATTCCGGCTTGCGATCGAGGACCGGCAGCGGGTGTCGCTGCGCGCCGATATTCGGCATGCAGTCGAGAAGGCCGCGCGTGTAGGGATGCTCCGCGTTCGGCAGGTCGCTCGCCGCCAGCTGCTCGACGATCCTGCCGGCATACATGACGATGACACGGTCGCAGAAGGAGGAGATCAGCCTGAGATCGTGCGAGATGAAGATCAGACCCATGCCGCGCTCGGACACCAGACGGTCGAGGATTGCGAGGACGTCGAGCTGCACGGTGACGTCGAGCGCCGATGTCGGCTCGTCGGCGATCAGCAGGTCCGGGTCGGCGATCAGCATCATGGCGATCATGGCGCGCTGGCCCATGCCGCCCGACACTTCGTGCGGATATAGGTCATAGACGCGCTTCGGGTCGCGTATCTGCACGGCCTCCAGCATGGCCAGCGCCCGGTCGCGCGCCTCGGCCTTGCCGATCTTCTCATGGGTACGGAGGGTCTCGACGATCTGGCGGCCGATCGTCATCACCGGGTCGAGCGAGTATTTCGGGTCCTGGAGGATCATCGAGATGCGGTTGCCGCGCAGGTCGCGGCGCACGGCCGGTGACGCCGACAAAAGGTCGATGCCGTCGAACTCGAGCCTGTCTGCTGCGACCGTCGCATGCGGCGGCGTGAGGCCCATGATGGCGCGGCCGGTCTGCGATTTTCCGGAACCGGACTCCCCCACAATGCCCAGCCGCTCCTTGCCAAGCTGGAAGGAGATGCCGCGCACGGCGTCGATCACGCCGGTGCGGGTGGGGAAGGAGACGCGCAGATTTTCGACGTCGAGCAGGGTCATGCGAGTCCCCGCCGATGGAGGCGGGCGAGGTTTTCCATCGCAGTCGAGGCCGTCATTGCGTCGAATCCCGCGGGTCGAGGGCGTCGCGCAGGCCGTCGCCGAGGAGATTGAAGCCGAGGCTGACGATCAGGATGGCGATGCCGGGCATGCCGGCCACCCACCACTGGTCGAGGATGAAGCGGCGGCCAGACGCGATCATGGCGCCCCATTCGGGCAGCGGCGGCTGGGCGCCGAGACCGAGGAAGCCGAGGCCCGCGGCCGTGAGGATGATGCCGGCCATGTCGAGCGTCACCCGCACGATCAGCGACGATACGCAGAGCGGCATGATGTGGCGCATCACAATGCGCGTCGGCGAGGCGCCCATCAGGCGCACGGCGGCGATGAAATCGGAGTTGCGCACCGTCAGCGTCTCGGCCCGCGCGATGCGGGCGTAGGGGGGCCAGGAGGTGATCGCGATGGCGATCACGGCGTTCTCGATGCCCGGCCCCAGTGCGGCGACAAAGGCGAGCGCAAGGATCAGCTTGGGGAAGGCGAGGAAGATGTCGGTGATCCGCATCAGCACCGCATCGACCCAGCCGCCGGCGTATCCGGCGACGGTGCCGACCAGCAGGCCGATCGGCGCTGCGATGACGGCGACAAGGATGACGATGAACAGCGTGAGGCGCGAACCGTAGACGATGCGCGAGAAGATATCCCGGCCGAGGTCGTCGGTGCCGAACCAGTGCGTGGAACTGGGGGGCAGCAGGCGCGCGTTCTTCAGGTCGCCTATCGTCGGCGAATAGGGGGCGATCACATCTGCGAAGATGGCGACGAGGATCAGCGCGACGATAATGCCGAGACCCACCAGCGCCAGCCGGTTGCCCGAAAAGCGCCGCCATGTGACGTAGGCGCGGCCAAGCCTCGCCTGCGTGCGAGACTGCGGCCGCTCGCTGAGCAGCCATTCGCGACGGGATAGTTCTGCTGCGCTCATCGCTCGCGCGTCCTCGGATCGAGCAGCCGGTAGAGCAGGTCGGACAACAGGTTGATGCCGATGAAGACCGAGCCGATGATGATGGTGCCGCCAAGCACCGCGTTCATGTCGGCGTTCTGCAGCGAGTTGGTGATGTAGAGGCCGAGCCCGGGCCAGGCGAAGACGGTCTCGGTCAGCACCGAGCCTTCGAGCAATCCCGCGTAGGAGAGGGCGATGACGGTGACCAGCGGCACCGCGGCGTTGCGCAGCGCGTGGCCCCAGATGACGCGGCTTTCGGACAGGCCCTTGGCGCGGGCCGCGACGACATACTCCTGCGCCAGCTCGTTCAGCATGAAGGAGCGTGTCATGCGGCTGATATAGGCGAGCGAGAAGTAGCCCAGCAGCGAGGCCGGCAGGATGATATGCGCAAAGATATCGCGGAACGCCCCCCAATCCCGCTGGATCACCGCGTCCAAGAGGTAGAAGCCCGTGATCGGGGTGAACGTGAACTCGTAGGCAACGCCGATGCGGCCCGGCCCTTCCGTCCAACCGAGGCGCGCATAGAACACCAGCAGGGCGATGAGGCCCAGCCAGAAGATCGGGACGGAATAGCCGACAAGGCCGATCACCCTGACGACCTGGTCGGCGATGCTGCCCCGCTTGACGGCGGCCAGCACGCCGAGGGGCACGCCGAGCACTGCGCCGATGATCGTGCCGAGCGTGGCCAGTTCGATCGTCGCCGGAAACACGCGGGCAATGTCGGTCATGACCGGGTTGGTCGAGAGCACCGAACGGCCGAAGTTGCCTGTGAGCGCATTCTGCACGTAGAGGATGAACTGCTGGTAGATCGGCAGGTCGAGCCCGTATTCCTTGCGCGCCTGCGCGACCACGCTGGCGGGAGCGCGGTCGCCGACGATGGCCAGCACCGGGTCGATCGGGATTACCCGTCCGATGAAGAACGTGACCGCCAGCAGGCCGAAATAGGTGACGACGACAATTCCGGCGAAGCGCAGCAGCGACCACGCAAGCCTGGAAGCACGGCGCGGACGCCGCGCTTCCAGTCGCGTTTCAGTGATGGTCAACGGTTCCTGCCTCCGAACCCGTGGTCAGCCAAGCGTCAGTTCTTGCTGACGGTGCCGACGAAGTTCGTGTCGAAGCTCAGTCCCAGCTTGTAGTTCTGCACGTTCTTCCGGTAGCCGGCGACTTCCGTCTGCTGCCAGATGATGACGAACGGGCTTTCGGCCAGAACCGTTTTCTGCAGCTCCTGGTACATCGCCGCACGCTTGTCGTTGTCGCGTTCGAGCAGGGCGGCCTTGGTCTTTTCGGTCAGCTCCGGCACGTCCCAGGCGTTGCGCCAGGCAAGCGTCTTGTTCGGCGAGTCGTCGGCGTTGTTCGGATTGGACGTGAACGTCTCCGCATTGGAATTCGGATCGAAATAATCCTGGCCCCACTGGCCGATATAGATGTCGTGATTGCGGGCGCGGTACTTGGTGAGAGTCTGCTTGCCGTCGCCCGGGATGATCTCGACCTTGATGCCTGCCTGGCCCGCGGTCTGCTGGATGGATTCGGCCACGCCGGTGACCGGCTGCGTCGAGCGCACGTCCATGGTGACGTTGAAGCCGTCCTTCAGGCCGGCCTTTTCCAGCAGTTCCTTCGCCTTCGCGACGTCGAGCTTGTAGGGGTTCTCGTCCAGCGCGCCGAGCACGCCATCGGGCAGGAAGGTCTGGTGGATCTCGCCGACGCCCTTGATCAGGGTCGCGCCGATGGCGTCATAGTCGACGAGCCACTTGAAGGCCTCACGCACCTCGGGCTTGGCCAGCGTCTCGTTCTTCTGGTTAAGGCTGATGTAATAGACCGTGCCCTTGGCGGCGCTGGTGGTCGCCAGATCGGCATTCTGCGAGACGGCTTCCAGATCGCCGGGCTCGAGGTTGCGGGCGACGTCGACGTCTCCCTTCTCCAACATCAGGCGCTGCGTGGCGCTTTCCTTGACGTGGCGGTAGATGACGCGGGCAAGCGGCGCCTTCTCGCCATGGTAATTGTCGTTGCGCTCCATGACCACGACCTCGTTGGCGCGCCATTCGCGCAGCTTGAAGGCGCCGGAGCCGGCAAAGTTGGTCTTCAGCCAATCGTTGCCGAAGTCGTTGTCGAACTTGTAGTCATCGCTCGGCGTCACCGCAGCGACGTGTTCCTTGACCAGCTTGCTGTCGACCACCGAAGCGACCGTCGCGGTCAGGCAGTTGAGCACGAAGCTCGGCGCATAGGCCCTGTCGACGGTGAACACGAAGGTCGTGTCGTCGGCCGCCTTGGCCTTCTCGGCCACGTTGTCGCCGGTCAGGCCGAACTGCTGGATGATGAAGGCCGGACTCTTGTTGAGTTTTACGGCGCGCTCGAACGACCAGGCGACGTCAGCCGCGGTGAGAGGGTTGCCCGAGGCGAATTTCAGGCCGGGCTTCAGCTTGAAGGTATAGGTGAGGCCGTCGTCGGAGACGGTCCAGCTCTCGGCCAGGTCGCCTTTGACCTTCGACGTGTCGTTGAGGTCCAGCCTCACGAGCAGATCATAGGTGTTGCTGGTGACCTCGGCCGTCGACAGCTCGAAAGCCTCGCCGGGGTCCATGGTGATGATGTCGTCGATCGCAAAGGCTTCGATCAGCGTGTCGGCCGGCGTTTCAGCCAGGGCAGGCGCGGCGACAAGCAGTGCAGAGAATGCGGCGCCGGCAAGCCAGACGCGCGAACGGGACGTGATCTTCTCCATCAGCATTTCACTCGTTCCCTATTGTAAATGTTGTGGTTTTTTTCTTGGCGGATCTATTTTTCGCCCCACGCTTCCCCCAGGACGCGGAGCCAATTCTCCCGGCAGATCTTCGCCAGTTCTTGGTCACCATATCCGGCGTTTTTCAGGGCGGCAACGAGGTTTTGGAGGCCCGAGGCGTTGCCGATTTCCTTCGGCACCATGGCGCCGTCGAAGTCCGAGCCGATCGCGACGCAATCAATCCCGGCGCGCTTCACCAGGTGGTCGATATGGCGCACCATGTCGTCGAGTGGCGTCTCGCCGACTTCGCGGCCGTCGGAGCGGAGCATGGTGACAGCGAAGTTCAGCCCGACGAGGCCCTTGCGTTCGCCGATGGCGTCGAGCTGCTTGTCGGTCAGGTTCCGTGCGACGGGCGTCAGGGCGTGCGCGTTGGAATGGCTGGCGATCGGCGGGTGCTCGCTCAGCTTCACGACGTCCCAAAAACCCTTCTCGGTGATATGAGACAGGTCGATGAGGATGCCGAGGCGGTTGCATTCCTTCACCAGCGCCTTGCCCGCCTCCGTCAGGCCCGGTCCCGTGTCCGGTCCCGACGGATAGGCGAAAGGCACGCCGTGCCCAAAAATGTTGTTGCGGCTCCACACGGGCCCGAGGCTGCGCAGGCCGGCTCCGTAGAACAGTTCCAGCGCCGCCAGATCCGCGCCGATCGGCTCGCAGCCTTCCATGTGGAGCACTGCCGCGAACACGCCCTTGTCCATCGCCTCGCGGATGTCGGCCGTGGTGCGGCAGAGTTTCCAGACTCCCGCACGATCCAGCTTCAGCGCGATCGCTGCCTTGGCGACCGCGATGTCGAGGGACGGTTGACGTTCGAGCGGGGGTGACAGCGGGTTGGCGTACTGGCCCCGGGTGTTGGGCGGATTGAGCGTGAGAGGCTTCGAATTGGGAATGTAGATGGCGCAGAGACCGCCGGCCAGGCCGCCGGCCTTGGCGCGGGGAAGGTCGATGTGTCCGGACGTCGTGCCGTTGACCATCTCGGCGATCGGATCGCCGCCCGCCTGGACATTGCGCCACAGTCGCAGCAGGACATCGTTGTGGCCGTCAAAGATTGCTTGCATGCGTTGCTCCGAGTTTGGTCCCGATCATCTGTATGGCCGAAGACATGGCAAGGGAAATGTTCTGTCCAGCCGCGCGAAAAAGCCCTGCTGGCCCATTGCGTCGGCAGGCCAGTAGCAATCACGCTGTACGCATCAGATGCGATTTGGTAGGACCAGATTGCATCTTTGAGCCAGTGACGTGGAGGAGCGCGTGCACACCCAGGCCAGCGCCGGCAAGACAGCCGGCATTCCGTTCGACCAGCATCGCGTCGACCGCATCATGGAGGAGCATGGGCTAGACGTGCTCGTGGCGACATCGAAGCACAACGTCCAGTACATGCTGGGCGGCTACAAGTTCATCTTCTTCTCGGCTATGGATGCGATCGGCCACAGCCGCTACCTGCCGGTGGTCATCTACCGGAAGGGCAAGCCGGAGCAGGCGGCTTACGTCGCCAACAAGATGGAGGGCGCCGAGAACGCGGTGCACCCGTTCTGGACACCCACCTTGCACGCCAATTGCTGGGGCAGCGTGGACGCGGCCGAGCAGGCGGCGAAGCACCTGAAGAGCCTCAATCTCGGAAACGCGCGGATCGGCATCGAGCCCGCCTTCCTGCCGTCCGACGCGCATGCGGTGCTGGCGGCGTCGCTGGGCTATACGCATCTTGTCGACGCCACCGGTGCGTTCGAGCGCATCCGCGCGATCAAGACGCCGGAGGAACTGAACGTCATGCGCCAGGCCTCCGAGCGCATCACGGACTCGATGCTGGCCGTCTTCGCGGCATCCGAGGAGGGCTCGACCAAGGAGGACATCGTCGAGGCGCTTCGCCGCGAGGAAACCAACCGTGGCCTGCAGTTCGAGTACTGCCTGATTACGCTGGGCTCCAACTTCAACAGGGCAGTGTCTGCGCAGGCATGGAAGAAGGGCGAGGTGATGTCGCTCGACTCGGGCGGCAACTACAAGGGCTACATCGGCGATCTCTGCCGCATGGGCATCCTGGGCGAGCCGGACGCCGAACTCGAAGACCTGATGGCCGACATCCTCGAGGTGCAGGAGGCGGCGATATCGCGGGCGAAAGCCGGAAACCTGGGCGGCGATGTCGTCGCCGGCGGCGAGGACGCGCTGCGCAAGAAGACGCACATCGCCCCGTTCACCGACTTCTTCACCCACGGCATGGGCCTGATCACCCACGAGGCGCCCTTCCTGATGACCAACCATCCGGTTGCCTATGAAGGCGTGGATGCGGCGCGCCGCCTCGAGGCCGGCATGGTCATTTCGGTCGAGACCACGATGCTCCATCCGTCGCGCGGCTTCATCAAGATCGAGGATACCGTGGCGATCCACGAGGGCAGGGCCGAACTCGTCGGCGACCGCGGCCGCGGCTGGAACCGGGGCGGAACCACGAGGTAGCGGCGCGGCGAGACGCACTCCTGTTTGAAGGTGTGGGGGCAAGCGGCGAAAGCCGCGCGGCCCCGAGCCGCGTAGCGGGCCGGGGGCAAGAGGCCATATGCGATTGCCCCTGCGCCTCCCCGCGTGTTCCCTTGAAGTAAACCCGCGCCTGCGGGATACCTTCCGGACGCGGCAGCGAACGCTTGTTCCACATGCGTGCCGGTCCGCATCGGTCTCTCGCTTCCACAGGGCGTTCCTGCCGGAAGTCAGCCATTCGGATTGGGAGTGCGCATGGGTGCGGGAATGGTCATCGTCGGGGCGGGAGAGTGCGGCGCCCGTGCAGCACTTGCCTTGCGCGAGCACGGCTATGTGGGGCCGGTCACTCTGCTCGGGGCGGAAAGCCATGCGCCCTATGAGCGCCCGCCGCTCTCCAAGGACGCCATCACCGACGAGGACGAGCCGCAGCCGAAGCATGTGGCGCTTGCCGAACGTTTTGCGGAGCAGCGCATCGACCTTCTGACCGCTCGCCATGCCATCGCCATCGACCGCGAGGCGCAGGTGCTGCGCCTTTCCGACGGCTCGGCAATCGCCTACGACAAGCTGCTGCTGGCAACCGGGGCCATGGCGCGCCGCCTGCCCATGGCCGAGGCGGCCGGAGAGCGCTGTCTCACGCTGCGCACCTTTGATGACGCGGTCCGCATCCGCGGCCTGCTCGGTCCTGGCGTACGCGTCGCCATCGTCGGCGGCGGCTTCATCGGTTTGGAACTTGCCGCAAGCGCCCGCGCCCGCGGGGCGGAGGCCGTGATCATCGAGGCGCAGCCGCGCGTCCTGATGCGCGGCGTGCCGGAAGCTCTCGCGGCCGTCATCGTCGACCGGCATGGCGAGGCCGGCGCGGAGCTGATCTGCGGGCAGGGCATCTCCTCCATTGCGGAAGAGACGGCAGGCGTCGTCATCGAGCTGGAAGGCGGCCGTCGCATCGAGGCCGATTTCGCCGTCATCGGCATCGGCGCGCAGCCGGCAACGCAACTGGCCGCCGAGGCCGGGCTCGAGATCGACAACGGCATCGCCGTCGACGGCCTGCTGCGCACCAGCGACGAGAACATTTTTGCGGCCGGGGACTGCTGCTCGTTCCCGCTGGAGATATACGGCGGACGCCGGGTCAGGCTGGAATCCTGGCGCAACGCGCAGGATCAGGGCGAGCACGCCGCGCGCAGCATGCTCGGCGGCACCGAGCCTTTCGGCGTGGTGCCCTGGTTTTGGTCGGATCAATACGATCTCACCCTGCAGATCGCGGGCCTCGCCGAGGGAGCCACCGAGGTTGTCCGGCGCGATCTCGGTGACGGTGCATTCATCCTCTTCCACCTTGCCGACGACGGCCGGCTGATCGCTGCCAGCGGCATCGGACGCGGCAATGCGGTTGCGCGCGACATCCGGCTGGCGGAGATGCTGATCGCCAGGGGCGTGAAGCCTGACCCTGCCGACCTCGCCTCGGCCAACGTGAAGCTCAAGGGCCTGCTGAAGGCGTAGGAACTGGGCCGTGGGCACATGGACCTGGCGGTGTTGCGATGCATACGCAAAATGAACGTCGTCGGGATCAGCTAGATCACCGCCATATGCGATCTGAGAGCGACTTCCCGACCTCAGATTTCTTGAGGGTGTTCTTGTGCTTCGGGCAAACTGGACTGATAAACAAGGCCCGACTAGTATGTCGCGCCAGGCTCGCATCGCTGCTGCACTGCGGAGACCGCGATGGAACGCCGCCTTGCCGCCGTGATGATCGCCGACGTTGCCGGCTACAGCCGGTTGAGCAGGGCCGACGAGGAAGGTACCCGCGCGCGCTTCCTTTCGGATCTGAACGAAGTCTTTGAGCCTCTGATCTCTCAATTCCATGGGCGATTGGTAAAGACGATGGGCGACGGGCTGCTCGTCGAGTTTCCAAGCGTCGTTGATGCGCTTCGCTGCGCGGTAGAGGTGCAACGGGCAAAAGCCGAACGCGATAGACATGCTCCTCCAGAACAGCGGCTAAACTTTCGCATTGGCGTGAACATCGGCGACGTGATTGTCGAGGGTAACGATATTCACGGCGATGGTGTGAACATTGCCGACCGCATCCAGACACTAGCCGAACCCGGCGGGACGGCGATCTCGGGTACGGCCTACGATCACGTCAAGGACAAGGTTCCGTTCGCACTTTCGGCGCTCGGAGAACAGAAGGTAAAGAACATTCCCGAACCCGTCAGAGTGTATCATGTGGCGGATCGGACGACGGCGAACCGGAGCGTCGCTTCGACGAGAAACGGTCGGCGGAGATACACATGGCTTGCCCTGGCCGCGGTTGCCATGGTGGGGATCGTATTGACGGCACTGACCTGGCGCCAGTGGCACTTAATTCCGTCTTCCTATGAACAGGCGGGGGCGACACAACCTTCTCTGGCGGTTCTGCCCTTTGACACGATGGGCGACAGCCAACAACAAGCATACCTCGCCGACGGCTTTTCCGAAGACCTGACAACGGCGCTAGCCCGCATCCCCGGCGTGTTTGTCGTCTCCCGCAACGCAGCATTCGCCTACAAGGACCGAACGGTACAACCCACCGAAATCAGCAAAAAGCTTGGCGTACGCTACCTGCTCGAAGGATCAATTCGGCGCCTTGGAGACGATATTCGGATCAACGCGCAACTTATCGATGGCGAGTCCGCCGGCCATCTGTGGGCCGAGCGTTTCGACGGTCAATGGTCGGATGTGTTCACCCTGCAAGATACGGTGGTCGACAGAATTGCGGGTGCGCTCAAGCTGCGGCTTGTGTCCAGCCAAGGCAAAACCGGCACTGCCGGCGGCACGAACGACCCGATTGCATACGAAGCCTATCTGCGCGGCTCTGAGCTCGAGGGTAGAGGCACACCCGATGCAATCGTCGACGCGGAAGCGTTGTATAAGCAGGCACTGACGCTGGACCCTGCCTTTGGGGCGGCTGCCGCGGCCCTGGCTTCCCTCTATTGGAACGCCGACGACGCACGTTCAAAAGCCCTCGGCTTGAGCTGGAAAGAAATCGTTGAGAAGCGCGGGGAAGCGTTGCGCATGGCGGCAAGATACCCTTCTCCAACCTATTACCAGGTCTCTGCAGACCTGCTTGTCAGGGAACGCAAGTCAGACGAAGCGATCAAGCTCTTGCAGCGGGCGATTCCGTTGAACCCGAGCGACGACTGGACCTATGTGGTGCTCAGCGACGCTCTCAACTTCAACGGTCGCCCGAGAGAAGCTCGAGCCTACCTCGATGCAGCCATGCGGGTCGACCCTGGCTGGACCGACTGGCGTCACTACCAAGCCGGCCTTGCCGAATTCGGGCAGGGGCGTTTCAAGGAGGCGATTGACGCGCTTGAAAGGATCAATCCGGACTCGCCCAGTCCGTGGCCAAGGTTTTTCGGCCAGCATCTGCTCCTGTCCGCCTATGGGCATCTCGGGCATCCCGACAAAGCACGTTCTGTCAAGAGGACGTTGGAGGCCCTGGTCGAGGCCACGGATGGCGGCGAACTCTGTCAGTTGGTCGCACAACAATATTTTGTCTACATGGATGAGGCAGACATGCTTCGCCTACTCGACGGCCTAACCAAAGCTGGCGTCAGCGCGCTCCCCTCCAGCGCCGTTCCGAAGCTCGGTGATCGGCTATCAGGTCCGGAGGTTCGGTCGCTCGTTACCGGCCACACGCTTGCCGGCCGCGAAATTGCACCGACGGTAAGCGACTTCGGGCTGACCATTTGGCCAAACGGCAAGTTCAACGCATTCTTCGGCCCCGACGGTGTCAGCGGAACGGTCTGGGTGCAGGGTGATTTCCTGTGCACGGCAACGGCCGAACGGCTGACGAATTGCGCTGCGGTGTTCCGCAATCCGGTCGGATCGGCGGCTCAACGAAACGAATATCGAGCCGTCTTCCGCTGGAGCCAGTTGGAGTTCTCGGTCATCAATTGATCGAGCCCATCTTGGCGACCGAAGTCGAGCGAGGCACTTGTTCGATGAATGCCTACGACAAAGCCGTTTGAACTCCTGCCGGGATGAATTCTGCACCGCGCCACTGCCTGGATCCTGCTCATGATCCTCTCCTGTGGGGGGTAAATGGGCGAAGGCGGACCGTCTCACTCCACGAACACCTTGACGCTGGCGGCGCGGCCTGCCGCGTCGATCACGGTCAGCGTCGAGAAGCCGGTCGTATCGGGTTGCCAGGTCGCCTGGCGCCGGCGGATCGGATCAGCGAGCGGCTTGCCGTTCGCCAGCCATCGGAAGGGCGCGCGGCCGCCCTGCAGCTTCAGCACGAGCGGCTGGGCGCCTGACACAAGATCATCGAGTGCGACACGCGCCCCGTCCGGGGGGAACACGATGCGCGGCGCGGGTTCGGTCGCCTTCGAAACCACCAGCCCCGCCTCGTCGGTCGCAAAGCGCGCCAGCGTCACCGGCAGTTCTCCCTGCTTCTGCTTCACAAGGCCGGGGGGCGGAGAGGGAAGGGCAACCGCCGCCAGTCCCGACCGCTCGAAGCCCTCGAAAAGAATGGGGGCGGCCGAGACGTAGCCCGAGAGGCCGGGAACCGGCCCGCCGTCGGCCCGGCCGACCCAGACGCCAAGCACGTAGCGGCCGTCATAGCCGACCGACCAGGCGTCGCGGTAGCCGTAGCTGGTGCCGGTCTTGTAGGCGATCCCGCGCGGCCGCGCGCCCTCCGGCGGCTTTACTCCGGCCAGCATGTCGGCCACCTGCCACGTGGCATTGGTGTCGAGGATGGCGCCAACGCCGGTCGGGGCGATCTTTTCCGTGCCGTCCCGCAGCACGTTCACCTTGCCGCCATTGGCGAGGCCGGCGTAGAGCTGCACGAGGTCGCGCAGCGATATGCCCGCGCCGCCGAGGCCGATTGCGAGGCCGGGCGCCTGTTTGTCGGGCAGGTCGAGGGTGACGCCGGCCTGCCTGAAGCGGGCGATCAGCCGGGTCGGACCGACCGCGTCGAGGAGCCGGATCGCCGGCACGTTGAGCGACAGCTGCAGCGCCTCCCGTATCGTCACGTCGCCCTGGTAGCTCATGTCGAAATTACGCGGGCGGTAGCCGCCGAAATCGGCCGGCCGGTCCTCGATCATGGTCTCCTGCGCAATGAGGCCCTGCTCGAAGGCCAGCCCGTAGATGAACGGCTTTAGCGTCGATCCCGGCGAACGCAGCACCCTCGTCATGTCGATCCAGCCGGAGCGGGCGGAATCGAAGAAGTTGGCGGAGCCGACCTCGCCGAGGATCTCGCCGGTGCGCGCATCCGCCAGCACCATGGCGACCGACAGTTTCGGGCCGAGTTTTTGTGCCGCGCTGCGGGCGACCGCCTCCAGCCCCTCCTGCACGCTCTTTCGGATGGTGAGACGGTGGCTGAATGCCGACGGATCCTTGCGGAGCGCGGCGTCGGACAGGTGGGCCGCAAGTGCGGGGAGGGCAAGGCGCGCCGAGGGTATGGGCTCGACCGCTGCACGTTGCGCCTCGCGTTGCGAAAGGACGCCTGCGCCCACCATGCGGTCGAGCACTCTTTCGCGCGCCGCCTGTGCGTTTTCCGGGTTGCGGTCCGGCCGCCGCCGCTCGGGCAACTGGGGCAGGGCGACCAGCATGGCGGCCTCGGAGACGGAGAGCCGCCTGGGCTCCTTGCCGAAATAGGAGAGCGAGGCGGCGCGCACGCCCTCCAGATTGCCGCCATAAGGCGCCAAGGTCAGGTAGCGCTGCAGGATTTCGGGCTTCGTCAGCCGCCGCTCGATCTGGAGGGCGCGCAACATCTGCCGCAGCTTCGAGCCGAGACTGCGGTTTTCGCGAGGCTCGATCAGCCGCGCCACCTGCATGGAGAGCGTCGAGCCGCCCGACACGATGCGCCCGTTGCCGACGAACTGCATCACGGCGCGGCCGAGCGCCAGCACGTCGATGCCGGGATGGTCGAAGAAGCGCTTGTCCTCATAGGCGACCAGCATCCTGACGAAGTCCCGGTCGACCTGATCGACCTCTGTCTTCAATCGCCAGCGGCCGTCGACAGTGGCGAAGGCGCGCAGCAGCTGTCCGTCGCGATCCAGGACCTCGGTGGAGACGGTCAGCTCCGCCGGCAGCGGCGGCGGATAGACGCGATCGAGCCGGTCCAGCGCGAAGTATGCGCCGCCGGCCAGAACCACGAGCGAGGCGGTGGCGATAGCGCTGCGGCGGAGCCACTTGCGACCGGTCATGACGCTCTCCGCCGCATCGCCGGGATCGCTTGAGCCGGGTCACCCCCCTCTGTTCTGCCGGACATCTCCCCCACAAGGGGGGAGATCCGCTTGCAACACGACTTTCGCCAACCGCCAACGTTGCCGAATGCTCGAGACGGCTTGAGCTGCCGATCTCCCCCCTTGAGGGGGAGATGTCCGGCAGGACAGAGGGGGGTAACGTAGAGCACCGGCCCAGCCTTGCTTTCAGGTTCGAGGCGATAGGGCATTGCAGATCCTACGCAGGCCCTCCTACTGCGCCTTCACCTCCATCATACCCGTCGCGGTGCGGGCCGAGAACTGCGGGCGGTACATGTCCTCGATGTAGGCGGCAGGGTGGACGAAGACGCCGGGCGTCACCGCGCGCACGACATAGGCCAGCGTCATCTCGCTGCCGGCCTGGTCTGGATTGAAGGCGGCGACGAAGCGGTCGTCGCGGAACTCCAGGTGCGCGGCATCGGTCTTCGCCAGCCAGGAGAAGTTCGACAGGTCGGCGCTGGAGACCAGCCCCGGATTGTCGATCTCGAACCCTGCCGGAAGCAGGTCCTGGATCAGCACGCGGGCGCCCCAGCTGTTCTGGTTGGTCGCCTTGAGCACCACGACGTAGCGCTCGTTCTGCCTCGCTTCGGTGACGTTCGCCTCCTCGCCGTCCAGCGTGTAATAGGTGCGCTGGATGCTAAAACCGTCGCCGCCGGCCGGCAGGGGCTCCTTCGGCGCGGCAACAGTGGTCACCACCGCCTGGATCGGGTCCTTGCCCTTGTTGGCGACGACGATCGGGTTGACGACGAGTTCGTCGCCTGAGACTGTGCGGGAGAGGGCGCCGGTATGCGGCTGGCCGTCGACATCGAGCGTGATGCCGCCGGTGTTGCTGACCAGCCCCCGTGCGGCAAGCACCATCCAGGCCTGGTCCTGGGTGCTCGTCCAGCGGGCACGCGCCCGCTCCGCCGAGACCAGTCTCACCAGTTCCTGCGTGGCCGAAGGCATCGGCTTCGTCTCCGCGGCCAGCGCAAGCATGGCGGCGCCGTCGCGCAGCGGCGAGCCGTAGTCGGTGCGGTACCAGTCGTGCTCGGGCTGAGACCTGGCGAGTTGGAGGGCCGCGTCGAACATCTGCTCCGAACGCTGCGTGTCGCCGTAAAGCGCGAGGCTCGCCGCGAGCTGGGCCACCGCCAGCGGGCTCGAGAAGCCTTCGAGCTGCGTGTCGGCATAGTAGCGCAGGTCGCCGACCGACGCCTTCTTGTTGCGCGCCAGCACATAGAGCGCATAGGCGATCTCGCTGCCGCGGTCCTGTACGTCGATGTCGTAGGAGATCGAGTTCTGCAGGTTGCTCAGCGCCTGCAGCATGGCGTTCGAGGGAACGTCGTAGTTTTGCTCGCGCGCCCGGCTCAGGAAGTCGGTGACATAGGCATCCAGCCAGAGGTCCCCGGAGCCTGGCGACCACAGGCCGAAGCTGCCCGACGACGACTGGTAGTTGAGCACGCGGTAGATCGCCTCCTGCACGCGGCCCTTCAACTCCGGGTCGTCCGGCATGCCGAACGGCTTGGCGAGTTCGCTGACATAGAGCAGCGGCAGCGCGCGGCTGGTCGTCTGCTCGGCGCAGCCATAGGGATAGCGGTCGAGCGTCATCAGGGTCGAGGCCACGTCGAACGCCGCTGCCGGGGACACGGTGAGGCTCACCGACGCGCCTTCCAGCACGCTCGCCGACAGCAACTCGCCGTCGACGCGCAGGCTGCGGCCGTTCGGACCGAGATCGACCACCATCCGGTTGGTGACGGGGAGCGCCCCCGGCCGGATCGGCAGATAGAGCTGCTGCTCGACCGATACGCCCGCGGCGTTGGCAAGCCGGATGGTCACGCCCGCGTCCCCGGGCGCGACGGCGGTGAGCGGGATCGTCATCGTCTGCCGCTTGCCGCCGACGAGATTGACCGTCGCGGGATACTCGCCGTGGCCGACCAGAAGGTCGCCTGCCGGTTCGATGGAGAGCGCGTATTCGCCGTCCGGGGCGTCGGTGTTGGAGATGTCGAGCCGCATCGTGGCGGAATCGCCCGGCGCCAGGAAACGCGGCAGCCCGGCGGTCAGCACGATCGGGTCGCGTACGATCACGTCGGCCGTCGCCTTGCCCACGGCCTCCTTCGTCCAGGCCACCGCCATGACGCGCACAGTGCCGTTGAACTGCGGGAGATCGAAGTCGACGGTCGCCTTGCCGTCGGCGTCGAGCTTCACCACGCCCGAGAAGAAGGCGACAAGCTTCTCCTTGGGAGGGCTGCCCTGCGCGGTCATGTTGGCGCCGTCGCCGCCGGTGCGAAGGCGTCCCGCCGCACCCAGCGAACCGTCGATCAGGCGGCCGTAGACGTCGCGGATCTCCAGCCCGAGCATGCGCTGGCCGAAGAACCAGTCGACCGGGTCGGGCGCCCGGTAGTTGGTGAGGTTGAGGATGCCGACATCGACTGCAGCGACCATGGCATAGGCGTTGTCGCCTGCAGTAGCACCCTTCACCTCGACGGGTACCGAGAGGGTCTGCCGCGGCACGGTCTTTTCCGGCGGGCTCAGCGTCACGGAGAGCTCGCGTGCGCCGGGATCGACCTGCAGCCATTTGAGCCCGATGGCGCGGGCCGGCATGCGCGTCTCTTCGGCCTCGCCGGGACGGAAGAGCGTCGCCGTCACATACGCGCCGGCGCCCCAGTCCGATCCGACCGGAATGTCGATGGTCGTGCCTTCGGCAGGCACCGTCGCTGTGATCGTCTTCAGCAGCCGCTCTGCGCCGATCGTCACCAGCATCTCGCCGGCAAAGCGCGGCGAGACCTTCAGCCTGGCGACTTCGCCCGGCGCATAGGCGTTCTTGTCGAGCGCGACTTCGAGGCCGTCCGGCGTTTCGGTGGAGGTTGCGGAGACATACCAGCCGGCGTCGAACTCGTAGCTGGTGGCCGGTCCTTCGGGATCGGAGCTCTCGATCTCGAGGCGGTAGCGGCCCCAGTCGACCGGAACCGAGATCGCAGCTTCCCTGTCGGTTGCAGCGTCGATGGATCCGTTGGCGACCGCCTCAGTGAGGGTAATCGGCTCGTAGTTCCAGGAACTGCCGCTGCGATACCACTGGTACTGCCGCTCGACCTTGACCAGCGTCCAGAGCAGGCTGGATTCCGCCTTGCGCTGGCCCGCGCTGTCGACTGCGATCACGCTGAACTTTGCGGTGCCGCCCTGCGGGACCGAGCCGTCCTCGAAGTCGGGTTGAATGCCGATCATGTCGCCTTGCGGGCGGATCGCGATGTCGGCCGAGCGCTCGACGGCGCGGCCGCCCGTCTCCCGCATGCGCACCGTCACCTTGGCGTTGACCAGGCGCGTCGTGGAGGGAAGGGCATCGATCGCGACCGGGAACGTCGCCTTGCCGTCGTCGCCGACCAGCGGGAGATCGGCCAGCGGGGTGCGGGTGGCGTCGCCCTCCTGCTCGTCGGCGAGCCCGAAGGAATAGCCCTTGAACGCATCCCACTCGCGGCTGGTGGCGAGGGTCACTTCGCCTTCGAGCGCAAGGCCGGCTGCCGGCGCGCCGTAGAGGAAGCGGCCATCGACGGTCATGTTGGCGGTCTCACCCGCCGCGATCTCGGTGCGGTCCGCCGTCAGGTCGAACTCGATGCGATCGGGGACAAAATCCTCGACCAGGAACATATGGCTGGCGACCGCCGGCTGCTTCGGGTCGGTGTGGATCGCCACTGTCCAGGTGCCGCGCATCGCGCTGGGCGAGAGCGGCAGGGTGACGGCATGGCCGCCGGCTGCCTCACCGTCGCTGACCGCGCGGCGCTCCTCGACGCCGTCCGGGCGGGTGAAGATGAAGGTGAGCGGCAGCTTGTCCACCGCCGTCGCCTCGGCGTTGCGCGCAAGTGCGGCCACGTGAACCTCCTCGCCGACACGGTAGATGCCGCGCTCGGTCCAGGCATAGACGTCCAGTTGTCCAGGCGCTTCGCGGCCCTCGACGCCACGGTCGGACAAGTCGAAGCCGGCCTTGGTCATGTCGAGGAAGACGAAATCCTCGCCGCCGCGGCTGGCCGTCAGCACGGCCGGCACCATGCCGCCTTCGCCGCGGGTGAGGCCGGGCTGGAACACGGCCTTGCCCTCGGCATCCGTCTTCGCGGTCCCAAGCACTTCATTGTTGCGCGCGAGCAGGGTCAGTTCGGCGTCGGCGACCGGCTTGGCGCTGCCGAGCGAGCGGGCGAAGACGGTAAGGCCGTCCTGTCCGGTATAGGTGGACAGGCCGATGTCGGACACCACGAACCATTGCGTGGCGCGCTGGTCCCAGGTGTCGCGATTGTCGTTCAGCGGGGCCGCGATCAGGACATAGACGCCGGGCCTGCGCTGCGGCAGCGCCTCATCGATCGGGAAGCTGGTCGTGACTTCCTTGTTGAGCTCGCTCGCCACCTCGATCTGGCCTTCCCAGACCGGCTCGCCAACCTGGTCCGAGATCGAAGAGATGTCGTAGCCGTCGAGCTGGTTCAGGAACTGGTAGCCGGAAAGAAGCTGCGCAAGCGAGCGGTCGCCGATGCGATAGAGCTTCAGGTCGGCCGCTTCCATGTTCACGGTGACCAGCGGGATGCCGCGGCGCGCGGTCGACGGCAGCACGAAGCCGTTGCCCGTGAAGCGCACGGACGCCGCGCGGTCCTGGATATAGATCGACAGCACGACGGGGCTCTCGATCACCTCGCCGATCGCTGCCGGCAGGCCGGGGCGGAAGGCGACGCTGTAGTGCTTGCCGTGCTCCAGCCCGCCGACGCAGATCTGCTGGCCCTTGGCTTCGACCGCCTTGGGCGCCTGATTGTCGACCTTCACGAAGGTCGAGTAGTCGACGCCGGTCTTGACCAGCTCTTCCGAGAACTGGGCGCAGACGCGCGGCGAGGCGTTGTCGGAATCGACCGTGTGCTCGACGACGCGAAAACCCTTGCGGGCCTTCAGATCCTCGTAGTCGGCGCGCACGGCGGGGGCGTTCACGAGAAGCAGGCTCGCCTCGTAGGCCTGGAGCGCCGGGCGGAACTGGTCGCGGCGGTCGAGCCCGACGGCGATCCTGGCCAGCGCTTCGGCGCGAAGGGCAGCAGTGCGCACGAGCAGATAGGCGTTGAAGGCAGCCGACGTGGCGTCGCTCCTCAGCGATCCGGTTTCCTGGTCATTGATCGCCTGCACGGCGAGCACGGCGTCGGCAAGGTTCAGCCACAGCGCGCCATCGTCCGGCGTGATCGACAGGGCCGCCCTGAACTTCTGCATCGCCGTGCGCGGGTCGCCGGTCAGCATGGCGGATTCGCCAGCGTTCACCAGCGAGCCCAGGCCCTCCGTCTCCGGCTGACCAGCATTGATGATCACCCTGCGATAGCTCTGGGCCTCGGCCGCCATCCATTCCGGGAAGAAGGCGAGCGCCGGCGGCGCGCCGATGTCGGCACCGCCTTCGAGGTTGACGATCTTGCCGGCGACGGCGCCGCTAAAGGGCTTTTGCAGGTTGTAGTCGGACTTCAGGAAGCACCACCTGGCCTTGGTGTTGTAGGTGAAGGCCCGGCATTGGTCGTCTGTCAGACAGGTCGTCTTGCACTGGTCGAGCGAGACGTTGGGCTCGGTCCTGAGATCGAAGCCGAAATAGTCGGCGTTCTCGGTCGTGACGATCGATCGCGCTTCGCCGGCGGCTCGCGCCACGCCCGCCGAGACCATCACCGTCATTGCCAATGCAAGCAGGATACGTGTCGCGCGCATAGCCGTTTGCCCTCACTCATCGCTGCAACCGTTGCGAGCAGGATTCGCCGCTTTTCCTCGACGCTTGTCAACTCGCCCGCTGCCGGCGCAGCGCCTGCAGGCTCTATTTGTGCCGCTTTGATTATGGTCGCATTGCGAAGGAAACGCGACCGAGGGCAGTATATTTCCCAAGGGTTGCCCGCGTCCAGAAAGGCGTGAAAAGCGGGCGCGGGACCCGGCGCGCGTTCTCCATCGCTGGACTTATGATCGGTCGCCCCTTGCCACTTTCCACAGGTAATATCCGGCCGAAGATGACGCTACGTAAGGATTCGGCGCAATTGCTGACGCAGTACAATTTTTGCGTCAGCCTTGTCGCATTTGCGCCATCCGTCTTCTGCTCAAAATTGCACATTTGCGCCCGGAGGATGCATCCGCTTGCTTTGACATGGGGGGCGCGATGCGGAATGTTAGGGCAGAAAACAACAAAGGGGAGTTCGCAATGACGTTCTTCAGAAGCAATGGGGACCGTGTCCCCGACCACATCTTGAAAATGGCGGAGGAAGTCGTTGCGGGCAAATGCGACCGCCGCGAATTCCTCGCGCTTGCCTCCGTCTTCGGCGCCTCTACTGCGATGGCCTATGGCCTCATCGGTCTGGCGGCGCCGACCCCCGCCGCCGCGCAGGAACCCAAGAAGGGCGGCGTGCTCAAGGTCGCCATGCCGATCAAGGACCCCAAGGATCCACGCCTCGCCGATTGGTCGGAAATCGCCAATGCCGAGCGCCAGACGCTTGAGCCGCTGGTCAAGTACACCCGCGAATTCACGTTCGAGCCCTACCTGCTTTCCTCCTGGGACGTGAATGACGACGCCACCGAGTATGTCCTGCACGTCCGCGAGGGCGTGACCTGGAACAACGGCGACACCTTCAACGCAGACGATGTGCTCTTCAACTTCACGCGTTGGGCCGACAAGAGCGCTGAAGGAAACTCCATGCCGGGCCGCCTCGGCACGCTGGTCGACGAAGCTTCAGGCAAGCTGCGCGACGGCGCGGTCACCAAGGTCGACGACAAGACGGTCAAGCTAAGCCTGACCAAGCCCGACATCGCGCTCATACCAAACCTGTGCGACTATCCGGGCCTGGTCGTGCATCGCTCGTTCGACGAGACTGGCGCCAACTTCGTGCAGAACCCGATCGGCACCGGCCCGTTCGAGCTTGTCTCCTACGACGTCGGCCAGAAGGTCGTCTACAAGCGTCGCGAGGACGGCAAGTGGTGGGGCGGCGAAGCCTATCTCGACGGCGTCGAGTTCATCGACTACGGCACAGATCCCTCGGCAATGGTCTCGGCGTTCGAGGCGGGCGAAGTCCACACCAACCACGAGACGACCGCCGACTACGTTTCGATCCTCGAGGGCGTCGGACTGGTAACCTCGGAAGTCGTCACCGCCTCGACGATCGTGGCGCGCACCAACGTCGCCAACAAGCCGTATGAAGACAAGAAGGTTCGCAACGCCCTGCAACTCGCAGTCGACAACGCCGTGGTGCTTCAGCTTGGCTACGGCAATGCAGGCGAGACGGCGGAAAACCACCACGTCTGTCCGATCCACCCCGAATATGTGGCGCTGCCCAAGGTCGCCCGTGACCCGGCCAAGGCGAAGGCGCTGATGGCGGAGGCGGGCCAGGCGGACTTCGAACACGAGCTTATCTCGGTCGACGAGGACTGGCACAAGAACACCGGCGACGCGATCGCAGCGCAGCTTCGCGACGCGGGGATCAAGGTCAAGCGCACGGTGCTGCCGGGCTCGACCTTCTGGAACGACTGGACGAAGTATCCCTACTCGCTGACCAACTGGAACATGCGCCCGCTCGGCATCCAGGTGGTGTCGATCGGCTACCGCACCGGCGAGGCCTGGAACGAGTCCGCATACTCCAATCCGGACCTCGACGCAAAGATCAACGAGGCGCTGTCGATCGCCGATGCGGAGAAGCGCAAGGCCGTGATGGGCGACATCGAGAAGATCCTGCAGGACTCCGGCATCATCATCCAGCCCTACTGGCGCAAGCTCTACAACAGCTCGGTTCCGGCCGTGAAGAACCACGGCATGCACCCGACCTTCGAGCATGACTTCGGCAAGGTCTGGCTCGACGAGTCGGCCTGATCGGGACAAGCTGGTGGAGGGGCGATCGGCCCCTCCACCCGATTTCAGGCGGGTGAAATGATTTGACCCCAACCGCATAGGCAGGGGGTAGATATGCTTACTTTCGTGCTGCGACGTCTCGGGACCATGGTGCTGACCATGCTGTGCCTGACGCTCGTCGTCTTTTTCATGATCAATCTGGAGCCGAACCTCCGGAAGCTCTCGATCAGCCAACTCGACATGCGCTCCTCCGACGAGCACATCGAGCAGTGGCTGGTGAAGAACGGCTATCGCGACAATTTCTTCGTCCGCTACGGCCGCTGGCTGGGCGTGGTCCAGAAACAGCCAAACACGGATCCGGCAACCGGCAAGGTCACGCCGCGCTTCTCCTACTGCAATGAGCCGGCGGAACCCTATTATGGCGGCATCCTGCAGGGCGATTTCGGCTGCTCGACCAAGTTCAAGACGACGGTCGCCAACAAGCTGTTTCCGGCGCTCAAGGCAACCGGCATCCTGATGTTCTGGGTGATGGTGACGATGGTGCCGATCTCGCTCCTGATCGGCATACTGGCCGGCATGCGCGAGGGCTCGCGAACCGACCGCAGCCTCTCTGTGGCGTCGATCACGACCACCGCCACGCCCGAATACGTGTCAGGCGTCATATTCACGGTCATCTTCGCGTCATGGCTCGGCTGGCTGAACGGCTCGGCTGCCTCGGCCACGGGGCAGGGCGTGACGTTCTACAACTTCACCCTGCCGGTCATGACCATGGCCATCTATGGCGTCGGCTACATCGCCCGCATGACGCGCGCCTCCATGGTCGAGGTGATGACGCAGCAGTACATCCGCACGGCGCGGCTCAAGGGGCTGTCGTTCAACCAGGTGGTGATCAAGCACGCGCTGCGCAACGCGCTGATCGCGCCGTTCACCGTCATCATGTTGCAGTTCCCCTGGTTGCTCACCGGCGTGGTCATCGTCGAGACCATGTTCCGCTACCAGGGCTTCGGCTTCACGCTGGTGGAAGCGGCCGGCAACAACGACATCGACCTGCTGCTGGGCTGTTCGCTCGTATCGGTCTTCGTCGTGCTCTTCACCCAGCTCATCTCCGACGTAGGCTACGCCTATCTCAACCCACGCATCCGCGTGCAGTAGGAACGGGGCCGCATGAATCACGAATACATCGGCGGCTTTCAGGTCGTTCTCGGCGTCATCTCGGCCTTCTGGCCGGTCTGGCTCGGCATGGCGATCGTCATGGGGGTCAGCTTCCTCTACAAGAGGCGGCTCGGCCTCTACGGGCAGCTCTTCAACAGCGGCGTGGGCATCGCGGGCGTCGCGATCTGCCTTTTCTGGCTGTTCGCGGCGATCTTTGCCTCCACGATCGCGCCTTTCGACCCGATCGCGCAGATCCCGATCATGAAGGACGCGCTTGTCGGCGCAATCGAGCCGGAGTCGGGGAAGGTCTACCTGTTCGGCGGCGACAAGCTGGCCCGCGACGTCTTCTCGCGCATGGTCTACGGCAGCCAGATCGTGCTGATCATCGCGCCGGCCGCGACCGCCTTCGCGCTGATGGTCGGCATCACGCTCGGCCTGCCGGCCGGCTACTATGGCGGCCGCATCGACATGGTGCTGTCGTTCCTGGCTAATCTCGTGCTGGCCTTCCCGGTGATCCTGCTGTTCTACCTGCTGGTGACGCCGGGCATCATGGATACGGCGATCCCCTACGGGCTGGCCGGCCTGTTCTTCCTATTCCCAATCATTTTCTTCGTCACCCTGTTCTATACGCGCTTCAAGCACCGGCCGGAGCGCCTCTACCCGCTGCTTGCCGCAACGCTGCTGATCGGCGGCTGGGCCTATGTCGGCCTGGTCTTCGACGCCGACCCGCTCGGTATCGTCTCGATCGATCCCAACCAGCTCAACATCTTCGTGGCGGTGGTCTTCGCCTCCAGCCCCGGCGTGTTCCGCATCGTGCGCGGCCTGGTCATGGACATCAAGACCCGCGACTACGTGGCGGCGGCCCAGACGCGCGGCGAGACGCCCTGGTACATCATGCTCTGGGAGATCCTGCCCAACGCGCGCGGACCGCTGATCGTCGATGCCTGCCTGCGCATCGGCTACACGACCATCCTGCTCGGCACGCTGGGCTACTTCGGCCTGGGGCTCGCGCCCGAGAGCCCCGACTGGGGCACCGCCATCAAGGACGCCAGCAGGCTGCTGCGCTCCTTCATCCACCCCGCATTGCCGCCCACCATCGCGCTGATGTCGTTCGTGCTCGGCCTCAACCTGTTGGCCGATGCGCTGCGCGAACAGTCGATGAAGGATTGATGGAGGCCGAGATGAACGAAGCCGTCAAAGCGAAGACCGTCGAAGGCGCCCAGCCGATCATCGAGATCGAGAACCTGTCGATCTCCTTCTTCACCAAGCGCGGCGAGATCCCGGCGGTGATGGACTTCTCGTGCACGGTGATGCCGGGCGAGGCGATGGGGATCGTGGGCGAGTCCGGCTGCGGCAAGTCGACGGTGTCGCTCGGCATCATGCGCGACCTGTCGAACATCGGGAAGATCGTCGGCGGGCGGATCAGCTTCAAGGGCAAGGACATGGGAGAGATGTCCGAAGCCGAGCTCAGGTCCATCCGCGGCAACGAGATCGCCATGATCTACCAGGAGCCGATGGCATCGCTGAACCCGGCGATGAAGATCGGCAAGCAACTGATGGAAGTGCCGATCCTGCACGACAAGGTGTCGAAGGAAGAGGCCTACCGGCGCGCGCTGGAACTGGTGCAGGCGGTGCGCCTGCCGGACCCCGAGCGCATCATGCGCTCCTATCCGCACCAGCTGTCGGGCGGCCAGCAGCAGCGAATCGTCATTGCGATGGCGCTGCTCTCCAAGCCGTCGCTCCTGCTTCTCGACGAGCCGACGACCGCACTCGACGTCACCGTCGAAGCCGGCATCGTCGAGCTCGTGAAGGGGCTCGGCAAGCAGTACGGCACGTCGATGATCTTCGTGTCGCACAATCTGGGCCTCATCCTCGAGACCTGCGACAGGATCACGGTGATGTACTCCGGCGAGGCCGTCGAGACCGGCAGGATCGAGGACGTGTTCGATCGCATGCGGCACCCCTACACGCAGGGCCTGTTCCGCTCGATCCCGCTGCCCGGCGCCGACAAGAACGCCCGCCCGCTGATCGCCATCCCGGGCCAGTTGCCCTTGCCGCAGGAACGGCCGGTGGGATGCAACTTCGGGCCGCGCTGCCACCACTTCGTCGAGGGCGTCTGCAACGCGGCCGAGATCCCCATGATCCCCGTCGAAGGACATGAGGGCCACTTCAGCCGCTGCGTGCGTTTCAACGAGATCGACTGGGCTGCGTTGCCGGCGGGGGCGGAAAAGAAGCACGATCCCGTGACGCCCGGCGCGCCGGTGCTCAAGATCGACGACCTCAAGAAGTACTACAAGGTCGCCGCCAACGAGATCTTCGGCGGCGCCGAGAGTCGCGTGGTCAAGGCCAACGAGTCGATCACCTTCGAGGCGCGGGAATCCGAGACCGTCGCCATCGTCGGCGAGTCCGGCTGCGGCAAGTCCACGCTCGCCAAAGTGCTTCTCGGGCTGGAGACGGCGACCTCCGGCACGGTGACCCTGGGCAACTCGCAGATCCAGTCGACCGGCATCGAGGCCCGCGACGTCGACACCGTCTCATCCATACAGATGGTGTTCCAGAACCCGTTCGATACGCTTAATCCCAGCCATTCGGTCGGATCGCAAATCATCCGCACGCTGGAGAAGTTCAAGGTCGGCAGGACGGCGGCCGATCGCAAGACGCGGATGCTGGAGTTGCTCGACCTGGTGAAGCTGCCGCGCGCCTTCGCCGAGCGCGTGCCGCGCCAGCTCTCCGGCGGACAGAAGCAGCGCATCGGCGTGGCGCGCGCCTTCGCCGGGGAGGCGAAGGTGGTGGTGGCCGACGAGCCGGTGTCGGCGCTCGACGTCTCGGTGCAGGCAGCCGTGACCGAACTTTTGATGGACATCCAGCGCCGCAACAAGACGACGATGCTGTTCATCAGCCACGACCTGTCGGTGGTGCGCTACATCGCCGACCGCGTCGTCGTCATGTATCTCGGCCACATCGTGGAGCAGGGCACGACCGACCAGATCTTCTCGCCGCCCTATCACCCCTACACAGAAGCCCTGCTTTCGGCGATCCCGATCGCCGACACCTCGGTCGTGAAGAAGCACATCGTGCTGGAGGGCGACATCCCTTCGGCCATGAACCCGCCATCCGGCTGCCCGTTCCAGACGCGCTGCCGATGGAAGAAGTTCGTGCCGGACAATCTCTGTGAAACCCAGCTGCCACCGATGCGCGACCTTGGCGGTGGGCATCGCAGCCTGTGCTGGCTGGAGGACGACCAGCTTGCGAAGATGGAGCCCGTCATCAGCTTCGACCAGCCGGGCGGCGGCAAGGCGCACGACATCGTGCCGGCGGATCCACCGCACGGGGCGGGACCGGGCCTCGCCGGCACGCCGCCGCAGCGTCCGCACGGCAAGACATCGAGCCCCGGGGCCGGCGAGGAGGAGGATGCTGCGCTGCAGTCGCAGGCCCGCGCACGGGCCCGCGACCACGAGGCGCATGACGACCGTTCGGAAGACTTCGGCGTCACCCGTTCGCCCAATGCCGACAGCGGGCCGATTTCTCCCCTTCAGGTGGGTGATGGACGCCAGGCCGACGATGCGGATGGGCCGTCCGCCTTCGAGGATGTGCCCGGGGAACGCCGCGGGAAGCCCGCGAAACGCCCACCGCGGAAGAAGGAATAGATCACAGTCAGGAAACGCTCTGGTCGTTCCTGTCGTGCTCGCAACCGTTTCCGCTGCGGCTCTCCGGCTGGCAGTTCTCGCCGGTGCATCCGCTCTGCGCGTAGGCGGGGGCATTCATCCATGAGGTATTGAGGACAAGCAGCCCGTAGAAGACGGCTGCGGCAATCAGGAAGGTACGCATATCGCTTCCTCTCACGTGTCTCGGACGCATCTTACGGGCGGGAAGCAGCCCGGGCAACCGCGAAACCCGCATTGACGTCGGGCCGCCCGCGTCATCATCATCTGCCCGCCGGAATTCCTCGATCGTCGCAAACCCAACCGCGGTGACAAGATGGCGCTTCTCAGGCTCGGCTTCGGCTTGTTCCTGCTCGCCGACGCGATATTCCTCATTCACGTCGTGCTCGGCTTCCTGCTCGACGCCCCTCATGTGCCGATAGCAACCTTCGCGGTGGGCTGCGTGCTTTCTGCTCTTGTTCTTCCCTGGCTGTTCGGCCGCAGCCTGAACAAGGATTTCGTCGACCTCATCTACTACACCTCGGCCGCCATCGTCGCCGTGGCCGTGTTCGTTGCGGCCGATTTCGACCGGGATGCCACCTCGACGCAGCGCCAGATCGATGTCGCGGCGCAACGCGGTCGGGACATCGTCGTGCGATTGGCCGACCTCCAGTTTCTCCGGGACAACCCCGCGGCGGTTGAGCCGGCGTCGGAACGCGCGATCGAGAGCGTGAAAGACTCGCTGAACGTGATGATCCAGGGCGTCTGTTTCTATCGACCGGAGGAGGTCGAGCCGCGCTACGGCGAGGAGACTTACGATTTCTTGCAGCGTCAGTTTGCCGAAACGGAGAAGGCGCGCCAGATGGCGGTTGCGTGTTCGAGGCACCGTCGCAGTCTGACCGAAATAGAGAAACTCGCCGCCGGGGGCGCTCCGTTCAAATCAAGGCTCCAGACGATCTCCGCCTACGCGGTGGCCAATGACATGGGCGCGGTGCCGGTCGTCTTTCGCGAAAAGGGCAAAGCCTATCCTGCCATACGGTTCCTGGAACTGGCGGATATGCCGCCCGCCCGGCTCGCTGCCGAGATCGGCGGCATCGAGGGTGAAAGGCAGCAGAATGACCAGATCATCCAGTCCCTGCAGCGCGACCAACTGGAGCGCAATCCCGGTGGAGCCCCGGCCGAGACGCTGCTGTCGAGCATGTTCACCAAGACCATATGGCCTTACATCCTCGTCGCCCTGCTGTCCCTGAAGATCGCGCGCGTGCCCTACATCCGGAAGGGAATGGACCTTTATCACGCGGCCATGGCGAAGCGCGCGCCGGGCTGAATGCCAGGCGACATCGGTTCAACCATGCGGAGGAAGAACATGACGGAGACGCAGAGAGGGACCTGCTTTTGCGGATCGGTCGAGATCGAGGCGGTCGGTCCTCCGATGGAGATGGGATACTGCCACTGCAATTCCTGCCGCGCCTATTCCGGCGGACCGGTCAAGTCCTACATGCTCTGGAAAGCCGAGGAGGTGACGGTGACCAGGGGCGGGGACCTGCTCGGGCACTTCAGCAAGACCGGGATGAGCGACCGCCAGTTCTGCATGCGATGCGGTGGTCATTTGATGACAAGGCACCCTCAATGGGGACTGACCGACGTCTACGCGTCCGTGTTGCCCGGCATCCGCTTCGAGCCCAGTGTGCACCTGAACTATGCCGAGGCTGTCCTGCCGATCCGTGACGGATTGCCGAAGCTGAACGACTTTCCTGCCGAGGCGGGTGGGTCAGGCCAGACGCTCCCGGAGTAGTCGCGACAAGCGGTGTGCCGCAGGCGCTTCGTCCGTCTGCCGATCGACGGGGGCAGTTCTCATGACGGCGGCTGCGTCAGCGGCAGCCCCTTAGCTGCCCGTCGTATTTCTGCGCCATCGCGTCGGTCTCGCGCGCATAGCGCTTCAGGTTGGCATTGTTCTTCCAGGTCCCACGGCTGTAGCCGCCCCAGCCGGAATAGTAGGCGAGGTAGAGGCTGTAGGTGTCGGTGCGGGCGACCCCGTATTTGTCGGCGGTCTTGGCGTGGTACCAGCCGACGAAGTCGACGGCATCCGCGAATTTGTTGCGTCGTGCGCCCCAGTTCCCCGTTTCGCTGACATATTGCGCCCAGGTGCCGTTCAGCGCCTGCGAGTAGCCGTAGGCGCTCGACAGCCGCTTGCCAGGGATGAAGCCGAGGATCTTCTTGCGCGGCGGCCGGGCATTGCCCTTGAAACCGGACTCCTTGCGCACCGTCGCCATCAGCACCGGCACCGAGATGCCGTACTTCCGCTCTGTGCGCTCGGCTGCCGATTGCCAGTTGTCGACCCAGCCGTCGCGCTGGTCGAACACGGCGCAGATGTTGTTGATTTGCTTCGGCGCGGATGCGCACGCCGCCAAAAACAGCGGAGCCCCGATCGCTAAAACTCGAGTAAAACTGGACGCAGACACGCCGCGATCACTAGGCATCAAACGTGAAGGGAGTCTTGCCGCTCTTCTTAACCATAATGGCGGTGGCTCTCTCTCGGTCGCGCCCTGTAGATTTGTCGACATAAAAGGTCGCTTTTGTCGTGCGTTGCCGGTAGAGATGCCGTCTCGGCTAAAATCGCGCCGGCGAATGACGCATTTCTGACAGACGACGCAGCGGCAGCTGCTTTGATGCGGTCATGACCGCACTCCGCAGCAGACGCAGCGCCGACCGCTCCCTCGCACGGGCGGGCTCCGCTATCCCCCAGCTGCCGCTGCGGCGGGTGACCAATCCCTATCCGCCGATGGCGATCCTCTCCGAAGAGCAACTGAAGGCGATCCACGACGCCTCGATGCACATCCTCGAGAATTTCGGCATCGAGGTGATGAGTTCTCGCGCCCTTGCGCTGTTCGAGAGAGCCGGGGCAATCGTCGACCACGCGACCTCCACCGTGCGCATCGACCGCGGCATGGTGGACGAGGCGCTGAAGACGACGCCGTCCGCCTTCAGGCTGACGCCGCGCAATGCCGAGCGGGCGCTGCCGATCGGCGGCAATGCGATCAACTTCACGCTCGTCGCCGGCCCGCCTAACGTCCACGATCTGGAGCGCGGCCGCCGCACCGGCAATTATCGCGACTATTGCGATCTCGTCCGGCTGGCGCAGCACTTCAACTGCATCCACATGCTCGGCAACCAGGTCTGCGCGCCCATCGAGCTGCCCGCCAATTCGCGTCACCTCGACACCTACTTCGCCAACCTCACGCTCACCGACAAATCCTTCCATGTGTCCGCGATTGGCCGGGGCAGGGCGCTCGACGGCATCGCCATGATGGCGATCGCGCGCGGCCTGACGCTGGACCAGATGCGCGACGACCCTGCCGTCACCACCATCATCTCCGTCAACTCGCCGCGCCGCTTCGACGACATGATGGCCGAGGGTCTGATGACCATGTCGGAGTTCGGCCAGTCGACCTGCATCACCCCCTTCACGCTGATGGGTGCGATGAGCCCGGTGACGCTCGCCGGCGCGCTCGCCCAGCAGAACGCGGAGGCGCTGTTCGGCGTGGTGCTGACACAGCTCGTCCGACCCGGCGCGCCCGTCATCTACGGCGCCTTCACCTCCAACGTCGACATGCGCTCCGGGGCGCCTGCCTTCGGCACGCCGGAGAATACCAAGGCCAACATCGCGTCGGGCCAGCTCGCGCGGCGCTACAAGCTGCCCTACCGCACGACGCCCGGCTCAGCCTCCAACGCGGCGGACGCGCAGGGCGCCTACGAGACCATGATGGCGCTGTGGGGCGCTGTGCTCGGCCACGGCAATCTCGTCTACCACGCCGCCGGCTGGCAGGAGGGCGGGCTCACGGCGTCGTTCGAGAAGCTGATCATCGACGTCGAGATGATCCAGCACATGATGGAGGTGCTGCGGCCGATCGAGGTGAACGAGGCGGAGCTCGCGCTCGACGCCCTGGGGCGCGTGCCGACCGGCGGCCATTTCTTCGGCGAGCCGCATACGCTGGAGCGCTATTCGACCGCCTTCTACCAGCCCATGCTCTCCAACTGGCAGAATTACGAGGCCTGGACCGAGGCCGGCAGTCTCGACGCCACCCAGCGCGCGACGCGGCTCTGGAAGAAGGGGCTGGAGGAATATCGCGAGCCGGTACTGGATCCGGCGGTCCGCGAAGAGCTGGAGGCGTACCGGACAAAGCGGCGCGAGGAGATCGGGGATCAAGAGCCGTGAGAACGCTGCTTTCTGTGCCGGACACAAGGCGCGAAGCTCACGACATGGGTCCTCGGGTCAAGCCCGAGGATGACGAGTGGTTTGAAGTTGCGCGAAAATCGTCGACCGTTGCGATTTGCATTCCGCCTCAACGCGTTCGTCATCCCGGGGCGGAGCAGGAGCGAAGCGAACTGCGCAGACCCTGGGACCCATTCCGTGACATTCGCAGCGGGCTCCCGCGGCATTCATCACACGCCGATTCACCTCCCTCTCATCCCGATTCCACCCTTCCTCACAACCCGTTGAACGAGAATCGAAAATCATGAAGTCGCATGCGAAGGTCGTGGTCATCGGGGGAGGCGTGGTCGGCTGCTCCGTGCTGTTCCATCTGGCGCGCGCGGGCTGGACCGACATCGTGCTCCTGGAGCGCGACGAGCTGACGTCGGGCTCCACCTGGCATGCGGCCGGCGGCATGCACACCATCAACGGCGATCCCAACGTCGCCAAGCTGCAGAAATACACGATCGAGCTGTACAAGGAGATCGAGGAGCTCTCCGGTCAGGCGACGGGCGTTCACATCACCGGCGGCGTGCTTCTGGCCGCCACTGAGGCGCGCATGGACTGGCTCCGCGGCGTCGTCGCCAAGGGGCGTTATCTCGGCCTCGACCTCGAAGAAATCTCCGCCGAGGAGGCCCACGCGCTGATGCCGCTGCTCGACCCAAGACAGTTCGTCGGCGCTGTGCGCAATTCCGAGGACGGCCACCTCGATCCGTCCGGCGTCACCCACGCCTACGCCAAGGCCGCGCGAAAGCTCGGCGCCGAGGTCGAGCGCTTCACCAAGGTCGAGGACATCAAGCGCCTGCCCGATGGCACGTGGCAGGTGGTCACCAGCAAGGGCAACGTCGTCGCCGAGCATGTCGTCAACGCCGGGGGGCTGTGGGCGCGCGAGGTGGGCCGCATGGTCGGGCTCGAACTGCCCGTGCTCGCCATGGAGCACATGTACCTCATTACCGAGGACATGCCGGAGGTGGCCGAAGTCAACCGCACGACCGGCAAGGAGGTCATCCACGCGGTCGATTTCGACGGCGAGCTCTACCTGCGCCAGGAGCGCGGCGGCATGCTTATGGGCACCTACGAGAAGGCCAACAAGCCGTGGTCGGAATTTTCAACGCCTTGGAACTTCGGCCACGAGCTGCTGGAGCCGGACATCGACCGCATCGCGCCGTCGCTGGAGGTCGGCTTCCGCCATTTCCCTGCCTTCCAGAACACCGGCATCAAGCAGATCATCAACGGCCCCTTCACCTTCGCGCCGGACGGCAACCCGCTGGTCGGGCCGGTCCGCGGCCTGCCGGGTTTCTGGGTGGCATGCGGCGTCATGGCGGGGTTCAGCCAAGGCGGCGGCGTCGGGCTGGCGCTGGCGAACTGGATGATCCACGGCGATCCGGGTTTTGACATCTGGGCCATGGACGTCGCCCGCTACGGCGACTGGGCGTCGATGCGCTACACCAACGCCAAGGTGCGCGAGAACTATTCGCGCCGCTTCTCGATCCGCTTCCCCAACGAGGAGCTGCCGGCGGGCAGGGGGCTGAAGACGACGCCGATCTACGACCTGCTCTCGGCCAGGGGCGCGCAATGGGGCGCGGCCTACGGGCTTGAAGTGCCGCTCTGGTATGCGCCGGACGGCGTGAAGGACGAATTCTCGTGGCGCCGCTCGACCGACTTCGAGCATGTCGCACGGGAAGTAAAGACGGTCCGCGAAGGCGTTGGCCTGTCGGAGATTTCCAGCTTCGCCAAGTACCGCGTGAGCGGGTTGGGCGCGACGGCGTGGCTGGACGGGATGCTCACCTGCCGGCTGCCGAAGCCGGGCCGCATGACGCTGGCGCCGATGCTCAAGGAAGACGGCAAGCTGATCGGCGATTTTTCGCTGGCGAATGTGGCCGGTGTGGCGCCCGGTTCACCCCCACCCCTAACCCCTCCCCTGACCCCTCCCCACAAGGGGGAGGGGGACGCTGGTGTCCCACCGACCTCGCCTTCTGTGGCTTCAAGCGACAAGGGCGCAGAATTCACCTCCCCCTTGTGGGGAGGGGTAAGGGGTGGGGGTACCCCTACCACTGCTGCCACCGAATGGTACATCTTCGGATCCGGCATCGCCGAGCAATTCCACATTCGCTGGTTCGAGAAGCATCTCCCTGCGGATGGTTCGGTCGTCGTCGAGGCGCTGGGGACAAAACTCACCGGCCTTTCCATCGCCGGGCCAAGGGCGCGCGACCTGCTTGCCAGGGTCGTCCGGGAAGACGTCTCCACTGCGGCGTTTCCGTTCATGGCGATCAGGCGCATGGACGTCGGCATGGCGCCCTGCATCGTCGGCCGCGTTAGCTACACCGGCGATCTTGGTTATGAGATCTGGGTCGAGCCGGAATACCAGCGCCATGTGTTCCGCACGCTGATGGAGGCGGGCGAGGAGTTCGGCATCGACCTGTTCGGCGGCCGGGCCCTCAACGCACTGCGGCTGGAAAAGAACTACGGCTCCTGGGCGCGCGAGTACCGGCCCATCTACGGCCCGCTCGAAGCCGGCCTCGACCGCTTCGTCGCCTATGGGAAAGACGCGGACTTCATCGGCAAGGCAGCCGCGCTGAAGGAGCGCGACAGTGGCGGCAAGCTCCGGCTGCGCAGCTTCCTGGTCGAGACCGATGACGCCGACGTCATCGGCGACGAGGCGATCTGCCACGACGGGCAGGTGCACGGCTGGGTGACGTCCGGCGGCTACGCGCACGGCTCGCGCGTTTCGGTCGCGATGGGATACGTGCCGAAGGAGATCGCCGACGCGACCGGCGGCTTCGAGATCGAACTGCTCGGCAGACGCTATCCCGCGCGCACACAGCGTGAAGCGCTGTTTGATGCCGATCAGAGGCGGTTGCGGGGGTGAGGTAGGCGACCAGTCCTGGCAGGCACATTGCCGATTCATTCCAATGTGTTAGGCGCTTGTCCGCTGCGTCGTGGTATGGGGTCGGCTCTTACTGTTGGGTGGGCTGCCGGGATGGCACGGCGTGGGAGTTCGCATTGAACTGTTGGGCGCTTGTCCGCCACGTCACGGCATGGGTCCTAGGGTCGCGCTCCGCTTCGCTGCGCTTGCCCTAGGATGACGAAGGTTGGGATGTCGCTGCCAACCACGTCGCTGCCAACCGCCAACCTCGGTGATTGGCGCTGCGTCCTCTCCCCTCTTCGTCATCCTAGGGCGAAGTCGAGCAAAGCGAAGGCGGAGACCCTAGGACCCATGCCGTGACGTGGCGGATAGGCGCCCAACGACGCAATGCTGGACCCATGCCGCAGCGCGGCGGTCACGCCAACGGTGCAACTCCGGTCAGTCTGAAAAGCGCTCCACATCGCCCCCAATTACGCGGAAACAGGGGAGAGTGGTGAGAATAAGGCCCGCTCCGTCACAAAATTCTCTTTGAGATGTCAGCGGCTTACCAAAAGGCGATCCACTTCATTCTCCCGCTGTCCTCCTCACCTGTCTCGAGCAGGCCTATGATCCTCATCGGCAGCTTCCTGGTGGGAACGTGTGCGCAACCGGCTATCCAGGCCGGAGCAGGTGAGCGGGATGCTCCGGCCCTGTGCTGGCGCCGCGTGCTCGCGTCCTTTGCCTTGGCAGATCAGGGGCAAGGCGATGGGCCGGTAGCCAGCCGGGGAGAAGACGCCGGCGGTGCATGGCAGCGCGTCGACTTCAGAAAATTGACTGGACGACGCTGCCATGCGCCGCCTCCCACACCCCGGCTTCGGAACGAGGCGCGGGAACTGCCATGGGAGAGGGAAGACTGGCGCGAACGCACAAAAGTAACCGTCCTCGGTTTCCGCTGATGCCCGCAGGTAGGCAACGACAATTCTCGCACACCTCGTCAAAATTTGACCGATTGATAAAAAAACAAAACGTGCTAGCCTCCCCGAAAACAAGAATTAGCCAGCGTAAAGCAAGCTAAGGGGAACATAGATGGCTGAAGGCCAGTTCAAGGAAGGCATAGCCGCCGGGCGGCTTGCGGCTGCCCAGTATGCCGACAATTTTTCCGACCTGCATCCACCGCTCGACCAACACGAGGCGCTGGTCGAAGCGGACCGTTGCTACTTCTGCTACGATGCGCCTTGCATGCAGGCATGCCCGACCTCAATCGACATCCCGCTCTTCATTCGCCAGATCGCGACGGGCAACCCGATAGGCTCGGCAAAGACGATCTTCGACCAGAACATACTTGGCGGCATGTGCGCCCGCGTCTGCCCGACCGAGACACTCTGCGAAGAGGTCTGCGTGCGCGAAATCGCCGAGGGCAAGCCGGTGCAGATCGGCCGCCTGCAGCGCTACGCCACCGACACGGCGATGGCCCAGGGCAAGCAGTTTTATGAGCGCGCCGCGCCGACGGGCAAGAAGATCGCCGTCGTCGGCGCCGGCCCGGCCGGGCTGGCTGCCGCGCATCGGCTGGCCCGCTACGGCCACGACGTCACCATCCTCGAGGCGCGGCCGAAAGCCGGCGGCCTCAACGAGTACGGCATCGCCGCCTACAAGAGCACCGACGACTTCGCGAATGCGGAGGTCGAGTATGTCACCGCAATCGGCGGCATAGACATCCAGTACGGCAAGGCGCTCGGGCGTGACGCGCACCTGTCCGATCTGGCGTCGAGCTATGATGCGGTCTTCCTCGGCATGGGGCTTGCCGGCGTCAACGCGCTGCGCGCCGAGGGCGAGCACGCAGCCGGTGTCGACAATGCGGTGGATTTTATCGCGGAACTGCGCCAGGCGAAGGATCTATCCCGGCTGCCCGTCGGACGCAGGGTCGTGGTTATCGGCGGCGGCATGACCGCCATCGATGCTGCCATCCAGTCCAAGCTGCTCGGCGCGGAAGAGGTGACCATCTGCTACCGCCGCGGGCAGGACCAGATGAACGCCTCCGGCTTCGAGCAGGACCTGGCTTCGGCCACGGGCGTTTCCATCCGCCACTGGCTCCAGCCGAAGACTGTGATCGCCGAGAAGGGCAAGGTCACCGGCGTCGAACTCGAATACACCAAGATGAAGGACGGCAAGCTGGTCGGCACCGGCGAGACGCTAAGGCTGCCGGCGGATCAGGTGTTCAAGGCGATCGGGCAGACCTTCGTCCCGTCCGCCCTGAACGGAAGCGGCGAGGCGATCACCCTCGAGGCCGGCCGCATCAAGGTCGACGCAGAAGGACGCACGTCGATGCCGAAAGTCTGGGCCGGCGGCGACTGCATCCTCGGCGGCGAAGATCTCACGGTGTCCGCAGTCGCGCAGGGCCGGGACGCCGCAGAATCCATTCACCGCAGCTTGACCTCGAACGGGAGGGCATGAGCATGGCTGACCTTCGCAACAACTTCGTCGGCATCAAGTCGCCCAATCCGTTCTGGCTTGCCTCGGCGCCGCCGACAGACAAGGCCTACAACGTGATCCGCGCCTTCAAGGCGGGATGGGGCGGGGTCGTGTGGAAGACGCTTGGCGAGGAAGGGCCGCCGGTCGTCAATGTCAACGGCCCGCGCTACGGCGCCATCTGGGGCGCCGATCGCAGGCTGCTGGGCCTGAACAACATCGAACTGATCACCGACCGCGACCTCCAGGTAAACCTGCAGGAGATGAAGCAGGTCAAGCGCGACTGGCCGGACCGGGCGCTCGTCGCTTCCATCATGGTTCCCTGCACGGAAGACGCCTGGAAGGCCATCCTGCCGCTGGTCGAGGAGACCGGGGCAGACGGCATCGAACTGAATTTCGGCTGTCCGCACGGCATGAGCGAACGCGGCATGGGTTCGGCCGTCGGCCAGGTGCCGGAATACATCGAGATGGTGGTGCGCTGGTGCAAGCAGTACACGCGCATGCCGGTCATCACCAAGCTGACGCCGAACATCACCGACATCCGCAAGCCGGCGCGCGCCGCTTTCGCCGGCGGCACCGACGCCGTGTCGCTGATCAACACGATCAACTCGATCACCGGGGTCAACCTCGACAGTTTCGCGCCGGAGCCGACGATCGATGGCAAGGGCTCGCATGGTGGCTATTGCGGCCCGGCGGTCAAACCCATCGCCATGAACATGGTCGCCGAGATCGCGCGCGATCCGGAAACGCGCGGCCTGCCGATCTCGGGCATCGGCGGCATCACGACCTGGCGCGACGCCGCCGAGTTCATGGCGCTCGGCGCCGGCAACGTGCAGGTCTGCACGGCGGCGATGACCTACGGCTTCAAGATCGTCCAGGAGATGATCGCCGGACTGGAGAACTGGATGGACGAGAAGGGTCACCGCTCGCTCGACGACATCATCGGCCGCGCCACCCCGAACGTCACCGACTGGCAGTACCTCAACCTCAACTACGTCGCCAAGGCGCGCATCGACCAGGATGCCTGCATCAAGTGCGGCCGCTGCCACATCGCCTGCGAGGACACGTCGCACCAGGCGATCACGCAGATGGTCGAAGGCGTGCGCCACTTCGAGGTCATGGAGGACGAGTGCGTCGGCTGCAACCTCTGCGTCAACGTTTGCCCCGTCGAGGGCTGCATCACCATGGAGCCGCTGGCCGCCGGCGTGATCGACCAGCGCACGAAGCAGCCTGTGTCGCCCACCTACGCGAACTGGACGACGCATCCGAACAACCCGATGGCTAGGCAGGCCGCGGAGTAGGGGCAGATGTCCCGACCTTGAATTGCGCATCACTTGCGCTCATATTGAGCGCAGTGATGTCATTTTGAGGTCGATGTCATGCCGAATGCACTGAACATGGCTGCAACCGGCTTTGCCGACGAGCGCTCGCCCTTCCTCTCCGTGGGGCGGGTCACGGCGCTGCTCGGCGTCACAAATTCCGAACTCGCCAAGCTCATCGGGGTCGCCCGCAACACGCTTGCGGCCAAGTCGGGAGCGCGAAAAGTCGATCAGGCGCTGAGCCCGGTGGTGCGCATCCTCGCCATGGCTGCCGAGATGGCCGGCGACGAGAGCCGCGCCGCGATCTGGTTCAAGCACCAGCCGATCCCCGGTTGGGCCGGCAAGACCGCCTACGACCTTGTTTCGGAAGGCAAGTCGGACAAGGTGCTCGCCTATCTGGAGGCCGTGCGCTCCGGCGTCTATGCCTGAGCCGACAGGCCACCCTGAACCGCTCACGCTCTGGCGCGCCTATGTGCCCCGCTGGGCCTACCTGCCATTGTCGGGCGAGGGGGCAGCACGCTTCGGCGGACGCTGGAATCCGGTGGGCGCGCCGACGATCTACGCTGCGCTCGAACTGTCCACGGCCTGGGCCGAATACAATCAGGGCTTTGTCCAGCATCCCGCGCTGATCGCCCGGCTAGAGCTTTCCGGCGCATCGCTTGCCGATCTGACGGATTCGACGGTCCTGGAGGCGCTGGGTATCGACGCGTCGATCCATGCCTGCGAGTGGCGCGACGTGCTCGACCGCGGCGAGGTTCCACCAACCTACCTGCTCCGGGACATCCTGCTGGCGAAAGGCGTTCTCGGCGTCATCTATCCCTCCTTCATGTCGCCCGGCGGAAGGTGCGCTGCGATCTGGCGCTGGAATAACGCGGACGGGCCGACCCTCAGCATTGTCGATCCCGAAGGGCGCATGCCGAAAACCCCGGCCTCCTGGGTGTGAGCATCTCGTGTCGGTAGATGTCAGCAGGGACTTTCTTGATCGTTGCAACTCGGATTATCGTGGATAAATGTTATCCATGATAACCCGAGTCCACGATGGAGCCGAGACCGGCATGAGACTGAGCGAGGGTGTGGAAGCGGCGGTCCATTCGGCGATCGTGCTGGCCGAGCTGCCGGCGGGCGCCACGCTGCCCGGCGCGGCGCTTGCCGAATACCACGGCATCTCCGGCAGCTACCTGCTCAAGCACCTGAAGGACCTGGTGGCAGCGCAGATCCTGGAGTCGCTGCCGGGGCCAGCCGGAGGTTACCGGCTGGCGCGCAAGGCCGACAAGATCAGCCTGCTGGACATCGTGCTGGCGATAGAAGGGCCTCAGCCGGCGTTCCGCTGCAACGAGATAAGGCAGAAAGGTCCGGGTGCGCTCGAACCGGCCGCCTACAAGAGGCCGTGCGGTATCAACACTGCGATGCTGAAGGCCGAGCAGGCATACCGCGCCGTGCTCGCCGAAACCAAGTTGTCCAGCTTGATCGAGGACTATGCCAGGCGCGCCGACCCTCGCGCCGTCGCCTTCAGCTGCGCCTTCCTCGAGCAAAACCAGCGCCTGCCGCGCTGAAGCCTTCCACGCAAGCAACAGAGGAACGATCATGAAGATCCGCATGAACTATTTCGCGAAGGCGCCGGGCCTCCTCGCGAAGATGACCGAACTCGACAAGGCGGTCGAGGAGTCCGGCTTCGATCGCAAGCTGCTGCACCTGGTCAAGCTGCGCACCTCGCAGATCAATGGATGCGCCTATTGCGTCGACATGCACGTCAAGGAAGCCCGCCGCGACGGCGAGGCCGAGCAGCGCATCCATCTCGTCAGTGCTTGGCGGGAAAGCCCGCTTTTCTCGGAGCGTGAACGCGCTGCGCTGGAGTGGACCGAAGCCCTGACGCTGCTGCCCCAGAGCCGGGCTGCCGACGAGTTCTACGATCCGCTGAGGAGCCACTTCTCCGATGTCGAGATCGTCCAGCTCACCATGCTGATCGGCGTCATCAACACCTGGAACCGATTGGCAGTCGGGTTTCGCTCCATGCATCCGATCGATCGCGAGACGCAGGTCGCGTGAGCGGAGGAAGAGATGGGCCCGCCGCGACAACGCGGCAGGCCCTTGCGACGAAGCGCGGAAGTCGGGACCGTTGAGGCCGGGACACGGCTCGACAGTATCCCAAGGCTAGGCGGTTACCTGTCTCCCGGAGAGGCCGTTCCACTGGTTCAGCAACACCGGTGCTGCCAGGGCCAGTCCCGCAAGGGTCGAGTAGAGCTCGGGCATGATCATCAGGAAGGCCGCCAGGACCAGAAGCGCATTCTCCCATGGCTTGGTGCGGACCAGCATGAAACGCGACAGGGCAGCGCCCAGGCAGACAATGCCGAACGTACAACCGAAAAATGCCACGGCGAAGGAAGTCCAGGTGAAATCCTTGGTGACCAGCAGCAGCGAGGGCGAGAAGACGAAGACGAAAGGCACCAGCACCTTTCCGAGGCCCAACCTGAAGGCAATGTTGCCGGTCTTGAACGGATCGGCTGCCGCCATGCCGGCAGCCGCGTAGGCGGCCAGCGCGACTGGCGGAGTGATGTCGGCCAGCACGCCGTAGTAGAAGACGAAGAAGTGGGCGACGATGGGTTCGACGCCGAGCAGGACGAGGGCCGGCGCTGCAATGGTGACCATGATGATGTAGTTTGCGGTCGTCGGGATGCCGCAGCCCATCAGGATGCACACCATGCCAGTCATCAACAGGGTGAAGAACAGGGTGAGGCTTGTCGGCGTCAGCAGGTCGCCCGGCACGAGGGCGTGGACGAAATCCGCCATCTGCGCGGCCGTCGAGGTGACGATGAAGGAAACCTTGAACCCGACACCGGTGAACGTCACCACGCCGACGACGATCCCGACCGTTGCGGCCGCCGCGCCCACTGCGAGCGCATATTTCGCCCCGTCGCGGAGACTTTCGAGGATCTCCCAGACCGACATGCGTCGCCTTGGATTGAGCAAGCCGACCGCGACGCAAAGCGTGATGCCCCAGAATGCGGCCATGTAGGGCGTATAGCCGGCCAGCAGCACCCCAATAAGCGCGATCAGGGGAATGATGGTCGGCCAGTCGCGCTTCAGCGCTGCCGACACGTCGGGCATCTCGTCCGGGCGCAATCCCCGCAGGCCGTTCCGCTTTGCCTCGAAGTGAACCTGCACCAGCACGCCGAAGAAATGCATGAAGGCCGGCACGACGGCAGCGAGGATGATGGTCGTGTAGGGGAGTTCAAGAAACTCGATCATCAGGAAGGCGGCTGCGCCCATGATGGGCGGCGTGATCTGCCCCCCGGTTGATGACGCCGCCTCGACCGCCGCCGCAAAGGGCCGCTTGTAGCCGAGCTTGATCATGGCCGGGATGGTGAGGGAGCCGACGGTAACCGTATTGGCGACCGAGGAGCCGGAGATCATGCCGAAGAGCGCCGACCCGAAGATCGAGACCTTGGCCGGACCGCCGGCATAGCGGCCCGCTACCCAGGCGGCGCAATCAAGGAAGAGCTGGCCGAGCCCGATGCGGGTGGCGAAGACGCCGAACAGCACGAAGTGGAAGACATAGGTCGCGACGACGCCGAGGGCGATGCCGTAGATGCCTTGCGTGGTCAGGTAGAGATGATCGACCAAGCCGGAAACGGTTGCACCGGGATGGACCAGGATGCTGGGCATCCACGGACCGAACAGCGCGTAGCCCATGAAAACGAGGGCAATGACGGGCAACGGCCAGCCGACGGACCGGCGCGTCGCCTCGAGCAGCACCACGATCAGGGTGATCCCGAGCGCGACGTCGGTTGCGGTGGGATTGCCGACGCGAAATGCAAGATCGTCCAGCGGAATCATTGGGACGTGAGCAACCGCGACGACTGCCGCGACAGCAAGGCCCCAGTCGACAAGCGGAATGCCGAGCGGGCTCAGAAGCGTCGACCTGGCCGGCGTGTTGTAGCCGCGCTTTACCGCCGGAAAGACGAGAAAGACCAGCGCAAGCACGAAGGACAGATGGATGCCGCGGTGGACCATTTCCGAGAGCAGGCCGAAGCCCGCCGTATAATAGTGGAAGATGGAAAGGGCGATCAGCAGCGCGCCGACGAGCCGGCCGGACAGCGGCGAAAGCTTGCGGAAACGAATCTCGGAATCGAACTGCTCCTCGAGTTCGCGCGCCTTCTCCTCATCGAGCTCCAGCGGAGCCAGACGGACATCATCGTTCTTCTGGTCGGTCATGCCTTCGCGGTTCCGCTGTTTGTCGGTTCATTCATATGCAAGGAAGGCGGAAAGCACGCTTTCCGCCTTCGGGGAGTCGCAATTCCTTGGCGCGCCGCTATTTCAGGACGCCGGCCTCCTTGTAGAACTTCTCCGCACCGGGATGCAGCGGAATGCCCAGGCTGGTGACTGCGTTGTCGCGCGTGATCAGCTTGCCCTTGGCATGGCCCGCGTCGAGCGCCTTCCTCGAGCCTTCGCTCCAGAGCGACTTGGCAATGTTGTAGACCAGATCATCGGGCTGCTTGGCGCTGGTGACCCACTGCGCGGCGACGGAGATCGTCTGGGTTTCCGGAACGCCCTTGTAGGTCTCGGCCGGCACGGTGTTGGCCGAAAAGAACTTGTAGTCTCCGAGCATCTTCTCCGCTTCCGGCCCGGAGACCGGCACCAGCGTGATCGACGTCGAGGCGGCCAGTTCGGTGATCGCTCCGGCCGGGAAGCCGCCGACAAAGAAGTACGCGTCGAGTGCGCCGTCCCGCATCTTCTCGCCCGACGGGCCGGGCTTCAGGTATTCGGCGGTAATGTCCTGCTCGGACAGGCCATAGGCAGCCAGCACGATGCGGGCGTCGACGATGGTGCCCGAACCTGGCTCGTCAATCGATACGCGCTTGCCCTTCAGGTCGGCGATCGACTTGATGCCCGCGTCGGCGCGCGCCACGACGTGAAGCGTCTCCGGATAGAGCGTCGCAATGAGGCGCAGATCCTCGACCTTGCCCTTTCCGTCATAGAGCCCGGTGCCGGAATGGGCCCAGAATGCCACGTCGGACTGCGTGAACCCGGATTCGGCGCTGCCGCTCTGGATGGCGTTGATGTTGGCCACCGACCCGTTGGACGAGATAGCCGTTGCGACGAGGCCGGGCACGCCGTTCTCGCCGGTGGCGGAGATGGCGTTCGCAATCAGCCCGCCGATTGGATAGTAGGTTCCGGCCGTGCCTCCCGTCCCGATCCGGAAGAACGCCTGAGACTGAGCGAAAGCACGGTGTGCGCCCGCGGCGATCAAGGCGGCGCCGGCGGTAAAGGCGCGGCGCGTCATAGAAATTGCCATGTTTGATCCTTCGATTGCCAAAGGGCGAGGATGGGAAAGGACAAGGGCAATTGTCAATCCAGGATGGGAATGCGGCTGGGGATTGTGGCCCGCCGATGGTAGCCCGTGGGAGAAAGTCCGCGCAGGAATAATTTCTCGAGACGCGCGGCTTCCTGGAAAACGACCTTCGCCGCGGTCGGACCAGGGCCGCGCGCCAAGGCCGGCTCGATAGCGACCGTCGACGCGAATTGGCCGTCAGGCGTCCTTCGTGTCGAACATGTAGAGGTCGGCACCGCCGCTGGCGAAGTTGGCGAGGTCGTCGGCGGCCGCCTGTCCTTCCGGTGAGCCGAGCGCATCCTTGATCGCGGCGAGGCTGTCGAATGTCAGTATAGCAGTGAGATGCAGGCCGGAGGGGCCGTCCGGCGTTCCGATCGGGCCTGTGCTGATCTCGTACTTCCTGAGGCCGGGAATCTTCCTGGCGATCGGGATGTGCGTCGCATTGTAGTAGGCGTCGAACGCCGCTGGATCCTTCGGCGTCTTGTAAAGAACCACGAGCTTGGCCATCGGCTTCCTCCCGGAAAGCTGTTTGCACGGTGCCCGGCGGGATCGTGGCGGGAGTGGGGCGCGTCGTCAACGCGACCTTCGGATAGGCGCCTTGCGGCATCGACCGGGCACTGCCGACGCCGCTGCCGACTGCCGGGCTCAGCGCTTGCGTGAGCGCGGCCGGCGTTCAGCCCGACGTCCGTGGCACGTTCTCGGCCTGGTAGAACGAGACGATGTGCCCGTCAGGATCGCGAAAGTCGGCGAACCAGCCGCCGGGCGCTTCCGACACCGGCGTCACGATCTCCACGCCGCGTGACGCAAGCGAGGCGAGCACCGTGTCGATACCGCCTTCCGACAGACCGAACACGACGCCCGGCGTGTTGCCGGGCTTCGGATCGCCCGGGAACACGAGGACTTCGACGTTCGATCCGATCCGGGCGAGCAGCCAGGACGACCCGTCTGGCTCGTCGGTCCGCATGAACTCGAAGCCCAGGTTCTCGCGATAGAATTTCTCGGTGCGGTCGACGTCCGTGACATTGAGGATGATGGAAACGTTGCTGATCTTCAAAGGCATGAAAAATCACTCCTGGCTGTCGTTGCGCTAAGAGTTGCCGTCGGGGAGCCGAATGTGAGGCGATGTCAGAAAAATTTGATGACCGTCTGGATCGGATATGGCGAAGCGCCGACCTTCGAGGCGCGACATGCCCGCCTTCAGGCTGCGCCGCGCCAGCCCGTCGGCGCCGCTCGCGGGCGCGATGTCGTCGGCCGCTGACGCCCCTGCCGCCGCCACGGCCCTGCGCAGCGCGCTGATGCGCTGACGCAGCGCCGTATCCGGAAGGCCTAGAAGGAAGGCGATCTCGGTGCGGCCGAGCCCGACATTGACGAGCAGCGCGACGATCCTGAGCGATGGCGGCAGCGCTTCAACGAAATCCTCTGCAAGGCGTCGCGGGGCCGGCGGGGGCAGCTGGCGGTCCTCCTCATGGGCGACCTCGCGGCGCTTGCGACGGATCGCGCCGCGCGCCAGGAACTTGGAGCGCAGCCGCACGGCTCCGCATGCCCAGGGCAGGAAGCGGCTGTCGGCGCAATCCATGCCGGCTTCGATCGCCGCCGCCAGCACATCCTGGACCACGTCGTCCGCTTCGTCCCGGACAACGCAGTGGCGCAGGGCGACACGCCGCAGGGTCTGGATCGTCGCCATACCCACGCCGCGGCCGCGCATGGGTCAGGCTTCCGGCTTTGGTCGGAGGCCGTCCATGAAAAGCTGCTCCAGGAAGCGGGCGGCGTCCTCAAATCGTCCCTCTCCGCCGCGGTCCGGACCTAGCACGGCGCGGACCTGGACGTCGAAGTCCGCATAGTGCTGGGTCGTCGCCCATATCGAGAAGATCAGGTGATAGGGATCAATGCGGACGATCTGGCCCGCCCGTATCCAGCCCCGGATCACCTCGGCCTTCTCGTCGACCAGCTGCTTCAGTTCGCCCTCGAGCATCGGCATGATGCGCGGCGCGCCCTGGATGATCTCGTTGGCGAACAGCCGGCTCTCGCGCGGATAGTCGCGCGCCATTTCGAGCTTGCGGCGGATGTAGCCGCAAATCTCCGCCAGAGGGTCGCCGACGTCGTCCAGCTCGCGCAGCGGCGCCAGCCAGGTGTCAAGGAGGCGCTCCATCAGGGTAACGTGGATGTCTTCCTTGCGACGGAAGTAATAGAGCAGGTTGGGCTTCGACATGCCGGCCGCCTCGGCGATCTGGTCGATCGTGGCGCCCCGGAATCCGTTGGATGAAAACACCTCCAGCGCGGCTTCCAGGATGACCTCGCGCTTCTCGTTCTGGATGCGCGTGCGTGGACGGGCGGAGGCGGCCAAGGTTCAGCAGCCTTCCGGCGACAAATAAGCGGGGCTGTATTGGCCCAATCGACTGGACCAGACCTTTCTCAGGCGTGGAGCGCGTAGGGGGTCGGACATTTCCGGTACTATTCCCTTGACCGCCTGCATGGCGGTGCTAACGTTTGTCCAATCGGTCAAAAAATGCGTACCACAAGAGCGCATACGGGACCAAGCGTTGGCCGCAGTCAATTCTGGGAAATTAGGAAAGCTTGGTCATGTCAAATCGCCTGAAAGTCACGCCGAACGATCTCAGCGCGTTCTGGATGCCGTTCACTGCCAACCGGCAATTCAAGCAGGCGCCGCGCATGTTCGTGTCCGCCAAGGACATGCACTATACGACGACCGACGGGCGCAAGGTGCTCGATGGCACAGCGGGCCTCTGGTGCGTCAATGCCGGCCACTGCCGGCCCAAGATCACCGAGGCGATCCAGCACCAGGCTGGCGAGCTCGACTATGCGCCGGCCTTCCAGATGGGCCATCCGATCGTCTTCGAGTTTGCCAACCGGCTGGTCGACATCGCACCGGAGGGCATGGACCATGTCTTCTTCACCAACTCGGGCTCCGAATCCGTCGAGACCGCGTTGAAGATGGCGCTCGCCTACCAGCGGGTGAAGGGCGAGGGCGCGCGCACCCGGCTGATCGGCCGCGAGCGCGGCTATCACGGCGTCAACTTCGGCGGCATCTCCGTCGGCGGCATCGTTGGCAACCGCAAGATGTTCGGCACGCTGCTGACCGGCGTCGACCACCTGCCGCACACGCACGACCTGGCCAAGAACGCCTTCACCAAGGGCGAGCCGGAGCATGGCGCAAATCTCGCCGACGAACTGGAGCGCATCGTCACGCTGCATGACGCCTCGACCATCGCGGCGGTCATCGTGGAGCCGGTGGCGGGCTCGACCGGCGTGCTCATCCCGCCGAAGGGCTATCTGCAGAAGCTGCGCGACATCTGCACCAAGCACGGCATCCTGCTGATTTTCGACGAGGTCATCACGGGCTTCGGCCGCCTCGGCACGCCGTTCGCCGCCGACTATTTCGGCGTGACCCCCGACATCATGATCACCGCCAAGGGCGTCACCAACGGCGTGATCCCGATGGGCGCTGTATTCGTGAAGAAGGAGATCCACGACGCCTTCATGAACGGCCCGGAGCACCTGATCGAGTTCGCCCACGGCTACACCTATTCGGGCAACCCGATCGCCTGTGCCGCAGGTCTGGGCACGCTCGACACTTACAAGGAAGAGGGGCTGCTGACGCGCGGCGCCGAACTCGCGCCCTATTGGGAGGATGCGCTGCACTCGCTGAAGGGCGAGCCGCATGTGATCGACGTCCGCAACATCGGCTTGGTGGGCGCCATCGAGCTGCAGCCGATCGCCGGCCAGCCGACCAAGCGGGCGTTCTCGGCCTTCGTGAAGGCGTTCGAGCGCGGCGCGCTGATCCGCACGACGGGCGACATCATCGCGCTGTCGCCGCCGCTCATCATCACGAAGGGCCAGATCGACGAACTGATCGATCATGTCCGCGAGGTATTGCGGATGATCGACTGAGGCCTCGGCCTCACCCAAGGAGCCGGCGTCGGGAACCGCCGGCCCATGGGACGACATTTGGAATGGGAGTATTTTGCGTATGGCAGCGCCAGGCGAGAATCTGCGCATCAATCCGGACCGCCTCTGGGACTCTCTCATGGAGATGGCCAAGATCGGTCCGGGCGTCGCCGGCGGCAACAACCGCCAGACCCTGACCGACGAGGACGGGCAGGGCCGCCATCTCTTCAAGCGCTGGTGCGAGGAGGCGGGCCTCGAGATGGGGCTCGACCAGATGGGCACCATGTTCGCCCGCCGCGAGGGTACGGACCCTGACGCGCTGCCGGTCTATGTCGGCAGCCACCTCGACACGCAGCCGACCGGCGGCAAGTTCGACGGCGTGCTCGGCGTTCTCGGCGGCCTGGAGGTGATCCGCTCCCTCAACGACCTCGGCATCAAGACCAAGCATCCGATCGTCGTCACCAACTGGACCAACGAGGAGGGCACGCGCTTCGCGCCGGCCATGCTGGCCTCCGGCGTGTTCGCCGGCGCGCACGCGCAGGACTGGGCCTACGAGCGGACCGACGCCAAGGGCAAGACTTTCGGCGACGAGCTGAAGCGCATCGGCTGGCAGGGCGAAGAGGACGTCGGCGCCCGCAAGATGAAGGCCTTCTTCGAACTGCACATCGAGCAGGGCCCGATCCTCGAGGACGAGGACATCGACATCGGCGTCGTCACCCACGGCCAGGGCCTCAAGTGGCTGCAGGTCACGTTGACGGGCAAGGAAAGCCACACCGGCTCTACCCCGATGCCGAAGCGCCGCAATGCCGGGCTCGGCATGGCGCGGGTGACCGAACTCGTGCATGAAGTGGCGATGGACTACCAGCCGGATGCCGTGGGCGCGGTCGGGCACATGGAGGTCTATCCGAACTCCCGCAACATCATCGCCGGACGCACCGTCTTCACCATCGACATCCGGTCGCCGGAGAAGGAAGTCCTCGATGCGATGGACGGCCGAATCCGCGAGGGCATCGAGCTGATCTGCGACGCGCTCGACGTCCAGTTCGAGATCGAGCAGGTCGGCCATTTCGATCCGGTCACTTTCGACGCCGGCTGCGTGAAGGCGATCCGGGATGCGGCCGAGCGGCTGGGCTATACCCATCGCAACATCGTCTCGGGCGCCGGCCACGACGCCTGCTGGATCAACCGCGTCGCGCCGACGGCGATGGTGATGTGCCCGTGCGTCGACGGGCTCAGCCACAACGAGGCCGAGGAAATCTATCCGGAATGGGCAGCCGCCGGCTGCGACGTGCTCTTCCACGCCGTGGTGGAGACGGCGGAGATTGTTGAGTGAAGCGATGGCCGGCTATGATCGTCAAAATGCTGAATCATCGGTGGTAGGAACGTCAATCCTTGGTCCCGGCGGTCGTGTGAACCAGGAGGCTTGATATGGATGACGGAAAGAACCCCAGCGAGCTCCAAAGGCTCGGCTATCGAAGAGCGACGGTCTGGGTCGTCGACCACGACAATCAAACGGCAAACGAACTTTGGCGCGAGAGCGCCAGGTTGGCTGCCGAAGCCGACGAACGCGACCATTCAAACGATATCGCTGGCTTTTTGCTAGACGAGATGCTGCGGGACGAAACGTGAAGCGTGGCGACATAGTCCTCGTTTCGCTGCCGGGCGACTATGGGAAGACCCGTCCCGCAGTTGTAATTCAGAACGACGACGTTGCCGATATCCTGCGCAGCTGCACGATTCTTCTCATGACGTCTGAGCTGGTGAGCGGTTCGCTCTATCGCTTGACCGTCGAGCCCAGCGCGGAGAACGGCTTGGATCGCACCACGCAAGTTCAGGTCGACAAGATCGCCAGTCCACCCAAAGAGAAGCTGCGCGGGCCCATCGGCAAGCTGACCGTCGATCAGGTGCGGGATATCGATCTGGCGCTCCTGCGTCATTTGGATATCCGCGGCCACGGCATCGAATAAAGGGAACAACAATGTCCAAAGTCATCAAGAACGGCACGATCGTCACCGCCGACCGCACCTGGAAGGCGGATGTCCTTCTGAAGCACGGGAAGATCGAGGCCATCGGACAGGACCTCCACGGCGACCACGAGTTCGACGCCACCGGCTGCTACGTCATGCCCGGCGGGATCGACCCGCACACCCATCTCGAAATGCCCTTCATGGGCACCTATTCGGCCGACGATTTCGAGACCGGCACGCGGGCGGCACTCTCCGGCGGCACCACGATGGTGGTCGATTTCTGCCTGCCGGCGCCAGGCCAGTCGCTGCTCGAGGCGCTGCAGATGTGGGACAACAAGACCTCGAAGGCGTGCTCGGACTTCTCCTTCCACATGGCGATCACCTGGTGGGGCGAGCAGGTTTTTGACGAGATGAAGACGGTGGTGGACAAGGGCATCACCTCGTTCAAGCATTTCATGGCTTACAAGGGCGCGCTGATGGTCAACGACGACGAGATGTACGCGTCGTTCCAGCGCTGCGCGGAGCTCGGCGCGCTGCCGCTCGTTCATGCCGAGAATGGCGACGTGGTCGCCGCACTCAGCCAGCGGCTGCTGGCCGAGGGCAACAACGGGCCGGAGGGGCACGCCTATTCGCGGCCGCCGGAAGTGGAGGGCGAGGCGACCAACCGCGCCATCATGATCGCCGACATGGCGGGCGTGCCGCTCTATGTGGTGCATACCTCCTGCGAGCAGGCGCACGAGGCGATCCGCCGGGCCCGCCAGAAGGGAATGCGCGTCTTTGGCGAGCCGCTGATCCAGCATCTCGTGCTCGACGAGAGCGAGTATTTCAACAAGGACTGGGACCATGCCGCGCGGCGCGTGATGAGCCCGCCGTTCCGCAACAAGCAGCATCAGGATTCGCTGTGGGCCGGCCTCCAGGCTGGCTCGCTGCAGGTGGTGGCGACGGACCATTGCGCCTTCACGACGAAGCAAAAGCGTTTTGGCGTCGGCGACTTCACAAAAATCCCGAACGGGACGGGTGGGCTGGAGGACCGGATGCCGGTGCTCTGGACCAAGGGCGTCAACACCGGGCGGCTGACGATGAACGAGTTCGTTGCCGTTACCTCAACGAACATCGCCAAGATCCTGAACATGTATCCGAAAAAGGGTGCGATCGTCGAAGGGGCTGACGCCGACGTGAGCGTCTGGGACCCGAAGAAGAAGAAAACCATCACGGCTGGCGGGCAGCAGTCGATCATCGACTACAACGTCTTCGAAGGCGTCGAGGTGACCGGCCTGCCGCGCTTCGTGTTCACGCGGGGCGAGGTCGCGGTGAACGACGGCAAGGTGGAGGCGAAGCCGGGGCACGGCGAGTTCGTCGGGCGCGAGCCGCACGGCGCCGTGAACCGCGCGCTGTCGACCTGGAAGGAGCTGGTGGCGCCGCGCAAGGTGGAACGGACAGGGATACCGGCGACGGGGGCTTAGTCGTGCAGTGCCTGTGTGGGTGTGGAAATCCGACCAAGGGTGGAGGGCCTTTGCCCGATCATGGCCAGATATTGAGGGCGGCGATCAAGGAAACGGCTGGGGCTATCGAGCCGCTCGGACCAATGGTTGCGACAGGGAAGACCGTTGCCGCCAAACGAAGCGCAAATTCGTAGGGCGGATGGCACGTGCTGCATGTTCCTGGCCGAATACTCGTGACTTTCTTGCTTTTCTCACCGACGCTTGCATCTGCCGAGCAGCTTGCGCTCGACGGCGTCTGGGGCAACGAGACTGGCTGCAAGTACGCCAGGGAGGGCATGGGCGAGGACGACAGCTTCATCACCCTCAAGGCCGACGGCCTGGAAAGCTATGGCACCGGCTGCGAATGGGTGAAGGTCTTTGCGGGCAAGAGCGGCGCGCAGGTCGCCATCGGGCTGTGCGGCTACGAAGGCGAGAGCGGGCTGGGTTCGGAAACCTTCGTCATCGCCAGGGACATGGGCGACCCGGCGCAGATCAACATCTACGCCAACAGCGGAGAGGTGTGGGGCGAGGTCCGCAAGTGCCGATGAGCGGACTGTGCAGCGGATCGCTGGATGCGATGCAGCCGCTAGGAACGATCAGGCGTGCGACTGGCGAAAAGGTCGTCCAGTTCCGGCAAGAGCACGACGCTTTCCTGTTCGTTGGGATCGGTGCGGGCGATCACCGCCGAGGCCGCTTCTCCGGAGAGGTTGGCCGGCAGGTGCGGCAGCCCGGGGGGAATGTAGAAAAGATCGCCGGCGCGGGCGACGAGCACATGCTCGAGCCGGTCGCCGTACCAGGTGTGGACCTCGCCCGACAGCACGTAGATCGCGGTTTCGTGGCTGGCGTGAAGATGCGCCTTGGCGCGGGCACCGGGTGGCATGGTAAGAAGGTGCATGCAGATGCCGGTCGAACCGACCGTCTCCGCGGCAATCCCTGCGAAGTAGCTCAGCCCCTGCTTGCCTTGATAGGCACTGTCGGGCCGGATGAGACGGCAGGTGGGCTTCGATGAGGCGGTCATAGAGCGGTCTCTCGGCAGGGAACTGTCGGGCAGGGAGGGAACAAGTGGAAATCAAGACAGCGTCAAGATCAATCGGATTTGCCCTGCGGGTGCGTCTGAAAAGCATGGCTGGCGGGACACGATGAGCGCAGCGTCGCCAGCCGTCGTTTCGGCAAGCAAGCTCGGCCTCACCTTCGAAACCAGCGATGGTCCGGTGCAGGCGCTGTCGGATGTCGACCTGACCATCGGAAAAGGCGAGTTCGTCTCGTTCATCGGCCCGTCGGGGTGCGGCAAGACCACCTTTCTGCGGGTCATTGCGGACCTCGAGCAGCCGACGGCGGGCTCGATCCTGGTCAATGGCATGACGCCCCAACAGGCGCGCGAGGCGAGGGCTTATGGCTATGTCTTCCAGGCCGCGGCGCTCTACCCCTGGCGGACGATCGAGCGCAACGTCGCGCTGCCGCTGGAGATCATGGGCTATCCCAAGGCGGAGCAGCGCGAGCGCATCCGCCGCACACTGGAGCTGGTCAACCTCATCGGCTTCGAGAAGAAGTATCCCTGGCAGCTTTCGGGCGGCATGCAGCAGCGCGCCTCGATCGCGCGAGCGCTGGCCTTCGATGCGGACCTGCTACTGATGGACGAGCCATTCGGCGCGCTGGACGAGATCGTACGCGACCATCTCAACAAGCAACTGCTGGAGTTGTGGGCGCGCACCGACAAGACGATCTGCTTCGTCACGCACTCGATCCCCGAGGCCGTCTACCTGTCGACGCGCATCGTCGTCATGTCGCCGCGGCCCGGCCGGGTGACCGACGTCATCGAGTCGACGCTGCCGCGCGAGCGACCGCTCGACATCCGCGAGACGCCGGAATTCCTGGAGATCGCCGCTCGCGTCCGCGACGGCCTGAGGGCAGGGCACAGCTATGAGGACTAGCTAGTGGAGGATTCAAGCCAAAGGGTCGCAAGGATACTTGCTACTTGCGACGCCAATTCCGAATTTCCGATTGTTGTTGATTTGGTTCTTGTTGGAGACCGCATTAAGTCGAGTATGCTGTTCTTTGGCATCTACGGGAAATTCACATCCGAACACTTCCCGTTCGTCATGAAAGCCGACGGCACGTTGGATTTTGGACATGACTACGCCGAAGACCGGTACATGAAGTGCACGATGCGTGATCGAGAGATTGTCTTTGGTCAATACTTTACTTTGGAGGGCGCGACACAAGACGGACCAGGTACATATCGCATCGCCAAAATTGAGCGCCTGATATGATAGGTCATTTCCGCGAAAAGATCTGGCCGGTCACCGCGATCCTCATTGTGCTGGTCGCTGTCTGGTACGTCGGCGCCGTCTACATGAACGCGCCGTTCCAGCGCGACCTCAACAAGCGCTCCGGTGCGGCGCCCGGCGCGATCGAGTTCATCGAGCAGACCTTGTCCCAGCCGAAGCCGACGGTGCCGGCGCCGCATCAGGTGGCGGTCAACGTCTTCGAGAACACGTTCCTGCGCAAGGTCAGCAGCAACCGCAGCCTGGTCTATCATTCCTGGGTGACGCTCTCCTCGACCGTTCTCGGCTTCGCCTTCGGGACCGCTCTCGGCATCCTGATCGCCGTCGGCATCGTCCACATCAAGGCCCTGGATCGCAGTGTGATGCCATGGATCATCGCCTCGCAGACGATTCCCATCCTGGCGATCGCGCCGATGATCGTGGTGGTGCTTGCCGCGATCAACGTCACCGGCATCATTCCGAAGGCGCTGATCTCGACCTACCTTTCGTTCTTCCCGGTCACGGTTGGCATGGTGAAGGGACTGCGCTCGCCAGAGATCATGCATCTGGATCTGATGCGGACCTATAACGCCAGCCGCTCGCAGATATTCTGGAAGCTGCGCGTTCCTGCATCAGCGCCCTTCCTTTTCGCCTCGATGAAGGTCGCCATCGCCGCGAGTCTCGTCGGCGCAATCGTCGGCGAGCTGCCGACAGGTGCGGTGGCCGGCATCGGCTCCAAGCTGCTGGCAGGGGCCTATTACAGCCAGACCATCGACATCTGGGCGGCTCTTGTCGCCGGCTCCATCGTCGCCGCGCTTCTGGTGACGATCGTCGGGATCGCGGGTCGGCTTGTCGAACGCTCGATGGGGGCGAGGCCGTCATGAGCAGATGGAAGTTCTCATGGCAGGCGACGGCGGCGCTGCTGCTTTGCGTGGTCGCCTTCGCCATGCCGGCCATGAGCACGGCGGAGCTCGAAGCGCTCGCCAATCCCGCGGCGACGATCGACTATCCCTTCCTGGCGACGGCCGGCCTCATTCAGCTGGTGCTCATCGTCGGCGCTGCCGTGTCGATGTTGCGGCTTTCTCCAGGCCTCGAGGCGACGGTCCTTTTCGTCTCGGCCCATTGGGCGGCCTGGCTGCTGCTCAGCGGTATAGCGGGGTTCGAGGGAACGGCGCTGGCGCCGTTCTTCATGTTGCTCGCGGCCGCCTGGCTGCTGGCCTGGCGATGCGTCGTGGTTCTGTCGGGCATCACGCCCAGCTCGCGGCTCGCCAGGGCGATGCTGCGGCTGCTGATCCCGACCATCTTCGGCGTCTGGCTGCTGATCATCTGGGAGGCGGTGACGCGGGGCTTCGGCATTCCCTTCATCCTGCTGCCTCCGCCAAGCGCCATCGGCGCCCGCATCGCCAATTCCCTGCCGATCCTGGCAGCGGACGTGCGGCAGACCATCTTCAAGGCGGTGCTGATCGGCTATGCGATCGGTTGCGCCGCCGGCTTCGCGGTCGCCATCCTTGCCGACCGGTTCGGCTTCCTGCGCCGCGGCCTCATCCCGATCGGCAACATGGTGTCGGCGCTGCCGATCATCGGCGTCGCTCCGATCATGGTCATGTGGTTCGGCTTCGACTGGCAGTCCAAGGCGGCGGTCGTGGTCATCATGACCTTTTTCCCGATGCTGGTGAACACCGTGACCGGGCTCGCCGCTTCCGGCAGCATGGAGCGGGACCTGATGCGCACCTATGCGTCGTCCTACTGGCAGACCCTTTTCAAGCTCAGGTTGCCGGCCGCCGCGCCCTTCATCTTCAATGCGCTCAAGATCAACTCGACGCTGGCGCTGATCGGAGCCATCGTCGCCGAGTTCTTCGGGACGCCGGTGGTCGGCATGGGCTTCCGCATCTCGACGGAGGTCGGGCGGATGAACATCGACATGGTCTGGGCCGAAATCGCAGTTGCGGCGATTGCGGGTTCCGTCTTTTATGGCGTGGTCGCGCTCCTGGAGAGGGCCGCCACGTTCTGGCATCCGTCTGTCCGTGGGGGATAGACGTACTTCAGAGGGTAAATAAAATGAAGAAAACGATGATGGTTCTGATGGCGGGAGCCTTCTCGCTCGCCGCCGCCCAGGCGCTTGCCGCCGAAAAGGTCACTCTGCAGCTCAAGTGGGTCACGCAGGCCCAGTTCGCCGGTTACTACGTCGCCAAGGACAAGGGTTTTTACGAGGAGGAAGGCCTTGACGTCGAGATCAAGCCGGGCGGCCCCGACATTGCCCCGGAACAGGTGATCGCGGGCGGCGGCGCCGACGTGATCGTGACCTGGATGGCCGCCGGACTTGCGGCGCGCGACAAGGGCGTCAACCTCGTGAACATCGCCCAGCCGTTCAAGAAGGCCGGCATGGAACTGGTTTGCCCGAAAGACGGGCCGGTCAAGACCGAAGCCGACTTCAAGGGCAAGACGCTCGGCGTCTGGTTCTTCGGAAACGAGTATCCGTTCTTCGCATGGATGCACAAGCTCGGCCTCTCCACTGAAGGAGGAGCGGAGGGCGTCACCGTCCTGAAGCAGAGCTTCGATGTCCAGCCGCTGATCCAGAAGCAGGCCGACTGCATCTCGGTCATGACCTACAACGAATACTGGCAGCTGATCGACGCCGGCTACAAGCCGGAGGACCTGACCGTGTTCAACTACTCCGCCATGGGCGTCGACCTGCTCGAGGATGGCCTCTACGTCATGGAGGACAAGCTCAAGGACCCGGCCTTCGAGGAGAAGATGGTCAAGTTCGTCCGCGCCTCCATGAAGGGTTGGAAATACGCCACCGAGAATTCCGACGAAGCGGCCGAAATCGTCGTCGAGAACGGCGGCCAGGACGAAAACCACCAGAAGCGGATGATGGGCGAGGTGGCAAAGCTGATCGACAATGGCGACGGCAAGCTGATCGAGGCGGCCTACGAGCGCACCGAGAAAGCTCTGCTGGACCAGAAGATCATCTCCAAGGAGCCTTCCGGCGCCTGGACTTCGGCGATCACCGACAAGGCGGTCCAGTAGGCGGTCGGTCACCGGCACAGGTGAGGGGGCGGGCAACCGCCCCTTTCGCTGTCGAACCCGGTTTGCAGGAAGGATCGCCGCGCATTCTTCGTTGTTGTCTGCATATGAACCCGCCGTCGGATGCGACGGCCGGCAAATCGAGGAGGAGAGAAAATGCGCCCAACCATCGTCTATCCGAAGGCTGTCGCCATCGCGCTCGCCGTCGCACTTGGCTCCGCATGGCCAGCCCTGGCGGAAACCGTCAACCTGACCGCATCGCTCGACGGCGCTCAGCAGTCCCCGACGCTGAACATTCCCGGCAAGGGCTCGGCGCAGCTGACCTTCGACACCGATACAAGGAAGCTGGATTGGACTGTCGAATATTCGGACCTGAGCGGCCCGCCGGTGATGGCTCATTTCCACGGGCCCGCCGACAAGGGGCAGAACGCCGACGTTGCCGTCCCCTTCGAGGGAGACCTCGCCAGCCCAATCAAGGGCAGCGCCACCCTGACCGAGGCGCAGGCCGCCGACCTGCTGGCCGGAAAATACTACATCAACCTGCACACCGAGGCTCACAAGGGCGGCGAGATCCGCGGGCAGGTCGAGAAGACGATGTAGGGCGGGGAGAAACCGATTGCCTGTCGAGGGTGCACGACCGACTGCCGCATTTTTGCAAAGCTTCGGTTTTCGAGTATGCTCGACGGGTGATTGGACGTACCGCGGGTACAAGCATGCCGATATCCTTGGAACTCGAGCCGGCCCTCGAGCAGAAGCTGATGGCCCTGTCGGAGAGGACGGGCCGGACAACGACGGACTATCTGCGCGAAGCGATAGAGCGGGGGCTGCAGGACATCGAAGACATCGATCTCGCTGATGCGGCCATGGAACGTATCCGTTCAGGCGGCGAGCGGACCTACACTTCGGATGAAGTGAGGCGCGAGCTTGGCCTGGACGGTTGAATACAGCGAAGCCGCCAAACGAATCCTGAAGAAGCTTGATCGCCAGACAAGTCTGCGGATCCTCAACTTCCTCGATAAGCGCGTAGTTCGCGCCCAGGACCCGCGTTCATTCGGACATTCCCTGAAGGGGAAGCTGCGGGAGTACTGGCGATATAGGGTGGGTGACTATCGCATCATCTGCCACCTGCAGGACGACCGTCTGGTCGTCCTTGTGCTCGACATCGGCAATCGGCGCGATGTCTACCGCTGACAACGTGCAATCAAGATCGGTCTGGACCTTGAAAGGGACGTGCCACCGTCCCTCCTGCATCGTGGCATGTCCTGTTCCTGGGTCGTTGGAGGACCGAGGCGGAGTGGGTTGCCTGCGTCCGTCGGAAGGGGGCAGGGCGCCTAATGCGCATCGACCATGAGCGAGCGGTGCGCGGCCACGCCCGCCATGGCGCCGTCGGCGACCGCAAACGGTACGTTGCCGGCTGCGCGGGCCGCGTCGCCGCATGCGAAAACGCCGTCTATGCTCGTCGCCTTGGTCATGTCGGTCTTGACCACCGCGCCCAGCGGCCCTTCCTCGAAGGCGCATCCCAATTCGGCGGCAATGGGCGCTGCCGCCTCTGTCCGCGAGGCGACGAACAGCCCCGCAAAGGACTGCTGGCGACCATCGCGCAATCGCACCACGATACCGCCGCCCTCGGAGTCGCTCACCCCTGCCACCGGCGCCGCTTCCAGCGCCACCCCACGCCTCTGCAGAACCGCCCTTTGCTCGGGGTCCGGATCGAACGCTTCGTTCGTGAACAGCGTCGTGGGCGCCCAATCCGGCAGCATCGTCGCGTGGTGCATGGAGATGGCTCCGACGGCGAGCACGGCGATCGGACCCGCGCCCAGTTCGTAGCCGTGGCAATAGGGGCAGTGAAAGACCGTGCGGCCCCAACGTTCCTGAAGCCCCGGCACGGCCGGCAGGTGATCAACCACGCCCGTCGCGAGGATCAATCGCTTCGCCGTCGTTTCGCGAGTGTTCTCAATCGCAACCGAAAATCCGCCATCATGCCGTCTGGCGGTTGTCGCCTTGTCGTCGAGGAAGGACACGGTCGGATAAGCGGCGAGCTGATGCCGCGCCTTCAGGAGAATCTGCCGGGGAGGTTCACCGTCCTGCGCAAGGAAGCCATGGGAGGCCGACGCGAACCGGTTCCGCGGCATTCCTGAATCGACGACCAGCACTTTGCGCCGGGCGCGGGCGAGTTGTGTCGCCGCCGAAAGACCGGCGAAGCTGCCGCCGATGACGATAGCATCAAAATCCATGGATCAGTTGTCCTTTCGTCCTGCAAGTCGCTTCTCGAAGTCCGCGGCAAGGTCGGAGAGCTTGATGGCCCGCATCCGTTCGAGTAGCCGGGCCTCTGCGTCCCGGCGCTCCGCCTCAAGGGCCGTGTCGACGGCCTGTTCGAGCAGGCAGACGGATTGTGGCGCGAGGCCACCGCCGAAGCCGAAGAGATCGGGGCGGCCGAGCGCGGCATAGATGTCGAACAGGGAAATCTCGGACAACTGCCTCGTCAGCGACCAGCCGCCGTGATGGCCTTTCGCGGCCGCAACGATGCCGGCCTCTCTCAGGCCCGCCATCGTGCGCCGGACCACGACGGGGTTCGTGTGCATGCAGGAGGCGAGCGCCTCCGACGTCATCGGACCATCGCTCTCGGCGATGTGCAGGACGGCATGGAGAATGGCGGAAAGGCGATTGTCACGCTTCATGTAACTATAATTGTTACATGAGAGGTGGCATTTCAAGATAGAGGAGAAATTTTCCTCATGCGGATACGCGCGGATGCTTGGGGAGAAGCGCTTAGCGCTTCTCCCGGATGTCCGTCAGCGTCCTGGCGGGCGTGATCGCCTCCGGGTCCAGCTTGATCTCGATGATGGCCGGCTTGCCCGATGCCCTGGCGCGTTCGAAGGCGGGGGCGAAGTCGGCCGTCTTCTCCACTGTCTCCCCGTGCCCGCCATAGGCGCGCGCCCAGGCCGCGAAGTCGGGATTGACCAGGTCCGTGCCGCTGACGCGCCCGGGGAACTCGCGTTCCTGATGCATGCGGATCGTGCCGTAGATGCCGTTGTTGACCACGATCACGATGATCGGCAGGCCGTACTGGATCGCCGTTCCGAATTCCTGGCCGTTCATCTGGAAGCAGCCGTCGCCGGCGAAGGCGACGACCGTGCGCTCGGGGTAGATGGCCTTGGCTGCGACGGCGGCGGGCGTGCCGTAGCCCATCGAGCCGGAGGTCGGAGCGGCTTGCGTGGCAAAACGGCGGAAGCGGCGGAAACGATGGATCCAGGTGGCGTAGTTGCCGGCGCCGTTGGCGATGATCGCTTCATCGGGCAACGCCTCGTTGAGCCAGGTCATGATCGGTCCCATCTGTACGTCGCCGGGTCCATTCTCCGGCGGTGTCGACCAGGCAAGATAGCTCGCGTGGAGCTCGGCGGTGCGATCCTGCCAGGCCGGAGGTGCCTTGGGCGCGCGCCCGGCAAAGGCGGCCGCAAAGGCAGCGGGCGTCGCGTTGATGGCGAGCGTCGGCCGATAGACGCGACCAAGTTCGTTGGCGTCCGCGTGGATATGCACCAGCTTCTGGTCTGGATACGGGCTCTTCAGCAGCGTGTAGTCCGACGACGGCATCTCGCCGAAACGACCGCCGATCAGCAGCACGAGGTCGGCGTCCTTGATCGCCGCCGCGAGCTTGGGATTGGGGCCGATGCCGACGTCGCCCGCGTAGCAGGGGTGAAGGTGGTCGAAAAGCATCTGCCGCCTGAAGGAGCAGCCGACCGGCAGCGCCCAGCTTTCCGCCGAACGCTGGAACGTTGCGACGGCGTCTTGGTCCCAGCGCGAGCCGCCGAGGATGACGAAAGGCCGCTCGGCCTTGGCGAGCAATGCTTCGAGCGCTTGCATCTCCTCTTCGCCGGGCCGCGTCTCGACTGGCGTGAAGGGCAGGGCGGCGGGAGCATCGGCCTCGGACATCAGCATGTCTTCCGGCAGCGACACGACCACGGGTCCGGGCCTTCCAGACGTGGCTACCGAGAAGGCGCGGCCGACCAGTTCGGGGACGCGCTCGGCGCGGTCGATCTCGACCACCCACTTCGCGATGTCGCCGTAGAAGCGCTTGTAGTTCACCTCCTGGAACGCCTCGCGCTCCCGCGCATGGCCGCCGATCTGGCCAATGAAGAGGATCATCGGCGAGGAGTCCTGCATGGCGATGTGGACGCCGGCGGACGCATTGGTGGCGCCGGGGCCGCGGGTGACGAAGCAGATGCCGGGGCGGCCGGTGAGCCGCCCCTCGCAGTCGGCCATCATCGCGGCGCCGCCTTCCTGGCGGCAGACGATCGTCTTGATTGCTGAGTCGTGCAGCGCGTCGAGCACGGCAAGGTAGCTTTCGCCCGGGACGCAGAAGATGCGCTCGACGCCATTCGCCTCCAGCGCTTCGACAATCAGCTTGCCGCCGTTTCGCATCATGCCTTCTCCTCCAGTTCGGCAAGGATTTCCGCCGTGTGCTCGCCGAGCCGCGGCGAGGGGCGCTCATAGGCGAGCGGCGTTTCCGACATGATCATCGGAGCACGCACCGAAGGCAGCATGTTGCCGCGCCCGTCGTCGAGATCCATGCGCATGCCCCGCGCGACGGCCTGCGGATCAGCGAACATCTCGCCGATCGTGTTGATGGGGCTGGCCGGCACGCCGGTTTGTTCGAGACTGGCGAGCAGCGCGGCGCGGGGCCAGTCCTTCAGCGCCTCGACGATGCGCTCCCGCAGCGCGGTCCTGTTCGTCACCCGCGCCGGGTTGGTCGCAAATTCCGGCTGGGTCGTGAGGTCGTCCAGCCCAACAATGGCGCAGAACTTCTTGAACTGCCCGTCATTGCCCACGGCAAGGATGATGTGGCCGTCCTTCACCGGCAGCACTTCATAGGGTGCGATGTTCATGTGGGCGTTGCCCATCTGGATGGGCGAATTGCCCGAGACCAGGTAATTGAGGTTCTGGTTGCCGAGGATCGAGATCTGGGAATCGAACAGCGCCATGTCGATGTGCTGGCCCTGTCCGGTCGTCTCGGCGTGGCGCAGGGCGGCCTGGATGGCGATGACGGAATAGAGGCCGGTGAAGATGTCGGCGATGGCGACGCCCGCCTTCTGCGGCTCGCGACCGGGCTCGCCGGTGATGGACATCATGCCGGCCATGCCCTGGATGATGAAGTCGTATCCGGCGCGCGGCGCGTAGGGACCCGTCTGTCCGAACCCGGTGATCGAGCAGTAGACGAGCCTGGGATTGATCTTGCGCAGGCTCTCGTAGTCGAGCCCGTATTTCTTGAGGCCGCCAAGCTTGAAGTTCTCGATCAGGACGTCGGCTGTCGCGACGAGCTTTTTCACCGTCTCTGCGCCCTCTGGCGTGGAGAAATCGATTGCAATCGAGCGCTTGCCGCGGTTGCACGCATGATAGTAGGCGGCCGAGAGGTTCTCGCCGTCATGGCTCATGGCGAAGGGCGGGCCCCATTTGCGCGTGTCGTCGCCGCCATCGGGGTTCTCCACCTTGATGACGTCGGCTCCGAGATCGGCCAGCATCTGGCCGGCCCATGGACCGGCGAGGATGCGCGCGAGTTCGATGACACGGATGCCCTTGAGCGGCGCTTCAGACATAGGAAGGAACAGTCCCGATTGATGGAGGCCGTTGACTAGCAAAACCGCCTGTCTCTGTCACCGCCGCAGCGGGTCGCGGTCAAGCCCCTGCGCTACCGGACAGCCGGCCAGGCTCGGATCCGGTTGCTTCCGGTCGGCACACCTTGTCCAGCCAGTCGGCGAAGTCGGCCATGATGATGTCCCGATTCAACTCGTTCAGGGATTCGTGCCGGGTTTGCGGGTAAATCCTTGAAACCAGATTCGAAAAGCCCATTCGCTCCAGCCGTTTCGCGAAGGCTGTGATCGCCTTGCCCCCGTCGCTGCCGGGATCGTGTTCGCCACCGACGAGATTGATCGGGAGATCGCGGCGGATGCGGGAGAAGTTGCGATCGTCGGCGCCGGCGAAGACGAAGCGAAACACATCCAGCCACATCGATACCGAAGCATCCCAGCCGCACAGCGGATCGGCGATGTATTTCTCCACCTCGGCCGGATCGCGCGACAGCCAGTCGAATGGCGTACGGTGGCCCGGCACCTTACGCCCCCAATCCTGGAACGTGAGCCGGGGGAGCACGCGCGAGGGCACGTCGGAGCCCAGGCGGAATCTCTCCCAGGCCAGCACCGCCTGCGCCACGCGCCCCATGACGTCTGCGGAAAAATTGGCGTTCCAGATCGCTGCGGCATGCGCGCGGTCGGAATGCCGGATCAGGAAGCTTGTCGCCACGAGGCCACCCATCGAATGTCCGAAGACGATCACCGGCAGGCCGGGGTGGTCCTCGGCGATGCGGTCGTGGACAGCGGCGATGTCGGCAACCACCTGCGCGTCGCCGTTGGCTGCCGCAAACCGCCCGAGCGGCGCGTCCTGTGCTTTCGTGTGGCCGTGGCCGCGATGGTCGTGCGCGTAGGAATGGTAACCGCGGCCGGCGAGGTAGTCCGCGAAGCGGGCGTAGCGGGCGGCGTGCTCGGCAAGCCCGTGGTTGATCTGCACCACGCCGCGCGCAGGACGATCAGTCTTTCGTACATAGAGATTGAGCTCAGCCCCCGTCGTCGAAACGAGCCCGAACTGATGGTCGAAACCCATGCGATGCCCCCTGCGCGCACAAACCCGATTGCCGTTTCGGCCCGCCTCGCCTAAATAGCCGACAATTTCTCCGTTCATCGAAGACAGGAATAGCGCGCGTGGCACGCCAGTTCATCTATCACATGTCGGGTCTGAACAAGGCCTACGGCACCAAGAAGGTGCTCGAAAACCTTCACCTTTCCTTCTACCCGGACGCAAAGATCGGCATCCTGGGGCCGAACGGCGCCGGCAAGTCGACCGTGCTGAAGATCATGGCCGGCATCGACAAGGAATTCTCCGGCGAAGCCTGGCTCGCCGAGGGCGCCACAGTCGGCTATCTGGCGCAGGAGCCGCAACTCGACGCGACGAAGAACGTGTTCGAGAACATCATGGAGGGTCTGGGCAAGAAGACCGCCATCATCGAGCGCTACAACGAGCTGATGATGAACTACTCCGACGAGACGGCAGACGAGTCGGCAAGGCTCCAGGACGAGATGGATCGTCTCAACTTGTGGGATCTCGAGCAGCAGGTCGAGATGGCGATGGAAGCGCTGGCCTGCCCGCCGAAGGACGCCGACGTGACCACGCTTTCGGGCGGCGAGCGCCGGCGCGTGGCGCTGTGCAAGCTGCTTCTGTCCGAGCCGGACCTTCTCCTTCTCGACGAGCCGACCAACCATCTGGACGCCGAGACCACCGCGTGGCTTGAAAAGCATCTGCGCGCCTACAAGGGCGCCGTGCTGCTCATCACCCACGACCGCTACTTCCTCGACAACGTCACCGGCTGGATCCTCGAACTCGACCGTGGCCGCGGCATTCCCTACGAGGGGAACTACACCGCCTACCTCGAAGCCAAGGCCAAGCGCCTCAAGCAGGAGGGTCGCGAGGACGACGCCCGCCAGCGGGCGATCTCGCGCGAGCGCGAGTGGATCGCGTCGAGCCCCAAGGCCCGCCAGACCAAGTCGAAGGCCCGCATCAAGGCCTTCGAGGAACTGCTTGATCAGGCGGACAAGCGGCGTCCGACCGACACCCAGATCGTCATCCCGCACGGCGAGCGCCTGGGCAACGTCGTCATCGAGGTCGAAGACATCGACAAGGGCTTTGGCGACCAACTCCTCATAGAGGACCTGTCGTTCAAGCTGCCGCCCGGCGGCATCGTGGGCGTCATCGGCCCGAACGGCGCCGGCAAGACGACGCTGTTCAAGATGATCACCGGCCAGGAGAAGCCCGACGCCGGCTCGATCCGCATCGGCGAGACGGTCAAGCTCGGCTATGTCGACCAGAGCCGCGATGCGCTGGACCCGAACAAGACCGTGTGGGAGGAGATCTCCGGCGGCGCAGAGGTCGTAAAACTCGGAAAATTCGAGGCCAACACCCGCGCCTATTGCTCGTCCTTCAACTTCCGCGGCGGCGACCAGCAGCAGAAGGTCGGCAATCTCTCCGGCGGCCAGCGCAACCGCGTGCACCTCGCAAAGATGCTGAAGACCGGCGGCAACGTGCTGCTGCTCGACGAGCCGACCAACGACCTCGACACCGAGACGCTGGCTGCGCTGGAAGACGCCCTCGAGAGCTATGCCGGCTGCGCCGTGATCATCAGCCACGATCGTATGTTCCTCGATCGCCTGGCGACGCACATCCTGGCGTTCGAGGGCGACAGTCATGTCGAGTGGTTCGAAGGCAACTTCGAGGACTACGAGAAGGACAAGATCCGTCGCCTCGGACCGGATGCGATCAACCCGCACCGCATGACCTACAAGCGTCTGACGCGGTAGGCTGGGCATTTCCGGGGCGGCATCGCTGCCCCGGGGCCGGATACCTTGAGATCCGGATGCGAACTCCGGACGCATGGGGGGCGGCATGGTTGAACCGTGCCGGCTGCGGGCGTCGCAAGTGAACGCTTGATGCCGCCGACGATTCGTCCCACATCGGGTCCGATGAAGGATGACATGAGAGACCAGCCTCGGCGGCTCGGAGCGGCATTGCCTGCCTCTCTCGTCCTGCATCTGCTGGTCATCGCATTTCTGCTGTTCGAACTGCCGATATCGCTCCCGCAGCCGCAGCAGGAGGAGACGATATCGGTGGATCTGGTGCCGCCGCCCGAAGCGCCGGAAGAAGCCAAGGCCGAACCGCCGCCTGCGCCGGAACCCGAGGCGGAGAAACCGCCCGAGCCGGAGCCGGAGCCGCAAACGCCGCCGCCGGCGAGCAGCGCCGAGCAGCAGCCCTTGCCGTCCCTGAGACCCGTCTTCCAGTTCGGTGAAAGGGATGCAGGTCCGCGCGAGTCCCTGGAGGGCAACAGCGCGCAGGACGGTTCGGGGCCTCCGGTCCCCGAGCCCGAAGAAGCGGAGCTTGCGGAAGGACCGCCCGACCAGCCTGTCGAAGCCTCCGAGAAACCCGCGGAGACACCCGAGACGCCGGTCAAGGCAGAAGAACAGGCGGCCCAGCCCGAGGAAGCCGAGACGGCGGCATCCGAGTCGGCTGGCGCAACGGCGAACGAGAGCGGTGACGACGGTTCGGCGTCACTGGACGTCTTGCATGACCCGCAACTGGATCCTGCGGCGCAACTGCCAGCCCCCACGGACAACGAAGAGATCGACGTTGCGCTGCCCAAAGAAGCCGAAAGGCCGATGCCGAGGCCGGCGAATCCTGCCGCGCCAAGAGGTGGTTCGAAGCTTCAGGAAGCCGAGAGGCTGTTCTCGCAATCGACAATCCCCGCTCGGATCGCCACGACTGCGATGGGCGGCTTGCCGCGCGAGGTGCGGGGCACGCAGCTCTGCGTCACGGAGTTGCGCGAACAGTTGCGCAACGCGTCGCCCCCCTATTTTCCGGATCTCCTGCCTTCCTATCCATTGGGACCCGGCACCGTGCTTGACGTTTCGGAAGCAGCCTTCCGCGTCAGCGGACAGTGGTTCAATCTGAGCTTTCGCTGCACGGTCGACAAGGACGCCACGAAAGTCGTCTCCTTCGCCTTCCATGTCGGCGAGCCGATTCCGCGCAGCCAATGGGCCCGTCGTGAGCTGCCCTCGCAATAGTAAGGGCACGATCTGGCGCACACGCTGCAACACCGGGCTTGCAGCGCTGCGCAATCCCGCCCACGGTCCGAATCGGCCCTGACGCCGCCCCGATGGCGCGCCATGGCCGAAGGTGCACGAGGGACTTTCGGTTTGCATTTGTGGCGGCACATCTGCGCGGGCATGGTTGGGCTCGCCGTTCTCGCGGGTTGCGCGGCGCGGGACGTCGGGCCGATCAACACCCCCGTGGAACGCGCGCTCGCGGGTTCGCCGGAATTCATCCCCGATCCGGGCGACGACGGGTCCACGCTGGTGGGGCTGGCATTCTCCGGCGGCGGCATGCGAGCGTCGGCGTTCGCCTATGGCGTGCTCCAGGGACTGGACGAGATCGTCATCGACGAAAAACCCTATCGGCGCACCCTGGTGGATGACGTGCGCACCGTTGCCGGCACGTCGGGCGGCTCAGTGGTCGCGGCCTATCTCGGCTACAAGGGCAAGGACGGCTATGGCGATTTCCGCGAGCGCTTCCTGCTGCAGAATCCCGAGGCCTACATGTCGACCTCGCTGCTGTCGCCGGCGGCATTGACTCGGGCGTTTTCCGGCGGAATGAACGACCGCAGCGGCCTGGCGCGCTGGCTGGACGAGCGGCTTTTCGAAGGCGCCACCTTCGAGGCGATGAAGGGCGGAGACCGGCCGATCGTCTGGATCACCGCCTCCGACATCTACAACAACACGCCGTTCCTCTTCACCTACGACACCTTCGCCGCGCTGTGCAGCGATCTCGACCAGCTGAAGGTTGCCGACGCGGTCGCCGCTTCCGCCGCCTTTCCGGTCGCCTTCATGCCGCTGAGGCTCGATACACCGCAGAAAGACTGCGCCTATGAGAGGCCGGTATGGCTGACCGACGCGCTCGGGTCCACAAGGACGCCGCTGCGGCTGCAGGCCTATGCGCGGGCGCTGGAGACCTACCGCAACGGCGAGACGCTGAAACATGTGCGACTGCTCGACGGCGGCCTCACGGACAATATCGGGGTGACGGGATTGGCGCTGGAAAGGGCGTCGGCGACCACGCCATACGGACCGCTGTCGCGCGCAGAGGCGGTGAAGATCCGGAACTTCCTCTTCATCGTGGCCGATGCCGGCCTGTCGACGGACTACGCCTGGGGCGCGAACCGGACCGGTCCCGGCCTGCCGAGCGTCATGCGCGCGGTTTCCGACACCGCGATCTCTGCAGCCACTCGCAACGGGTTTGACGCGCTCGACCTCGCGCTGGAGCAATGGCGGGACGAACTGATCCGCTTCCGCTGCGGCCTGCCGGCGGAAGAGGTACGCCGCCATCGGGGAACGCTGGCGGGCTGGAACTGTCGCGACGTGAAGATCGTGACCGAGCATCTCTCGTTCCGTGATGCTGCACCGGAAGAACGCAAGAAGCTCAACGCGGTGCCGACCCGGCTGCGCCTCGAGCCCGACCAGATCGACCTTGTGGTCGAGGCCGGACGCAGTGCGGTGCTGGGGAACGCGGGGGTACAGGCCGTTTCGAGGGAGACGACGCGACACGCCGGGGTCCGGCGCCAGGCGGATGATTGAAGCCCGGCAACCTGGGTGTGGTAACGCCCGATCGCTCGTGCTGATAGATGTCGTGATGGGCGCGCCCCTTCCCAAGGTTCCCGCGGCGGACTAAACGAGCAGGTGACAAAAACCAGCGTTTGAGCGACCGGCGCTTTCCGCAGGCAGAATGTCACCGCGCGGAAAAGAACGGACATGCATCGCGTCATCATCAGCGGCATAGGCGTGGCGATCCCTGACGCCTCCATTACCAACGAGGAGTTGGTGGAGAGCTTCAACACGTGGGTCGATGACGAGAACATGCGGCGGCGCGACGCCGGCGAGGAGCCGCTGCAGAAGTCGAATTCCGAATTCATCGTCTATGCGTCGGGCGTGAAGCGGCGGCACGTGCTCGAACGCGACGGCATCCTCGATCCTGCCCGTATGGCGCCACGCATCCCCGAAAGGCCCGACGACGAGCTCTCCGTGATGGCGGAGTTCGGTGTCGCCTCGGCGCAGAAGGCGATCGCGGACGCCGGTATCGAGCCTTCGGAAATCGATCTGGTCATCTGCTCGGCCTCGCATCAGCAGCGGCCCTATCCTGCGCTCGCGATCGAAATCCAGAACGCGCTCGGCACGGGCGGCTCGGCCTTCGACATGAGCCTCGGCTGCTCGTCTGCGGCCGCCGCGCTCCACGTCGCCTACAACCTGGTGCGGGCAGGCGCCCACAAGCGCATCCTGATCGTCTCGCCCGAGATCATCACGGGGCACCTCAACTTCCGCGACCGGCAGACGCATTTCATCTTCGGCGACGCCTCCGCCTCGCTCGTCGTCGAGGCGATCGGCGACGACGAGACCCGGCCGGGGAAATTCGAGGTCCTGGGCACCGACACCTGGACCCAGTTTTCCAACAACATCCGCACCAATTTCGGCTTCCTGGTGCGCGCCGGGCAGGAGGACACCTCCGTCGTGCGCATGGAAGGCAACATGATCAAGCAGGTCGGCAACAAGGTGTTCAAGGAAGTGACCGTCGCGGCCCACCGCTTCGTCGTCGATTTCCTCGCCCGCAAGGGGCTCAAGACCGCCGAAATGCGCCGCTTCTGGCTGCATCAGGCGAATGCGCGCATGAACGCCATGATCCTGAAGATGGCGCTCGGGCACGAGGTCGACCACGACCGCGCGCCGATGGTGCTGGAGCGGCTCGGCAACACGGCCGCGGCCGGCGCGGTGATCGCGCTCAAGGAAAACCACGAGGACATGGCCGCCGGCGACCACGGGCTCTTCTGCGCGTTCGGCGCGGGATACTCGATCGGCGCAGCGCTCCTGAAGAAGCACTGACCGACGCTTCAGCCCTGCGCATGGGTTCATCAGACCTTTGGCTGGACCTGCAGACGCGCGCTGGACATGGTGCGGCCCGAATGAAAGGTAACCCCATGGCCGACCAGCTCAGCCTCCTCGGAACAGACACGGAGATCGTGCCGGCCCGCAAGATCGCGGCCCGCGTCGCGGGACTCTATGCGGCGCGATCGAACGATTTCGTGTCCGCAGCGACCGCCGCCCTGACGCTCGGCTTTGACGGCATCGAGGGGGATTTCCACGCCGGGCAGACGCGCAGGTCTGGCGGGAGGGAGCCTTGGTATCCGCGCGGCACTGAGATGCGCAACGAGCGGCAACTCTCCATCATCGCTGCCGATGAGATGGCGCAAGTCGCCCGGCGCATGGAAATTGCCGAGATCAAGCCGGAGTGGATAGGCGCCAATCTCGTGATCGAGGGCGTACCGCGCCTCTCCATGCTGCCTGCCGGCGCGCTGATGTTCTTCAAGGGCGGGGTGACGCTGAAGGTCGACGCGCAGAACGGCCCCTGCCGCCTCGCGGGTCGCTCGGTCGCCGAGCATGCGGGCATGGCGGACGTCGAGGCGGGCGCGCTGCTCTTCCCGAAGGCCGCCAAGCGGTTGCGCGGGCTGGTCGCGTGGGTGGAGAAGCCGGGCCGGATCGTCGCCGGCGAGGAGATTTCCATCCGCGTTCCCGAACAGTGGATCTACAGGGGCTGAATGTCGGAAACGCCGTGCGCATTTCCAAGGCGCGTTAGGCGTCCTCGTCGTCCGCGTCGAGCAGCCGGGTCGCGCGCCAAGTGGTGAGCACGTCGTTGATCTGCTCCAGCACGAAGAAGCGCGCGGCGTCGCGGTCGTAGCCTTCCTCCAAAAGGCGGTCGTATTCGGTGTGCTGGTGGCGGACATGGGCGACGGTCGCCAGCCAGACCGCGATGGAGGGCGGCAGCGTCTTCATGTGCTTCGACCCCGCGTCCTGCCGGATCTGTTCCGCATCGATGAAGGGCGCCATGGGGATGAGCAGCGTCAGCGCCTTGTCGATGGCGCGCCTTCGCTCGGTGGGGGCAGGTTTCATTCGGAGGTCCGCACCGCGTCGGGGAAGGCGTCGGTGGACGCGAAATAGGGTTTCAGGTCGATCACCGGCGTGCCGTCGAGCAGGTCGATGGCGTCGAGCGTCAGCAGGCCCGCCTCCATGTCCAGCGCGACGAGACGCGCAACGTGCAGCCCGATCGGGTTCGGCCTGACGGGCGAGCGCAGCGCGAAAACGCCTTTCGCCTCAGAAGCATGGCGTGGCTTCTGAATAATCAGATTCCGCGCGGCGCGATCGAACCACGACAGCACGATCACGTGGCTGGCGCGCTCGAGCCCGGCGAGACCGGGGCGGAACGCCGGGTCGATCTCGATGGTCGCCTGGGCATCGCGTTCGCGCGCCGCCGTCATGTTCTTCGGGCAGTCCTGACGTGAGAGCCAAGGCGAGCGCACGCGCCCGATGAAGTGGACGCGCCCGTCCTCTGCCGTCGTCGCCGGATCGAAGGGGAGTGCGATCTCTCCTTCCCTGGCTTCGGTCATGGTGCCTCCCGCCGCCCGAGCGGCATTTTCTGTTTTCTGTGCGACATCCTGCGTTGCCTTGGTGCCAATTATCGCATAAAGATATCTTTATATGTCTCTGGAGCAGGCCATGCAGAAGCGGTCTCAGGTTGGACTATCGACACTTGTTGATACATTGAAGGCGGCGGCCGAATCCAGCCGGCTGCGCATCCTCGTGCTGCTCTCCCGCGGCGATCTCACCGTTTCCGACCTGACCGAAATCCTCAACCAGTCTCAGCCGCGCGTCTCCCGGCACCTCAAGCTCCTGCTCGAGGCCGGATTGATCGGCCGCTACCAGGAAGGGTCCTGGGCGTTCTTCAGGCTGGCCGACACCGAGGACGAGCGCGGCTTCATCCACAGCCTTGTCGGCCGCGTGCGGAGTTCCGATCCCCAGGTGGAGCGCGACATGGAGCGCCTCGCGTCGGTCAAGCGGCGAAGGCAGGAGAGGGCTTCGGAGTACTTCCGCGAGAACGCGGCAGGCTGGGACCATGTCCGCTCGCTGCATGCCTCGGAAAGCGCGGTGGAGGCGGCGATGCTTAAGCTGGTCGGCGACCGGCCGTTCCAGGCGATGCTCGACCTCGGCACGGGTACCGGCAGGCTGCTGGAGCTGTTTGCGCCGCTGTACAGGCGCGGCGTCGGCCTCGACATGTCTCGCGAAATGCTGGCCGTGGCGCGCGCCAACCTGGACCATGCCGGCATCGCCCATGCGCAGGTGCGGCTCGGCGACATCTATGCGCCGCCGGTCGAGCGGGACGCCTACGACCTCGTGACGATCCACCAGGTGCTGCACTATCTCGACGATCCCGCGCATGCGATCCGGGAGGCGGCACGGCTGCTGCGGCCGTCGGGGCGGCTGCTGATCGTGGACTTTGCTCCGCACACGCTGGAGGCGCTGCGCGACGAGCATGCGCACCAGCGCCTCGGCTTCTCCGACAGGCAGATCGCCGAATGGTTCGGCGAGGCGGGGATCGAGCTTGAGAAGACGCAGGAATTCGCGCCGGACGCCAGCCAGGGCGGGCTGACGGTGAAATTGTGGATGGGTCGGGACCGGCGGCTGCTCGTCGCCGATCCGAGTACGACAGAGTTTGAGAGGGAGATCGCGTGATGAGTCAGTTCCGTCTGTCGCGCCGGCCTGATATCGGGGACAAGATCCGTGTTTCGTTCGAGTTCTTTCCGCCGAAGTCGGACGAGATGGAGAAGCGCCTGTGGGACACGGTGACCCGGCTGGAACAGCTGCGGCCGCGTTTCGTGTCTGTCACCTACGGCGCAGGCGGCTCGACGCGCGAGCGTACCGCGCGCACCGTAAAGCGCATCCTCAACGAGACGTCGCTCACGCCCGCCGCCCACATGACGTGCGTGGACGCATCGCGGGCCGAGGTTGATGCCGTGATCCGCGAGTTCGCGGAGATGGGCGTGAGCCGCTTCGTGGCGCTCCGCGGCGACCCGGCCGAAGGCGTCGGTGCGGCCTACCAGCCGCACCCGGAAGGCTACGCCAACGGCGCGGAGCTGGTCGGCGCCATGCGCGAGATCGGCGACTTCGACATCTCGGTATCCGCCTACCCGGAGAAGCATCCCGAAAGCCCGGATTTCGCCACCGACATCGACATGCTGAAGCGCAAGGTCGACAACGGGGCGACGCGCGCGATCACCCAGTTCTTCTTCGACAACGACATGTACGAGCGCTACGTGGAGCGCGTACGCCGGGCCGGACTCTACATCCCCATCGTTCCGGGCATCCTGCCGGTTCACAACTTCGCTCAGGTGGCCAACTTCTGCTCGCGCTGCGGGGCGCACGTGCCGGCGTGGCTGGCCGAACGCTTCGAAGGACTGGCGCAGGACCCGCAGACCCACGCGCTGGTGGCGTCCGCGGTCGCGGCCGAGCAGGTGCTCGATCTGGTCGAGCGCGGCGTCAGCGACTTCCATTTCTACACGATGAACCGGGCAGACCTCGTGTTCGCGATCTGCCACATGATCGGAATCAGGGCGCATCCGGTCGAGGAGAATGCGGCGGCGTCCGCTGCGGCCTGAACGGTCGAAGACCACTTCGAAATCGGGCGGCGGATAACAGATGCCACCGCTCACTGACAAAGCAGTCGGGCTGCGAATCAGGAGAAGGGGGCAGGGCCTCCCAGAAACGAAGAAGGCCGGCTTTTGCCGACCTTCTTCAACCCATCGTCATTGCGAGGATCGGTGCTGCTATCGCCAGGCGATCAGGGCAGCACACCCAGTATCAGGGCGCCAATGAAGGCAAACGCAGCACAAATCATGAGAGCGTTGATCGGTCGCGCTAATCCCATAAACATAGCCTCCTCATGGTGACTGGGGCAGAGTCTAGGGGAGTTTGACCGACAGGCAAGCCAAAACTGTGCTGCAATGCGACACGATTGTGGAAATTGCGACCGAATTGCGGCAGCTACAGCGCGGTTTTTTCTGACCAATTTGCCGTCCAGTCGGGCTTAGCAGAAATATTTTATTAACTGGTCAATCTATTTCCGAACAAACGGCCGTCGATCGTCAACAATCCCAATCCAATCAACGCGATACCGGCGAATTCGACCAAACCCATGCGTTCGCCCAGAAACACCGCCCCGAGCAGGATCGCGCTGGCGGGCACGACAAGCGTGACGAGCGACGTGTTGGTCGCGCCGGCAGTGGCTACCAGGTTGAAGAAGAGGATGTAGGCGAAGGCGGTCGAAAGAAGCGCCAGCGCCAGGACGGCTGCCCAGACATGGCCGCTCGCCGCGAACAGACCGGCCGGGCCATGCGTCAAAAGCACAACGGGAGCCATGACGATGGTCGAGCAGGTGAGCTGCGCCGCTGTGATGACGGTCGGCTGGAGCCCGCGGAAGCGCTTCGCGACCATCAGCGCGAGCGCATAGGAGAGCGACGCGCCGATCAGCGCGAACTTCGGCCAGATCGGGCCGCTGAATCCGGCGAACAGGTCCGGGCCGATCATCACGGCGGTGCCGGCTATACCCAGCGCCACCCCGGCGACCTTGTTCCACGATATCTTCTCGTCGGCGGTCAGAGCGTTGGCGAGCACGATCGTCCAGAACGGCGTGGTCGCGTTGAGCACGGACGCTATGCCCGCGCCGAGCTGGGTCTGGCCCGCGAAGATGAGGGAGAAGGGAATGACGTTGTTCAGCAGCGCGAGACCGAAGAAGCCCGCCGCATAGGGCAGGGCGGGCCGGAAGGAAATGCCTCGCACGCGCAGGTAGATGTGGAGGGCGGCCGCCGCGATTGCGACCCGGAAGAGCACGAGTACCAGCGGATGCATCTCGGCGATGGCGATGCGCGCGAAGAAGAACGAGCCGCCCCAGATGGCGCCAAGCAGCAGGAGCTGCGCCCAGGCGGCGGTCGACATGGGTCTGGCGGCTGTGCTCGTCACGGCTGACATGGGATCTCCGGGTGGCCGATGGCGGATCTCCTGGCGGCCGACGGCACCAGCCATACGAAGGGCCGAGGGAAAGGGCCACCCGATTCGCATTCCTGCCGTAGCAGATTTTTCGACCATGGCTCAGGCCGGCAGGGCAACCAAGGCCCGCCGATGTCATTCCGCTTTTGTCTATGTTCGTTTATGCAAAGCCGGGACCGAGGGTTGACGATGCAGCGATTCGAGAATGCGCGGGCAGCCGCCCACAAGCTTCGCCCGGACGATCCGGTCTATTGCTTCCGACCTGCCGTGCTCAAGCAGGACTGCCGGCAGTTCATGGACATGTTCCCCGGCAAGACCGCCTATGCGGTGAAGACCAACGGCGAGCCGATGGTGCTGAAGACGCTGGTCGAGGCCGGCGTGACCGCCTTCGATGTCGCCTCGCCCGGCGAGTTCGAAGCGGTTCGGGCCGTCGCCCCCGACGCCGAGATGCTCTACATGCATCCGGTCAAGGCGCAGTCCGACATCCGGCTGGCGCTGGAGAAGTACGGCATCCGCGTGATTGCGCTCGACCATGAGGACGAGATCACCAAGCTCACCCGCGTGGTGAGGGCGCTGGACATCGATCCGGGCCAGATCACCATTTTCGTACGCATCCAGACGAAGGGCTCGGCGGCGTACGAATTGTCAAAAAAGTTCGGCGCCGGGCCGGCTTACGCCGTGGAACTCGCCGATCGCCTGAACCGCAACGGCTACAAGGTCGGGCTCTGCTTCCATGTCGGCAGCCAGATCGAGGACCCCGACACCTACGAGAGGGCGCTGGCCTCGGCCGACTGGGTGCGCAACCGGGTGAGCTTCGACATCGCCGGGCTCGACGTCGGCGGAGGCTTCCCGGCCGAATACGGCCATGACCCCAGAAGCCGCAAGCCGGACATGCCCTCGCTCGGGCAGATCATGTCGCGGCTGCGCGGAGACATTGCCGAATATGGCTTCGACCAGGTGCCGCTGGTGGCGGAGCCCGGACGCGTCATCGTCGCGCGCGCCTTCTCGCTGATCGTCAGGGTGCTCCTGCGCAAGGGCAGGCGGCTCTACATCAACGACGGCATCTGGGCGTCGCTGTCGGATTCCTGGACCGGCAAGATCACACTGCCGGCGCGCTTCATCCCCGACCCCGCGATCCGCTCGCGCAACGGCAACGAGGCGACCATCGTGCCCTTCAAGGTGTGCGGCGCGACGTGCGATTCCGTCGATATCCTGTCGCGCCCGTTCTGGCTGCCCGAAACGATCGACACCGGCGACTGGATCGAGATCGGCCATATCGGCGCGTACTCGCTGTCGCTGAGGACGCGCTTCAACGGCTTCTATCCGGACACGTTCGTCGAGGTGACGACGCCCTTCGAGGAGGGTGACGCGCCGCCTGAAAGTTTCGCGAGCCTGGAGACGATGGCTGATTAGGGGAGTAGGGGAACAAGGGAGTAGGGGAGTAGGGGAGTAGGGGAGTAGGGAAGCCTGATCTCGTGACCTCTTCCCCTACTCCCTTGTTCCCCTATTCCCTTACCTACTTACGCCTACACCTGAGCCAGCAGTTCCTGCGTCGGCCAGCCGTCGATGGCTAGGCCGAGCCGCTTCTGCTCGCTGCGCACCGCCTCGCGGGTGTTTACGCCGAGGATGCCGTCGACTTTGCCTACGTCGTAGCCCTTGTCCTGCAGCTTCTGCTGGAGAAGCTTCATCTCGTCGAAGGACAGCGGGCTCTCCGGGGCGCGCTTGTCGAAGGCGGGAGCTCCGTCGAAGCGGGCGGCGAGGTTCGCGGCGGTCAGCGTGTAGGTCGCCGACTGGTTCCACTCGAGATAGACGTCGTAGTTGTCGTAGGTGAGGAAAGCGGGTCCCCTGCGGCCCATCGGCAGGACGATGCCGGCCTTGAGCCCATTATCGACGAGCGGGCTGCCGTCTGGACGGGTGACGCCCCAGGCCGCCCACTGCGCCAGCGGCAGCTTGTTGGTGCGGCCGGTTTCCTCCCACGGCATCTCGTCGGGGACGCGGACCTCCTGGATCCATGGCTGGTCGCGCTTCCAGCCGCGCGACAGGATCTTCTTGCCGGTGGTCATGATGACGTCGGCCGGGGTGCCGCGCAGGTCGACCTTGCCGTCGCCGTCTCCATCGACGCCGCGCGCCAGATAGTCGGAGGGCAGGATCTGGGTCTGGCCGATCTCGCCGGCCCACGCGCCCTTGGTGTCGGCCGGAAGCACGCCCTGGTCGATCAGGGTCAGCAAGGGTACGATCTGGGGACGGAAAAGGTCGGGGCGGCGGCAGTCATGCGCCAGCGTCACCAGCGCGTTGAGCGTGTTGAAATCGCCCTGGACAGCGCCGAAATCGGTCTCCAGCGCCCAGAATGCGGCAATGACCGGGGCCTGGACGCCGAACTCCTGGTCGGCGCGCGCGAAGACGTCGGCGTATTTGGCGAGCACGTTCCGTCCCTGCTTGAGACGGTAGTCGGAGATCATGCGGCCCGAGAACTCGATGAAGGTCTGCGTAAAGACGCCCTGGGCGCGGTCGCGCTTGAGCACCTTCTCGTCGATCTGTGCGGCATCGAGGGCTGCCATGCCAGCAGGACCGACGCTGGCGGCGCTCGCCTCCACCCTGATGGCGTCCTTCCAGGGGGCGAAATCCCCGCCGCAGGCCTGCGCGAACGCGTGGACAGGCGTGAGGGTGAGCAACAGGGAAATGGGCGCAGCGCGCAGCAAACTGGGCAAGATCGATCCTTCTTTGGCAACCGGGGCTACTTGGCGCGGCCTTTTGGCAAAATTGAGCCCGCGCGGGAAGGTGGCCCAAGTACAACTCAAGATCACATCTGCGCGGGTGAGGCCAAAAGCCTCAGTGCGCGTTGGCTCTCAGCCATTTGTTCCAGGCCGTGGTGCTACCGTTGAAGACGTTGATGTCAGCGTTGCCCCTGATGCCGGGGATCACGCCGGTGCCTGTGTACTGCCAAAAGGTGAAGGGATGGCTGCCGTACCTGTCATTCGGATGATTGGCGACCGAACGGAGCCAGTAGGGATAGCCGAGGAACGTCGACAGGTTGTTGTCCTCGAAGAAGTCGATCGAGGTGTAGATGATCGGCTTCTTGCCGTAGTGCCGTTCGACGATCTCGAGGAACGTCTTCATCTCGCTGCGCACCTTGGAGGCGGGCGGACGCAGCTTGCAGGTCGGCGAATCCGGGTTCCACTCCATGTCGAGGATGGGCGGCAACGAGCCCTTCTCGCGCGGCACGTTGCGGATGAACCAGGCCGCCTGCTGGTGCGCGGGACGGCAGAAATAGAAGAAATGGTAGGCGCCGCGCGGCACGCCGGCGGCCTTGGCGCCGCGCCAGTGTTCGGCGAAATAGTCGTCGACGCGATCGCCGCCCTCGGTCGCCTTGACGAAGGCGAAGGACACGCCGCTGGCCCTGGCGGTGTGCCAGTCCACGCTGCGCTGGTATTTCGACACATCGGTGCCGTGCACCGCGTATTGTGTCGGCTTGCGGGCTTGCCAATCGTGCGGGTCGTTGTCGTCGAAGCGCGGATAGGCGACGGCCACCTTGGTCGAGATCGTCGTCGTCGTCGAGGACGACATAGGCTCCATGATATCGGCAGTCGTGCAGCCGGCAAGAAAGCCCAACACCGACAGGATGGCCAGAGCACGCATCGTTGTCCCCACTTCACCAGATCCGGCCAGTCCCTCCGCGGCACGCTCCACCGCGGTCCTCTCTTCAAAGCCTGCCGGACTTCAAAACTCCCCTCAGGTATTCACTCAACATAGTTGATTTTCGGTTGATCGGCGCTGGTGCGCCATGTCGAAATGTGTGCCAAATCTCGGCTTTTCCGTGGCCGCAGGCGGCAAAAGGGGGGCGAACGTGAGGATTGTCTCGAAATTCGTGAAGGGGCTGGCGCTCGCCGTGGCGATAGCTGCGGTCGTTCTCGGCGGTTGGCTCTATCTCGCGCCGCCCGAGTTGATCCGCGTCGGCAGCGCCTACTCGGCCAAGATCGTCTGCTCGAACGTCTTCCTTGCCGGACGCGACCCGCAGCAGGTGCTTGCCGACGACGTGCAGGCGCCGGGCCATCCGCTGCTTCGGATCATGCGCGTCGATGTGGACGACGAGGCCAGGACGGTGACGGCCGGGCTGCTCGGCATCTTCGGCACGAGCGTCGCCGTCGCGCGGGACGGGCGCGGCTGCACGTCGGTGCCCGATGGCAGGGCCGAGGCGGTGGAGGCTGTCGCGACCGTGGCGGCCGAACCGCCGGCAGACCCCGGCGCGCCTTGGCCCGAGGGCGAGAACGTCGACGCTCCGAACGATGCCGCTATCGCGGCTATCGCGGCGATCCTGGAGGACCCGGAGCTTGCCGGGCCCGGCATGCGCGCCGTCCTGGTCGCGCACAACGGACGCATCGTCGGCGAGCGGTATGGCGAGGGCTTCTCGCCTGCGACACCGCTGCTCGGCTGGTCGATGACCAAGACGGTGACCGCCGCCATCATCGGCACGCTGGTGAAGGACGGCAGAATGAAGATCGACGAAAGCGGTCTCCTGGATACCTGGCAGGGCGACGGCCGCAAGGCGATCTCGACCGCCGACCTGATGGCGATGTCGAGCGGACTGGAGTTCAACGAGGACTATGGCGACGTCACCGACGTGACGCGCATGCTCTTCCTCGAGCCCGACATGGCAGCTTTCGCCGCGTCCAAGCCGCTCGCCGGCGAGGTCGGCAAGATGTGGAGCTATTCCAGCGGGACGTCGCTGATCCTGTCGCGGATCTGGCAGCATGCAGCCGGCGCGGATGCGCCAGGCTGGCCGCAGAAGGCACTGTTCGGCCCACTCGGCATGAGGAGCGCCGTGCTTGAGGCCGACGAGGCGGGAACGTTCGTTGGGTCGTCCTATCTCTACGCCACCGCACGTGATTGGGCGCGTTTCGCGCAGTTCCTGCTGCAGGACGGGGTATGGAACGGCCAACGGATCCTGCCAGCCGGCTTCGTCGCTTGGATGCGCGAGGCGGCCCCGGCTTCGGACGGCGTCTACGGCAGGGGCCAGCTCTGGCTGCGCGGGCCGGGGCCGAAGGACGATCCGGCGAATGCTGCGCTGCCAGACGACACCTACTGGCTGAGGGGCCATGACGGCCAGACCATCGCGATCATCCCGTCCCGGAAGCTGATCGTGCTGCGCATGGGGCTGACCCCGTCGAAACTCAACTACCGGCCGCAAGCGCTGGTGGCGGCAGTGGCGTCGCGCCTGGCCGACTGAAGCGCTTCACACGTTGACCGCTCCAGATTGCCATCGGCGACGAGCGATGCCGGGGAAGGGGACCGACACCTATTTACATATCAAGGTAGTTATATTAGAGATTTGTTATATAAGGAAATCGTGATGCGCGGCCTCGACGCAACCTTTTCAGCCCTTTCAGATCCGACGCGTCGCGCCATTCTCGCTCGGCTGTCGCTGGGCGAGGCGACCGTGATGGAGCTGGCGCAGCCTTTCGCTATGACGCAGCCGGCGGTGTCGCGCCATCTTAAGGTGCTGGAGAGCGCCGGCCTGATCACGCGCCGGATCGAGGGCAGCAAGCGGCCGTGCCGCATCGCGCCGCACGGCATCGCCGAACTCGACGCGTGGCTGAGCCAGCTCAAGTCGGCGCTGACGAGAAACTACGAGCGGCTGGACCAGTTGCTCGCCGAGATGACAACGGAGGAAGAACGATGAGCAAGCTGACGCTGAAGACCGAGGGCGACCGCTGGGTGGTGGTCACCCGGCGCTTCGCAGCGCCGTCAGAGACCGTGTTCCGCGCCCACACCGAGCCGAAGCTGATCCAGAAATGGCTGCTCGGCCCCGGGGGCTGGACAATGCCGGTCTGCATCAGCGAGGCGAAGCCGGGCGGGAAGATCCGCTTCGAATGGTCGGACGGGCAGGGCAACGGCTTTCACCTCACCGGCGAATATGTCGAGCTCGACCCGTTCAGGCGCATTGTCCATGTCGAGCGCATGCATCTGCCTGATCCGACGCCCGACAATCAGGTCGAGACCCGTTTCGAGCCGGATGGCGACGGCACGCTGATGACGATGCGCATGACGCTGCCCGATGCCGAGACGCGCGCCGCCATGCTCGCTACCGGCATGGACCAGGGCATGGAGGCGAGCTACGCGCGGCTGGAAGAGATGGTCGGCGCCGGGGAGATGGCAGGATAGAGTCATGTCCGCGGAGAGGCGGCTTGCGCCAGCCTGTCGCCTCAACCATCCTCAGGCCTCGGCGGATTCTGCGCCACAACCGGAGCAGCACATGGCCCGACGCGACTTGGATCCGGCAACCGTCGTTCCCGACGGTCGTCCGCCCGCCAAGGCAAGGCTTTTCGATGGCGCGCTCGTGGGCCCTCATCGCGGGTCGGTGAATGGCGAAGTGCTGGGCACCCAGGTGACCGTGCTGACCTATGGCAATGATGAACCGGGCAAGGGGCCGGTGCTGCACGTGCATCCCTATGACGAGATCTTCGTCGTCCAGGAGGGGCGCGCGAGGTTCTTCGTCGGCGAGCAGGTGATCGACGCCGAGGCCGGCGAGACCGTTCTTGGGCCCGCCGGCGTGCCGCACCGGTTCGTCAATCTCGGCCCCGGACGGCTCCAGACTCTCGACATCCACCTGTCACCGCGCTGGATCCAGACGAATCTGGAGTAGGGGACCGGGTTCCTACCCGCGGCCAAAACCTCCCGCCGTCGGCGTGGTGACGATCACGGCCTCGCCGGCGTCCAGAACAGTCTGGTCGCAGGCCTTGAGTGTTTCGATGTTGCCGTCGTTGCGGCGAACCTTGGTCGATCCGACTTCGCCGTCACCGCCGCCCGCGATGCCCTGCGGCGGGCGGTTGCGGTGCGACGAGAGGATCGCGCACTCCATCCGCTCCAGGAAGCGGATCGTGCGCCGGGTGCCGTCGCCGGCGCTCCACTTGCCCTTGCCGCCGGACCCCTCGCGGATGTGGAAATCTTCGAGCAGGACCGGGAAGCGCAGTTCCAGGATCTCGGGATCGGTGAGGCGCGAGTTCGTCATGTGGGTGTGGACGCCTGATGTGCCGGCAAAACCGCGCCCGGAATTCATCTGGCCGGCCGGCGAGCCTGAGCAGATCGTCTCGTAATACTGATACTTTTCATTACCGTAGGTGAGGTTGTTCATGGTGCCCTGCGCATTGGCGAGCGCGCCCATGGCCCCGAACATGGCGTTGGTGACGTGCTGCGACGTCTCGACGTTGCCGGCGACGACGGCGGCCGGGTAGCTCGGCCGCAGCATGCAGCCGTCGGGGATGACGATGTTGATCGGCCTGAGACACCCGGCATTCATCGGGATGTTGTTCTCGACCATCACGCGGAAGGCGTAGAGCACGGCGGCGCGGGCAACCGGCTCAGGCGCGTTGAAGTTGTTCTTCATCACCGGGGAGGTGCCGGTGAAGTCGACCGTCGCCTCGCGGTTCTCGCGATCGACGGTGATCTTCACCTTGATCGCCTGGCCGGTGTCGGTCGGGTACTCGTACTCGGAACTGTCGGGCAGGCGCTCCAGCACGCGGCGCACGCTTTCGGCCGCATTGTCCTGGACGTGCCCCATATAGGCGTTGACGACGTCCAGGCCGAAATGGGCGACCATCTTCCTGAGTTCTGCCACACCCTTCTCGTTGGCGGCGATCTGCGCCTTGAGATCGGCGATGTTCTGGTGCGGGTTGCGTGCCGGGTAGGCGTGGTCGGTGAGAAGGTCGTGCAGTTCCTTCTCCCGGAACCTGCCGCGCTCCACGATGCGGAAGTTGTCGAACAGCACGCCTTCCTCGTCGACGGTGGTCGCAAGCGGCGTCATCGAGCCCGGAGCGGTGCCGCCCACATCGGCGTGATGGCCGCGCGAGGCTGAGTAGAAGAGGATCTCCTTGCCGGCGTCGTCAAACACCGGCGTCACCACCGTAATATCAGGCAGATGGGTGCCGCCGTTGTAGGGTGCATTCAGCGCGAAGACGTCGCCAGGATGGATGTCGCCCTCGTTCAGCCGGATGATCGTCTCGACGGAACGGTCCATGGAGCCCAAATGCACCGGCATGTGCGGGGCGTTTGCGACGAGCGCGCCGTCCCGGTCGAAGACGGCGCAGGAGAAATCCAGCCGCTCCTTGATGTTGACCGAATAGGCGGTGTTCTGGAGCGTCACGCCCATCTGTTCGGCGATCGACATGAAGAGGTTGTTGAAGACCTCCAGCATCACCGGATCGGCCTCGGTGCCGAGCGCCGCCTGCCGGCGCTTCTTCTCGACGCGGCGCAGAAGCACGTGATCCTTGGGCGTGATCTCGGCCTGCCAGCCCGGCTCGACGACGATCGTCTGATGGCTCTCGATGATGAGGGCGGGACCGGCGATGCGGCAACCAGGGTCTAGGTTAGGCGTCCCATCGTCATATCTGCGGAAATACACGCCCGCCTTTTGCCAAGCACCGTCCACAAACACATCAATGTCGCGGTGTGGGGGCCGTGAGTGCGTTACGCCGTCCAAATCACGTTCATCACGGCCCTTGGTGCTGGCGTCAGCGCCCTCGACGCCGACCGCCTCCACGATCATCGGCTTGTTCTCGTAGATGAAGCCGAACTGCGCCTTGTGCGCGGCCTCGAAGTCACGCCTGGCTTCCGCGATCGAGCCGTGGGCGAAGGCAACGGGCAGGGCGGTATCCGTACCGTCGTAGCGGATCTGCAGCACCGGCCGCGTTGACGCCGAGGTCTCCGCGACGCCTTGCGCTGCCAATTCGTCGAGCACGGCGGCGCGCAGCGTGCCGATGAGGTCCTCGATCTGCCCTAACGATTCGCCGGCCAGCGGCTGGAGCAATGCCTGCTGGCGCGAGGCAAAGACCGAGGCCAGCCCGATGCCATAGGCCGAAAGCAGGCCGGAGAAGGGATGGATCAGCACGGCCTCCATGCCGAGAGCGTCGGCCACGAGGCAAGCATGCTGGCCGCCGGCGCCGCCAAAACAGTTCAGCAGGTACTCGGTGACGTCGTAGCCGCGCTGGACGGAGATCTTCTTGATGGCGTTCGCCATGTTCTCCACGGCGATGGTGATGAAGCCCTCGGCCACGGCTTCCGGCGTGCGGCCGTCGCCTATTTCGGCAGCAAGCGCCTCGAATTTCTCGCGCACGACGGCGATGTCGAGGGGCTGGTCCTGTTCGGGTCCGAAGATGGCGGGGAAGAATTCTGGCCTGAGCTTGCCGAGCATCACGTTGGCGTCCGTCACCGCCAGCGGGCCGCCGCGGCGATAGCATGCGGGGCCGGGATTGGCGCCGGCGGAATCAGGACCGGCGCGGAAGCGGCCGGCCTCGAAATGCAGGATCGAGCCGCCGCCAGCCGCCACCGTGTGGATGCGCATCATCGGCGCGCGCACCCGCACGCCGGCGACCTCGGTATCGAAGGCGCGCTCGTATTCGCCGTCATAGTGGGCGACGTCTGTCGATGTGCCGCCCATGTCGAAGCCGATCACCTTGTCGAACCCGGCGAGTTTTGCCGTCTCGACCATGCCGACGACGCCACCGGCTGGACCGGAGAGCAGGGCGTCCTTGCCCTGGAACATGTCGGCTGCGGTGAGGCCGCCGGACGACATCATGAACATCAATCTTGGGCTCACGGCCGCGCGCTCGCTTCGCTCGCTGGCCTCCGCCGGGGCGGCCGACGACGGCCGACGCGCAGTCGCGCTTGCGGGCTTCGCCTGTTCCGATTCGATTCCGAGTTCCTCCGCGACCTGGCCGACGTAGCGCGACAGGATCGGCGACAGGTAGGCGTCGACCACGGTGGTGTCGCCGCGGCCGACGAGCTTTACCAGCGGCGAGACCTCGTGGCTGACGGAAACCTGGCCGAAGCCGAGGTTGCGGCAGGCGCGGGCAACGACCTGCTCGTGCTCGGGGAACTTCCAGGCATGCATGAAGACGATGGCGATGGCGTCGATGCCGTCGGCCTTTGCCTGCGCGATAGCCGGCTGCACGGCAGCCAGGTCGAGCAGCTTCTCGACCGTGCCGTCGGCGCGCACGCGTTCCTCGACCTCGATCACGCGCTCGTAGAGCTGCTCGGGAAGGATGATCTCCTTGGCGAAGATGTCGGGCCGGGCCTGGTAGGCGATGCGCAGGGCGTCCCGAAAACCCTTGGTGATGAGGAGCGCGACCCGGTCGCCCTTGCGCTCCAGCAACGCATTGGTGGCGACTGTCGTGCCCATCTTGATGTCGCCGATCAGCCCCGCAGGGATGGGGGCGCCGGCGGTGACGCCGAGGAGGTCGCGGATGCCCTGGATGGCTGCGTCCCGATAGGCCTCGGGGTTCTCCGAGAGCAGCTTGCGCGGATGCAGGCTGCCGTCCGGCGCGCGCCCGACGATGTCGGTGAAGGTGCCGCCACGATCAATCCAGAAATCCCAGGTCTGCGCGGTCATGGCACTCTCTCCCTGCTGGACAATCGCCTGTTTGGCGACTAAAAAGCAAATCACAGACAAAACGTCAACATTTTATCTATGAAATGGAAGCGAGGCTTCGCGCATGAACCCTGGCTCGCTTGGCCCCGTCGTATCGGCAGCGCATCTCGCAGACGGTGCGCTGCCGGCCCTCTCGGAGATGGAATACGCGCTGACGCTGCTGAACAACGCCTTCCACCGCTGGATCGTGCGCTGCACGACCGCGGCGGGAGTGCCAGGGCTCGCGGCGATCGACGTGCTCGTGCTGCACGCCGCCAATCATCGCGGGCGGGAAAAGACGCAGGCCGACATATGCCTGATGTACAACATCGAGGACACGCACGTTGTCGCCTATGCGGTAAAGAAGCTTGAGGCGCTGAAGCTGCTGGAGACCGGCAAGCGCGGCAAGGAGAAGACGGTAAAGGTTACGAAGGAGGGCGCCGAGGCGTGCCGGCGCTACCGCGAGGTGCGCGAGGAACTGCTAGTGGCGGGCGTCGCCGACATGCAGTTCGGCGACGGCAAGCTCAGCTCGGCGGCCGCATTGTTGCGTGCGCTGTCGGGCCAATACGACCAGGCGGCGAGGAGCGCGGCCAGCCTCTAGGCGCGACGGATTGCCGAGTATTTCGGGAAGTCGTGTGCTGACGCCCTGTTACAGAATGTAAGCGTAAGTGAAGCAACCTCACGCACTTGTGCCCATTTCCTGATCAACCGTCCCGATGAGGGGCTTGTTGAGAAGGAGAGTTGTAGTGAAAAAATTGATTCTTGCGTCGGTTTCCGCTCTCGCCCTGTTTGGCATTGCTGCCTGCAGCGACAGCGGGACCGGGTCGGATGCGACCACGACGCAGAGCACGAACCCGCCGGCTACCGAGCAGCCGACGACTCCGCCGGCCACGACGACCGAGCCCATGAAGCCCGCTGAGCCGGCTCCGACCGCGCCTGCAAACTGAGGGTTCGCGACGGACTGTAGATGGAAGGTGGCCGGGTTTCCCGGCCACGCTATCTCGCGACGCGCGCCTTGCGGCCGAGCATGACCACTGCCACCACCGCCACCGCGAAGACAATCGTGCTGCCGGGGATCGTTTCTCCGAGTAACGCCGCCGAGAAGGTCAGCGTGAAGAAGCTCTGAAGGAGCTGCACCTGGCTAACCCGCGCTATGCCTCCCATCCCCAGGCCGATATTCCAGGCGAAGAATCCCAGAAACATCGAGCCGAAGCCCAGATAGAGGAAGGCGATCATTTGCGAAGCCGTGGCGTTCCCATATTCCGGCTGGACGATGAGCATCGTCGCTGGGATCGAGACCGGCGCTGTCAGGACCAGCGCCCATGAGATGACCTCCCAGCCCGGCATCTTCTGCGAAAGCCTTCCCGATATGACGTAGCCGAGGCTCGCGGCGACGGCAGCGCCCATCAGCCACAGATCGCCGGTCGTCAGGGTGAAGCCGTTGTCGGTGATCGCGAATGTGACGACCAGTGCCGCCCCGGCCACCCCGCACAGCCAGAACAGCGGCGAGGGGCGCTCGCCGGCGATCAGCGCCGCGAAAATGCTGGTCGTCAGGGGCAGGATGCCCAGCACCACGCCGCCGTGCGAGGCCGGCACGGTCTGCATGGCGATGGACGACATGATCGGAAATCCGAACACCAGAAGGACGCCGGCAGCGGCGAGCGCGGGGATGTCGGCGCGCGGCAAACGGCGTCGCAGCAGGAGGAGGAGCACCGCGGCCGCTACGGATGCGACCGCCGCCCGGCCGAACGTGACGAAGGAGGGACTGAAGATCTCCAGCGCCACTCGCGTGGCCGGCAGCGTTCCCCCGAATATGGCGACGCCAAGCAGTCCGAGGGCCAGGCCGGCGGTTTCTCGGGAGCGGGAGGGAGTAGAGCCAGTGGCGGACGCGAGGGTCATGTGCGCCACGTAAACGCTGCGGTCCGCGGCCGTCTTGGCCAATCTATTGGTCCAGAGCCCTGCGCAGGATGACGCTCACCCCATGCTTTCTCTTCAACAGGCGCGCGAAACCTCCTATGGAGGCAAAATGTCAATTTGGACCCGACTCGGCGAATTCGCCCGGCGCGTCGCCTCCACCGCGAATGCCGGGGTGGTGGACGTGGCCGCAGCGCTGCGCAATGCGTTTCTCGGCGACCCGGAACTGCATCGCAAGGTTGCCTTCTCGGTAGCCATGATCGCGCTCTCGGCCAAAATGGCGAAGGCCGACGGGGTGGTGACGCAGGACGAGGTCCGCGCCTTCCAGCAGATTTTTTCCATCCCGCCCGGGGAGGCGCGCAACGTCACGCGGCTTTACACCCTGGCGCAGGCCGACATCGCCGGCTTCGAGAGCTATGCGGCGCAGATGGCGAAGATGTGCGGCTCGGGCAAGCCGAACTGCCGGATGCTCGAGGACATCCTGGACGGGCTGTTCCACATCGCCAAGGCCGACGGCGTACTGCACGAGCGGGAAGGGCGATTCCTTCACACGATCGCGCATATCTTCAAGATCGAGGACACCCACTACGAGACCATCCTGTCGCGGCACGTCAGCCTGGGCTCGGCCGACCCATATGTGGTGCTGGGCATCGAGCGCGGGCGCTCCTTCGACGAGGTGAAGAAGCATTACCGCAAGCTTGTCGCCGAGAACCATCCGGACCGGTTGATCGCGCGCGGCGTGCCGGAGGAGTTCATCGCGATTGCGACGACGCGCATCGCGGCGATCAATGCGGCCTATGAACTGATCGAGAAGGGGCTGCGCCTGTGAGCGGGTTCCTGGCCGACCAGCCTGGCGCCGAGGTGAGGGTCTCGCCGAATTTCGGCCAGCGCCGCGAGAGCATTCGAACGGACATGATCATCCTCCACTACACAGGCATGAAGTCCGGCGCTGCGGCCGAGTCCTGGCTGTGCGACCCGGCGAGCGAGGTTTCGTCCCACTACCTCGTGCACGAGGACGGACGCATCGTGCAGATGGTGCGCGAGAGCGATCGCGCGTGGCATGCCGGCAAGAGCTCGTGGCGCGGCGTCACCGACATCAACTCGTGTTCGGTCGGCGTCGAAATCGTCAACCCCGGCCACGAGTTCGGCTATGTCGACTTCCCCGACGACCAGATCGCGGCCGTCATCGGGCTCTGCAAAGGCATCTCGCAGCGTCATGGCGTGCCCTGTGAAAGGGTGCTTGCGCATTCGGATGTGGCGCCGGGACGCAAGGTCGACCCGGGCGAGCGTTTCCCGTGGGAGAAATTGTTCCGCTCGGGGCTTGGTCATTTCGTCGCGCCGGAGCCGGTCGGCGGGGAGCCGCGACTTGCCCTCGGCGACCAGGGACAAGCCGTGGAAAACCTGCAATCCATGCTCGCCCTGTATGGCTACGGCATCGAAATCACCGGCGTGTACGAGTCGGCCACACGGACGGTAGTGAACGCATTTCAAAGGCATTTTCGCCCCGGACGAATCGACGGGATCGCCGATGGGTCCACGAGCCTGACGCTGAGGAAGCTGCTCGAGGCGCTTCCCGAACCGATCGGCTGATCGGGCGTTTTCTTCGATCACCTAATATATCAATACGTCATGCAACGTGACTTGGTGGGTCACGTTTGACGCCAATTCCGCCTTCAATGGGCCTGCTGTCCACGCCGGGCCTGCATTCGACGGGCCCAGAATCACAGCCCAGCCACTGCCATCCGTAGCAAGTGGCGTTGAGAAAGACACCGGAAAGTAATGAAGAAACTGTGTGTTTTGACGGCGGCCCTTGCCGCCGGCCTGATGAGCTTTGCCGCAAACGCCCAAGACCGCGTTACCGATGCCTCGAAAGCAGGCGCCAAGGTGGTAAGCGACAAGGTCGATCTCGCAGCGGCGTCAAAGCCATCCAAGCCGAACGCGGTGATCGGGGAAAAGTGCCCGTATCTGCTCGGATGCGGCGACACGACCGCGGGCAAGAGCGCCGACAAGGCCGCCAGCAAGGCCATCGACAAGACGAAGACCGCCTCGATCGGCAAGAAGGCAGCCAACACGACGAGGTCGTCGGCCTCCGGCCGTCCCTTCGCTTCCATCGTAGCGAAGTATGCCGCCACCTATGGCGTTCCTGCGGACCTCGCCCATGCGGTGATCCATGTCGAAAGCAGCGGCCGTCCCAACGCCCGCGGCAGCGCCGGCGAGATCGGCCTGATGCAGATCAAGCCCGCCACGGCGCGCATGATGGGCTACTCGGGGTCGGCCAGCGGCCTGTTCCACCCGGAGACCAATATCAAGTTCGGCATGAAGTACCTTTCCAAGGCGCACGAGCTTGGCGGAGGCACCACCTGCGGCACCATCCTGAAGTACAACGCCGGACACGCCGCCAAGCGGATGAACAAGATCTCGTCCGCCTACTGCGCCAAGGTACAGCGCCTGCTCGGCAGCATCTGAGCCGACGGGACCAAAGCGGCCCCGCCGACGAAAACGCCCGCTCCGGCGGGCTTTTCTGTTGCATTCGCCGACGGCGTTGCATAACTGCGCTTGCCAGCTGGCTGGGCGGCCGCACCCATCAACGCCGAAAGGTGGTGGGTGAGGAAAGTCCGGGCTCCATGGAAACACGGTGCCGGCCAATGGCCGGCGGGGGCAACCCCAGGGAAAGTGCCACAGAAAGCAGACCGCCCCGCCTTTAGTTCGGCTGGCCTCCGTGGCCTGCATCCAGCGATGGAGCCGAAGTAACGGCGGGGTAAGGGTGAAAGGGTGGGGTAAGAGCCCACCGCGCGACCGGCAACGGAAGCGGCACGGTAAACCCCACCGGGAGCAAGACCGAATAGGGACGGTGCGAAGGGAAACCTTCGGGGGCGGTTTTCAGCCCACTGTCCGGGTAGGTTGCGTGAGGCATCCGGCAACGGATGCCCAAGATGAATGGCCGCCACGTTCCGCCGCCGCAAGGCGACGGGGCCATACAGAACCCGGCTTACAGGCCAGCTGGCACACTCTTCACGAAAAGTCTGGGAATCGAATGGCTTGCCGGCAACGGCTGCGATTCCGATTCCGCGTCTTCATGGATCGAATCAGGGCGACGAGCCGGCAGCCCTGCTTCGAAGGCGATCATTTCTCACCATGCGCATCCGGACGTGCTTCGCGACAAGTGTGGGGGAGCCTGGAGCACGAGGAAGTCGGCTAGTCCTGGTCCGCCCCATCCAGCGCCGTCTCCAGCGCCTTCCAAAGTTCCTCTGTCGGTTCGCAGCCGACCGAGAGCCGTACGAAGCCCGGCGCGACGGCGTCGCCCCAACGGGCGCGGCGTTCAGCCGAAGTGTGGACGCCGCCGAAGGATGTCGCCGGCTGGATGAGTGCGCACTCGTTGATGAAGCGCTCGGCGGCGCTTTCGGAGGCAAGCGTCAGCCCGATGAGGAAGCCGAATCGCTTCATCTGCGTGCGGGCGAGATCGTGCGAGGCGTCCGTCGGCAGTCCGGGGAAGCGGATGTTCCTGACGGCGGGATGTGCAGAAAGCCGCGGCGCGATCGTCTCGGCGGTCCGGCACATGCGGTCGAAGCGGACGTCGAGCGTCTCTAGCCCGCGATGGACCAGCCATGCCTCGAAGGGACCCGGTATCGAGCCGGACAGTTTTCGCCACTCGCGGACCGCGGCGACGATGGTCGGGTCGTTGCTGGCGACGTGTCCGAACAGCGTGTCCGAATGGCCGTTGGGCGCCTTGGTGTCGGCCGAGACGACAACGTCGACCCGGAATTCCAGCGGCCGCTGGCCGTAGGGGGTCATCGTCGTGTTGTCGGCGACGACGAGCGCGCCGGCCTCATGGGCGGCCGAGGTCACCGCAGAGAGATCGCACAGGTCGAGCCCGGGATTGGATGGGGTTTCCACATAGACCAGCCGGTAGCCGTCGAAGCCACCCTCCATGAAGCTGGCGGTGGGCCGCAGGTCGGTCGTCACGCCGAAGGATTTCAGGAAGCGTTCTGCCAGTACGCGGGGCGTATAATAGGCGTCGGATGGCAGCAGGACGCGGTCGCCCGCACGCAATAGGCCGAAGAGCACCGCGGAGATGGCCGCCATGCCGGACGGGAAGGCCACGGCCTCGGCATCCTCGAGATGCGACAGCATTTCCTCGACCGCCTCCCAGGTCGGATTCTCCGAGCGCCCGTACTGGTGGAAATTGCCTGGTTCGCCCGGGAGGTGGAACATCGCAGCCATGGTGAGCGGAGGCGGGACGGGGTCCCCTTTGGCGAGGTGCCGACGGCGGATGTGCGCGACTTCCGCGGCGCGCTGCTGGAGATCGGTCATGTGGCCATCCTGATTTGGTGGATCAGGTCTACGACCGCGCCGGCGCCGCACGCAATGGGCCATGACGCACGGCTTCATAACCCTTCGTTAGGCTTAATGGATCATAAATGCCGGCAGGGCGGGAAAACCCTGTCCCTCCCGCGATTTACGCCTGTTGTGAAGGCTTCTCCCGTTGACGCCCATGCCGCCCCATGATACCCCATCTGCCTAATCAATATCTTGTTGCAGTAGCGGGTGACGCGTTCGCCGAACTTCCGGTCTCGAGGGGCGGAGGGTCAGGCGCATTCTTCTGTGGCGGGGCAGTGCGGGGACCGCGCCAAAGCGGTGCGGCACGACAAATGGAACGGGGCATGGCGGCACTCGAGGCCGTCGCGGCGCATGGATCGTTTTCTGTCGAGTGCGGTGAACAGGATAGACGCGAAGGGCAGGGTTTCCGTGCCCTCCGGCTTCCGCGCGGTCGTCCAGAAGCGCGGCTATTCCGACCTCTACGCGATACGGCAGCTGGACCTGCCGGCCCTGGATGTCGGCGGGCCGGATCTGCTCGACAGTTTCGAGCAGCGGATCGCGCAGGAGGACCCGCTGCTACAGGCGTCGGACGACCTGGCCTATTTCTACTACGGAGACGGCGCCTTCCTGAAGCTCGACCAGGACGGGCGGATCACGGTCACCGATTTCATCAGGGAGCATACCGGCATCACCACGGACGTCGCTTTCGTTGGCAAAGGCAAGGTCTTCCAGATGTGGGAGCCGGAACGGTTTCGCGCCTATGGCGCAGAAGTGAGGGCGAGACTGCTGAAGCGTCGGCAGGACGCTGCAGGCTCGGGGAGATCGGAATGATGGCGGGCCACGGCGACGAACACCTCGCCGTTGGCGGACCGGCTCGCCACATTCCGGTTCTCCTGAACGAGGTGATGGATGCGCTTGCGCCCAAACCGGGCGATCTTGTCGTGGACGGCACGTTCGGCGCCGGCGGCTACACGAGCGCGATCCTGAAGACCGGCGCCTCCGTCGTCGCCATCGACCGCGACCCCGATGCGATCGCTGCTGGCGCGCCGATGGTCGCTGCGTCGGCCGGACGTCTGCGACTGGTGCACGGCGCCTTCTCGCATCTCGATGAGGCGGCCGATGCGGTCGACGGCGTCGTTCTGGATATAGGGGTCTCGTCGATGCAACTCGACGAGGCGGAGCGGGGCTTTTCCTTCCGCGCCGACGGACCGCTCGACATGCGCATGGCGCAGGCCGGGCCGACCGCGGCCGACGTCGTCAACCGGCTTAAGCCGCAAGACCTGACGCGCATCTTCGGGCTGCTCGGCGAGGAACGTCATGCGGGCCGCATCGCCCGCATGATCGAGAGGCGCCGGGCGTCGAAGCCGTTCACACGGACGTTGGAACTCGCCGACGCGATAGAGACTCATATCGGGCGCAATCCCAAGGACAAGATCCATCCCGCCACGCGCGTGTTCCAGGCGCTGCGCATCTTCGTCAACGACGAACTCGGCGAACTGGCGCGCGCGCTGTTTTCAGCCGAACGCGCGCTGAAGCCCGGCGGGCGACTGGTCGTCGTCACCTTCCATTCGCTGGAGGACCGGATCGTCAAGCGGTTCATCGCCGACCGATCGGCAAACCCGGCCGGTTCGCGCTACCTGCCCGAGGTGAAGGTCAACGCGCCCACCTTCGAGAAAAAGGGCGGCGCGGTGGGCCCGACTGAAGCCGAGGTGGAAACCAACCCCCGCTCGCGTTCCGCCAAGCTGCGGGCGGCCGTGCGCACGGCCGCGCCGGCGCGGGCGGGCGATCCAGCGATATTCGGCCTGCCAAGGCTTCCCGAACTCTTGCGTCCGGAAGAGAGGTAACAGCGTGTTCCGCACCAGCGACATGATCATGCTCGCCGTCATCGTGGCGTCGGCTGCGTTCACCTACAAGACCAAGCACGAAGCCGAGAACCGCTTGTCCGAGATTCGCAAGATCGAAGCGCAGATCCGCTTCGAGGAGGACACGATCGACGTGCTGAAGGCCGATTGGAGCCTCCTCACGCAGCCGGTGCGGCTGGAGCGGCTGGTGAAGGCCTATGAAACGGAGCTCGGCCTCAAGACGGTCGAAGCCACCCAGATCGTGCGGCTCAGTGACCTTCCGGAGCGGCCGCTCACCATCGAGGACCTGGTGAGTGATCCCGCCGCCATGGCCGGTCTTGAGACGGATCCGGTCGTGACGGGGACGGTTGCGCAATGAAGATGTTCTGGAAGAGATCGAAGTCGACGGCCGGGGCCGAGGCGATCGTCATGGAAGGCGCCCGCAAGACCAGCGGCGGCCGACCGAAGAACCGCGTGCTCATGACGATGGCTGTGTTCTTCGGCATCTATGCCGCGATCGGGGGCCGTCTCGTCTATCTCGGCGTCCTGAGCCCCGAGGAGGGCCGTGGGCCGGCCGCGCGCGTCACCGCTGCGCGCCCCGACATCGTCGATCGCAACGGCGAGGTGCTGGCTACCGACATCAACACGGCGTCGCTCTTCGCCGAGCCACGCCGCATCGTCGACGCCGACGAGGCGATCGAGAAGTTGTCGACGGTGCTGCCGGACCTCGATGTCGAGCAGACCTACAACAAGCTGAAAAGCGGCACCGGCTTCGTCTGGCTCAAGCGGCAGCTGTCGCCGCGCCAGCAAGCCGACATCATGGCGCTTGGCATCCCCGGGGTCGGCTTCCGCACGGAGAAACGCCGCTTCTATCCGGGCGGCGAGACAGCTTCCCATATCCTTGGCCTGGTGAACATCGACAACCAGGGCATTGCCGGCCTCGAGAAGTACGTCGACGGTCAGGGTCTTGCGGACCTGCAGGCTTCCGGCCTCGCGCTGGAGCGTGATCTCAAGCCGGTAAAGCTCTCTATCGACCTGCGCGTCCAGCACATCGTGCGCGACGAGATCGTTGCGGCGCTCGATCGCTACCACGCCATCGCTGCAGGCGCGGTCGTGCTCAACGCCAAGACAGGGGAGGTCGTGGCGATGGCTTCGGTCCCGGATTTCGATCCGAACAATCCCCACAATGCGCACGACAAGGACCGCCTCAACCGCATGTCGGCAGGCGTCTACGAGATGGGCTCGACGATCAAGAGCTTCACCACGGCGATGGCGCTGGATTCCGGCAAGGTGACGCTGCAGAGCACCTTCGACGCGACGCGCCCGATCACCATCGGCCGCCAGACGATCCGTGACTTCCACGGCAAGGGCCGCGTGCTGACGGTGCCCGAGGTGTTCATCTATTCGTCCAACATCGGCTCGGCGCGCGAGGCCGACGTGGTCGGCATCGAGGGCCATCGCGAGTTCCTGCATCGCATCGGGCTGCTCGAGCGGATGACGACGGAACTTCCGGAGGTCGCGCGGCCGACGGAACCCAAGGTTTGGAAGAAGGTCCACTCGATCACCGCGTCGTTCGGCCACGGCTTCACGACCACCCCGCTCCAGACCGCGGTCGCCGCTGCAGCGCTGATGAACGGCGGCTACCTCATGCAGGCGACGTTCCTTCCCCGGACCGTGGAAGAAGCGGTGGCGGGCGCGACCAAGGTCGTCAATGAAAAGACCTCGGCGGACATGCGCTATCTCTACCGTCTCAATGCGGAGAAGGGCTCCGGCAAGCGCGCCGAAGTTCCCGGCTACAGGGTCGGCGGCAAGACGGGAACTGCCGAGAAGGTCGTCAACGGCCGCTACTCCACCGACAAGCGGTTCAACGCCTTCCTCGCCGCATTCCCGATGGACGATCCCCAGTACATAGTCCTGTCGATCGTGGACGAGCCGAAGCCTGAAAAGCCGGGTTTGCCGGCGACATCGGGCATGAACGCTGCGCCGATCGTGGCCAACATCATCCGCCGCTCGGCCTCGATGCTTGGCGTGAAGCCAGAATTCGGCCATGAAAATGAGGCAACGGTGGCGTCCTACGAGTGATTCTCAACGGCGCGCCCGCAAGAAGCGCGCCATTTTGTTGCGACGATCGGAGTTCGATGAAACTTAGGGAACTTGCCGGCCTGCTGCCTCTCGACGGAGATGCTTCCGCGGAGGTCGAGGTGGCTGGCGTGACATCCGATTCCCGGCAGGTGAAGCCCGGGATGGTCTTCGTTGCCGTGCCGGGAACGAAGGCGGACGGTTCCGCGTACGCGGCGGATGCCGCGGCCAAGGGAGCCGTTCTGGTGGTCGCCGGACGCGCGCTCGACAAGGTCGATGCGCCGAGCATCGTGGTGGACGATCCGCGCCGCACGCTTGCGCTGCTCGCGGCGGCCCTGCACCCAGGGCAGCCGGAGACCATGGTGGCCGTCACCGGGACCAGCGGAAAGACGTCCGTTGCGTCCTTCACCCGCCAGATCTGGGAACATGCTGGGTTTGCGGCCGCCAGCATCGGGACAACCGGAGTCATTGCGCCGGGCCGAAACGACTATGGCTCGCTGACCACTCCGGATCCGGTGGCGCTGCATGTGCTGTTGTCGGAACTCGCCGCAACGGGCGTGATTCACGGCGCCATGGAGGCATCGAGCCACGGTCTCGACCAGCGGCGTCTGGACGGCGTGAAGCTCAGCGCCGGCGCCTTCACCAATCTCGGCCGCGACCATATGGATTATCACCCGACCTTCGAGCACTACCATCACGCGAAGCTCCGCCTGTTCGACACGCTGCTGCCCAAGGGCGCGCCCGCGGTCATCTTCGCCGACGATCCGTGGTCGGCGGCCACCAGCGCGGCGGCGCGCGATGCGGGCCTGGACGTGCGCATGGTCGGACGTCAGGGCGACTTCCTGACGCTGAAGCGGGTCGAGCATGAGCGCTTCCGGCAGCGCGCCGAGATCGACGCAGGCGGGGTTATCTACGAGATCGACCTGCCGCTTGCTGGAGACTTCCAGATTTCCAACGCCCTCGTGGCCGCGGGCCTCGCCATCGCGACGGGCACGCCGGCGGAAGTCGCGCTCAAGGCGCTCGAGAAACTGAAGGGCGCGTCCGGCCGGCTCGAACTGGTCGGGACGACGGAAAATGGCGCGCCGATCTACGTCGACTACGCCCACAAGCCGGATGCGCTGGAGAACGTGCTCGCCGCGGTGCGGCCCTTCACCACCGGCCGCGTGGTCGTCGTGTTCGGATGCGGTGGCGACAGGGACCGGGGCAAGCGACCGATCATGGGCGAGATCGCGAGCCGGCTGGCGGATGTGGCGATCGTCACCGACGACAACCCGCGCAGCGAGGTTCCGCAGCATATCCGCGCAGCGATCATGGCCGCCGCGCCCGGCGCCATCGAGATCGGCGATCGTCGCGAGGCGATCCACACCGCGATCGGCATGCTCAAGGCAGGCGATACCCTCGTGGTTGCAGGCAAGGGGCACGAGGAAGGCCAGACGGTCGGAGCCGAGACGCTTCCCTTCTCCGATCATGCTGAGGTGCGCAGCGCGCTTCGGGAATCGGCGGCATGACCTGTCTTTGGACCTCGGACGAGCTGGTCGCGGCCATCGACGGCCGTCCCATCGGACATGGGCCGGCGGAAATCACCGGCATTTCGATCGACAGCCGCACGCTGAAGCCCGGCGACGCATTCTTCGCCATCAAGGGCGATACCATGGACGGCCACGATTTTGCGACCGCCGCCATGAAGGCGGGCGCGAGCGTGCTGGTGGTTGCCGAAGGCAAGCTGCCGGCGCTCGGCCGCCTGGCCGTGCCGATGATCGTTGTCGACGATGTGCTTGCCGCGCTGGAGAAAGCGGGCGTCGCCGCGCGCCGCCGCACGCGGGCCAAGATCATCGCGGTCACCGGATCGGTCGGCAAGACCAGCACCAAGGAGGCGCTTCGCCATGTGCTCTCGGCCGTGGGCACGGTGCATGCGTCCGACAAGTCGTTCAACAATCATTGGGGCGTGCCGCTGACCCTAGCCCGGATGCCGGCGGATTGTGACTACGCCGTCTTCGAGATCGGCATGAACCATCCCGGGGAGATCCGGCCGCTGGTCAGGATGGTGAAGCCGCATGTTGCGCTGATCACGCTCATCGCCGCAGCGCATCTCGGGCACTTCCGCAACCTGGACGAAATCGCCCAGGCGAAGGCGGAGATATTCGAAGGCCTCGATCGCGAGGGGGTGGCGCTGCTCAATCGTGACGACCAGCGCTTCAAGATGCTGAGCAAGCTGGCGCGGCAGGCCCACGTCACCACGGTCAGGAGTTTCGGCGAGGGCGAGGAGGCCGATTACCGGCTTCTCAAATCGAAGCTCAATGCCGACAGCTCTTCAATCTCGGCGAACATCGGCGATAACGAGGTCGTGGCGAGGATCGGCGTGCCGGGCCGCCATGTCGTTCAGAACGCGCTTGCCGTGCTGGGCGCAGCGGACCTCGTCGGCGCCGACATCGCCAAGGTAGCGCTTGCGCTGTCCACGCTGTCGGCCGAAAGCGGCCGCGGCAAGAGGCATGTGCTGCATCATGGCGACGGCCCGTTCCTGCTGATCGACGAGAGCTACAACGCCAATCCGGCATCCATGCGTGTCGCCCTCGAACTGCTCCGCGCCGCGCCGCTCGGCGAGGGCGGACGGCGCATCGCGGTGCTCGGCGACATGCTCGAACTCGGGACGCAGGCGCCAAAGCTGCACGCCGCGCTGGCCGACCTGGTGACGGGGGCGAAGGTCGATGTGGCACTGCTGGCGGGGCCCGAGATGAGCGCTCTGCGCGACCGGCTCGGCGACAATCTGGCGACCGAATACAGGGCCGACGTCGAGCAACTGAAGCCCGTGCTTCTGGCGACGATCCGTCCGGGGGATGCGGTGATGGTCAAGTCGTCGAAGAGTATCGGCTTCGTGAAGCTGGTGGACGCTCTACTTCATGAGTTTTCCGCACCCAAGGCAAAGCAGAAGCGGGCATGAATATTGAAGAGGGGATTGAATTCGCATGCTGACCCTGCTCGTCGACTTCGCCGACAAGGTGCAGTTGTTCAACGTATTCCGTTACATCACTTTCCGCACCGGCGGAGCGCTGATCACGTCGGCGCTGATCGTGTTCATGTTCGGACCGGCCATCATCGACTCGCTGCGGTTGCGGCAGGGCAAGGGACAGCCGATCCGCGCCGATGGCCCGCAGACGCATTTCAAGAAGGCCGGCACGCCCACCATGGGTGGGCTGATGATCATGACGGGCATCATCGTCTCGACGCTGCTGTGGGCAAACCTGTCCAGCGTCTATGTCTGGGTCACGCTGCTTGTGGCGGTGGGGTTCGGCGCGATCGGCTTTTATGACGACTACCTGAAGGTCACGAAGCAGTCGCATCTCGGCCTTTCCGGGAAGGCGCGACTCGCCATCGAATTCGTCATCGCCGGCATCGCCGTGTTCTTCATCATGCGCGCCGGCCAGGCGCCCTTCTCCTCTTCCCTGACATTCCCGTTCATCAAGGACCTGCTGCTCAATCTCGGCTGGTTCTTCATCCCGTTCGGCGCGTTCGTCGTCGTCGGCGCGGGCAACGCGGTCAACTTCACCGACGGGCTGGACGGTCTTGCCATCGTGCCGATCATGATCGCCGCCGCGTCCTTCGGCGTCATCGCCTATCTCTCGGGCAACGCGGTGTTCGCCGAGTACCTGCAGATCCATTTCGTGCCGGGCACCGGCGAGCTCGCGGTCATCCTCGGCGCCGTCATCGGGGCGGGCCTGGGCTTCCTGTGGTTCAACGCGCCGCCGGCGGCGATTTTCATGGGCGACACCGGCTCGCTGGCGCTCGGGGGCCTGATCGGCACCGTCGCCGTCGCCACCAAGCACGAGATCGTCATGGCGATCATAGGCGGCCTGTTCGTCATGGAGGCGCTGTCGGTCATCATCCAGGTCGCAGTCTTCAAGACCACCGGCAAGCGCGTGTTCCTGATGGCGCCTATCCACCATCATTTTGAGAAACTCGGCTGGACCGAAAGCCAGGTCGTGATACGATTCTGGATCGTCGCCGTCATCCTGGCGCTGATCGGCCTTTCTACGTTGAAACTCAGATGATTCCGGCCACAACCTTTGGCGGTAAGCGCGTCGCGCTCTTCGGGCTCGGCGGGTCGGGTATTGCGACTGCGCGAGCCCTCCTCGAAGGCGGCGCGAACGTCGTCGCCTGGGACGACAATCCCGAAAGCGTCGCCCGCGCCGAGGCCGAGGGGATCCCTGCGGCCAACCTCAGGCAGGAGGACTGGAGCGCGTTCACCTCGCTGGTGCTGTCGCCAGGCGTTCCGCTGACGCATCCGAAGCCGCACTGGTCGGTCGAGCTGGCGCGCGCGGCCGGCGTCGAGGTCATCGGCGACGTCGAACTTTTCGTGCGCGAGCGCAATGCAGTGGCGCCCGATGCGCCATTCATCGCCATCACGGGGACCAACGGCAAGTCGACCACGACGGCGCTGACCGCGCACATCCTGAATTCCGCCGGTCGCGACACCCAGATGGGCGGCAATATCGGGCGGGCGGTGATGACGCTCGACCCGCTGCGATCCGACCGTTTCTACGTCGTCGAGTGCTCGTCCTACCAGGTCGATCTCACGCCCTCCATCAATCCGACGGCCGGCATCCTGCTCAACCTGACGCCCGATCACCTCGATCGGCACGGCACCATGCAGCATTACGCAACGATCAAGGAGCGCCTCGTCGCCGGCAGCGAGACCGCGATCGTCGGCGTCGACGACGCCTATTGCGCGCAGATCGCAGACCGGCTGGAGCGAGCGGGCAAGACCGTGGTGCGCCTGTCGAAGCGGCTGCCGCTGACCGACGGCTTCTTCGCCGACGGCACCAACCTGATGGAAGCCTCCAACGGTCGCTATGAGCGCATCGCGTTCCTGGAGGGTATTGGCTCGCTGCGCGGCCAGCACAACGCGCAGAACGCGCTGGCGGCGGTCGCGGCCTGCCTCAAGGTCGGACTAGAACTCGGCGAGATCCAGTCCGGACTGGAGAGTTTTCCCGGGCTGGCGCATCGTATGGAACAGGTCGGCCGCAAGGATCGCGTGCTGTTCGTCAATGATTCCAAGGCCACGAACGCGGATGCCTCGGCGCCCGCCCTGTCCAGCTTCCCCCGCATCTACTGGATCGTCGGAGGCCTGCCCAAGGAAGGCGGCATCGAGCCCCTGCGCGGCTTCTTCCCACGGATCGCCAAGGCCTATCTCATCGGCGAGGCCGCGCCCGCCTTCTCGGCGACGCTTGGCGAGGCGGTGCCCTACGAGATTTCCGGGACGCTTGACGCGGCGGTCGCCAATGCCGCGCGCGACGCCGCCGAGGACGCCGAGGGCGAGCCGGTGGTGCTCTTGTCGCCGGCCTGCGCGAGCTTCGACCAGTTCAAGAATTTCGAGGTCCGCGGAGACGCCTTCCGGGCGGCGGTCGCGGCGATCGACGGTATCCAGGTCATCGGGGGAGGACGATAGTGCTGAGCCGCATCGACAAGAGTCCGGTCGCCACCTGGTGGTGGACGATCGACCGCTGGTTCCTGGCCGCGTTCCTTTCGCTGATGGTGCTCGGGGTGGTCCTTTCCTTCGCGGCCAGCCCCGCCGTCGCCGAACGCATCGGCCTCGACACATTCCACTTCGCCGTCCGGCAGATCGTCTTCATGATCCCGGCCCTCGTCGCGATGATCGCCGTGTCCTTCCTCGATGCGCGCGAGGTGAGGCGGATGTCGCTGGTGATGCTCTGCGTCATGCTGCTGATGATGATTGCGGTGCTGTTCATCGGCATCGAGGTGAAAGGCGCGCGGCGCTGGCTGTCGATCGCAGGCCTGTCCATCCAGCCCTCGGAGTTCCTCAAGCCGGCATTCGTCATCATCAGCGCATGGCTGTTCGCCGAGCACGCCCGCCAGCCCGACATCCCGGGCAATTTCTTCGCGATCGTGCTGCTCGCCGTCGTGCTCGTGTTGCTGATCGCGCAGCCGGACTTCGGCCAGACGATGCTGGTTCTGGCGACGTGGGGAATCATGTTCTTCATGGCGGGTATGTCGTGGTTCTGGATCATCCTGCTCGGGGCTGTCGGCACCGCCGGCGCCACGGCCGCCTACACGTTCCTGCCGCACGTGGCTGGCCGCATCGACCGCTTCATCACCGGGGAAGGCGACACGTTCCAGGTCGACATGGGGCGCGACGCGGTCATCAACGGCGGCTGGTTCGGCGTCGGGCCGGGCGAGGGGACGATCAAGCGCGTCATCCCCGACAGCCATGCCGACTTCATCTTCGCAGTCGCGGGTGAGGAGTTCGGCATCGTCCTTTGCCTCGCGATCATGGCGATCTTCGCCTTCATCGTGCTCAGGGGCCTCAACACCGCACTGAAGGAACGCGACGACTTCACACGCTATGCCGTCGCCGGGCTGGTGGTGGTCTTCGGCCTGCAGTCGATCATCAACATGGGCGTCAACTTGCAGATGATGCCGGCCAAGGGCATGACTTTGCCCTTCATCTCGTACGGTGGTTCGTCACTCATCGCCATCGCCATCTCCATGGGTATGGTGCTGGCGCTCACCAGGCAGCGGCCGGAAAAACGCCAGCAGATCGGCTTCCACGCCTATCCGCGCCACGTGCCGGCGGAATGAGGCGAATCTGCTGAATGGCGAAGGGTACGATCCTACTGGCGGCGGGCGGTACAGGAGGACACCTGTTTCCTGCCGAGGCGCTTGCGCATGAGCTCGTTTCGCGCGGCTGGAAAGTGCACCTTGCGACCGATGACCGTGTCGAGCGATTTTCGGGGAACTTTCCGGCGACGGCGATTCATCACATTCCGTCGGCTACCCCCGGGGGGCGCAATCCGCTCGCACTTGCCAGGGCGTTCTGGTCGATCTGGAAGGGCGTCCGGCAGTCTTCGGAGCTGATCCGCCGCATCGACGCCCAGGCGGTCGTCGGCTTCGGCGGCTATCCCACGCTGCCGCCGCTCTATGCCGCGACGCGGCGCGGCGTGCCCAGCGCCATCCACGAAGCAAACATCGTCATGGGCCGCGCCAACAAGGCGCTGGCCGGCCGCGTCACTGCCATCGCCGGCGGCTTCCTCACCGAGCAGGCGAGCGGGCATCCGGAAAAATACGTCTTCACGGGCAATCCCGTGCGGCAGCCGATACTCGATGCCTTGCAGACGCCGTATGCGGCGCCGTGGCCCTTCGAGACCTTTCGCCTGCTGGTCTTCGGCGGAAGCCAGGGCGCGCAGTTCTTCTCCGATGCGGTTCCCGCGGCCATCGCGCTGCTGCCCGATCTGGAGCGGCGGCGGTTGAAGGTGACGCAGCAGGCGCGGGCCGAGGACGTGGCGCGCGTCAAGGCGGCCTATGCGCAGCTCGGCATCGAGGCCGAGGTACTTCCCTTCTTTTCGGACCTCGCGCAGCGCATGGCGGCGGCCCATCTCGTTATCTCGCGGGCGGGCGCCTCGACCGTTACCGAGATCTCGGTGATCGGCCGTCCGGCGCTGCTGGTTCCCTATCCGCACGCGCTCGATCACGACCAGGCCGCCAACGCGGCGGCGCTTGCGGCGGCGGGCGGAGCCGAAGTCCATCACCAATCTACGCTGTCGATCGAGAAGCTCGCGGAACGGCTCGGCGTGCTGATGGGCGATCAGGAGAAGCTCGAGGCAATGGCGACCGCCGCGCGGTCGACCGGCAAGCCGGATGCCGCGCTGTTGCTCGCAAACCTCACAGAAGCTATTGCGTGGCGCAAGCCATTAACGGAATTCAGGAAGGAAACGCCGCGATGAAAATGACACGGACGATCGGCCGCGTTCATTTCGTCGGCATTGGCGGTATCGGCATGAGCGGCATCGCCGAGGTGCTGCACAGCCTCGGCTACGAGGTGCAGGGCTCCGACCAGGCCGACAGCGCCAACGTCCAGCGTCTTTCCGCCAAGGGCATCAAGTGCTTTGTCGGCCACCGCGCCGAGAACCTTGGGCAGGCGGAGGTCGTCGTCGTCTCGACCGCGATCAAGAAGTCCAATCCAGAGTTCGTCGCCGCCCGCGAGCGGCTGCTGCCGATCGTGCGCCGCGCCGAGATGCTGGCCGAACTGATGCGCTTCAAGCAGGCCATCGCCATCGGCGGCACGCACGGCAAGACGACCACGACATCGCTGGTGGCCACGCTCCTCGAAACGCTGGACCCGACGGTGATCAACGGCGGCATCATCAACGCCTATGGCACCAATGCACGGATCGGCCGCGGCGACTGGATGGTGGTCGAGGCGGACGAGAGCGACGGCACCTTCCTCAAGCTGCCGGCTGACATCGCCGTCGTCACCAACATCGATCCGGAGCATCTCGACCATTACGGCAGCTTCGACCGGGTGCGGGACGCTTTCAGGCAATTCGTCGAGAACGTGCCGTTCTACGGGTTCGGCGTCATGTGCACCGACCATCCCGAAGTCCAGGCGCTCGTCTCGCGCATCGAGGACCGGCGGGTGATCACCTATGGCGAGAACGCGCAGGCCGACGTGCGCTTCGAGAACCTCCGCGTGGATGGCGCAGCCTCGATCTTCGACGTCGTCATCCGCAACCGCAAATCGGGCGAGCAACAGGCGATACGCGATCTCCGTTTGCCCATGGCCGGCCGGCATAACGTGTCCAACGCGACCGCTGCGATTGCCGTTGCACATGAGCTGGAGATCTCTGCGGACGCAATCCGAACGGCGCTGTCGTCGTTCGGCGGCGTCAAGCGTCGCTTCACGCCGACCGGAAGCTGGAACGACGTGCAGGTGTTCGACGACTATGGGCACCATCCGGTTGAGATAAAGGCAGTGCTGAGGGCTGCCCGGGAATCGACCAAGGGTCGGGTCATCGCCATCGCTCAGCCGCATCGCTACACGCGCCTGCACGATCTGTTCGACGACTTCTCCGCCTGCTTCAACGATGCCGACACCGTACTGGTGGCGCCGGTCTATGCAGCCGGAGAGGAGCCCATGGAGGGCGTCACGTCGGAGGCGCTGGTCGAGCGCATCCGGGCCGGCGGGCATCGGGACGCCCGTTATGTCGACGGCGCCGCCGCCGTCGCGCCGGCAATCCGCGCATTCGCCAAGCCCGGCGACTTCGTGGTGTTCCTGGGAGCTGGCAACATTACCCAATGGGCCTACGCACTGCCGCGGGAACTGACTGCCGGAGACGCCGCAGCATGAGCCGTGGCGAGCAACTCCTGGCGTCGCTCGGCGACAGGCTCTCGGGCCTGCGCGGGCGCATCTCGCCCAACGCCGAGATGGAGAAGATCACCTGGTTTCGTGCGGGCGGAGTCGCCGACGCGCTGTTCCAGCCGGCGGATGAAGAAGACCTGGCCGCGTTCCTCAAGGCGGTGCCTGCCGACATACCAGTGACGGTGGTGGGCATCGGCTCGAACCTCCTGGTTCGCGAGGGTGGCATCCGCGGCTTTGTCGTGCGGCTGTCTGCAAAGGGTTTTGGCGAGGCGGAGGCGGTTTCCGAGACGCAGATACGCGCGGGCGCGGCGACACCCGACAAGCGGCTCGCCGCGGTTGCGCTCGAGGCGGGCATCGGCGGCTTCCACTTCTACCACGGCATTCCGGGAGGGGTCGGCGGCGCGCTCAGGATGAATGCCGGCGCCAACGGTGTGGAGACGCGCGAACGCGTCGTGGAGGTGCGGGCGCTGGACCGCCAGGGCAATCTGCACACCTTCTCAAACGAGCAGATGGGCTATTCCTACCGGCACTCGACCGTGCCGGCCGGCATGATCTTCACCTCGGCTGTGTTCGAAGGCTATCGCGAGGAGCCGGAGGCGATCCGGGCGGCGATGAACGCGGTGCAGGAACATCGCGAGACGGTGCAGCCCATCCGCGAGAAAACCGGCGGCTCGACGTTCAAGAACCCTCCAGGCACATCCGCCTGGAAGGAGATCGACAAGGCGGGCTGCCGTGGCCTGATGATCGGCGGCGCGCAGATGTCGCCGATGCACTGCAACTTCATGATCAACACCGGAACCGCCACCGGATACGATCTCGAATATCTGGGCGAGGCGGTCCGCGCGCGCGTTCTCGAAAACGCCGGCATCCGCCTCGAGTGGGAGATCAAGCGCATCGGCGAGTTCAAGCCGGGCCGCGAGGTTCAGGAGTTTCTCGGGCAACTGCTCTGAGACTTGCGCCGGGCGTCTCGAGCCCGCTTCGCAAGGGCCTCCCGCGACCATTTGCGCGATGCAAATATGTCGCAGAAACAACGGTTTTCGGCCTTCCGGAATCGAAAGCGGAAGCCCGTGCAAATTAATTCAAATTGAGTTCTTGCCACGGAATCCAGTCTCTGATTCTTTGGGCCTGTAAGCGTTCCTGATTTGAGTCGTTCACGCGGAGCACGCGTTTCGGGCTGGGGGGAAACCTGCCGGAGACGGTCGAGTCATGAGCATGGATTCATGGTCCCGATGTCGAGGGAATGAGAGGGTATGACCGGTAAGCATGTGGCCGTACTGATGGGCGGATTCTCGTCGGAGCGGCCAGTCTCCCTCTCTTCCGGAGGCGCTTGCGCCGATGCGCTCGAAGCTGAGGGGTATAGGGTCACAAGGATCGATGTCGATCGCGATGTTGCTGCTGTGCTCGATAGGCTCCGGCCGGACGTTGCCTTCAATGCGCTGCATGGGCCGTTCGGCGAGGATGGCACGATCCAGGGCATTCTCGAGTATCTCGCGATCCCGTACACCCATTCCGGCGTGCTGGCTTCGGCGCTTGCTATGAACAAGGAAAAGGCCAAGTGCGTCGTCAAGGCGGTCGGCGTTCCGGTCGCCCAGTCGCGGATCATGGATCGTCGCAAGATCGTCGGCGATCATCCGATGAAGCCTCCCTATGTGGTGAAGCCCGTCAATGAGGGGTCGAGCTTTGGCGTCGTCATCGTCAAGGAGGGGCAGTCGCATGCGCCGCAGATCATTGCGTCGGACGATTGGCGCTACGGCGACGAAGTCATGGTCGAGCGCTACATCTACGGGCGTGAACTGACCTGCACGGTGATGGGCGACGTCGCGCTTGGCGTCTGCGAGATCATTCCGGTCGGTCACAATTTCTACGATTACGACTCGAAGTATGTGCCTGGAGGCTCAAATCATGAGGTTCCGGCGAAAATTTCACCGAATATTTACCAAAAAATACAGACACTGGCGCTGAAGGCTCACCAAGCAATCGGCTGTCGCGGCGTTTCCAGGTCTGATTTCCGTTACGACGACCGTCATTCGGAAAACGGGGAAGTTGTCTGGCTGGAGATCAACACCCAGCCGGGCATGACGCCCACCTCCTTGGTGCCCGAGATCGCCGCTGAAGCAGGTCACACGTTCGGCGAGCTCCTGAGTTGGATGGTGGAGGACGCCTCGTGTTTGCGTTGAGGACGGGACAGGATGACAGGGCCGGTGCGCGCTTCGCGGGCGTCGGGCCGGTTGCTGCGCTGCGTGAGCGCATGGTCCTGCCCAAGTGGCTGCGGCGGCCGGCGCGCCTCCTCAAGAGGCTGAATGACGGCGAGATCGCGCCGCCGCCCTATGCGGCGACGATGCTGACGGTCGGCTTCTTCGCGATCACCGGTGTTTATGGCGCCTATGTTGGCGGACGCATGCCGGACTACGCGCAGGCCGTTACGGCCCGCACCGGCTTCGCCGTCGACGAGGTGCGTGTGATCGGACATCAGCATACCTCCGAGATCGATATTCTCGACCAGCTCGGCCTGGATGGCTGGACCTCGCTGATCGGCTTCAATGCCGAGACGGCGCGCGAGCGTGTGGCGTCGCTGCCCTGGGTCGAGGTGGCTTCGGTGCGGAAGGTCTATCCGGACGAGATCGAAGTGCAGATCAAGGAGCGCGAGCCCTTCGCGATCTGGCAGCGCGGCAGCGAACTCTCGGTGATCGAGGAAAACGGACGGGTCATCGCGCCGTTCGCCGGCGGGGCTCTTTCCGGGCTGCCGCAGGTCATCGGTCTGGGCGCCGACCGCGATGCCGCGGGCTTCATCGCAAAGATGGCGAAGCACCCCGAGGTCGCCTCGCGGGTGCGGGCCTATGTGCGCGTCGCCGAGCGCCGGTGGGACCTGAAGCTGAACAACGGCATGACCGTGAAGCTGCCCGAGTACGGCGAGGAAGAGGCGATCGTAAGCCTGATCGCCTTCGACAAGCAGGGCGGGTTGCTGTCACGCGACGTTTCCGCGGTCGACATGCGCATCCCCGACCGCCTGGTGCTGCAGCTTACGCCTGACGCAATGGAGCGCCGTACGGCGGAACTGGATGCGCAGGCAAAGGCGCGCAAGAAGGCGGGGAAAAGGACATGAACTGGCTCGGTGGGCAATCGGCTGACCAGTCGCTTCGATCGGGCATTGTCACCGTTCTCGACGTGGGGTCGAGCAAGGTGTGCTGCATGATCGCCAAGCTCAAGCCGCGCGAGGGCAGCAACCTGCTGAAGCGGCGTACGCATCAGATCCAGGTGATCGGCATCGGGCACCAGAAGTCGCAAGGCGTGAAGTCGGGCGTCGTCGTCGACCTGAATCGCGCCGAGCAGGCGATCCGCCTAGCGGTCGATGCAGCGGAACGCATGGCGGGGCTGACGGTCGACTCGCTGTTCGTCAATCTGAGTGCAGGGCGGCTGAAGAGCGAGGTTTTTTCCGCGACCATCAATCTGGGCGGCCATGAGGTCGAGGCGGCGGACGTGAAGCGCGTGCTGGCCGCAGGCGCCAAGCAGGCGCTCAAGGTGCAGCGCCAGGTCGTGCATTCGCTGCCGGTCGCCTTCTCGCTCGACGGCGAACGCGGCGTGCGCGATCCCCGCGGCATGATCGGCGACACGCTTGGCGTCGACATGCATGTTCTGACGGGCGATGCTGCCCCGCTGCGCAACCTGGAGCTTTGCGTCAATCGCGCGCATCTCTCGGTCGAGCGCATGGTGGCGACGCCTTACGCCAGTGGCCTTTCCGCATTGGTCGACGACGAACTCGAGATGGGCGCCGCCTGCGTCGACATGGGCGGCGGCACGACGACGATCTCCATCTTTGCAGACGGCAAGTTCGCGCATTGCGATTCGATCCCGATCGGCGGCAACCACGTGACGCTCGATCTCGCAAAGGGTCTGTCCACGCGGCTCGAAGACGCCGAGCGGCTGAAGGTCATGCACGGATCGGCGCTGCCGAGCGGCGCCGACGACCGTGACGTCGTTTCGGTGCAGCCGATCGGCGACGACAGCGATATGGCGATGCAGGTTCCGCGCGCGGCGATGACGCGCATCATCCGCGCCCGCGTCGAAGAGACGCTGGAGATCCTGCGCGACCGACTCAACGCTTCCGGGTACGGCAACGCCGTCGGCAAGCGAGTGATTCTGACTGGCGGCGCCAGCCAACTCGGCGGACTTCCCGAGGCGGCGCGGCGGGTGCTGGGACGCAACGTACGCATCGGACGACCGCTCGGCGTTGCCGGCCTGCCGGAAGCGGCAAAGGGCCCGGCCTTCGCGACGGCGGTCGGCCTGCTGATCTATCCGCAGGCAGCCGGCTTTGAAGGGCGGCAGCCGAAGGCAGGCCCGCTGCTGCGGGCGACAGGCACCAATGGCAGGCTCTACCGGGTCGGCCAGTGGTTCAGGGACAGTTTTTAGTCGGGCGGGGACAGCCCCATAGGCAGCCGCAGCGGCGAGCGGCGAAAGGCGAAGGAAACGACAGATGACCATCAATCTCAAGAAACCCGATATTACCGAACTGAAGCCTCGGATTACCGTATTCGGTGTCGGCGGCGGCGGCGGCAACGCGGTGAACAACATGATCACCGCCGGCCTGCGCGGTGTCGATTTCGTGGTCGCGAACACTGACGCGCAGGCGCTGACCATGTCGAAGGCCGAGCGCCTGATCCAGCTCGGCGCGCATGTGACCGAGGGCCTGGGGGCGGGCTCGCAGCCGGAAGTGGGGCGCGCGGCTGCCGAGGAATGCATCGATGAGATCATCGACCATCTGTCGAACACCCACATGTGCTTCGTCACGGCCGGCATGGGCGGCGGCACCGGCACGGGCGCAGCCCCGGTGGTTGCCCGCGCGGCTCGCGAAAAGGGCATCCTCACCGTCGGCGTGGTGACCAAGCCGTTCCACTTCGAAGGCCAGCGCCGCATGAAGACGGCCGACTTCGGCATCGAGGAACTGCAGAAGAGCGTCGACACGCTGATCGTCATTCCGAACCAGAACCTGTTCCGGATCGCCAATGACAAGACCACCTTTGCCGACGCCTTCGCGATGGCGGACCAGGTTCTCTACTCCGGCGTCGCCTGCATCACCGACCTGATGGTCAAGGAAGGCCTGATCAACCTCGACTTCGCCGACGTGCGCTCGGTGATGCGCGAGATGGGCAAGGCGATGATGGGCACCGGCGAAGCGTCCGGCGAGGGCCGCGCCATGGCGGCCGCCGAGGCAGCGATCGCCAATCCGCTGCTCGACGAGAGCTCGATGAAGGGCGCCAAGGGCCTGCTGATCTCGATCACCGGGGGTCGCGACCTGACCCTGTTCGAGGTCGACGAAGCCGCGACCCGCATCCGCGAGGAAGTTGATCCCGAAGCCAACATCATCCTCGGCGCGACTTTCGACGAGGGCCTCGAGGGCGTCATCCGCGTGTCGGTGGTGGCCACGGGCATCGACAAGACGGCGGCGGAGATCGCTGCTGCGCCGATTTCGGTGCGCCAGCCGATGAAGCCGGTCCAGCAGCGTCCGGTCGATCCCCGCCAGCAGCCGCAGGTCGCGGAAGCGCGCGTCGAGACGCGTGCGGCGGATCCGATCGCCGACGTCATCCGCAGCGCGGACATGGGAGGGGATACCATCCAGACGCGCCCTTTAGCCGTGGCTCCGGCGGATGATTTCCGCCCGCAGAGCAAGCTTTTCCAGGCGCCTCCGGCCGCCCCGCTGCCCGTTCAGCAGGTAGCGCCGCAGCCGCAGCCCGCGGTCGTTCGCGAGATGGCGCAGCCGGCGGCGGTCCAGCAGACGCGGATGCCGCGCGTCGAGGACTTTCCTCCGGTGGTGAAGGCCGAGCTCGAGGCGAAGGCACGCCCGCAGGCGCCTGAGGACCGCGGTCCGATGGGGCTTCTGAAGCGCCTGACCAACGGCCTGGCGCGCAAGGAAGAAGAGCCTGCGCGGCTGCAGCCGGCCGCCCAGCCGCGCGAGCCGAAGCTGCGCCAGCCCGCGCCCGAGGCGCGCCGCCTGGCCAGCCAGGACCCGCAACTCTATGCACCGCGACGCGGACAGCTGGACGATCACGGCCGGCTCAACCCGCAACCGCGCACGGACCATGACGACGACCAGCTGGAGATTCCCGCGTTCCTTCGCCGGCAAGCCAACTGACGTCTCACTGGGGCTCAGGCAGCGTTTCGGGGTGGGCACCACGGTGCCCACCCCGATTCGTTAAAGATACGTTACTCCAATGGTTTACCTGTGCATCTGAATGTGCAGTGGCCGTTACACGGAGTAAGAAACAGTGATTTGGAGTCTTTCCCGCCGGAGACTATGTTCCGTGCCGAAACAAGCGGCGTTGCAGACGGCCTGTCGGCTGCACGCCCTGCAAGAAAGTCCGCAGCCAAGGGGCTGGCGAAGCGGGCGTCTCGATCGGACGGGCCATGGGGTTTGGTTTGCAAGAATATCAAACGAGCTTGGCGGCGCGCGCCACGCTGTCAGGAATAGGCGTCCATAGCGGGAAGCCGGTGACGGTGCACTTCCATCCCGCGGACGCGGATAGCGGCGTGATTTTCCAGGTGACGGGCGCTGACGGCTCCGTTCGCGAATTGCGCGCGCTGCATTCGGAGGTCGGCTCCACCGATCTGTGCACGGTGCTCGGTGATCCCGGTGGTCCGCATGTCGCGACCGTCGAACATCTGATGGCGGCGCTGTTCGGCCTCGGCATCGACAATGTGCTGATCGAACTGGACGGCGGCGAAGTGCCGATTCTCGATGGAAGCGCCGCGCCGTTCGTCGAGGCGTTCGAGCAGGCCGGTATCGAAGAGCTTTCCGTCAAGCGCCGCTATCTGCGCATCATCAAGCCGATTCGCGTCGAGAACGGGCCTTCATGGGCGGAGTTCCGGCCCTACAACGGCACGCGATTCGAGGTTGAGATCGATTTCTCAAGCCCGGCCATCGGCCGCCAGATCTTTGCCGGAGACTTGTCCGCCAGCATGTTCAGGCGCGATATCGCGCGGGCCCGCACCTTCGGCTTCATGAAGGATGTCGAGCGCCTGTGGGCGGCCGGCTATGCGCTCGGCTCCTCGCTGGAGAATTCCGTGGTCATCGGCGACGACAACCGCGTCATCAACATGGGCGGACTTCGCTACGACAACGAGTTTGCGCGCCACAAGGTGCTCGACGCGATGGGCGATCTGGCGCTTGCGGGAGCGCGTTTCATCGGCTGTTTCAGGTCCTATCGCGGCGGCCACAAGCTGAACGCGACGGCGCTGCGCCGCCTGCTGGCCGATCCTACGGCCTTCGAGATCGTCGAGACGTCGCGCCGCCAGCGCGGACGCGCCGTCGAAATGATGGCGGTGAACAGCCCGGCCTACGCTCCCTGGACGCTCTGACGGTTGCGCGACGTCCGTTCTCGTTGCATTAAGCATTTTTTGGCGCGTGTTGCGGGAAGGTGACGCCGGATTGCGTCGCGCGCCACAAAAATGCGCCATTGCAAGAGCATGGCGTTGCCCGGTGGGGGCGGTTGTGTTTTATGGCGCGATGCTCGAAGCAGCGACGCCGAAGGGGCGGACTTCAGTATGCATGTGATAACAGGTGCAAGGTCGAAAGCTCGCGCTCTGACCGCGGTGCTTGCACTGGCGGCGCCGCTGGCGCTGTCGGCCTGCCAGTCGAGCGACGACATCGATCTGGCGACCTATGTCGAACAGACCGATCCTGCGGACCAGCTCTACAATGAAGGCCTCGCCAACCTGAATGCCGGGCGTCTCAAGGAGGCGGGCCGCAAGTTTGCAGCCATCGACCGACAGCATCCGTATTCGGAGTATGCGCGCAAGGCGATGGTGATGAGCGCATTCACCAACTATCGCGAGGGCAACTACGAGGAAGCGATCAACTCCGGGAAGCGCTACGTGCAGCTTTATCCGTCGAGTGAAGACGCCGCCTATGCCCAGTACATCGTGGGCCTGTCCTACTTCCGCCAGATCCGCGACGTGACACAGGACCAGAAGGAATCGCGCCGCGCCATCGAGGCGATGGACGAGGTGGTGCAGCGCTGGCCCGACTCCGAATATGTGGATGACGCCCAGTCGAAGATTCGCTTTGCCCGCGACCAGCTCGCCGGCAAGGAGATGCAGATCGGCCGCTATTATCTCGAGCGGCGGGAATACATCGCCTCGATCAAGCGCTTCCGCTACGTCGTGGAGAACTATTCCAACACCCGCCACGTGGAAGAGGCGCTGGCGCGCCTGACCGAGGCCTACTACGCGATGGGTCTGGCCCAGGAAGCGCAGGCGGCGGCGGCAGTGCTCGGGCAGAACTTCCCGGACAGCCAGTGGTACAAGGACTCCTACAAGCTGCTGCAATCCGGCGGGCTGGAGCCGCGCCAGAGCGCGGGCTCGTGGCTGTCCAATGCCAGCAAGCTGATCATAGGCGGCTGACGATCCCTAAATGCTGTCACAGCTCTCGATCCGCGACATCGTTCTGATCGAGCGGCTCGATATCGAGTTCGCGTCCGGCCTGTCGGTGCTTACCGGCGAGACGGGCGCCGGAAAATCCATCCTTCTCGACGCGCTGTCACTGGCGCTGGGCGCCCGGGGCGATGCGTCCCTGGTGCGCCACGGCGCCAACCAGGGGCAGGTGACCGCCGCGTTCGACGTGCCGCGCAATCATCCGGCGCGCGCCATCCTGGCCGACAATGCGATCGACGACGACGGCGACATCCTGCTGCGCCGCGTGCAGACCGCGGACGGCCGAACCCGCGTCTTCGTCAACGACCAGCCGGCGAGCGTCTCGCTGATGCGCGACATCGGGCGCGCGCTGGTCGAGATCCACGGCCAGCACGACGACCGCGCGCTGGTCGACGCCTCCGCGCACCGCGAACTGCTCGACGCTTTCGGCGGCCACCTCGGCGCTGCCCGCGAGGTTGCCCAGGCCTGGCGTCTGTGGCGGGAGGCGGAGCAGCAACTGTCGCGGCACCGCGCCAAGGTGGAAGCGGCGGCGCGCGAGGCCGATTACCTGCGGGCCTCCGTAGACGAACTGTCCAAGCTCGATCCGCAACCGGGCGAGGAAACCGAACTCGCCGAAAGGCGGACCGCCATGATGCGCGCCGAAAAGATTGCGACGGACATCAAGGATGCGGAGGACGTGCTCGCCGGCTCATCCTCGCCGCTGCCGGCGCTGGCGGCGCTGCTGAGGCGGCTGCAGCGCAAGCAGGCCGACGCGCCGGGCTTGCTGGACGAGATCATCCGCACGCTGGACGAGGCGCTGATTTCGCTCGATGAGGCGCAATCGGCAGTCGATGCCGCAATGCGCGCGTCCGAGTTCGACCCGCATGCGCTGGAAAAATCCGAGGAGCGGCTATTTGCGCTGCGCGCGGCGTCGCGAAAATTCTCCGTACCGGTCGACGACCTCGCCCAACTGCGCGACACCATGTCGGCAGACGTGGCGGAGCTCGACGCCGGGGCGGAGCGGCTGCAGGCGCTGGAGAAGCAGGTGGTGACGGCGCGGGAGGCCTATGACCGTCTTGCCGAGGCCCTGTCCGCCCTGCGCGGCGCCGCAGCGCAACACCTCGTCAAGGTCGTCATGGCCGAACTCCCGGCTTTGAAGCTGGAGCGGGCGGAGTTCATCGTCGAAACTTCGACGGAGACGGAAAACCGGCAGGAAGCCGGCATTGACGAGATCGAGTTCTGGGTCCGGACCAATCCGGGGACGCGCGCCGGACCGATGATGAAGGTCGCGTCAGGCGGCGAGCTGTCGCGCTTCCTGCTGGCGCTCAAGGTCGCGCTGGCCGATCGCGGCTCTGCGCCGACGCTGGTTTTCGACGAGATCGACACCGGCGTGGGCGGCGCGGTGGCCGACGCGATCGGACAACGGCTGGCGCGGCTCGCCAAAGGCGTGCAGGTGCTCTCGGTCACGCACGCGCCGCAGGTCGCCGCCCGGGCCAACACGCACCTGCTGATCGCGAAATCCGGCAACGCCGAGCGCGTGGCTACGGGAATCAGCCAGATCGACCCGCTCCAGCGGCGTGAGGAAATCGCGCGTATGCTGGCAGGCGCAACCATTACCGACGAGGCGCGGGCCGCCGCTGCGCGGCTGCTCAGCGAGAATGCTGGATAGTCGTTCCGGCTGGCGCATGTCAGTTGGCTGAACGCCCCTCGGGCAATTCGGTTTACATTTTTGCGGTATTCGCCAGAACTTGTGGGGCCCGGCGAAGCCGCGGCGCTCGTTTCATCCGCGCCGGAGTTCGATCATGTCCTTGTCCCCGAAAGCCGTCGATTCGCTCAGCGCGGAGGAAGCCGCCGCCGAACTGGCGCGGCTGGCGGCCGAGATCGCCGAGCACGATCTGCGCTATCATGCGGAAGACGCGCCCACGATTTCGGACGCCGACTACGATGCGCTGCGCCGCCGCAATCTCGCGATCGAGCAGCGGTTTCCCGACCTGGTTCGTGATGATTCGCCGTCGCGGAAGGTGGGCGCGGCGGTATCGGAAAAGTTCGGCAAGGTCGTCCATGCCGTTCCGATGCTGTCGCTGGACAATGCGTTTGCCGACGAGGATGTCACGGAATGGGTGGCGCGCATGCGCCGCTTCCTGCGCATGGATGGCGGCGAACTGCCGATCACGGCCGAGCCCAAGATTGACGGGCTCTCTCTTTCACTGCGCTACGAGAACGGGCGCCTCGTGACGGCGGCGACCCGGGGCGACGGCGCCGTCGGCGAGAACGTGACCGCGAACGCGCGCACCATCGCCGACATCCCGAACGTGCTCTCGGGCGATTTCCCCGATGTGCTGGAGGTGCGCGGCGAAGTCTACATGGGCCATGTCGATTTCGCCGAACTCAACCGGCGCAACGCAGACGCCGGCAAGCAGACCTTCGCCAATCCGCGAAACGCCGCGGCCGGCTCGCTGCGCCAGCTCGACACCTCGATTACCGCCAGCCGTCCGCTACGCTTCTTCGCCTATGCCTGGGGCGAGGTGTCGAAGATGCCGGCGGAGACCCAGACGGGCATGGTCGAGATGCTCGGCCGCTACGGCTTTCGCACCAACCCGCTGATGAAGAAGTTTGCGGACGTCGAGGGCCTGCTGTCGCAGTACCATTCGATCGAGGAGAACCGCGCCACGCTCGGCTACGACATCGACGGCGTCGTCTACAAGGTGGACAGCCTGGAACTGCAGCAGCGCCTCGGCTTCGTGTCGCGCAGCCCGCGCTGGGCGATCGCGCACAAGTTCGCCGCCGAGAAGGCGATGACGATCCTCAACGGCATCGACATCCAGGTCGGCCGCACCGGCGCGATGACGCCGGTGGCGCGGCTGACGCCGGTGACGGTCGGCGGCGTGGTGGTGACCAACGCCACCCTGCACAACGAGGACTACATCAGGGGCATCGGCAACAGCGGCCAGCCGATCCGCGAGGGCAGGGACATCCGCATCGGCGACACCGTCGTCGTGCAGCGCGCCGGCGACGTCATCCCGCAGATCCTCGACATCGTACCGGACAAGCGTCCGGCGGGTTCGGTCCCGTACCGGTTTCCCGAGACCTGCCCCGCCTGTGGGAGCCACGCCGTGCGGGAGGACGGGGAGGCAGTGCGCCGCTGCACCGGCGGCCTGATCTGCCCGGCGCAGGCGGTGGAGCGGCTTCGGCACTTCGTGTCGCGCAATGCGCTGGACATCGAGGGTCTGGGCGAAAAGCAGATCGAGTTCTTCTTCCATGTCGATGACCCGTCGCTCCGGATCCGCTCGCCGGCAGACATCTTCACCCTGAAGGGGCGGCAGGAGAAGTCGCTGACCAAGCTCGAGAACATCGAAGGCTTCGGGGCGCTTTCGGCGCGCAAGCTCTACGCGGCGATCGACGAGCGCCGTCGGGTCGAGTTCTGGCGCTTCCTGCACGCGCTCGGCATCCGCCACGTCGGCGAGACGAACGCCAAGCGGCTGGCCAGGCACTTCCATTCGTTCAAGGCGTTGCGCGAGGTCGGCGAACAGGCGGTCATGCCGGAGGGCAAGGGCGACCCGGGCAACGCGGCCTGGCAGGAACTTCGCGCGGTCGGCGGCATCGGAGACATCGTGGCGGAGGCTATCGTCGACTTCTTCGACGAGGAGCACAACCTCGCGGTCGTGGACGCACTGCTGGCGGAGGTCACTCCATTGGACGAACAGCCCGTTGAGGTCACCTCATCGCCGGTCGCCGGCAAGACGGTGGTGTTCACCGGCTCGCTGGAAAAGATGTCGCGCGACGAGGCCAAGGCCATGGCCGAAAAGCTCGGCGCGAAAGTTGCGGGCTCGGTGTCGAAGAAAACGGACCTGGTTGTCGCCGGTCCCGGCGCTGGCTCGAAGCTCAAGCAGGCGACGCAACTCGGCATCGAAGTGATCGACGAGGACCAATGGTTCGAACGTGTGAAGCAATAGCGATCCGGCGTCGCCGTGCTTCACTGCCGTTGATCACTGCCTCAACCGAATTCGTGTGACACGACAGCCTGGCTCGCCTAGGTATCGCGGCGTCCGCAGGAGTTTCTTTTGGCCACCGAAGCGATACCCCAGCGCAGCCGCGCGTCCGAGTTTCTCGAAGGCGTGCGCATGGGGATGCCCGTCGTCATCGCATCGGCGCCGTTCGCGCTGTTGTTCGGCGCGGTCGCCGTGGACAACGGCTTCACCGTCGCCGAAGTGGTCATCATGAGCGCGGCCATCTTCGGCGGCGCCAGCCAGATGGTCGGCATCGAGCTGTTCGGACAGCACATCGCGCCATGGCTGGTGGTGCTCTCGATCTTCGCCGTCAACTTCCGCCACGTGCTCTATTCGGCGACCATCGGCCGGCATCTCACCCACTGGCCGCTGGGCCAGCAGGCGATCGCCTATTTCCTCCTGACGGATCCGCAGTTCGCGGAAACCGAACGCAAGGCCGAGACGGGCAGGCCCGTCAGCTTCGTCTGGTACATGGGCATGGGGCTCGTCATGTATGTCAACTGGACGGTCCAGAGCGGCCTGGGCGCGCTGTTCGGGCGGCTGATCCCCGACACCCGCGCACTCGGCATAGACTTCCTGCTGCCCATCTACTTCCTCGGGCTCGTGATGAGCTTCCGCAAGCGGCCGCTCTGGCTGCCCGTGGTGATCGCCAGCGGCATCGCGTCGATCGTGGCCTACAAGACGATCGGATCTCCCTGGCACGTCTCGATCGGCGCTCTGGTCGGCGTGATCCTCGGCGCCATCGCCGCGCCGGACAAGCAAGAAAGCCCGACGGCATGAGCACCACCCTCTGGATCATCTTCTTCGCCGCCATACTGACCTACCTGACGCGCGTCGGCGGGCACCTCGTCCTGTCGCGCTTCGAAAAGGTCCATCCCCGCGTCCTGGCCGGCTTGAACGCGGTTCCGGCCGCCGTTCTCACCACGCTGGTGGCGCCGGCCATCCTCACCGCGGGACCGGCGGAGTTCGTCGCCATGCTGGTCGCCGGGTTCGTATCGCTGCGCTACGGCCTGCTGCCGATGTTCCTGATCGGCGCCGCCGTGCTGATCGCCATGCGGCAGGTGGTGGGGTAGGGGCAGTCTATATTAAGTACACGAAAATAATTGACTGCCAGCGATTTTCGTGTACGGATAATGCGTGGAAATCGTCTGGGACGAACGCAAAAGGCGGGCGAATCTCGAGAAGCATGGTCTCGATTTTGCCGCTCTATCCCTCGACTTCTTTCTGACCTCGCTGGTTCGTCCCGCGAAGCAAAACCGGATGCAGGCCATTGGCCGCATCGAGGACGCCTGCATCGTCGTGATCTTCGTGCCGCTCGGATCGGAGGCGCTGTCCCTGATCTCAATGCGACCGGCCAGTCACGAGGAACGAAAGCTACTGCCATGACCAAGATACCCAAGAGGCAATCCGAATTCGTTGAAGGCCGTGGATACGGAATAGAGGATTGGAACGACGTCTCCGACAATCCAGAGTTCAGCGCCGACGATCTAAAGAAAGCAAAGCCATTTGCCGAAGCCTTTCCCGAATTGGCGGAGAACATCCGCCGCGGACGGGGGCGTCCGCGTGTCGATTCACCGAAGCAAGCGGTAACCCTGCGCCTCAGTCCGGATACCCTTGCCAAGTTCAAGGCGGGCGGCAGGGATTGGCGCGCGAGGATGAGCGAGATCCTCGATAAGGCGAACGTTTAGGGCGGCCCGCTCAAATCTCCGCCGTCGCCGCCTCCAGCCATGCAAGCGTTTCGCCGTCGACCATCGGGCCGATCTCGGCCAGCACGCGGGCGTGATAGGCGTTGAGCCAGCCGCGTTCGGCTTCGCTGAGAAGCTCGGCCTTGATCAGCCGGCGGTCGATCGGCACGAGGGTGAGCGTCTCGAAGGCGTGCATGGGAATATCACCGCCTTCGATGGGCTCTTCAGGCGTGACGAGGATGAGGTTTTCGATGCGGATGCCGTAGTGGCCTTCCTTGTAGTAGCCGGGTTCGTTGGACAGCATCATGCCGGACAGCAGCGTCTGCGTTCCCGTCCTGGCGATACGCTGGGGCCCTTCATGCACGGAGAGGTAGGAGCCGACGCCGTGGCCCGTGCCGTGGGCGAAGTCGCAGCCCCGCCTCCATAGCGCGATGCGGGCAAAGGCGTCGATGTCCATGCCGCGCGTGCCCGGCGGGAAACGCAGTGTCGAAATCCCGATCATTCCCTTCAGGACGAGGGTGAAGCGCTCGCGCATCTCCTCGGTCGGCGCGCCGATGGGCACCGTGCGGGTGATGTCCGTGGTGCCATCCTGGTACTGTGCGCCGGAATCGACCAGATAGAGCTCGCCGCGTGCAAGCCGGCGGTTGGTGCCGCGCGACACCTTGTAGTGCATCATAGCGCCGTTCGGACCTGCGCCGGAGATCGTCGCGAACGACACGTCGCGCAACGGCATCTGGGTTTCCTCGCCGGTCGTGCGACGGCACTCTTCGAGCTTCGTCACGGTGGCGATCTCGTCCAGCGTGTCGGGATCGGTACGGTCCAGCCAGCACAGGAACTTCGTCACTGCAGCGCCGTCGCGGCGATGCGCGGCGCGGCTGCCGTCGATCTCGGCGCGGTTCTTCGTCGCGCGCGGGATGCGCGCCGGATCCGGCGCCTCGACCACCGTGCCGCCGTTGTCCACCACGATCATCCTGAGCTTCTCGGCGGCGAGAACAGGGTCGAGCGAAATGCGCGCCCCGCCCCGGGCGAGGGCGGCAAGCGCCGGCTCAAGGTCGCCGGGCGCGCGGAGATCGCAGAGCTGGGTAAGATATGCCTCCGGCTCGATCGGCAGCTTGCGCTTGTCCATGAAGAGCAGGTGCTTGCCGTCGGCCGCAAGTATCGCGAAACCGAGCGCAAGCGGCGTGTGTGGTACGTCCGATCCACGGATGTTGAAGGCCCAGGCGATCGACGACGGATCGGTGAGCACGACGTGCGTGGCGCCATCCTTTGCGACGGCCTGAGCCAGTCGCTGCAACTTCTGCTTCGCCAGTTCCCCGGCAAACTTGGCCGGGTGGATCTCGACGCGCCCGAGCGGCGGCGACGGCTGATCCTGCCACAGCTGATCGATCGGGTTGCTCGGCACGGGAACGAGAGTCGAGCCGATCTTCTCGGCGGAAGCGGCCAGCGCTTTCACGTCGCCGATGGTGAGCAGCCACGGATCGAAGCCGATGCGAAGGCCCTTGCCGAGGTTTTCCTGGATCCAGGCGGCGGGTGGCGTGTCGATCAGGCTGGCGACCGTGAACACGTTCATATCCACCTGCTGGCGGACCTGCAGTTGGTAGCGCCCGTCGACGAAGATGACCGCGCGGCCGGCGAGCACGATGGCGACGCCAGCGGAGCCCGAAAAGCCCGTCAGCCATTTCAGCCGCTCCGAGCGCGCCGCCACATATTCTCCCTGATGCTCGTCCGACCGCGGCACAACGAACGCGTCGAGGCCATTGGCCACCATCCAGTCGCGCAAGGCCGCAACGCGGGGTGCGCCGACCGACGGATCGCCCTCGGAATCGAATGTCTGGAACATGGGTAGAGCCTCGTGAAATTGTGCGCGGGACGGTAGCGTTGCGGGTGCACGGATGCAATCGGTTCGCACCGCCTGTGGACGGCTTGCTACGCGCCCCGGAGGGCCATGCAAAATCGCAGGAGCGGGCATGCACAACCCTGACTTCAAATCAGGGTGCGAATGCTTACTCTATGGTTGTGGAGGAGATCATCTTTGATCCTGACAACGAGATCGAAATGTCCACCAAGAACCGCTTCTTCCGTAACGCCCTCAATGCCTTCATAGCCGTCCGTGAGCGTCAGGCGGCAGCCTATGTCAACGGCGTGCTGCTGTCGCTCGACGACGAGACGCTTGCCCAGCATGGCTATGTGCGCTCCGAGCTTGCGCGCCGTCCGACGCGCTATTCGATGTACTGAGACCCGTCACCGTTTCAGGTGGATCGTCACCCAGCCTTCGCGGTGATCGGTCCTGACGTGGCGGAAACGCTGGCCGACATAGGCCGATACCACCGCATCGCGCTGCCGATCGAGGATGCCTGACAGGATCAGCGATCCGCCGCCGGACAGGTGGCGCGACATGTCCGGCGCCAGCCCCATCAAGGGGCGCGCCAGGATGTTGGCGACGATGAGGTCGAAGGGCGCGCTGGCGGCGAAGGCTGGATGATGGAAGCCGGGCGCCGTGACGGCGCGCACCAGATCCGTCACGCCGTTCAGCGCCACGTTCTCGGCCGCGACCCGGGTGGCAACCGGATCGATGTCGGTGGCGAGCACCGGAATGCGGGCCAGCTTGGCGACGGCGATCGCCAGGACCGCGCTGCCGGTGCCGAGGTCGAGGGCGTTGCGCGGATTTTCGCGCTTCATCACCCTTGAGAGCATGTCGAGGCAACCGGCGGTGGTGCCGTGATGCCCGGTTCCGAAGGCCAGGCCGGCCTCGATCTCGATCCCGATGTCGCCGATGCGGCGCTTGTCGCGGTCATGCGCGCCGTGAACGAGGAAACGACCCGCACGGACAGGCTTCAGCCCTTCGAGTGATTTCGTCACCCAGTCGATGTCTTCCAGGATTTCGCGGTCGATGTCCTGCGGCAGACCTATCTCGCGCAGCGTCCGCTGCATCCGCTCTTCGATGTCGTGAGTCCCGCCAGGATCGTAGATCGAGACCTCGTGCAGATCGCCTGCCTCATCGATCTCGTGGATGAGCAGCGGCAGCCCGTCCTCTTCGAAGACCTGCTCAAGTGCGTCAAAGGCGCGCCGGGCATCGGCGCCCTTCAGGGCGAGGAACAATCGCGTCTGCGGCATCATATGAAATCCAGGCGGAACGGCCGGCGGCGTTTTGCGGCCTTCAGCCTTTTGCCGCGAGGCGCTTCAACTTTGCAACGGCCGTGTCGCGGTTTTCCTCATAGGCGATGGTGCCGGCGAAGTCGCCTGCGCCATTGAGGAGCACGACGGACGCAGTGTGGTCCATGTTGTATTCGCCGCCGCCGAGATCGACCTTGCGCCAGAATATGCCGAAGGATTTCGCCATGGCGAAGACCTTGTCCGGTTCGCCGGTGATGCCGGTGATGCGGTCGGAGACGTTGGTGACGTAGTTCTTCATCACCTCCGGCGTGTCGCGCTCGGGGTCGATGGTCACGAAATAGGCGCGGATGTCCTTGCCCTCGTCGCCGAGCTGCTTCAGCCAGCCATCCATCTCGACGAGCGTCGTCGGGCAGACTTCCGGGCAATGGGTGAAGCCGAAGAAGATCGCGCTCGGCTTGCCGCGAAAGGCCGCTTCCGTGATCGGCGCATTGGTATGGTCGGTCAGCGTGAAGGCTGCGCCATAGGGCTCGCCGCTGTTCTGCCGGCGATACCAGTCGAAAGTCAGGAAGCCGACGCCTACCGCCATAAGGACGAGAATGCCGATGAGGATCGATCGCATCATGAAAATAGGTTCCGACTTGCGCTTCGGCGGGGTTCTAGAAGCACCAGGACAGGCCGGATTCGATCAAGGCGCGGAAGATGCCGGCGTCGTTGTCGATCCAGGCGGCAAAGGTCGCACCCGTGGCGGCCGCAAGGACGACAACGGCAAGGATGATCCGGGAGACAGTCTGTGCCGGTGTGCTGGTGCCCAACATGCCTTCTATCTAGCCCGTCTGGGTTCTTTGCAAAAGTAGCCACTCTGTCGCGAGGACTGCACATTGTCGTGGGCGCGGGGCGGCGGATCGGTATCGCATTGCGGCCGTTGTTCCCAATCACCAAGTGAGATGCATGCAAATTCTGGAGACGCAGATGCGCCGAATCGCTTCATCCTTCGCCTTCGCGGGCCTTTTCGCCGCCGCGATCATGCCGGCCGCGGCCCAGGAGGTCGGCAAGGTCGGCGTCGACTGGCTCGGCAACGACATCATCATCGAGGCGGTCAAGGATCCGGAAGTGGAGGGCGTCACCTGCCACGTTTCCTATTTCGATCGCGGAGTGATCGACCGGCTGCAGAAGGGGAACTGGTTCGAGGACCCCTCCGATTCCTCCATTTCCTGCCGGCAGACTGGGCCGATCTCGATCGGCGACATCGACCTCAGCGAAGAAGGCGAAGAGGTCTTCAAGCAGGGGATCAGCCTGATCTGGAAGAAGCAGGTCGTGAACCGCATCTACGACAAGGCCAACGAAACGCTCATCTACCTCTCGCATTCGCGGCAGGTGCAGGACGGCTCGGCGAAAATGTCGATCACCACCGTGCCGCTCTATGGGCAGCAGGTGAACTGGAAGAACGGCAAGCCGGGCTGACTTGCCGCGTCGATGCCGGCGGCGTAAAGCCGGCGCATGGACGATCCCGCCGATCTGAGGTTCAAGGACCCCGAGCCGCGCGCGCATCCCACGGCGGAGCTGAAGTCCTGCCGGCTGGGAAGATTTGCCGCGATCGGCGAGCGCGTCATCCTGCGCGAGGTGACGGTCGGCGATTTTACCTATTTCGAGCGCCACGCCGAAGCCATCTACACGACCATCGGAAAATTCTGCTCGATTGCCGCAGACACGCGCATCAACGCGCTCGAACACCCGGTGGAACGGCTGACCACACACAAGGTGAGCTATCGGCCGAACGAATATTTTCGCTATCTCGGCGTCGACCAGGGCTTCAGGCAGCGGCGGCAGGCGAAGGCGGTTGTCATCGGTCACGACGTGTGGATCGGGCATGGCGCCGTCATCCTGCCCGGCGTCACCATCGGCAACGGTGCGATCGTTGGTGCCAATGCCGTCGTCCGGCGCGATGTGCCGGCGTATACGATTGTCGCGGGTGTGCCTGCGCGCGCGGTGCGAAGACGGTTTTCGGAGGAAATCAGCGCCAGGATTGAGGCGCTGGCCTGGTGGGACTGGCCGCTGGACAGACTGGCGGACGCCATCCCAGACATGCAGGCCTTGCCGATCGAGGCTTTTCTGGACCGCTGGGGCGAATAACCGCCGCGGGGAACCTTGGAGGTCTGCCGGCTGCGAACGACCGTCAGTTCCGGGTAGTCGAGGTCCGGTCGGTTGTCGCCCTGCCGGGCTTGTCCCAATCGGCGATGGCGGGCTCGATATAAAAATGCTTCCGCAACTGGTGGCGCGTGGCCCAGGTGATCGCCGCGATGAGGATCATCAGCAGCCAGCTGATCGGCGCCATGCGGATGTCCTCGGTGCCGCCGAGCCACCAGACGTCGGGCTGGTAGACGAGCAGGTCGGTGCGGCGCAGGAAAACCTTGAACCCGAGCAGGCCTGCATGAACGCCCATGGAGCAGGCGATGGAGCCGGTCGCGATGTAGGTGATCGCAAACAGTGAGCCCAGCAGCCATAGCCCGAACAGCAGCCCGCCGACATCCCAGAGCGTCCACGCGTCCTTGTAGGAGATCAGATGGGTCACGGAGAAGATCGCCGACCCGATGACCACCGCCCAGAAGCCGACCCAGAACGTGCCGTTGTATCTCAGGTGGCGCATGACGAAGGCGCGGAAGATCATCTCCTCGGTATAGGCGAGGACCACGACCACCAGCAGCGCGGTGATCGTCTTGCGGAGCAGAGTGAGCGAGAAATTCGCCCAGGCTTCCTGCGACCACGAGACATAGCCCATCCAGCTGAGAAGGGCATAGGCAATGATCATCAGCAGGACGGCCTGGACCCACATCGCCGCGAAACCGGCCAGGGCGCGGCCGAAATTGGCGTTGTAGGGCTTCATGAAGACGAGTGGCCCGCCGCCGCGCCTAGCCGCGAAACCGATCAGGAACGGGATGATGATGACGAACAGCCCGACCTGTCCGACGCCCCTCGTGTCCGTCAGTGACACGCCGGCGCCGGACCAGCGCAGCACGAGTTCGACTGCGGCGCAGACGACGAAGATGAGGGCGAGAAGGCCGAAAATACTGCGATAGCGCGACAAAGGAGGGTCCGGGGGAAATGTCCAGATGGATGTTTGCCGGGGTTGGCTAACCGATGGCGTCCCCAAAGTCCACTCACGCGGATGTGTGCGGAGCGACGTGACGACGGGGAGAAAGTTCACACGGCGGTGACGAACCCGTCGAGCACCTTCTTCTGGCCGGCCTTGTCGAAGTCGATGGTGAGCTTGTTGCCTTCGATGGCCGATATGTTGCCGTTTCCGAACTTCTGGTGGAACACGCGGTCGCCGACATGGAAGGCGGACGGAGTGTCGGAGACGGATTTCGCGACCAGCTCGCCATCGATGGTGCGGCCCTTCACCGAGCCGCGGCCGGCGCCGTAGCCGGAATCGGTTTCGCCATAGCCGATGCGCTCGACTTGGTGGCCGGAGCGCGAGCCCCAGTTGCGGTCGGTCGCCTCCGTGCGGTTCGCCTGGGCGCGAGCCCAGCCGGGCGTCGAATAGCTGTTCGAGAAGGACTTTTCGCCGACCGAATCGAAGCGCGAGGCCCCGTAGGGGTTCTGGCGGCCCGGTTCGCGGAAGCCGCCGCGGCCAGATCCGCCATAGGAATTGCCGTAGCCACCGTAGGAGGAGCCGCCCTCGCTGATTTCGACATGGGCCTCGGGAAGCTCATCGAGGAAGCGCGACGGGATGGTCGACTGCCAGAGCCCGTGGATGCGGCGATTGGAGACGAACCAGAGGTGCAGGTTCTTCTTGGCCCGGGTGAGGCCAACATAGGCGAGGCGGCGTTCCTCCTCCAGACCCGAACGGCCGCCTTCGTCCAATGCGCGCTGGTGGGGAAACAGGCCTTCCTCCCAGCCGGGCAGGAAGACCGTCTCGAATTCCAGGCCCTTGGCCGAATGCAGCGTCATGATGGACACGGCGTCCATATCCTCGTTCTGCTCGGCGTCCATGACCAGCGCGACGTGCTCGAGGAAGGAGCGCAGCGACTCGTATTCCTCCATGGAGCGGATCAGCTCCTTGAGGTTTTCGAGCCGGCCCGGCGCCTCGGCCGAGCGGTCGTTCTTCCACATGTCGGTGTAGCCGGACTCCTCCAGGATGATCTCGGCGAGCTCGGTGTGGGGTTTGGTGTCCAGCATCTCCTGCCAGCGGGCGAAGTTGGCCGCGACCTCGCGCAGTGCTGCGCGCGGCTTCGGCTTCAGTTCGTCGCTCTCGGCGAGGTTGGCGGCAGCGGCCAGCATGGGGATGCGCAT